>QHYK01000087.1 GCA_003224085.1 Acidobacteriota bacterium | reverse complement strand
CGCGCTCTTCCGGCGCGTTGTCAATGGTGTCAAACGCGCGGAACTGTACTTTCGGGTTGTGCTTCGACAGCACCCTGGTGATCGCGGCCGTCAAAGTGGTCTTGCCATGATCGATGTGCCCGATCGTCCCGATGTTCACGTGCGGCTTGCTGCGCTCGAATTTCTCCTTCGCCATTTGGTCCCCTGCTCCTCAGTCAAAGTCTTGAAAACCCGAACTTATTTTTTGCCCTTCACCTTTCCGATAATCTCGTCGCCAAGGTGGCTCGGCACTTCCGCGTAATGCGAGAAATGCATGGTGAAGTTGCCGCGGCCCTGCGTGCGGCTGCGCAAATCGGTGGCGTAGCCGAACATTTCCGCCAGCGGCACCTGCACGCGAATCACATGGCTGCCCGCGCGTACTTCTGAACCCTGGATTTGAGCGCGGCGCGAATTGAGGTCGCCAAACACAGCGGCCATGTACTCTTCGGGAACCACCACCTCCACCTTCATGATCGGTTCCAACAACACGGGCTTGGCCCTCGCACAGGCTTCCTTGAAACCCATGGAGGCGGCAATCTTGAACGCCATTTCCGAGCTGTCTACGTCATGGTAGCTGCCGTCAACGAGCACCGCGGCCACGTCCACCATCATAAAGCCCGCCAGCGGGCCGCTATCCATCGCTTCGCGGATCCCCACCTCAATCGGGGGAATGAATTCCTTGGGAATGGCGCCGCCGAAAATCTTGTCCACAAACAAGAAGCGATGTTCTTTGTCGAACTTCCACTTTCCACCCGCCCCGGCCACGGACTTCGCCAGCGCATCGAGCTCATCCGTGCCCATTTCGTGCATGTCCTCGTGGTCGGCGCTCGGCAGGGGATGCACTTCGAGCTTGCAGTGGCCGTATTGACCGCGGCCGCCGGTCTGCTTGATGTACTTGCCTTCGGCCTCGGCCTTCTTGCGAATCGTTTCGCGGTACGCCACTTGCGGCCGGCCGACGTTCGCTTCCACGTTGAATTCGCGCTTCATGCGGTCAACGATGATTTCCAGGTGCAATTCGCCCATGCCGGAGATCAGCGTCTGTCCCGTTTCCGTGTCGGTGTGCACGCGGAACGTGGGATCTTCCTGCGAAAGCCGGGAGAGCGCCTGGCCCATCTTGTCCTGGTCAGCTTTGGTCTTGGGTTCCACAGCTACGGAGATAACCGGCGCGGGGAAATCGATGGCTTCGAGGATGATTTGTTTCTGTTCGTCGCAAAGCGTGTCCCCCGTAGTGACGCTCTTCAAGCCGACGCAAGCGCAAATGTCCCCGGCGTACACGACGTCAACCTCTTCGCGCTTGTTCGCATGCATTTGAAGCAGGCGCCCGATGCGCTCGCGCGTGTGCTTGGTCGAGTTGTAAATGTAGCTGCCGGCCTTCAGCATGCCGGAATAAACGCGGATGTAGGTCAAATGGCCGACAAAAGGGTCGGACATGATTTTGAACGCCAGTGCCGAGAAGGGCTGCTCGACGGAAGCGCGCCGCAGAATCGGTTCGTCGTTTTCGGGGTTGATGCCTTCCACGGGGGGCACATCCACAGGCGAGGGGAGATAATCCACGACGGCGTCGAGCAACGGCTGAATGCCCTTGTTCTTGAACGCGGAGCCGGCAAGCACGGGCACGATCTTCATCGCCAGCGTGGACTTGCGGATGGACTTCCGCATCTCCTCCACAGTCAGCGTTTCGCCATTCAAATACTTGTCCACCAGTTCGTCGTCATGCTCGGCGACGTACTCGACTACCTTGTTGCGGTGGTCTTCGTAAAACTTCTTGTCGATGGCCGAACCCTTTAAAGCCGCAGCAACATCGGGACGCGAGTTGACAAACGCCGAATCCCAGAGCTTCTCGACTTCAAAAATTTCAAATTTCGCGCCCAGCGTTTCTTCCAGCCAGACAATCACCTTCTGCTCGAGAAAATCGATGCATCCGATGAAGTTCTCTTCTCGGCCGAGGGGAAACTGGACGGGAACGGGGTGGGCTCCGAGGCGCTGGCGCATGGTGCGGATGACGTGGTCAAAGTCCGCGCCCATCTTGTCCATCTTGTTGACCAACGCGAGGCGGGGGACGCGATATTTGTCCGCCTGGCGCCAAACGGTTTCCGACTGCGGCTGCACGCCCGCCACAGAGTCGAAAATTGCCACCGCGCCGTCCAGAACGCGCAGCGAACGCTCCACTTCCACGGTGAAATCCACGTGGCCCGGCGTGTCAATGATATTGACGCGATATTTCTTGCCGAAGCGATCCCAGGCCGCAGTAGTCGCGGCGCTGGTGATGGTGATGCCGCGCTCCCGCTCCTGCTCCATCCAGTCCATGGTGGCCGTGCCTTCATCCACTGAGCCGATCTTGTAGGTCACACCCGTGTAATAAAGGATGCGCTCGGTCGACGTGGTCTTGCCGGCGTCGATGTGCGCCATGATCCCGATATTGCGGGTGTCTTCGAGTTTGAACGCTCTTCCCATGGTTCCCGTGGTCTTCTTGTCTCCGGGCCGGATTGCAACCGCTTCGCTCACGATTCCACCAATTCCTTTTCCTTGTCCTTAAAATTCTTGCTACCAGCGGTAATGGGCGAAGGCCTTGTTGGCTTCCGCCATGCGGTGCACATCTTCCTTCTTCTTGATGGCCCCGCCGCGCGCATTGGCTGCGTCGATCAGTTCATCCGCCAGCCTATCTACCATCGTTTTGCCCGCGCGGTCCCGCGAATACTGCAGCAGCCAGCGAATGGCCAGCGACTGACGGCGAAACGGATTCACCTCCACCGGAACCTGGTAGTTCGCGCCGCCCACGCGCCGCGTCTTCACTTCCAGCACCGGCTTCACGTTCTCGACGGCCTTCTTGAAGACCTTGAGCGCATCGTCGCTGGTCTTCTTCGCCACCTGGTCCATCGCGCCGTAAAACACGCGCTGGGCCGTGCTCTTCTTTCCGTCCCACATCATCGAGCAGATGAATTTTTCCACCAGGTCATTGCCGTAGACCGGGTCGGTCGCCTGGACTCTCCGCGAAACTAATCCTTTGCGTGGCATCGCTCTCTATCGCTCCTTCACCCCTCGAAACGCTTATTTCGCCTGCGCCGCTTTCGGCCGCTTCGCACCGTACTTCGAGCGCCCCTGTTTGCGGTTCTCCACGCCCGCCGCGTCCAGCGTGCCGCGCACGATGTGGTAGCGCACTCCCGGCAAGTCCTTCACGCGGCCCCCGCGCACGAGCACGATGGAGTGCTCCTGCAAGTTGTGGCCTATGCCCGGAATGTACGTCGTGACCTCGACGGCATTCGTGAGCCGCACGCGCGCCACTTTGCGCAAAGCCGAGTTGGGCTTCTTCGGCGTCTGCGTGTAAACGCGTATACACACGCCGCGCTTTTCCGGGCAGCCCACCAACGCGGGCGACTTCGTCTTGCTGCTGACCGCTTCACGGCCCATGCGGACTAGTTGCGAAAACGTCGGCACAGTCTTCCCTCTTTTTTCGGCCACACGGCGGCCAAACTCTTGCGCGCAAAGCTTCGCGGCTCTCGCCGGGCGCGCAAACAAAATCACGCGAGAGCGTGCGCCTCTGCTGAAAGGTCTGCTGCGAATCCGGAGGTACAACCAGCAAGAAACTCCGTACGCACTCCAAGAGGTGGAGCTGTTCTCTTGGTATTAGTTCGGAGAGGCTTACTCGGCTTTGCGGGGCTGGCGCCCCATTCCGGCCGCTCTTCGGTCCCATTCCGTCTTGCTTGTTCCGGAACCGGAGATAATCCTTCCAACTCAACGGCTCCAAAACTTACGGAGCCGCCCCACTCAGGTTAGTAACATCCCTGACAAACAACAAAGTATAAGGAAGCGAACGTCCTCTGTCAAATGCGATTTATACATCCTGTGGGAAAAAAACCTCCTGAACCCCTTGAATCCAAATTGAATCCAATTGAATCCAAGGCAGTTCCTAACGCTCGGACAAGCCCGACGACTTACCCGAGCCATGGGGACCGAAATTCTTCGCCTATCTTGCTGATTATGCGCCGATTAATTGAAGCGTGCTAGGGCTCGGGCTTCTTCGGCGGAGGAGCAGGGGTGTGCTTGGCAATGGCCACCTTGCCACCCTGGACTACGATGTACCCATCGCGGATCACCAAATCCACCTTAGCAAGGTCCTCCAGGTTCTCATCCGGCCGCCCGTCGGCGACCAGCACATCCGCCAGCTTGTCCGGCTCCAGCGTGCCGAGCCGGTCGTCCATATCCAGGATCTCCGAATTCGTTTTGGTCGCCGCGACCAGGGCCTCGGGAACGCTCCAGCCTGCGGCAACGAAATTCTTCAGCTCACGAATGTACGGCCCCGGCAAGTAGCGGTACCAATGCAGAATTAAATCCGTCCCCACGCCGCATTTGACTCCCGCTCGCTTCAGTCTACCAAGCATCCCCATGTTGGCTTCGTTTGAAAACGTAAAACGCCGCGACGTCGAACCGAAGTATCCGCCCCACTCGTCAAAAATAATTTGGTAGGGAATCAGCGTTGGATCGGCGGCGACACCTTTCTTGGCCATCAACTGAATCGTTTCGTCAGTTCTTGGCAGCGGGTGCTCGATGGTGTCCACCCCTGCTTCCACGGCGCGCTGGATATAAAATGTTTCCGCATCCACGGTTACTTTCAATCCGAGCTCGTGCGCCTCTTGTACTGCCGCTTTGACTTCTTCGACAGAAAAATGACTCCCCAGCTTGATGACGTCCGCGCCTTTATGAAATTGTTCGCGCACCGCCAAACGCCAATCATCTGGACCGGTCGCGATCCGGGTCGCTCCCATCCATTTAATCCATTCATCGGGAGTGTTCTCGGTTGAGTGCCCCCCTTCGCCAGTGATGAACTGCCCCGCGGGAAAAACTCGCGGACCAGCGAGCCGGTTGTCGCGTACCCACTCTTTCAAACGAAAAGTCACGTCGCCTTGCGAGCCGACATCGCGCACGCTGGTGACGCCGCTCTCCAAAAAGTAACGGAGCTTTTCCACAGCGCGTAAAGTTGCCTCGGCTTCGCTCGGCGCATGCTGAACATCTCCTTCCGTCAACGGATAGGTTAGGTGCGTGTGCAGGTCGATCAGTCCAGGAAGAATCGTTTTGGCGGTAACCTCCACGACTTCGGCGTTCTTCGGCCAGTCTGTCGACGCGGGCGGCAAAATTTTCAAAATTTTGTTGCGCTCGATGACCAGCGTGCCCTCGCGCGCGGCCTTCCCGGTTCCGTCAAAAATTCTTCCGCCGCGCAAAACCAAAACGCGGTCGGGCCCCCTCGGTCCGGGCTTGACCGGAATTCGCCGCGGATCGTCGCTGACCGGCGTTGCCGGATCCAAAAATTTTCTCCGGTCCTGCGCCCGCTCCTGTCCGGTCACACACAGGCAAGGGCTCAGAATCGCGACGAGCAAGACGGCATTTCTTGTTTTTGCGGTCAAGCCGAAACTCATAGTAATGTCCCTCTCGACCGCGGTTCATATCACAACTCTCCATTGTTCGTCGTCAAGAAATAGCTCCGTTTCTCTGAGCCGTATGGCTCCAGCAACAATTTGTGCGGTCGTCAGCAGAGCGCCTTCTCCAGGGCCGACCACAAAAAATTTGTTGTTTCCTGGAACGGCTTTTTTCGGTATACTGCTTGTAGGCGTTGTCCCCCGTCAGTGGTCGGTCTTAATGGCAAGTACTGATCTTGACGCCCTAGCCCGGGTCAGCCGCTTGATTGCCGTAAAGTCCCCATCCGGCTCTCTCCGTTGTGGTGTTCCCGTTTTCCTGATTTTTTCACTTGCCTTTGCGGGCGCCGCCGTTTGCCACGCACAATCTCAACCAACTCAAAACCAAGCTCAAACCCAAGATCAAGTCCAAGCTCAGAATGATACTCGTGTTGCCGAAGCTGCTCGCCAGGAACGCGCCCGCAAACAAAACCAGCAGAAAAAATCCAGACACATTTATACGGCCGACGACCTGAAGCGCGATCAAATCCTCACTCGAGAAGATCGCGCCCAATTGGAAGCACGCAAGTACCAACTGGCTGCACCTCCCTCTACCAAGCAAAAAGCGCAAGACGCCCCCGTCGATGGCGCAGCCGTCGCACAGGACGGGAGCGCCGCCCCATCGCCTTCTGTGAATCCCGAAACGGCTCCGCTCGGCGACGTTGCGCGCCGCCTGCGCCGACAAAAACAGTCGCAACAACTTCAGCGCTCGGCGGAATTTCATCTTCCTTTCGCGGATGCGCTCGTGCTCGCTTCGCCCAAGCCGCCGGCCCAGCCCTTACTTCCTCCTGTCACCGTGGATCCTCCCACGGTGGTGCAACCTGCTCCGCGAGTGGTCGCACCGTTGCGGCCGTTCGTCAAGCGGTCCCCCTTCGAACGGCCGCCCGTTTTGACTCCGCCAGCAGTTGCCTCGCCGCGTGAACTAGCACCGGTTCCGCCCGAGCCCCGCGCGCTTCCCGTTCCGCGTCCCGCACCCGTTGCGCCACCGTCCTCTAAACTCATTCCCGGGAAACTCATGCTGGTCACGGTCCGGCCCGGGGACTCGCTGTGGAAGTTCGCTGCCGCGTGCCTCGGCGATGGACATCGTTGGCAGGAACTTCTTGCTTTCAATCCCGGTTTGCCGAATCCCAATCTCCTGGAGGTAGGTTCACAGATTGTCGTTCCTGCTTCCGTCGCTCCGCCGCGCGCACCCACGAAATACACGGTCGGTCCAGGCGACACCCTTTGGACCATTGCGCAAAGGCAGTTGCATCGCAGCAGTTGCTGGTCTTGCATCGCCCGCGCCAACCCTGAGCTTCGTGACGCCAACCTCCTACACGAAGGCCAAGTGCTTCTCATCCCGGCGTCCTGCCAACCCTGAGCCGCGAAGTGCTGCCTTTGAATTCGATGGGCCTATCCTAAGCGCGCTGGAAGCGTGTGCTCTGCTTGCTCCAAGCGTTTCGCGAGCAGAGTTGATTGGGGGGGCACGCGTTCCGGCCAGACGCATTCCAACCCCGGGAAGCGGATACCTCTGACGCACTCAGGGAAAGAGCTTAAGCTAGGGGGTAGCCGTAGCGTATTTGGGTGGGTTGTGCGTCAGCTTGCGAATGACGAATTCCTGCAAAACATTGTTCGCGGCGGTCGCGCCAATCCCAATGAGCGTGTTTTCAAACGTCACCGTCATATCGCGGTCGCTTTCGGGATAGTACAGATTCGAGATGCCCCCCGCGGCCAGGCTGCCAAGAAGAGCGGAGTAACTGGCTTGCCAGTGTCCGTTGTCACCTTTACAGATCACCGAGTTGGCAATCGCGTAGAAAAACCGCGCCCGCCGGCTACCGCTGCCTTTGTAAAAAAACCGAGGATCCTGTTTGAAGAGCGATGGGAGGACTGCGCCGCCGATGAACGTGCTGGTAACCGAGTCGGCGTAGGCCGCGCCCAAACGCTTTCCGTAGCCCTGCGCGCCTTGTCCATATCCGCTGAAAGAATTTGCCGCCTGTTGAATTCCGGCAATGGCTGCCGTCACGCCAAAGTTTACCGGGTCTATGGTGAGCTTCCACGCCAGCTCGAATTTTTGCCTCGGGTGCAGAGGAACGGCTGACGGATTGTAGGTAACGTAAAAATTGGGAATGACGCCGAGGACGCGCTGTTTCTCTTCATCCTTGATCTCGGCTTCGGCCATTTCGACCGGTGTCATGGAGACTCGCACCTCGCTTGCAGAAGCCGCCACGGCAAGCGCTAGGAGCGGAATAGTGTGGTCTTCGCCCGGATTCAAGGTGCCGGTAACGCTCTGGGACGCAAAACCTGGCGCCGTAATGGTGAGCTGGAATGGTCCGGGCGCGAGGTTGGCAAAGAAGAACTGCCCATCGCTGTCCGACGTCGCCTCCGCCGTTAAGGATGGATTTCCCCGGGCGAGTTTGACAACGGCGCCCGAAACGACGGCTCCCATTTGATCCACTACCGTTCCGCTAATCGTTCCTGCCAAGGACTCAACTGGCGATGGTTCTTGCGGCGCTGCGGCGTGAGCGCCAGAAGGCGGCTGAGACGGAGACGGGGGGGGTTGCGTCTGTGGCTGTGACTGCGCCAGCGTCGGCAGTGTGCAAACCAGGCAGACGCCCGCCGCTAGCAAAATCAATGTCGCGCGAACAGAGATCACCTTGCAGGCGGTTTGGCCCAAGGATTTCTTGCCGGACCCTGCTTTTCCAGAATTCACGACCGAGCCTACCTTTACTCTATGTCCCTAGTTTCGGGCCCACAACTGTCAAACGGTTCACCGTTGCTCAAAGTTTCCCCTGGCCCTCGGCACAGTTGTTTAAGCTTTCCCCTCGCCGCATGGGAAAGTTCCCGAGATTTTCTCCAACCATCTGCTGGGCGCTGTTCCCAAGCTTTTGTCTTGGATGACGCCGCCTCTGTTCCGGTTGGATTTATTTGCGGATTCCTTTCTTGCCATCCCGCATCTCCGCACAATTCAGTTACAATATCTTTTTGGTCCCCGAGATCGAGGGGCAAGAGTGATTCATCCGTACGTTTTCCACAACGAAAGCCTTCTTCCCATCGAGAAGGTCCGCCTTTCGCCCGGCCAGGCGGGGCTGATCTGCGGCTGGGGCATCTTCACCACAGTGCGCATTTCGCGCGGAGAGGCGTTTGCGTACGAGCGCCACTGGCGGCGCCTGGAAAAGGACGCCGGTATCATTCGCCTGCCCCTGCCATACACGGCGGCGAAAATCCGCGCGAATCTCCATGAACTGATTCGCGCCAACCATGTCACGGAAGGCTGCGCTCGCATTTATCTGATCTACAACTCGGTGGGGTTCTGGCAAAGCCACGAACAGCGCCCGCAGACCGATCTAATCCTTTGCACCGCTGGCCTGCCCGAGCACCGGGAGATCGTCCGCCTGGGACTGCGCGCGCATGGGCGCCACGCCGCTTCGCCGCTTGCAGGAGTGAAAACCATCTCCTGGCTCAATAACGTTTGGTCCATGGCCGAAGCCAACAAAGAAGGCTTCGACGAAGTGGTGATGCTCAACGAGCGCGGCGAGGTGGCGGAATGCACGTCGGCAAACATCTTCGCAGTGAAAAATAGCAAGATCCTTACCCCGCCACTCCGTTCCGGCTGCCTGGAAGGCATTACGCGCGGCATTCTTCTGGAGATTGCGCCGGAAGCCGGACTCTCCGTGGTTGAACAGTCGTTGCGGCCGGAAGATCTCTATTCGGCTGAGGAAGTTTTCATTACTTCCACCAATCGCAACTTGATCAGTGTTGGCGAAGTTGCCGGCCACTCTATTTCCGCTCCTGGTCCGGTGTGCCAGCGCCTGTGTGAGCTTTTCGAGACCTACGTTTCCGACTACCTCACCCGCCGCCTGGCATCCGCCGCCAGATAAAACTCATGGTCCAAAATCACGCAAAAGCCATTGGAGAGATGCAGGCATAGATGGCCACCGAAGCCAATGTCGGAACGCTTCAGGCGCGTTCGCCTGCTCAGACCGCCGCAAAGGCCATCTTTCCCGTCCTTCTTTCCATCAGCTTTTGCCATTTGCTGAACGACACGGTGCAGTCGCTCATCCCCGCCGTTTACCCTTTGCTGAAAGAAGCCTTGCGGCTGAATCTCGGGCAGGTCGGACTGATCGCGCTCACCTCGCAATTCACCGCCTCGATTTTGCAGCCGCTTGTCGGACTTTACACCGACCGTCGCCCCCAGCCCTTTTCCCTGGCCATAGGAATGGCAGTAACTCTGCTGGGCCTGCTGTTCTTCGCCGTCGCACCGACCTATGGCGCAGTTCTTGCCGCGGCGGCGCTGGTAGGCATTGGCTCAGCAGTCTTTCATCCGGAATCTTCCCGCGTGGCGAGACTGGCTTCGGGCGGGCAGCACGGCATGGCGCAATCGCTCTTCCAGGTGGGAGGCAATGCAGGCACTGCCCTCGGCCCGCTCCTGGCCGCTTATGTGCTCGGAAACCGCCAGCCGCGCATCGCTTGGTTTTCGCTTCTGGCGCTGCTCGCCATGATCTTGCTCGTCCGAATCGGCTGGTGGCTGCAGGAGCATTGCCGCAAATCCAATGCGATCTGTATCGATCCGGACCGTCTCTGCGCCTCGGCGCACGTCGAGCATCAGGCCGCTTTCTCCAGCAGAAAAGTGGCGCTAAGTCTCGCCATCCTGGTCGCCCTGATGTTCTCCAAATTCTTTTACCTCGCGAGCCTCATCAGTTATTACACCTTCTACCTGATGAACCGCTTTCACCTTTCCGTCCAGAGCGCGCAGCTCCACCTGGCCTTGTTCCTCGGTGCGGTGGCGGCGGGGACATTTTTCGGCGGGCCGGTGGGCGACAAGTTCGGCCGCAAGCTGGTCATCTGGTGCTCCATTCTTGGCGTTCTGCCGTTCACCCTGATCCTGCCGTATGCCAATTTGTTTTGGACCAGCATCCTGAGCGTCATCATCGGACTGATCCTCGCTTCCGCGTTTTCCGCGATTCTGGTATACGCCCAAGAGCTGATGCCAGGAAGAATCGGCGCCGTGTCCGGGCTGTTCTTCGGTTTCGCCTTTGGACTGGGCGGAGTCGGCTCGGCCCTGCTTGGCAAGCTCGCCGATCTCACCAGCATCGACCTTGTCTACCACGTCTGCGCGTATCTTCCGGCCATCGGGATCTTGACCGCATTTCTGCCCGAGCTGGAACCCGCAAGAGTGCATCCGGCAAAGCCGGCGGCCGCCTGATTGGCGGCAGGTGTTTGACGTGCTGCCCTCGCTGCGAAATGCCGGTTTCTGCGTAATCCCACGCACCCTAAATTGGTCCGATTTCGTCGAGCAGACCCTCTGTCTGGCGTTAGATGCTGGAGAATCATTCCGGCGTGCGACTACAATTGCGTTTATCCCGTTGACGACGTCCCAGAAAATCAGAAGGAGTTGGCCGAAAAGAACGCCGGCTATTACAGATGGGCGGTCAGTTCCGTTTCCTCTAACTTAACTTAAGTCCCTTCGGGTTTGGCGATGCCGGCGCTCTTCTTCGCTCCCCCGGTGTTAGCGCGTGCTACAATGCGGGTACTGGAATTCACCCGTGTCGGAAACCGTTCTCCCAGGCGAGCATGCCGTTCTTGAAGTCGTCTCTCCGGACGGCGCGCGGCGCTACGTGCGCGTGATGCAATCGCCATTCCTGATCGGGCGCGGGGCGGAAACCGGCAACCATTTACAGCTTTCCGACCGCCGCATCTCGCGAAATTGCGCGGCCATTGTCATTGAGGCGAACCGTTACTACATGGAGGATCGGGGCCAGCGCCGCGGGCTCTTCATCAACGGCGAGAAGGTGGAGAGCCGCGAACTGCTGAACGGCGACGTGGTTACTTTCGGCCTGGAGGACTCCTACGAGATTCTCTTTCGCTTGTCCAGTGGCTCGGGTGAAGAATCGATCCCGCGCTTGCTGACGCGTATCGAGCACATCACCAGCTCGGAACCGAACGGGGGCGGCCTCCGCAAACTGAATCTTCTGCTGGAAGCGACTTCCTTGCTGCATTCGCAGCTTCCGCTTGATTTGGTTCTGGGCACGATGCTCGACCACGCCGTTTCCGTCACCGATGCCGACCGCGGGCTGCTCCTGGAAGCCGACCCCGCGGGCGCCCTGAGAGTGAAGCTGGCCAGGCGCAGCGGTGGCTTGCGGCTGCCGCCGGAAAGCCTGACGCCCAGCCAGACGGCCATCCAACTCGCGCTCCGGCAACATTCGCCAGTCATCACGGAGGACCTGGCGCAAGCCGACATGGATTTGCAAGCGGCGCAAAGCATCGTGGCGCAGCGGTTGCGCGCCGTCGTAGTGATTCCGCTATGGGCCATGACGCGCGCCAACACACAGGAATCTCTGGTCAACGTCAAGCGCGGCGAATTCCTTGGCGTTCTGTACTTGGACTCACGCCGCCCCACGGCTTTCTCGAAGCTCGACCGGCAAATCCTGGATGCGCTCGCGGCCGACGCGGCAAGCATTCTAGACAACGCACGCCTGGTAGAGCGCGAACGCGAGCGCCAGCGGCTCGAACAGGAGATCAACATTGCGCGCGACATTCTGCAGGCGCTGCTGCCGCGCAACTTCCCGAATACGCCAAATTGCTGCGTGACGGGCGTCAATTTTCCCTGCTTGTCCGTGGGCGGCGATTACTTCGACGTTTTCCCGCTGAGCGATGGCCGTACGGCATTCGTAATTGCCGACGTTTCCGGTAAGGGACTTGGCGCGGCCATTCTAACCACCATGCTTCAGGGAGCGCTCTCCGGCATGACGCTGGGGACTGATCCGGCGCGCGTCTTCAATCACGTGAACCGTTTTCTGTGCGATCACTCGGAAGTCGGGCGTTATGCCACGGTGTTTTTTGGTTTGCTGGATCATGACGGCCATCTGGAATTCATCAATGCCGGCCATCCGTCGCCATTTCTGATTCGCCGCGGCATGGCCGAAGAGGCCTTCACCGAAGGCTCCTTCCCTGTCGGGCTGGTGCCCGAGGCGCAATACACGGCGGCGTGCTTGAAACTCGAGCCCGGAGACACGCTGGTGCTTTTCACCGATGGCGTGACCGAGGCGATGGATCCCGACGAGCAGCTATTTGGCGCGCCGCGGTTGCGGCAGCTTCTCACCGGCCAGCCAGAGTGCCCGCTGGAACACTTGCAGAAATGCGTGCTCGAAGCGGTGGAGAACTTCACGCGCGGCGCCCGGCAGGCAGATGATCTCACGTTGTTGATCGTGCGTTATCGCGCCACCGCGGCGTTGGCAACCACCGACAGGGATGTTCCCTCCTCCGTGTCCGATTCTTCTTCCGCCGCTCCTGCGTCCGTGTCTTCCCGGAGCGCCGCTTCTTCTTGAAGCGACCACACCCTGACGGCAAAGGACAGGCGCCGTATTACATTCTTTACTCTTCTCTGAGCAAGCCCGCCGGATGAACGTCGAGAGCGCGTTGCGCGGGAAGCCAGGTCGCTATCAAACCCAATACTGCCATGGTGATCATGACTCCGGCAAAGACGAGCGGATCGCGCGGCGTGGCCTGATACACAATTTGTGCGAGCAGCCGGCTCGCCATGGCCCCCAGAACTAGGCCAGCCGCTGAACCCAAGAGAAGCAGAAGGATGGGACGACTCAATGCCGAGCGCATGAGTTGAACCGGTTGTGCTCCGACGGCGACGCGGATGCCAAACTCCTTCATTCGCTTGGAGACCGAATACATGGCCATGCCGAAGACTCCGGTGACCGCGAGCATCGCCGCCAACAAGCCCATCACGCCAAGGCTGGCGGTCGCTACGCGCGCGGGGAACAAAACAAATCCCAGCGCATCGGGCCAGCTGTGAAACACAAACGGCAGGCTTGGGTCTATTTGCCTAAGCGCTTGCCTGAGAGCTGGAACCAATTCTCCCTCGAGTAACTGGGAACGGACGGCCAAAGTCGTGTTACTTGCTCGATTCTGCTCCATGGGGAAGAACACCGCTGCCCAAGGAGTTTCGGTGAGGGACTCATACTTTCCATTTGCGACGATTCCGACAATCTCATAAGGGACTTTGTCGCCCATCATAAATTGCCGACCCAGTCCCGAGCTGTTTCCAAACAGGCCGCGGGCGAAAGTCTCGTTGACGATGGCCACTTTCGGAGACTTGGCATCGTCGTGCCAAGTGAAATCGCGCCCCGTCAACAAGCGTGTTCCAGCCGCCTCCAGATACCCGGGCGAAATGTAGAAATATTTTGCGCCAAACGCGCTATTGGACATCCGGAAATCGCTGGTGCCCAGGCGATAGATCACTGTGGTGCTTCCGCCGGTGCCCAAGGGCGTGCCGTCGATGATTCCGACAGACGACACACCTGGGAGACGGCCGACTTCCTGCAGCATTTGCTTCTGAATCATCTTGGCTGTGTCGTCTGAATGTGCTCCAAAATCCAGATCGGTTTCCGCTAGCACCACTCCTTGCGGCTGGAAACCCAGCGGCGCATGAAGCGAACGCTGCATTCCGCGCACGGCGACGAAGGAGGAAGTTACCAGCAAGGTGCAGAGCGTAATCTGAACAGCTAGCAGAAGATCGCGCAGTGTGAAGCGGCGAAAAACAAGCGCGCCGGCTCCCCCGCTCTTCATCAGCGGCGCAGCGTCGGTGGCCCAGATTTGCCGGGCGGGAATCAGGCCCCATTGCAATCCGCTGCCAATGGACAAGAGCAAAGCTACCAAGTAGACCATTCGATCTGGACTAACGGTAACGTGGACGGGAAACTCCGGAAATGGCTGCCAACGCGTCAAGGCATTCAACAAAGCCGTGGAAAAAATGGCCCCCAGCGCGCCACCAAGGAGAGAGAGCAAGAGAGCCTCTGCAAGCAACTGCCGGAGAACTTGCCAGCGGCTTGCGCCGATGGCCAGGCGAATGGCCAGTTCGCGGCTGCGGTCGGCTGCGCGAGCCGCAAAGAGGCTGGCGAGGTTGGCACAGGCCGCCAGGAGCACGAGAAACGCAAGCAGCATGATGCCCGCAAGGAAGGGCCGCGCCGGACCACCAAGTTGGTCGCCCATCAATCCTGGCTTTACCAGCCTCGCGTCCAGGCCGTCGTCGTCGGGATTCTGCCGCGCCAGTTCGTGTGCAATGGCGTTGAGGTTATCAGTGGCTTGCACGGGAGCGACACCGGGCCTGAGCCTTCCAAGAATCCAGAGGTTGTGCATTGCCCGGCCGGACAGAAAATCGGTGCCCTGGTAGTCCGGGCTGTCAACGACGGGCATCCAAAAATCCGGCCAAAAGAAAATGACTGTTCCATGAAACGCGGCTGGGGCGACTCCGATAACGGTAAAGGGATGCTGGTTTATGTCCACAATGGCCCCCATGACATGGGGGTCGGAATCGAAATGTCGGCGCCAAAAATTGTGGCTTAAGACGATGTAGGGAGCCGAATTGGGCCCATGTTCATCGCTCGCATGAAAAAAACGGCCCAGCTCCGGCTGCACCCCCAGCATGTCGAAATAATTCCCTGAAACTCGGTAGTACCAGCATTTGTATGCGGCGTTTGCCGTGCTGAGTGCGGCACTCTGTATGCGGTAAGCCGCCATATCGGTGAAAGTGGAATTCTTGCTCTGAAAATCCAAGTAATCGGGGTAGGACTGGTTGTCATAGCCCGGTGATTTGTGAGCGACGTTGTAGAGCCCAAAAGGCTGAGGCACGTCCAGAGGTCTCAAAAGCAGCGCATTCAGAACACTGAACACAACCACATTCGCGCCAATTCCCAGACTTAAAGTCAATAGGGCGGTCAGCGCGAATGCCGACGACCTGCGCAACTGGCGCGCGGCGTAGCGCAGTTCCCGTGCGAAGGAATCGAAAACCAGTTCCGCGTCAACCGCGGTCACGCGTTCCCTCGTAAGGGTTCGGTTTCCAAAACGAATCCTGGCATCGCGGCAAGCTTGGTCGGGAGACATTCCGGCGGCAATATTGTCCGCCCTGCGCATCTCCACATGTGACTCAAGTTCGCGATCGATGTCCTGCTCCAATTTCGAGCGACGAAATGCGTTTACAATGCGGCGAAACAACCACATGGCTTTCCTCATGCGTACCGCAAAACGGCACGGATCCCTTTAACAAGTTGTTCGAAGCTCTTTTCCGCTTTTTGCAACTCTTTCTGGCCGGCGGCGGTCAACCGGTAGAACTTTGCCTCTCGATTTGTGTCCGTTACTTTCCACTCCGAGCCGATCCAACCACTCAACTCCATGCGGTGCAGCGCGGGATAGAGGGACCCCTCCTCCACGGAGAGGAGCTCATCGGAGGCTTTCTGGATATGCTGCACAATTCCGTAACCGTGCATCTCACCTTTTTGGGAGAGGGTTTTCAACACCAGGAGGTCGAGGCTTCCCTGCAGATCATTTCTGGCCATTCCTCAGTACCCCTAGACAACTTGGTGCAGCACCAAGAGTAGCCCTAGAAGTAGAGGTATGTCAAGAGAGAAAAGCCATTGATTTTCTCTTACCCGGAAATCTGGCCTGCTTTGGTTTGCTCAGACCTCAAGAAAAAAAAGCGAGGAGCTTATTTCGTGCCCCTCGCCAGGATGAGGTTTTCTGCAGTTTGTGGGCTCGCAAACGCCTGGAAGAGGGAAGCTACGAGCCGAGATTGTGCAAATCGTCTTTGGCCTGCTGCTCGGCGTTTTTCGTGGTGCCTTTGGCATCCGCACCGGGATTCAGAGCATGGATTGCCTTGTTCAGAGGAAGAGCTTTCTCGCCGTCGGCCACTTTGCATGACGAAACATCAGCGCCGGTATGCACGCCGGTCATCGCGGCGCTCAGGCAAGTGAAGTTCAGGCTGAGATTGTGACTGGCATGGAGGGCTGCGAGACATTCATGGAGCGCCGTGAACGCCGAGCAAGCTTCCGTTGCACTGGAGCTGGCTGGCAAAAGTCCTTGCGCTTGAAGCTTCGGAGTAAGTTTCTTCTCGACGTCGGCCCGGCTGCCGTTCGAATCCGCGGGCTTCTTGTCTTTCTTCACCCACTTGATGGGATTTAGCGAATGGGGAGCGTGTATCGATTCCTTCGCCGCTTCGGAAGCGCCGGCACCGGCGGGCCCCTGTGCTGCGGAGTACTGTGCGCCGGCGGTGAGGAGTGCAGGCAAACTCAGTCCTAAGAGCGAGACCTTGAGAAGATTTCTTTTCATGTTTACCTCGTCGAGGATTTTTTGGAATGCGCGGAGAAGGCAGTCGCATCCGGCCTCGCTTCCAGTAAGCCACAGGCCCTTCCGGGCGCAGTCGTCTCGCTGAGGAGTATCCCTCCAATCGGTCACCTTGTCCATCGGTACAGGTGGGGTGCTTAGCGGGCCGCAGGGCCAAAGCCCCCGAGGTTCAAGACCTCATGAAGCACCAGAAGGAAGGCGGGGATCAGGATTTGACCTTCAGGATGAGACCGTAGAGGGTAAGGCCCAGGCCGCTTAGAAAGAGCAGGGGCGCGAGATAATTGATAACCGAGGGCTGAATGGTAATCGGAACCTGCAGCGGTTTGGCATATCCGGCAGCAAAGTAATAGATCACCCCGGCCAGCAGCATGTATAGCAGCCCGCGCCGGATTGGCTGGCGCCCCGCCGCACTGGAAGAGCGCGACAAACGGACTTGGGGCACCATCTCGCGGCAAAAAGGACACTGGTTCAAGTGTGCGGCGATCCGTTTTCCGCAGAAGGCACACTGCCGCATTTCCATTGCCTGATGTCCTATCGCGCTCATGAATTCCCCAAGCAACCGCCCCCTCTTTCAGGCTAAAGGGGGGGGTCGCGCGGGGTCAAGGCGAGTGTGATGAACCTGCCAATAGGAGCGCCCGTGCCTCTCTGCTAACCGATGCACCAAGGAGCAGGCTTCGCCGCGAGCGAACATGTGTTAGAAAGTGCCGAAGAGCATCGGGCAAATTAAATTGCTTCTAACCGACAACCTCTGCTCAAGAACAAGGGAGAAACGATGAGAGATGCATTCCCGAGGACAGCACAGGCGTGCCTTTTGGTGGGGCTAATATCCGTGCTTGGCAGCGGTGCCGGTAACGCCATGGCCCAGGAGAAGAAAGTCCCGCAAGTCAACGGCGTAGATAACAGCAAAATGGGCCCCTATCGCGCCCTGGCACAGCACATCTATGCGGACTTTCAAAAGGGTGACATCGCCGGAGCCTCGGCCATGGGCCGGGTATTGGAAAGACTATGGGACAAAGCGGAGGACTACGGGGGCGACACCGCGCTTTCCAAGACCAATCACAGACTTTTCAAAGAAATTGACAAAGCCATGGACGAGTTCCTAACGCCCATCTGGGAAGCGCAAGGCAAGCCGCCGGATCCCTTCAAGGTCAAGGCCGCATTGAACGCCTATCTCGAGAAGCTGAAGCTGGCGGACTAGAGGATAGTTTAAAGTCGTAAGTTCCAACTATTATTATAGGTGCAAACAGAGACGTTGCCGCCAGAACCTCTCCCTTTCTTCTTTGCTTGCCAGACTTCCACCTTCGCGTGAGCTGTTGGCCGGGCAAGGACGGACGGCGGCCAACTGGAAGCCGAACCCAACTCTACAGTTCGCGGAGAGCGGTGGCGACGGGAAGGCGCGCCGCACGAACGGCCGGGAAGAAACCCCCCAAGACTCCCATCACCAGAGCAAAGATAACTCCCTCGGCGAGCAAGCCGGGGGTGATCATGAAGGCGAAGGCGAGATTGGAAAAGGTCTGAAAATTGATGGTGCTGGTGGTGAGGCCGTTCAAGCGCAGAACGGCAAGGCAGCCGAGAAGCCCACCGACAAAGGAAATCAAGAGCGCCTCGATGAGGAAGGAGATCACGACGGAAGGACCGCCAAAACCGAGAGCGCGCATGGTGGCAATTTCCTTCCCGCGGTCGGCAACGGCCGAATACATGGTATTGAGCGCACCGAAGACTGCTCCAATTGCCATGATGAACGCAACGAAACCACCAAGGGTGGTGATGAGCGTGGTCATGCGCGTGGATTGTTTGGCGTAATAGTCAATCTCGCGCGTGACATCCACATTCAGGCGGGGGTCGGTGGTGAGGGCGTCCTTCAATTGAGTGAGGGCTTGAGGAGAGGTGAGGTGGACCGTGGCGGACTGGAAAAACGTGTCGGGCCGGTCGTAGGCCGCAGTGAGCAAATGCGAGTCCCCCCAAACCTCGGAATCGAAGGAGCTACCGCCAGCGTCGAAGATCCCCACCACTTGCCATGGCATCTTGCCGAGCCGAATTCTGTTGCCCAGGGTCAAGCCGGAGTAAGTCTTATTGGCGTTTTTGCCTACCACGACTTCGGCGAGCCCCGGCTGAAACATGCGTCCCTGGACGATTTTGACTTGCTTGCGGATCTCGAGCACATTGAGCGAAACGCCGCGAAGCTCCACATTGGCGTCCGTGCCCGTGGAAATCAGCGGGATGGGCGCCATGAGCACAGCTTCCGCGGTCACCAAGGGGCCATTGGGGCCGCGGGCAATCCCGGGAGCATCTTGAATAACCTTCACGGCATCCAGCGCGACCCCGCTGGTCAGTTCCGACGTGGCCCCGCCGCGGACAATAAGCGCGTTGTCGGGTGAGCCCGACGAAACGAGTGTGGCTCTAAAGCCCTTGGCGAGGGAGAGCATGGCAACAAAGACCCCCACGGTCCCCGCAATCCCTACCACGGCAACGATCGTCGAAGTCCAGCGAGCCCTCACGCTGCGAAGGTTGTAGACCAGGGGGATCGCCATGTCAGACCCTCCGCAGCGCGTTGACCACGCGCATGCGCATGGCGCCAATTCCAGGAAGCAGGCCGCTGGCGGCGCCGACAAAAAGCGCAAAGCCCAAGCCAAACGACAACATGGGTTTCGACAGCAGCAGCGGCGGCAACAAGCCCGTGATCGCACCGCTTATGCCAGGAATCATTACCAGGGCCAGGGCCAGCCCCAGCACCCCGCCAAAGAAAGCGATGGCCAACGATTCCGCGAGAACCAAGAAGAGAACCGAGCGATCAGTGAGTCCAATGGCTTTCAAGACCCCTAATTCGCTGGTGCGTTCGCGAACGGAAATGGCCATGGTGTTGCCGGTGACCAGCAACAAAGTGAAAAAGACGACGCCGCCAATGGTCATGATGAGGAATTGGATGTTGCCGAACTGCTTGGCAAAATAACCGGCGAAAGCGGATTCGGTTTCGGTTTTTGTCTCGTGAGGCGAATTGGCGAATTTTTCGTCAATAGCCTTGGCCACGCGGGCGGCGTCATCCGGATTATTTAGTTTGATGATGTACCACCCGGCGGTGCTCTTGATGACGCTGGGAACGTTCTCGTCGAAGTATTTCCATTGGAGCCAGAATTGTCCCTGGTCTCCGTCGGGTTTCTCGGTGTGATAGATGCCGTCGAGGTTGAACTCCCAGGTTGCGCCGCCGTAAAGCGTGGTCTTGATGGGAATGCGGTCTCCGACTTTCCAGTGGAAACGTTCCGCGAGTTTGGCGCCGGCGATGGCTCCCTGACGGTCTTTCGCGAAGTTATTCCACTGCCCGTCGGGCACCATGAATTCCGGATAAACCTTGCGATGGTTCTCCGCGTCGATCACAAATTGGGGAAAGAAATTCTTTTCATCTTGATAAACGCCGCCGAACCAATGGTCGTGCGTGACCGCCTTGACGCCGGGAATCGCGGCAATCTTGTCAGCGTACGAAATGGGCATAAGGTTCATCAGGCCGACACGGTCGACGACGACGAGTCGGTCGGCACCAGCAATCTCGATGCCTCGATTGAAGGCGCTTCGCACCACGGCCAAAAACGTGAAAAGGACCAGGGCGATGGCAAAGGAGCCGACCGTCAGAATCAGACGAACCTTTTTGCGAAACAAATTCGCGAAGATGAGCCGCCAGAATTTCATGCCGCACCTCCTGCAAAAACGCCTTCGCGAGGAGTTTTTCCTTCCACCAGCACACCCTTCTCCAGATGGAGCGTGGTATGGGCGCGGGCGGCTACCAGGGGGTCGTGCGTCACCATCAGAACGGTTTTGCCGTATTTGCCCACGAGCTCCTCGATGAGCGCCATGATTTCGTCTGCGCTCTTGCGGTCCAGGTCGCCCGTGGGCTCGTCGCAGAGGAGAAAGGTCGGATCGGAAACAATCGCACGGGCGATGGTCACGCGCTGTTCCTGACCGCCGGAGAGTTGCCGCGGGTAATGATGCATGCGGTCGGTAAGACCGACCACCGCGAGAGCGGTTTCTACGTGCTTCCGGCGCTCGGAGCGGGAAAGTTTCGTCAGAAGAAGCGGAAGCTCGACGTTCTGGTAGGCCGTGAGCACGGGAATCAGGTTGTACATCTGAAAAATGAAGCCAACGTGACGGGCGCGCCATTGCGTAAGTTTGCTGCCGGACATGTGCGTGATTTCGTCGCCAGCCACGGTGATGCTGCCGGCCGACGGCACGTCCAGGCCGCCGAGAAGATTGAGAAGCGTTGTTTTGCCGGAGCCGCTGGGGCCCATGAAAGCCACAAAGTCGCCTTTGTCCACGTCCAGATTGAGACCCTGAAGCACCTGGATTTTTTCGCCGCCGCGGCTGTACGTTTTGTTCAGGCCGCGGGCGCGAATCAGGCCTTGCGAATTACCGCTTCCATCCACTCGGACCATTCTTTTCTCCTATTGGCGGATTTCGACTTTGTCACCATCATGCAAAATCTCTGGGCCTTTGACCACTACCGAGTCGCCTGGCGTCAGCCCAGCCATCACCGCGATGTCCGCGCCGCGATCCATCCCGAGGCTGACGGCGCGCCGCTCGACTCTGCCATCGCGCAGAAGGTACACGAAAGAAGCGCTGGAGTCAGAATGCACGGCGCTTTTGGGAATCAAGGCCACGGCCTGCGGGCCCTTTTCCTTTTCTTTGCCCTTTGCGGCTGGCTTTTCCTCCTCGAGGAACGCCACCTTCACGCCCATATCGGGGAGAATCTTGTCATCGAGCTTCAAAAACGAAATGCGCACTTTGACGGTGGCCTTTTGACGGTCTGCAGTGGGTATCACGGTCCGCACTTTCGCGTCATACGGATCATTGGGGAACGCATCCAAGGTCGCCTTTACCAGCTGCCCTCCCTTCACCCGTGCGATATACGATTCGTTGACGTCGACTTCGATTTCGTTGGACTTCATGTCCACAATGGTGGCGATGCCGGTGCGCGTGAATCCGCCGCCGGCGGAGACGGGCGAGACCATTTCGCCGACCTGGGCGTCCTTGGAAACCACAATTCCCGGAAAAGGAGCGCGGATGGTGCAGTTATCGACCGCTTGCTGAGCCACCGCGATGCGCGACTGCCCGGCGGCCACCTGCTGCTTGGCCAGCGCGATTTTCGCGCGCAGGCTGTCAACGGCCGTGCGGGCATTGTCCAGAGCCTCCTGTGTCTGAACCCCGGAGTCGCGCAACTGCTCAGCGCGTTTTAATTGGATTGCCGCATTCCGGAACTGTACTTCGAGGTCTTCAATGGAGGCCTCGGCGGAGTCACGGTCCGCCTTGGCCGAATCCAGGGCCCGCTTGTAGTCGGAATCGTCGAGCGTGGCGAGCAGCTGGCCGTCCTTGACGCGCGTGCCTTCGTCAAAGAAAACGCCGGTGACGCGCCCGGTTATCTTGGCGGCAATGGTGGCGCGGCGGCGAGGGGTAACGTAACCGCTGGCATTCAGCGCCGTCTGGAGCCCGCCGGCATCCGGCTTGGCCGCGGCCGCGACCTCTACAATGGGCTTCTGGTTCCGCAGAGCAAAAGCGGTGGCGACAATGGCGGCAAAAATGACCACCGGAAGGGAGGCGTATATCACGCGCTTGCCCATGCCCGACTTGCTGCGCTGGCCATCCTGGATGCGGAGGGAGCCAAGGTCAGGTTTTGACGAATCCACGGGCATTAGCAAAGTCTCCGCGTCGTTTTTCAAGTCCGTGCTCCCTCTTACTTTACGGATGGGGCTACTCCAAAATTACAGATGCGCCCCGCCGGTTTGAGGGCACATCCACTCGGCGTGCGAAAAATGCGCTTTCAGCCCGTTTCGGCCCGGGAACGGCCTCGACGGCCTGGCGAGGGAGCCCGCAACCAAGACGCCCACCGGGATCTGCCGGAGCACGGAGATATATTGTATCGAATTGTTTGCCGTTTGATGAACGCACAACAACCAAAGTCGTTGTGGAGCGAGATCCCAGCACGACAGCAGCCAGGTGTTCCGCGCGGATCCGCATTGTGTGCAACGGACCTGACTCGGACACCGCGGGCATTTCTTTGTCTGGGGTCCAGAGAATTCTACGTAAGACGATACCGTACCTCTGCGATGACCAGGGCCTCGCCCGGGTGACAAATTGTGGCGGTTCTCAGCGCCAGATTTGTCACCTTACCGGGGCCTCTCTAATTGCCAAAATGACACTCCTCTAAGTTGTTTGCAGTGAATAGCTTATGGTGGAACACTTGTCCACATTATGTCCCGCAATGGGGCATCGATTGCACCCATTTCGGTCATGGTGGTGTGTCCCAACACCGACTTCCTAAGTCCGGGCGATATGGTTCCAGGGAAACCCAAGAAGGCGACCTGGAGTTCCCTTCTCGCTCTGGTGGCTGTTGCGTTTTCTTGGGTCTATCCGGCCTATGGACAAGTGCCCATGCCCAACTGGCAGGGACAGGTGCGCGCCTATGTGGAAGCCAAAGATTGGGACTCCGCGATGCGGCTGGTGGAGCGAGAAATCGCCCGGGCACCTCAGGATATGGATGTGCGGGCATGGCGCGCCCGAGTTCTTGCGTGGTCGGGAAAACTTGCAGAAGCCGAAAAAGAATACCTCGAAATCCTCAAAGTCAGCCGCACAGACCCCGACAACTGGATGGGGCTGGCAGGTGTTTATTCTCGGGAAGGAAAAATCGAAGATGCTCGACGGGCAGTCAGCACCGCCGAGGAACTGGATCCGAAGCGTTCCGACATTCACGCGGCACGCGCGCGGATTTTACGAACCGCCGGCCAAAGAAACGAAGCTCGGTCGGAATTTCAATCAGCGCTGCATTTAGATCCTGGGAGCACGGAAGCGCGCGACGGCTTAGTTTCCCTTCGCCGCGGGGCGCAACATGAATTGCGCTTCGGCCAGGACAACGATCGGCTCAACTACTCGGCAGACTTTCACGATGAATTTGTGAGCGTGGTGTCTCAATGGACTTCGCACTGGACCACCAGCGCCGCTGGGAATTTTTATCAGCGTTCCGGGGCGGATGCGGGCAAGTTTGTCGCAAGCATCACGCGGCGGCAGTCGAAATGGGGCGCGTTTACCTTGGGCGGCGCCATGGCTCACGACCATGGCGTGATTCCGAAGAGCGAAGCGTTGTTCGACTTGGATCACGGCTGGAAGACAGGCGAAACGCGTTTCGTGCGGGGCGTGGAGTTTGATTATGCGCAGCATTGGTATTGGTATCAGACGGCGCGGATTCTCACTTTGAATGGCACGGCGGTTGTCTACCTTCCGCAGGACTGGGCCTTCACACTCGCAGCCACGGGCGCACGCAGTGCGTTTTCAGGCACGGGAGCGGCATGGAAGCCGTCTGGCACCGTGCGGCTGGAGTTTCCCCTGAAGCGCTGGGGAGACAGGCGCCTCTCGGGAAACGTTTTGTTTGCGGCGGGCACGGAAAACTTCGCCATTGTGGATCAAATCGGGAGTTTCGCTTCGCAAACCTATGGTGGTGGTTGGCGCTTTCAAATCACTGCGCGCCAGGCCGTAAGCGGCTTTGCCGGCTATCAAAAGCGCACGCAAAATCGCACCGACACGAGTTTTGGATTGAGCTATGGGATCTATTTTTGAAAAACTTTGGCGGCTGGGCCCGGCCGCGTTCGTGTTCAAGGCCATCATTGCCGCCATCGTGACCGATGGCCTCCTTCTCGCGTTTATTTTTCTCCGCCGGAGCTATCGCGGACGGTTTTTCGTTCGGCGCGATGCGCGCGTTTTCCAATTGCGCCAGCAATGGGACGCGTTGATTTCAGGAAAACTTCCCTTCGAGAGATGGCGGAACAAAAAATTTGACCTTCGAATTGTCGAAGCCATGGCGCTGGATGCTTTTGAAGCAGCCGGGCCCGAGGAATCTGCGCGCTTGCTGAAATTCATGCGCACCAGCGGACTTATCGAGAAACGCATTTTCGAGGCGCAACACTTGAAAAGTTGGAGGCGCATGCGCGCACTGGTGGCGCTCGGCAGAACCCGCGCGCCGGAAGGGGTTCCCGCGCTGGCGGAAGCGCTGCGCGATCGCCATCTGGAAATTCGGCTTGCCGCCCTGCGGGGCCTGGGGCGTACGGCATGCCCTCAGGCCGCGGAGGAGATATTGACCTGGGTGGGGGAATGGGGATTGCAAGTGCCCGCTTTGCCGTTGCAAAGTGCACTGATCCAGTGCTGCGGGGAACGGCCCCAGCTGCTCTTACCCTTTGTGAAACAAGCCGAAGGGCCGTTGCGCGAAATTCTCGGACGAGTCTTGGGTGAGGTGGCCACACCCGCTTTGGGCTTGGAGCTGCTGCAGTTCGTTGGCGACGAACGCGAAGAACTACGGGCCGCGGCGGCACGCGCCATGTCGCAAATCGATGCCGGTCTGGCCTTGGACGCGCTCACGGAACTCGCGCAAGACAAGACGTGGTTTGTTCGCCTGCGGGCCATCATCGGCCTGGGCCGGCTTGCGGACCCTCGCGCAACTCCGACACTGCTAAAAGGGTTGACCGATTCGAACCGGCTGGTGCGGCTGCGTGCCGCAGAAGGCCTCGTGCAGTTCAGGGCCGTCATGGTTCCGGTTTTTGAGCAAGTGGTTCAACTTCGGGATCGCTATGGCTTGCATGCTTTCCTCACCGCCCTTGAGAATGCCGATTTGCGCGGAAAGCTGGAGACACAGCTTCAAAGCAGCACAAGTATGGACGACGAAGAAAAAAGCAATCTGCAGAAAGTGCTGCAGACGGGCGCGCTGCCACGGAACGAAAGGCCGATAACAGAAGAAACTCACGACTCCGCGGGGCTGCGCCCATGATTCGGTTCTTAGAAATCTCGAATCTGACGCTCTTCTGGTACTACCTGGCTACGAATCTGACCTACCTCGCGATGTTAATTATCGCTTTGAAAACCAGCGCGCAGCACCAACGCCGCCTCGAAAGCCACCGGCTTAGTTGGGTTAAAGACGCGCCGATGACCCCGCCCATTACCATCATCGTGCCCGCGCACAACGAGGAAGCCTCCATCCGCGTGGCCATCCGCAACCTTCTCGAATTGGACTATCCGGAGCTGGAAATCATAGTTGTTAACGACGGCTCCGAAGACCGCACCCTTGAAGAATTGCGGGAAGAGTTCTGTTTGCGCCGCGTGCGGGCGGTGTACATCCCGGTGACTAAGAGCGCTCCCGTACGGGGGCTGTATCGAAGCGATGTGGACTCCAGGTTGGTGGTGGTGGACAAACAATCTGCGGGGAGCAAAGCCGACGCCGTCAACGCCGGTCTGAACGCCGCGACCTCGCCCTACGTTTGCATCGTTGATGCGGACTCTGTCCTGGAACGCGATGCGCTGCTTCGCATCATGGTGCCGGTCTTGGAAGATCCCAAGCGCGTCGTGGCCGTAGGCGGCATCGTTCGCGTGTTGAACGGTTCGGAGCTTGAGAACGGCCAATTGCAGCGCGTGCGCTTGCCGCGCAAGAGCCTGGAAGCCATTCAGGTCATCGAATACCTGCGCGCGTTCTTGATTGGCAGGGAAGCCTGGGCCCAGGGCAACATGCTGATGATTATTGCGGGAGCCTTCGGGGTGTTTCGAACCGATCTGGTGCGCGGCATTGGCGGTTACCGCGCGAATTCCATGGGGGAAGATTTGGATTTAGTCGCGCGCTTGCACCGCCACTTGCGCGAGAAAGCGGTTGATTACGAAATCCGTTTTGTGCCGGATCCCATGTGCTGGACCGAAGCGCCTTCCGACCTTCGCTCGCTCGGAAGACAACGAGCACGCTGGCAAAAGGGCCTGCTGGATGTGCTCTGGCCGAACCGGGACATGCTCTTTCGGCCGCGCTACGGAAGGATTGGCTGCTTTGCGCTCCCTTATTTGTGGCTCTTCGAGCTATTTGCGCCAGTCATGGAAACCGTGGGAATCATGACCATCATTCTGGCGGCATCTCTGGGCGTTCTAAGCCGGGAATTTTTTCTGCAGTTCCTTATCTTCGGGTACGCTTTCGCCACGGTGATTTCCATGGGGTCCGTGCTGCAGGAAGAGATTACCTACAAACGCTACAACGACTGGAAAGACGTGGTCCGGCTGGTCAGTTACTGTTTCCTCGAGCACTTCCCCTACCGGCAAATGCACATGCTCTGGCGCCTGCAAGGCCTGTGGCAGTACTTGCGCGGTGATCATGAATGGAAACCGCTGAAACGCAAGGGCCTAGCCACGGCGAGGGTCGAGTAAGGCCTGAACGGGAATCAAAACGCATGAATCTCTTGATTCTCTGTATCCTTCCCTGAGTCTGAGGTCATCCAAACAAGTGAGGGCCAAGCAAGTGAGGGCTTGACACCGGGGAAGGTTCGTTCTATGAAAGGGGTTCCGCGAGGCGACCCTAGCTCACCCCTCGTGGAAGGGGGCTCACGCCATGAACCCTGCCCGCCGTGATTTTCTCAAGCTTGCGACCGTTGGCGGAGCCGCAGCCGCGCTGTTTGGTTTCGATCTGAAGCCCGCCTACGCTCAGTTGCGCGCGCTGAAAATCGCGCGAGCGAACGAGACACGCTCGACCTGTCCGTATTGTTCGGTGAGCTGCGGCGTCATTATTTACACGATCGGAGACCGCGCCAAGAACGTCACGCCGCAAGTCGTGCACGTCGAGGGCGACCCCGACCACCCCATCAATCGCGGTACGCTGTGCCCGAAGGGCGCATCGCTCGAACAAGACATCCTGAACGAGCGGCGCTTGCTGAAGCCACAAGTGCGCCGACCCGGCGGAACGGACTGGGAAGATATTTCATGGGACGAGGCGATCAGCGAAATCGCTCAAAAAGTCAAGAAAACGCGGGACGAAACCTTCATTGAAACGGACGCTACCGGGCACACGGTCAACCGCCTCGAGTCCATCGCCTGGACAGGCGGCTGCACCGACACCAACGAGTTCAACTACCTCGTAGTCAAAACCATGCGCGCCCTGGGGGTCGTGCATCTAGAAAACCAGGCCAGGGTTTGACACGGCCCCACGGTCTCAAGTTTGGGACCAACTTTCGGACGCGGGGCGATGACCAATGGGTGGGTCGACATCAAGAATACCGACATGCTGCTCATCATGGGCGGCAATCCGGCGGAGAATCATCCCTGCGGCTTCAAGTGGGCCATCGAAGCCAAGCGCAATCGCAATGCAAAAATGATTGTGGTGGACCCGCGCTTTACCCGCACCGCATCCGTCGCCGATATGTTTTGCCAGCTTCGCGTTGGCGCCGATATCGCTTTTCTCGGAGGCCTCATCAACTACGTCATCGAGAACAACCGCTTCGCCAAAGACTATCTCCTGAACTATACGAACGCGGCTTTTGTGGTTAACGATGGGTTCAAGCTGCCCGAGGATGGACTGTATTCCGGGTTTGATCCGGCGAGCCAAACCTACGACAAGTCCACTTGGAACTATGAAGAAGGCGGCGATCTGAGCGGCAAGGCGAGTTCCGCGAAAGCGGATCCGCCGCAGAGGAAGGCTGCGGCTTCGGGGGGAAAACCTCCCGCGCCCCCGCGTCTTCCCGAAAACCCCGCGTACGATCTAACCCTCGAGCATCCCCGGTCGGTCTTCCAATTGCTGCGCAAGCAGTATTCCCGTTATACCCCGGAAATGGTGGAGCGCATCACCGGGGTGCCCAAAGAGCAGTTTCTGAAAGTCGCGGACTTGTTCACCTCCGTCCGCAAAGACGGCGACATGCAGAAGGTTGGCACGATCATTTACGCCGTGGGTTGGACGCAACATTCTTCCGGGACGCAGACCATCCGAACCGCCGCCATGCTCCAGTTGTTGCTCGGCAACGTCGGACGCGCCGGGGGCGGCGTCAACGCTCTCCGCGGACACTCCAACATTCAGGGCGCCACGGACATGGCCGGGATCTTCGACAACTTGCCGGGCTA
Organism: Acidobacteriota bacterium; assembly: GCA_003224085.1. Lineage (GTDB taxonomy): Bacteria > Acidobacteriota > Terriglobia > Acidiferrales > UBA7541 > Acidiferrum. The sequence goes on along the minus strand of QHYK01000087.1, from coordinate 12,139 downwards.
CCTGAAAGTTCCGGTTCCAGCGGATACCGACTTCAAGGCCTACATCGAGCGGATTACCCCCAAACCTTCCAAGCCCCGCGTCTGGGACTCCTTCAACTACTGGTGGAACACCCCGAAATTTGCCGTCAGCTTCCTCAAAGCCATGTACGGCGATGCCGCTACGCAGCAGAACGATTGGGCCTTCCACTACTTGCCCAAGGTAGACCGCAACTACTCCTGGACTTACATCTGGGACAACATGTACAACGGCGTGGTCAAAGGCATTTTTGCTTTCGGCATGAACGGCGTGGCCATCGGCCCGGATTCCAAGAAAAACATTGACGCCCTGAAAAAAGCGGACTGGCTCGTGGTCGGAGAGATCTATCCGGACGAAACGAGCGAATTCTGGCGGTCGCCCGGCATATCCGCCGACGAAATGAAAAAAATCCAGACCACCGTGTACCGCTTGCCGTGCGCGGGCTTCGCGGAAAAAGACGGCACGTTCACAAATTCCGCTCGCTGGCTGCAGTGGAAGAACGCGGCACTGCCTATGCCGGGAGATTGCCGGCTGGACCAAGCCATCGTGGCGGAGATTTTTCTCCAAGTGCGCGAACTGTACAAGAAAGAAGGAGGAAAATTCCCGGATCCCATCCTAAAGTTGGCTTGGGGCTATACCGATCCTCTCAATCCTTCGCTGGCAGAAGTCCTGAAGGAAATCAATGGCAAAACATTTGCCGATGCCGAAGATCCAGTCACCAAGGTGCAGCTCAAGGCAGGCCAGCAGCTTCCGGGATTTGCCTGGCTGAAAGACGACGGATCGACAGCCTGCGGCAACTGGATTTATTGTGGGGCGTTCACCGAGGCAGGCAACCTGACGGCGCGGCGGGACAGCAGCGATCCGTCCGGACTGGGCATTCACCAAAATTGGGCGTTCTCCTGGCCGGCCAATCGCCGCGTGCTGTACAACCGTGCTTCTTGCGACCTCCAGGGCAGGCCCTGGGATCCCGCGCGCCGGCAGGTGTGGTGGAACCAAGCCGCTGCCAAGTGGGTTGGCCACGACGTGCCGGACTTTAAGGCCGATTCCAAGCCGAATGATCACATGGGGCCCTTTATCATGAACCCGGAGGGCGTGGGGCGCTTATTCGCACCGCTGGGCGTCATTGCCGACGGGCCGTTTCCCGAGCATTACGAACCCACGGAAAATCCCATCGAGAATCCGCTGCATCCGGGGCAAACCCATAACCCGGTGGCGCGGCGCTTTAAGACGCCGGACGACAAGTACGGCACGCCCAAAGATGGTTACGACATCATTTGCACCACCTACCGCCTCACCGAGCACTATCACTATTGGACCAAAAACAACCCCATGAACGTGCAGCTTGTTCCCGAGCCGTTCATAGAAATGCCGGAAGAGCTGGCGCAGGAAAAGGGCATCCGTGGCGGTGATACCGTGAAAGTGTCAAGCATCCGTGGCACTTACATCGCCAAAGCCATGGTCACCAAGCGTATCAAGCCGATGATCATCGACGGCAAGAAAACCTTCCAAATCGGGATTCCCTTTCACTGGGGCTATCGCGGCATTGCCGAGGATGAAGGAAAGACCCAGAAAACGCTGGCCAACAATCTCTCGCCGGCGGTGATCGACCCGAACGCGTACACGCCGGAGTTCAAAGGCTTTCTTGTGAAGATCGAGAAGGCGTAGGAGTCGAGCGATGAGCCAAGCCATTCTACGCGTTCAAAAAATTTCCGGGCATGCCGGAAGCGTGCCCGGAGAAGACACCCAGCGTGAATACACCGTCTGCAAACTCATCGACACCACCACCTGCATCGGCTGCAAAGCCTGCGAAGTTGCCTGCATGGAATGGAACGACCTGCCTTTCGGCGAAACCGTCTTCGGTAACACCTACCAAACGATGCCGGAGACGCGCTGGAATTACTGGAACCTGATCCTCTTCAACGAGCACGAGCGCGAAGACGGCTCGCTGATGTGGCTCATGCGCAAGAACCAGTGCATGCACTGCGCCGAGCCGGGCTGTCTGGCCGCCTGTCCTGCCGACGGCGCCATCGTGCAGTACACCAATGGCATCGTGGATTTTCAGCAGGCCAATTGCATCGGGTGCGGTTACTGCATCACGGGCTGCCCGTTCGACATTCCGAAGATGAATCCGAAGACTCATCGCGTCTTCAAATGTACGCTCTGCACCGACCGCGTGAGCGAGGGACTCGAGCCGGCGTGCATCAAGTCGTGTCCGACCGGCTGCCTGCACTTTGGTTCGAAAGACGACATGCTTGAGCTCGCTGGAAACCGCTCGAAGCAACTCCGCGAGCATTCCAATTTCCCGAACGCCGGCGTGTACGACCCTCCCGGCGTCGGCGGCACCGGCGTCATCTACGTTTTGCACGATGCTTCGAATCCGGAGGTCTACGGCGGCCTGCCGAAAAATCCGCGCGTTCCCTGGTCCGTGAAATTGTGGAAAGGGCCGCTGAAGTGGCTGGGAAACGTGGCCATGGTCGGCGGTTTGATCGGCTTGTTTGTGCACTATTTGCGGTACGGCCCTAAAGAGCGCGAAGAAGAAGACTTGGTTTCCGGACCAGGAGGAGGAAAAACGTGAGCCATCCTGAACACATCATTCCTCACGGCCGCGTCCTCCGGTACAACCTGCGCGAGCGCTTGACGCACTGGGTTGCGGCGGCGGCCTATATTTATTTGCTGTCGACGGGACTGGCATTCTGGTCGCCCTGGCTTTTCTGGGTTGCCGCGGCGCTCGGAGGCGCACAAGTTTCGCGGATGCTGCATCCGTGGGCCGGGCTGATTTTCTTCGCCTCCGTGTGGAACATGTATGTGATGTGGGCGCAGCAAATGAAATACACCGACGACGACCGCAAATGGTGGAAGGCGGTGAAGTATTACAGCACCAATCAGGATGACAAAATGCCGCCCGCCGGACGTTACAATGCCGGCCAGAAATTCCTCTTCTGGGGATTTTTCTGGGGCAGCATTGCGTTGCTGGTTACCGGCGTGGTGTTGTGGTTTCCGGAATACATTCCTTGGAACCTCCGCTTCTTGCGTTATCTTTCCGTCCTGATCCACCCGGCGACGGCGCTGTTCACCATTGGCCTTTTCATGATCCACCTGTACATGGGACTTTTTGCCGAGCGCGGCGCGTTTGGCTCCGTCATCCGCGGCGACGTTTCCATGGCCTTTGCCAGGCGCTACCATCCCGCCTGGTATAAGGAAATCGTGGGCGAGTCTTCCTCGCCTCGCAAATGACGCCGCCACAAACCGGTGCGCCCGAGTACGAGGCGCGGATTCAGCGCGCGGAAACCCTGAGCTCGCCGCATTCCGCGGCCACCGAATTCCTCGAGTTTTACAAACACGTTGCCTGGTTTCAAAAGCTCCTTCGCGCGAACATTGCGGCTGCAAATCACCTAAAGCCCGGCAGTCCCTCTGCCGAGCTACGCGGTCCCCTGGACTTGACCGTACTCCTTCCTCACTTTCGCGGCTATCTTTCGGTCGTCGAAAATCACGCCCCGCCCGCCCTTGCCGCTTCGGCACGGGAGTTTGCGCAGCTGCCTTCGGAGTCCTGGATTGCCAGCCTCGAAGCCTACTGGCAGCACGCCGGCCGCTACGATCAGCAAGTTGGCGCGTTCGCGCAATTTCTTCCGCGGGCGTTCTTGCACCCATACGCGGAGTTTCGCGCCGGACGGATTCCCCGCGCACCTCTGGTTGCGAGCACCCGGCTTTGCCCGCTTTGCGGATCGCGGCCGCTGCTGGGCCTGCTGCGGCCGGCAGGCGACGGCGGGAAACGTTTTTTGCTCTGCTTCTTCTGCTCGCAGGAATGGGAGTTCCGCCGAATCCTGTGCCCCACGTGCGGTGAAGAGGCCGAAGACAAGTTACCGGTATACGTCGCCGAGGACTCTCCGCATGTGCGCGTCGAGGCTTGCGACACTTGCAAGTTCTATCTGCGGACCATCGACCTTACTAAGGATGGTAACGCCGTTCCCCTGGTCGATGACCTCGCCGCCATATCCCACACTCTGTGGGCGAATGAACAAGGCTATTCGCGCGTGCAGCCAAACCTCCTCGGCACGTAGCGCAAGGAATGATCCGCCACACTCCGGCTCTGACTAAAAAAACCGCCGCCGTGTGCAGCGTGAAAACTCCGCCTCTTCTACGCAAAAGGAATAAAATGACGCGTTTCTTGGTCTGGCGCACAGATAGACAGCATTTCGCCTATCAAAAAGGAGAGAGCCGTGAAGAGAGCAATTTTCTCGCTTCTTTTGTTGGGATTCGGCGCGCGCCCGGTGCTCGCGCAAAAAGCGCCGGAAGGAATCTGGCAGGGCTACGACGGAGAATGGCGCCACGTCTCGAACCAATTGATCGCCCTCGCCCAAGCCACACCTGAGGAAAAGTTCTCCTGGCGTCCCGGGCCCGGCGCGCGCTCGACCAGCGAAGTCTACATGCACATCGTTATGGCGAATTTCTATCTGCTAAGCGTCACCGGTTCCAAAATGCCCGCGGACCTGAAAAAGGGAATGGACAAGTCGGTCACCTCAAAAACCGGGGTCATCGGTTGGCTGAAGCGCTCTCTCGACGCGGTCAAGCAAGCGCATTCGGCCGTTACGCCGCAAGACCTTCAGCGCAAAGTTCACATTGCCGATCGCGACGCTACCGTGGACGGCATGTATCTGCGCATCATTGTCCACGCCAACGAGCACATGGGCCAGCTCGTTGCCTACGCCCGCATGACCGGCGTCGTGCCGCCCTGGTCCGGGAACTAGCGGCGGCCAATCTATTTCGATTGGCATGTGAACGTGACGCTGGTCTCTGACATATCGACTCGCACGGGCAGCACTCCGGAAACGCGCTGCCGCAGGCCGGTGACATTTGCGGACGCCGCCAGCTGCGGCGGCGCTGCTTGCTTCTTAAGATCACGCTCGTTGGGCCCATACTCGCTCATGACCGGGACGCTGCTCGTAACTTCCACCGCTTGGGAACCTTTCCCCCCCTCCCCGGTATTCACTCTATGAAAGGGCAAGTTCAGCCGTTTAGGACCATAATTCGGCGATGACTTTGGCTCCCGACGAGGATTTGATGCTCCAAGTGCGCGATGGCGCGGGCGAAATGCTAGCGGTGTTGTTTGACCGCTACCAAACCCCTCTGTTCAACTTCTATTCGAAGCTGACAGGCGACCGAGCATTGAGCGAAGACCTCGTCCAGGAGGTTTTCCTTCGCATCCTGAAATACCGCCAGAGTTACCGCCCGGGAACGCCTTTTCGCGCTTGGGTCTATCAGATTGCGCGCAACGCCCGCATCGACCACTTCCGCAAGTTTCCGCGCGAAAAGGCTTTTGAGCCCGAAATGCTTCCTCCGGTTTTCCCTGCCGATTCCGCCCAGGAACACCAAGAAGTCGAGCTATTGCAACTTGCGCTCCAGCAATTGCCAGAGGAAAAGAGAGAAATCCTGCTTCTCTGCCGCTTTCAAGAATTGAAGTACGAGGAAATCGCCGCACTCCTCGGCTGCGAACTCAACACCGTGCGAAGTCGCATCCACCGTGCCTTGCAGGATTTGCGCAAAGCTTTCCAGCGGCTCACGCAGGATTCCCTGCTGAGAAGAGCCGAGGCGGCTGCCGCAAAAACTCTTCCTCCCCAAGGAGGTCGCCATGAAGTGTGAACAAATCGCAGAACTCTTGCCAGACTACCTGCAAGGGAGCCTGAACCCCGATCAATTTCGCGAGGTTGAAGCTCACCTTGGGCAGTGCGCCGACTGCTTCGAAGAAGTGGCCATCTGGAAAAAGCTCTCGCTGCTTCCCGTCGAACAACCAAGCCTCGCCTCTCTTGCCCGCTTCGAAGCCATGCTGCAAGCCTTTCAGGCCGGTCGCTCCACCCAGCGCAGGAACGAGTCAGAATTAAAGCCACGCGCTTCTGCCTGGACTTTCTTCCGTTGGCTTCGTTCGCCCCTGGGCGCCATGGCCTGGAGCACGGCGCTCCTCATCATCGGCATTTACGCCGGTCTTCACCTCGCCAATTTCAAATCCCGTTCCCAGGACACAGCTGCCATGCAATCCGAACTCGCCAACATGAAGCGGCTTGTCGTGCTTTCCATGCTGCAGCAGCAATCGGCCAGCGCGCGGCTCGAGGGCGTGACGTGGAGCACGCGCGAACAGCAACTCGATCCCCAGGTGCTTTCCGCCCTCCTTCACACTCTTCGCTACGACCAGAGCGTCGACGTTCGCTTGGCGGCGCTCGATGCCCTCAGCCGCCACTCCGCGCAACCGCAAGTGCGTGGCAGCGTGGTGAGCGCCTTGCCGGAACAGCAATCCCCGTTGGTGCAAGTCGCGCTGATTGATCAGTTGGTGGAATGGCACGACCGCGAAGCCAAGCCGCACCTTGAAAGACTTCGCCAATCCCCGAATCTCAATCCCGCTGTGCGCCAGCGCGCCGATTGGGCCATCAGCAAATTGAATTGAGGAACACAACATGCGAATCGCACCCCTCTTGACCGTGTTGGCCTTCAGCTGTTTGTCTCCCTTCTGCTTGGCAGCTCAGTTGGTAAGCCCGGTGCCGGTGCCAGTCCCAATCCGGGAACCGATGGCGATCCCGCTGCCGGCGATCCATGTCGCCGGGACTGTTCCCTTGGAGCTTCCTCTTTCCTCCGCCCTGCCAATTGCTTTCCCGGACTCCGATCGCCACCTGCCCGTGCAGGAACAGGAGACCATTCAAAAATCGTTTTCCCGGTCCGGCGTCCAGCATCGGTCTTTGGAAATCGACAACGTCTGGGGCTCCATTGAAGTGGTGGGAACCAATTCCGACCAAGTGCAACTCACCGTCAATAAATCCACCCGCGCGGAATCCAAAGCCAAGCTCGAACAAGCTCGCAAAGAAGTCACCCTCGACATCACCGAACAAGATGGCTTGCTGAAGCTCTACTCGAACGGCCCTTTCCGCTGCCATTGTGACGACGGGTGCGGCCACCGCGAATTCGACGGCTACCTTGTCAAAATGGATTTCCGACTCCAGGTTCCTCGCGACATCGACATCCAGGTCAAAACCGTGAATGAGGGCCGTGTTTCCGTCCGCGACATCAACGGCCATTTTCTCGTGCGCAACGTCAACGGTGACGTGGAAATGAACAGCATCGCCGGTTCGGGGACCGCGCATACCGTCAATGGCCCCGTCAAAGTTTCGTTTCGCCAGAATCCCCGTGAGAACTCAGAATTCCGCACGGTCAACGGCGACGTGGAGCTGCGTTTCACCCCAGGCTTGGCCGCCGATTTTCGCTTCAAGAATTTCAATGGAAGTATCTACAGTGATTTTCCCGTCACGGCGTTGCCGGTGCGCGCGATTCAGGAAGAGCATCATGGCGCGAAGGTCGTCTTTCACGCGGATCGCTATACCGGTGTGCGCGTCAGTTCCGGCGGGCCGGAAATCAAAGTGGAAAATTTGAATGGAGACATTCGCATTCTCGAAAACCATGAATAACCAAACCCAGCATTTCTCATCTCTTTTTGTTGCAATCCCGCTGCTGTGCGCGGCGCTTGCCGCCGCTCCAGTGCATGCCCAGATCCAGACTCAATCAGGCGCCGATCGCCTCTCCGTTGCACTCAGCGACCCCTCGCGGCCCGCCTTGGTAAAAGCCAGCCTGGTCAACGGGGGCATCACCGTGAAGGCGTATGACGGCAAGGAGGTCGTCGTCGAAGCTCGCGCGCGCAATCGTGAATCCGGTCACTCCGACTCCAACATGAAGCGCATCATCGTTTCGTCTACCGGTCTGTCTGTGGAAGAAGAAAGCAACGAAGTGCGCATCAGCACCGATTCCTTTGCGCGCCCCATCGATCTCATGATTTCGGTTCCTGTTCACACGTCTCTGAAGCTGAGCACCGTGAACAGCGGCGACCTCGTGGTCACCGGCGTGGACGGCGAATTGGACGTCAACGACGTAAACGGCTCCGTCACGCTCGACAACGTCTCCGGCTGCGCCGTCGCCCATGCTTTGAACGGCCGCCTCCTGGCTACTTTTACTCGCGTGAATCAGAAGCCCATGGCCTTCAGTTCCTTGAACGGCGACATTGATGTGACCTTTCCGGCCGATCTGAAAGCCAATCTCAGCATGAAGTCCGATCGCGGCGAGATCCTCACCGATTTCGACGTCCAGATTCAGGCTTCGGTACCCCAACAAACCGTTGAAGATGGACGCGGTCATGGTGGGAGGTACCTCGTCAGGATCGACAAGGCCGTCCACGGGACCATCAACGGCGGCGGTCCAGAATATCAATTCACGAATTTCAACGGCGGCATCTACATTCGCAAAGCCGGCGCGCCGCGCTGAAAGCGGATGCGGTGCTCCATGACCGCCTGGGGATGTGGCAGGCGCGACGGCGCGGGCCTGCTCTTCATTTCTTCACGAAGAGCACGCAATAATCATTTTCAGCCCAATCGTTCAACACTCTTTCCATTTTTAAGCCGGCTGCGGTTAACTCCTCAATTACAATTTTTTGCGGAATGCCGTGCCCGCCGCGGTTGGCGGGAACCCCTTCCACGGGATCCAAGCCAGAGCGCGGGGGAAAATCAATAATCGCCACCCGCCCTCCCGGCTTCAGCGACCGCACGATGTTTGCGTCGAACTCGGTCGGTTTCGTCAGGTGGTGGTATACATGCCGCAAAAAAATCGCATGGCAGCAAGCCGTCGGCAAATGGGTATCCGCCTCTTTGCTTTCCACCACGGCCACGTTCTGCAGCTTGCGCTTTGCAACCTCGGCTCGTAGTTCCTCAAGTTTCTTCGTGTCAATCTCGGTCGCATACACTTTTCCCGTTGCGCCCACAGGTTCTGCCGATGCAAACGAATAGCTTCCGTCCCCCGCTCCGATGTCCGCCACGACCGTTCCCGGCTTCCATTCCATCAGCGCCGCCAGCCGCCTGATCTCGTCGGCGGCATTCGCCGCCGCCCGCACAGCAAACATTGCCGTCGCGGCGCACGCCAGGAACAGGAACCACGGACGTTTCCAGTGTGTCCGCTTCATCGGTCTTGTCTTGCCCCGTATCGATCTGATGATTGGCAGGGTCCTCATTTTTTTCACTGGCTCCACTTTGTAGGGGTGCGGACCCAGCGGTGCGGGCGGAGTTGAGCGTGGAGGTCGGCGGGCAGCGGACCTTTGTCGCTGGCGGCAAGGTTGGATTCGACGTTCTTGCGTTTGCGCATGCCGGGAATGGTGGTGTGCACATGGGGATTGTTGAAAATGAAGCGCAGAGCCATTTCGGCCATGGTCATACCGTCGCGCAAGAGCGGCTTGAGGGCCTCGGCGCGGGCAACGCTAGCTTTGAGGTTTTCTGGAACGAAGTAGGTGCTGCGCCAGTCGTTCTTGGGCCAAGCGCTATTCAGCGTGAGCGTGCCGGTGAGCGAGCCTTCATCAAACGGCACGCGAGCAATTACTGCGACATCTTTTTCGCGGCACACGGGAAAGAGCTCATCCTCCGGATTCTGGTCGAAGATGTTGTAAATAACCTGAACGGCGTCGATGTGGCCCGTGCGCACGGCGCGAATGCCGTTCGCCGGCTCCCAGCGGTTGAGGCTGAGGCCCACGGCGCGGGTCTTGCCGCGGCGGCGCAGGTTTTCGATGGCGGGCAAGATGCGCTCGTCGTCAAGCCATCCGTCTTCCCAGGTGTGAAGCTGGATGAGATCCAAAGTCTCGATTCCAAGATTCTTAAGGCTCTTGTCCGCGTACTCGAACAGGTAGTCGGGCGGGTAGCTGTCGTCGAGAGAATATTCGGGCCGGGAGGGCCAGCAGCGGTTTTTCGGAGGAACTTTTGTGGCCACGTAAAGTTTCTTGTCGGGTCCGCCGGCAGCGGAGTTGTTCTGGTTGGCGCGAAGAGTTTTCCCGAGAAGCTGCTCGCTGTGGCCGTCGCCGTAGGCCCAAGCCGTGTCGAAAAAGTTGCAGCCGAGATCCACTGCGCGCTGGAGCGAATCCAGAGATTCCTTGTCGTCGGAACCGGTCCAGCCTCCCATGCCCCACATGCCATAGCCAATTTCGCTGACATTCCATCCGGTGCGGCCAAAACGGCGGTAGCGCATGAAGTAGTCTCCCTACGTCGAACCGACATTATACTTGGAGGCACGGAGCGAACGGCCCAAACGAAAATACATTTCAGGCGGTTTGCTTCAGGGCGCGTTCGACAAGTGTGAGGCAGCGCTCGGCCTGCTCGCGCAACAATTCTTCTTCCTCGTTTCGTTCACGCTGCATACTGTGGAGTTCATCGGCAATGGCCAGCGCAGCCAGCACCGCGAGCTTCTGCGTGTCCACAATTCCAGTAGCCTCGGCGATCGCATGCATTTTTCCGTCAACGAACTTTGCGAGCTTCTGGACATACCTTTCTTCCAGCTCTCCCCGGATGGAGTAGACCTGGCCGAAGATTTGCACTTTTACCGGCGCGCTCATGGCCGGAATTGTAGCGCAGAGCGAGGCTGGGTAGGATTTTTCTTGCGAGCGCTGATCCGCTGCCTGCCACCCTCATGAAAAAAAACAGATTCCTCGCTCGGCTCGAAGTGACCCTGGTGAAAGCGAAGGCAAGGAGCGTTTAGTTCTTGCGGAGCTGAGCGCCGTGGCGGTGCTCCAGTATAGAGGTGATATTTCCGACGAAGTGATTGATCTGGCCTTCGGTCAACGTGGCTTCGCGGCTCTGGAAAGTGACTCGAACAAGCAAAGAATATTTTCCGGCAGGAACGTTTTTGCCGCGGAACAGATCGATGGCTGCAATGGAAGTGATTTCCGGAATGCCAAGCGAGCGGATCGATTCGGAAATTTGTGCAAAAGTGATTCCGTCCGCAAGCAAAAGAGAAAAATCCCGCTCTACACCTGGGAAACGCGGAAGGGGCCGATAGCGGCGAGCGGTTTTCGCCGCTTGCATCGCGACATAAAAGGGCTGGAGTTCAAGCTCGGCGAGAAACACCTCCTGGCGCAACTTCAAGCGGTCGGCGACACGGCGCGCCAGCTGGCCTGCGGCGCCAAGTTCAGAGTTGTGGAGCAGGATTTTCCCGCGTTTGGCAGCGTGCAGCCATTCCGGGCCGCCATCACGCCATGCGAATGCGCCGGGTTCGCGCCCGTCGGCCAACTGACCAATTTGGTCGAGGCTTCCTTTCAGGTCGGCGAAGGAAAATCCCCGCGCGGAGTCGTACAGACCCTTTTCCCGGGCTTCGCCCGTTGCACCGATTGTGAGGACGCTTGTTTCGACAGATTGATTTCCTTCCAGGCGATAGTTGCGGCCGATTTCGAACAGGCGTGCGTGGCCCTGGCCATGGTTGACGTTCCATTCGAGCGCCGCAGCCATGGTGGCGATTCCAGTGGACTTGAGCACACTGGCTTCTTCCGAAAGCGGATTTGACAACCGCGCCGGGGAGACATTTGCCGGACGGAACAACGCGTCTCGCTCCTCCGCGACCTGCGGAATAGTCACGATTTCGCGATAGCCCAGCCCGATGAGGCGTTCGCGCAAACGCGTTTCCGCTTCGTGGTGTGGCAGGCGGGCGGCCCCTTGTCGTGCCGCCGGCAGGCGCGGCGGAAATTTGTCGAGCCCATCGATGCGCGTGACTTCCTCGATTAAATCAATTTCGCGTTCGACCTCGGCGCGCCAGGAAGGCTGCGTGCATTCCCAGGCTGCGAGGAGGGAGCCTTCCGCGCCGCGGTTATGATCCATGCGAATGGGCGCGAAACCCAGTGCGCTCAGGCTGGCTTCGATTTGTGTGTCGTGAACGTCCGCGCCCATTACACGAAGGAGTTCCTTGCGAGTGAGCTGAATTTTCTTCGGCGCGCGCTTGCCGGGATACACGTCCACGACGCCGGCGAGAAGTTCGCCTCCGGCAAGCTCCAGAATCAGCTCAGCGGCGCGGCGCGAAGCCAGTTCGGCCATTTCCGGATCGGCGCCCCGGCCAAAACGCGTGGATGCTTCGGTGCGCAATTTCAGAAACCGCGTGGCGCGGCGAATGGCTATCGGATCGAACCATGCACATTCGATCAGCACGTTTTTTGTCGAGAAGGAGATCTCCGTTTCCGCGCCGCCCATGATTCCGCCTAGGCCGATGGTGCGCGAGCCGTCGCCATCACAGATCATGCAGATGCCCGGGTCGAGCTGGCGTTCGACGCCGTCGAGGGTGCGGATCTTTTCATTC
>QHYK01000086.1 GCA_003224085.1 Acidobacteriota bacterium | reverse complement strand
ATGGATCCGCTTCAGCAGCGGCTCTTTTCTCTGCTTGAACTACAACGCTACGCCAAGGGTGCGCTGAGTCAGTCCAGTTAGGACATACACGCTCTGGCCGCCAACTCACTCTATTCCCAACACTTGCCCCGTCGGCGCATGTATCTTGTAAACTCCTGCTAGGAGTACGAGCGGGGTGAATGCCATCGGGCCATCCTTTGCAAGATAGTGCGCAACAAATGCCGAGATCCACGCGAATGCGAATCCGGCATAGGCCCATTCTTTGAGTTTGGCCATACCGGGCACGAGCAACGCGATGGCACCGAGCGGTTTGGCAATCCCAAGAATAATGCGCAGTTGCTGCGGATATCCCACGTGCGCGAATCCTTGAACTGCCTGCGGATTGCCCCACAGATAGGCGTACCCGGAAAATAGCGCAAGCGCCGCCAGCAGGCCCGTGCTCACCCAATAGGCTATTTTGCGTGCCATGAAGCCGTATCTCCCTTGTGAAGGAATTCTTGCCGGGGTGAAATCCTAGCATGGCTCGGTGGCAAAGAGGCGATGCTAGCTGAAGTGTATTCAGGCGGAGCGCAACATGCCGCTTAGCGTCACATCGGCACCGCCGCCTGCGGTCATCGCAAAAGCGTTGCTTGCCCCTGAGCCTACGCCCGTCACTACGGCAGAGATTCGTTCGGCACCAAGCAGCGCCTGGACAAACGGGAACATGCGCCCGTGCGAGTGAAAATACATCCTTGGGCCGAACAAGTGGTCCATCTCAAGTGCGCTGGCACCTGTTGGAAGGCCCGTAACTTTGCATGCCCCGAATTCGCCGGTGACGCCGGCAGGCGACGTCAGGTACGCGCCAAACAAACCAGCGCCACCCTGGCAGACGTCGCGCTTCCCGGATTGAACCGCTACTGATAGTTGCCGGATAGCTCGACCCCCACGGTTTTCCCGAGCCCTGGGGGAACCGGTGGTCAAGAAAAGTAACCCACACGCAATCATGAACTTACGCATTCTGATCCTCCATTCTTGTACAGCTGTTGTTGGGAATGGGAGTGGTTCTATTACCATCTTGCGGGTTTGGGCTGTCCTCCACAGCTCTCGGATTGCCTCCGCTTCGTGTGGGGAACTTGTCTTTTCGGCCGGGCGCCTTCCCCTGATGGCCAGTTTGCCTTCCTCTGTGAATACTGTCGAGCCGGAACTCTGGCCCTTGCAGCCATGCCGTGGCCACATTACTATCGCATTCGCTCAATGCAACTCGTTGGAGCGATTTTCCGGCCAGCGAATTCTTCTGAGGGAGAAACCACTTCATGAAACGTCTCGCCATCTTTGCCGTGTTCGCCCTAAGTGGTCTGTTCGCGTTGCCGTCCGGTGCAGCGCAAGACTGGGCCAAAGCAGCGCTCGCAAAGTCACCTCGTCATGGCGAATGGGTCACGGTAAAGCACGGCGACCGCGCCGTAGAGACTTTCGTCGTTTATCCCGAATCGAAAAGCAAGGCGCCCGTCGTGCTCGTCATCCACGAAATTTTTGGCATGACGGACTGGGTTCAGGACCTCGCTGACCAAGTCGCCGCCGCTGGATACATCGCTGTCGCCCCTGACCTGCTCTCCGGCATGGGTCCCCAGGGCGGGCGCACCAATTCCTTTGCGGAAGACGCGGTCAGAGAAGTCATCAGCAAACTTAATCCCGATCAGATCACTGCGGACTTAAACGCGGCGGCTGATTACGGGCTGAAACTGCCTGCCTCGAGCGGCAAGCTGTTTGTCGCAGGATTTTGTTGGGGAGGAAGCCAGACGTTCCGCTTTGCCACGAACCGGACGGATTTGGCCGCCGCGTTCGTGTTTTACGGTGGCCCACCGGAAAGGGATGCCATGGCGCGCATCAAAGCTCCCGTGTACGGCTTCTATGCGGGAAATGATGCGCGCATTGACGCCACGATTCCCGACACCGTCACGGCCATGAAAGCCGCAGGCAAAACGTATGACCCGGTGACCTACGAAGGCGCAGGCCATGGCTTCATGCGCGCCGCCGAAGCTCCCGACGCCTCCGACGCCAACAAAAAAGCCCGCGCCGACGCCTGGGCCCGCTGGAAATCGTTGCTGAGCAAGTGAGGGTTCAAACCGACCGGTGCTAACCCTCACGCCGCCTGCGGCATCGGCTGTATCTGCTGTCTGTCGTTGAGCTGTCTGTCGTTGAGCTGTCTGTCGTTGAGCCTGACACTTCCAAATCCGGAGAATACGCTTCGAGCCACTCCTGGAAGGGCCTCTCCCACATTTCTGACAGCAAGAAATCCAAAGATGGCGTCAACACCGCCACAGCTGAAGCCCTTGGCGATACCTCGAAGGCTCGCGGCTTCCACATAGCGACCAGGGAAAGCGGCGACAAGACTTTCTTTTGGTATCAAGGCACCGGCAAGAGCAAAGACGGCGCTCCGCTGGAAGCCAAAGGCAACTGGGGATTGAACGGTGGCAGTGGCAAGCTCAAGGGCACTAAAGGCAATGGCACGCCGTCAGGCGACGGATTGTCCCGCGAAGTCGAGGGCCAATATCCGCTTCCGAAGCAGCCGGACTAAGTTTCACAAAAAGCCTTGCCTTGCTATTTTTGGACAAGTCGCTCGTTGGCTTGACTCACGCGCCGTGCAGTCGTTTCAGCAGCTGGATTTGTCCAGCGTGATAGACCGCGTGACACGTTATGCCGAGCACGAGGCTGAACCGCGCCGCTTCGGATAGCTTCGACTGCACACGACCCGCAGCGATGTCCGCTACAACGGCTGCGAGCTTGCTTTGCTCTTTGTCCACGGCAGCCTGAATTTGCGACCAACTGAGCCGCGCCGGTCCCGACAACTCGAACCAGTCTTCGCCTTCCAGCACGAAAGCTTCAGGCGCCATGCCGGAAAGCTGTCCACGCACGGAGCGCGCACAATACGCTTGATGTACCGCGACTTCGGCGATGTTGTGACGCCCGGGCGACGGCCGCCAGAACGCCAGCTCGGGCGAGACATCGGCCAGGGCTGCTTTGAGGTCGGGGCCGTGCCACGCGGCCGGGCCGTATCCTTCGTCCAGAACGCGCGTCAGCAACTGCGCTTCTGGTGTGGCTGAGACTGCTGCATTGCTGGTGCTCATAAAAATCCTCCTTGGAGAAGTTCCAAGGGATGAAATCCATTCAACGAATCCTTCGCGCGCGGAACTCGCCTTCGAGTTTCCACGTCTGCCCGTCGTTCCGGAGAGCTTCGCCGATCCAGTGGAATGAGTCTGCCGTGATCTCGGTGAACCGCCAGCGCGTGGCCGTCCCATCGCCGCGCGCGCCGAGTTGCACAATTTCTTTGTCAATCCTGCGGCCAATCTGATGTTCGCGGTGACCAGTCACAGGACTGATCCAGTCAATGCGCCATGCCTGAATCGTTGGGTCCCAGACGCGCAAAGTTGTCCCGTACATGTTGTTGGTCTTGTCCAGCTCCGGGTGGCGAACCGAACAGCGCGGCATAATCCAAACGTCCTGAATGGCGCGCCCCTCCAGGACCCAGCCGAAGTGCGCTTCGCCCTGGATGCGTCGCTCCCTAACATCCACCGCCCTATAATGGAGAACATCGAGCTCCCAACTGCCCACCAGCCAGCCGTACAAATCCGCTGCTTCTGGGATTTCCGGCGAACGGCCGGAAGCGCCTAAGCGAGTCATGAAACCAGCAGACGGCAAGGCTTGCGTTGCGTTCATGTGACTACCTCCAATTTCGCCGCAATAATTTGTCCCTTTCTGGACGCTTGGTGCATCAAAATCGCCGCTGTTCTCCGATTTGCTAGAATCTTTATACGGCGACGAAGGAGAACAATTCTTGGCAAAAATTGCGGTGGAATGGGAGCGCGCAGATGGGCGGCGCGCCGCCAGTGGCGAGCCGGGCCGCACGTCATCGCGTCTCCTCGGACAAGGGGACGGTTGGCATGTTGCCGACGTGGTTTGCACCTGTGGCCCGCACGACCGCCGGTTTGAAGAGCAGCACCCTTACGTCACCATCGCCGTCGTTGTTGCGGGCACGTTTCAATACCGGGGTTCACTGAATCATTCCGCCGCGAACGAGTTGATGACGCCCGGTTCCCTGCTGCTCGGCAATGCGGGGCAGTATTTTGAGTGCGGACACGAGCACGGACGGGGAGACCGCTGCCTCTCGTTTCGCTACGCGACGGATTATTTCGAACGCATCGCTGCCGACGCGGGGATTTCGCGCGGCCATCGAAGTTTCGGAAGTCTTCGGTTGCCGCCGCTAAGATCCTTATCACGAACCGTTGCGAGGGCTTGTGCAGGATTGACGGAAACCGCAGGCGCACCTTTGGAGGAACTGAGCGTGCAGCTTGCCGCCGAGGCTGTGAAGCTCGTACGCGGCGTATCAACTACGACAACCAGTGCGCCCCCAAGCAGGCTGGCAAGAGTCACGCGCACGGTGCGCCTGATTGAGCAGCACGCCGACCGTGAACTGCCGTTAGTTAGCTTGGCGCAAGAAGCGGGCCTAAGTCCGTTTCACTTCCTACGCATTTTCCAGCAACTAACTGGTTTGACCCCGCACCAATACGTTCGCCGAATGCGCCTTCGCCGCGCGGCCCTGCGCCTGGTGTCACAGCAAGAGAAAGTTTTGGAAATTGCGCTCGATTGCGGCTTCGGCGATGTGTCCAATTTCAACCGCGCCTTCCGAACCGAGTTTGGCATTAGCCCGCGTGCGTTTCGGGCGGGCGCGAGCCGTTAATCCTTGATCTTGAGGTTGCTCTTAAGGCAATCCGAAGGCGAAGAGCGTCGAGCCTGCCGCAATCGCCACGTATTGCTTCCCGTCAATCGCGTAAGTCATCGGCGAAGCATAAACCGAAGCACCGCACTGAAAGTGCCATAGAATTTTTCCGCTGGCCGCATCCAACGCCATGAAATTCCCCTCAGCATCTCCCGTAAAAATCAATCCGCCCGCCGTGGAAAGCACTCCGGACCATGAAGGCGAGAGGTGCTTCAATTCCCACTTGATCTGGCTCGTTGCGGGATCGATGGCGCGCACCGCTCCCCAAAACGGTTGTGAATCGTCGTTTGGAAAATACGCGCTGCCGTAAAACGCGTGGCCGGCGTCGTAAGGCTGTGGCGCAGTGCTGAAAATGTCGCACTGTTCACGCGCAGTGACGTAAAAGAGTTTGGTTTGTGGATCATAGCTCGGCGAAAACCAATTTGTGGCGCCAAGCGCTCCCGGACAAACGGGCACTCCTGTCAGAGTGGGCGAAGCTTCTTTGCGCTCGATGGGCACGCCGCTCGCGTCTTTCGCGTTGCTCCAAGTGACGCGGCCATAAGGAGTGGCGGAGACAAGTTTTCCTGAAGCGCGGTCAATCACATAGAAAAAACCGTTCCGGTTCGCCTGCAAAATCAGGTCGCGGTCGCCCTCATCGACGAGCACGGGCACTTGCGTGGCATCGTAATCATGTTCGTCGTGCTTGGTGAATTGGAAATGCCATTTCAGCTTGCCCGTATCCGGATCCAGCGCGAGCAACGAATTGCTGTAGAGATTGTCGCCGCCACGCCCTTCGCCGCGATTCGAAGGCGAAGGATTGCCGGTGGTCCAAAACGTCGTGTTCGTCGCTGCATCATATGTACCTGTAATCCAAGCCGGCGCGCCGCCAATTTTCCACGAATCGCCTTCCCAAGTTTCGTGGCCCGGTTCGCCGGGGCCAGGGACGGTGTAGAAGCGCCACTTGCGCGCTCCTGTCGCCCCGTCATAGGCGTCAATGAACCCGCGAATACCGTATTCGCCTCCGGAAACTCCAATGAGCACAAGATTTTTGATCACCAGCGGCGCAAGCGTAATGCTGTACCCCTTGTTGTAGTCGGACGTGCCGACGTCCCAAACGACGTTGCCTGTTCTTGTGTCAAGCGCAATCACGTGAGCGTCGAGCGTGCCCAGAAAAACTTTGTCGCCGAGAATAGCCATCCCGCGATTCACGCGGCCGCAACACGGCCGAATATCCGGCGGCAGCGCGCGCTGATATTGCCAAATGGGCCTTCCCGAGCGCGCATCGAGCGCAAAAGCGCGATCGTCAGCCCCGGTGGCATAGAGCACGCCGTCGACGACAAGCGGCGTCGCTTCAAATTTTCCTCCGGCCATGGTTTGATAAGCCCACTTGGGCACGAGCGACGAAACGTTTGATGTCCTGATTTGATCGAGCGTGCTGTAGCGCCGCCCCGCATAGTCGCCCGAGTACATCAGCCAGTTCCGCGGTTCTCTGGCGGAATCCAGCAGCCGTTGCGCCGTGACCTGAGCGCGGGCAACTGGCACCAAACCACTGCAAACCATGCCTCCCAACAAAACGGTTGCCACCCCTCCGGCGATTGTCATTCCGAGGCCGCGCTCTTTGCGGGCGAGAAATCCGCTTTTTGGTATCGTCTTTACGGACCTTGTCATTCCGAGCGCAGCAAGGAATCTGCTTTTCTCTTGGAACACCGCCCTTTCACCTTTCATTGGGCACCCACGGTTTGCAGATATGCAATCACGTCCTGCAGATCCTTGTCGCTCAAAGTTTTCTGTTCGTAGGCGGGCATCGCCGATTCGCGCCGAGTCTCGAACGAACGCAACTTGTCTTTTTCAAACAGGTGCACCTGCTCGCGCGTATCCAGCATCTGCAGCGTGAACTGGTCCTGGTTCAATACCACGCCGCTAAGTTTCGTTCCATCGGCGGTGACGACCGACACCGTTTCGTACTCCTGCGGAAATTCCTTCATCGCTTCGAAAATTCCTTGGGCAAGCCGCCGATTGGGATTCCGCACCGATTCGACAAGGTACTCCGCCGAACGAGAACCACCTACGGTTGTGAGGTCAGGGCCCAGCCGCCCTCCCTTCCCTT
The DNA here is from genome assembly GCA_003224085.1 of Acidobacteriota bacterium. Taxonomy (GTDB): domain Bacteria; phylum Acidobacteriota; class Terriglobia; order Acidiferrales; family UBA7541; genus Acidiferrum. Next base: position 63,119 of record QHYK01000086.1, on the reverse strand, counting down.
GAATCATGTGGCACGTGGAGCAACCAAGTGCGCCGTTGAAGAGTTCTTTCCCGTGCTCGGCATTTCCTGCGGGCTGCTCCGGAGCTTTCACTTGCACGCTGCGAAGATAAGTCACCACTTGCCAGATTTCTTCGTCGCTCATCCCCACGCCAATGCCGCCGTTCGTAGCGGCAGGCATGGCCGTGCCGGGTATGCCGTCGTGAATGTTGTGGAACATTTCCGCGTCGGAGTTGCCGTGTCGCTTTTGTGCGCGCGTTAAGTCCGGCCCGCGCCCACCGCCCCGCGCGCCGAGCCCATGGCAGAACGCGCAGTTCAAACGAAATTGATACCCGCCCAGTTTGGCGATTTTCTCGTCGCCTGCATATGGATTCTTCTCCTGCGCGAAGACTCCGTGCACGGGCAAGCCAATGGCGATGAACACGAGAATTGCCGGTCTTGCGCGGCGGCAAGGAAAATTTGTAAACGTTCGTAGTAAGCAAAATGCCGTTTTCTCTGCAAACTTCAACGCAAGCACAGCGAGAAGCCTCCCGCGATTCTGGCGAATTCCAGTCACTATACCTCAGCCGCACCACGACTGCTTCGTGCAATTTTGCTTGCTGAACTACTTCGCCGTTCGCGTAAAGAAAATATTTCGCACCCGTCCGGCGAAAAGGTCGCAGCCAGTGACATGCCCCGCAGCATCGCGGCGGAAGACTATGGCGACCCCGACCGGACTCTGGAATTCGTCGCGGACCGTTGCCTGCAAGTCCACAGACTCCCCCCAGTTTGTGGCCAGGGTGAGCTTGCCGTCCTTCACCGCAAAACGGTAAGCAGCCTGAAGTTCGGCACTCTTGTATTCACCGGCATATTGCGCAAGGTTCTCCGGGGAAGGCTTAAGAGGTTCAAATCTCTCATAAATCTGCGGCGCGCCGTCTTGCACAGACACCGTCAGGCGCGTGCCTCCGCTTTGCGCGCGGTCAAAGGAGATTTCCGCTCCCGGCGCGGCGACGAAATGATTCGCGTCGCGCGGTTTGAAATGCGTACCGAAAGCCACCATATCGCTATCGGCTGCCGAAAGTTGCAAAGAGGAATGCGATTCCAGGTTGCGATACCAGCCGGTGAACGGCTGTGGATCAACTTTAGCAGCTGACGCGGGCGGGGAGTCGGCCGTGAGCTGCCCCTCAAGATAGAGGTCCGCAACCTCGTAAGACAAACGGCCCGGATTGCTTGTGGCGAGATTGCACAAGCAAACGACCGAAAATTTTTGCTGCGGAAAACGCAACAGTTCCGTGCGATAGCCGAAGTTTGCGCCGGCGTGTTCGACCGTGGGCAGGCCGCGATACTTGCTGATGAACAGCCCAAGCGCATACTCGATTTGCTTGCCGTTGTTGAGCACGCCCGGCGTCTGCATTTCTTTCAGAAAGCTCCCCTTCCCTAGTTTGTTGTCGAAAAAATTGCGATCCCACAAAAGAAGGTCGTCCACACTGCTCATCAACCCGCCGCCTCCCACCATGTCGAAGTTTGTGGACCAGTCCACGCGAAAGCCTCCGACCGAGCGCGGCGCGTAGCCGGCGACTCGGCCCGGCAGGACGACCGAGCGATCGTCGTAAAAGCGCGTGTGTGTCATGCCGAGCGGCTTGAAGATGTTTTCTTCGGCAAATTGCGATAGCGTTTTGCCCGTGGTCCGCTTGATCACCACGCTCATCAGAAAATAATTGGTGTTGCTGTAGAGAAACTCGTCGCCCGGCACGAAGTTGAGGTCCTTTTGCCGCGAGACCAAATCGAGCAACTCGTTCGTAGGATGAATGTCCTCCGAATTTCGCCCGGCCAGAAACAACAGGCTCAGGATGTCGCGGAAGCCGCTGGTATGGTGCAGCATTTCGCGCAGAGTGATGGTTTTGCCGTAAGAAGGAATCTCCGGGACATATTTGCGAATGTCGTCATCGAGCGAAAGAGATCCTTGCTCCGCCGCGAGAACCACGCTGGCGGCTGTGAACTGTTTTGAGATGCTGCCCAGGTAAAAAACGGATTGCGGCGTAAGCGGCACGCCAAGTTCAAGGCTGCCGGCGCCGTATCCCTTTTTGTAGATGAAGTTGCCGTCTCGGATCACCCCGAGCGCGCAGCCCGGCGAGTCGGGCTTATCGTAAGCGGCAAAGATTTGGTCCACCTTGCGTTGCAGCGCTTCCTCATTCTTCTCTTTATCGTTTCGCGCCACGGCGACCGCTGCCGCGAAGGAGACCAATGAAATGACCCCTAGCGGCCAGATAGCAACGCGGCAAAGTAGGCGCATAGCAGAAGCTCCTCGGCTGCAAATCAGCGCGAAGAACTATAACCAGTTTCGGTGCAAAGCTAAAGAACGACCCTTTGTCATTCCCTTGCTTTTGCGTCGTCAGATGGAAACGGAAGTTCCGAACAAGCGTAGACGAGACTAAGCTAGCCGGAATTGGCATTCCGCAACTCCATCCGATAAAATCGCTGTTTAGTTTCGCACACCCCGCGCGCCGCAGGAAACGAGGACTCGCAATGACGCCGCTAACTTCTTCCGCCAATGAACGCATGAACCGCCCGCTGGATTCCGTCGACCCGCAGATCGCGGACCTGCTCCGCGACGAAGCCCGCCGCCAAGCCACTGGACTCGAGCTGATTCCCTCGGAAAACCTCGTCTCCGAAGCCGTGCTCGAAGCCATGAGCTCGATTTTCACCAATAAATATGCGGAGGGCTATCCCGGCAAGCGTTACTACGGCGGCTGCGAAGTTGTAGACAAGGTGGAGCAATTGGCCATTGACCGCGCGAAGGAACTTTTCGGCGCGGAACACGCCAACGTCCAAGCGCACTCTGGCACGCAGGCGAACGTGGCCGTCTACATGAGCACGCTTCAGCCGGGAGACACCGTGCTGGGCATGAACTTGTCGCATGGCGGCCACCTCACGCACGGCCATCCGCTGAATTTTTCCGGCCGCATGTACAAGTTCGTGGCTTACGGCGTTCGAAAGGAAGACGAGCGCATCGATTACGACGAGATCGACAAGCTCGCGCACGAGCACAAGCCGAAAATGATTGTGGCCGGCGCCAGCGCCTATCCGCGGATTATCGATTTCGAGCGCATGGGCAAGACCGCCAAGGCCGTCGGCGCGCTCTTTTTTGTGGACATGGCGCACATCGCGGGATTGGTCGCCGCAGGCGTCCATCCAAGCCCGATTCCCTACGCCGACATCGTTTCCACCACCACGCACAAGACCCTGCGCGGCCCGCGCGGCGGCATGGTTCTTTGCAAAGCCGCCTATGCCAAAGAATTGGACAAGTTGACCTTCCCTGGCACGCAGGGCGGCCCGCTTGTCCACACGATTGCCGCCAAAGCCGTGTGCCTCAAAGAGGCGATGGAGGCGTCCTTCAAGGAATACCAAAAGCAGGTGGTCTCGAACACCAAAGCAATGGCCGCGGCCGTCGTGAAACGAGGATTCCGCATCGTCAGTGGCGGTACCGACAATCATCTGTTCCTGATGGAAGTACATTCCCGCGGCATCACCGGCTCGGACGCGGAAAAGGCCCTCGACCGTGCCGGCATCACGGTAAACAAGAACGCGATCCCCTTCGACCCGCTGCCGCCGATGAAAGCGGGCGGCATACGTCTCGGCAGCCCCTCCGTTACCACGCGCGGCATGCGCGAGCCGGAGATGGAACTGATTGGCGGCTGGATCGCCGATGTCCTTGCCGCCATCGGCAATGCGGAAGTCGAGCAGCGCGTCCGCAAGCAAGTCGCCGACCTTGCGGCCAGATTCCCGGTCTACGAAGCTCGCACGCATCGCGGTAAAACGCATACGGAACACGCGCGCGCCTAGGGCGCCGTCGCAGCTTCCCTTTCTTTCATGAACATCTTCAAAGCGACCGCCGATTTCGAGCACTGGCTGGCGAAACGCCTCCCCATTGTCCGGCAAGACATCGCTCTGAAGCATCAGCACATGGCCGAAGCCGCCTTTCCTTTCTTTCGCGCGACTTTTTACCGCTGGCTCCAACTATGGCCAGAAGCCTGCCCCGACCTCGCCAAGGCGCCTTCCGTTCTCGCCGTCGGCGACCTGCACATCGAGAACTTCGGTACTTGGCGCGATGAAGAAGGCCGCCTTATCTGGGGCGTCAACGACTTAGATGAAGCCTGGCCCTCCCCCTACACTCTGGACCTCGCCCGCCTCACGACCAGCGCGTACCTGGCCATCTCCGAGGAACACTTGTCTCTCACGCGCCGCGTAGCCGCCGAAGCCATCGAGGAAGGCTATCGCGACGCGATAGCGTCAGGCGGCAAAGCTTTTGTCCTTGCCGAACACCATCAATGGCTGCGTCTGCTGGCGCTGAGCAAATTGCGCGATCCCGTGCGCTTCTGGGCCAAAATGCAACAGTGCCCACCCTATACCGCCAAGCCGCCGGCCGAAGCGCGTAAGCACATCGATGCCTGGCTCCCCAAGCCCTGCCGCGCTTATCAGTTAAAACGGCGCATCGCCGGCCTCGGCAGCCTGGGCCATCCGCGAATTCTTGCGCTTTCGTCGTGGCAAGGTGCCTTTATCGCGCGCGAAGCCAAAGGCATCCGCACTTCCGCCTACGCCTGGTACATGCAGGTTCCCTCCGATACGGTCCACGGCGCGAAGCTGGTCGAAAATGCCATCCGCGTCAAGGACCCCTGCGTACATTTCCACGGCCAATGGCTCGTGCGCCGGCTGGCCCCGGATTGCTGCCGCATCGAACTCCCCTCGCTCCCCAAAGAGCGAGACGAAGCGCGCTTGCTCTACAACATGGGCTGGGAAACCGCCAACATGCACTTTGGCAGCCCCAAAGCAATCGCCAACATCAAGCGTGATCTGGCTCGCCGCCGCGGCCGCTGGCTGCACAAAGCCGCCAAAGCCATGTACAAAGCCACCCTCAAAGACTGGGAAGACTGGCGCCGCGGCTGGAAAAAGCAGCGGAAACCGAAGGAAAACTAGCGCAACGTACGGCACCGGTACGTTTGACCTAGGCTAAAATAACCAAAGAAGTACTACCTGTCCTTGCCGATTCCCTTACAACGTCAGTCCCGCTGCACCAAGACTGTCCTCCCGTTCAGTAGATTCTTTGCAAGAGTCTGTGTACGTTCAAAATTGACTCGGATGGGAACCTTTCTCGCAACCGTTGCCCTGGCTGTTCCGCTGATCCCCCGGCTTTGCGGAACATTCTTTTTGGGAGCTCCTCGCCACGGCCAGGCGCGCATTTCCTCCGCGCCCCGCGGGAACAATCCACATCCTGGAAATCCAATTCCCCTGCCGCCCCGTTTCGCCGGGGCCACTGAGGTGAGACCATGATGGATACGGAAGCTTTTCGGGAATTCAAGACCGGCTTGACCCTCCTCCGAGACAAACACGCTGAAAAAGCCCTCCCGCACATGCGCCGCGCGGTTGAACTCGACAAGAACAACCCCTATTACATGTCCTACCTGGGCGTGGTCATGGCGCGCTCGGAAGGAAAATGGGGCGAAGCCGAGCGGCTCTGCGACTCCGCGGTTCGCATGAAGAGAAATCAAGCGCAGCTCTATTTGAATCTGGCGGAAGTCTACGCCGCCGCTGGCCGGCGCGAGGATGCTCGCGAAACTCTGGAATCCGGTTTGAAATTCGCACGGCGCGACGTCCGCCTGACCATCGCCATCAATAAACTCACGCAGAGGCGTCCGCCGGTTTTTAGCTTTCTCTCTCGCAAACATCCCTTGAACCGGCAGCTGGGCATGTTGCGCCACCGCACCATGCGGCTCTTAGGGCAGTCCTCGTAGCGAGTCTCTCTCCACCCCCAAACGCGAGGACGGGCGTCCCACTTGCCTGGGACGCCCGTTCTTGTATCTGTCACTCCTCAGCAGCAGCCGCTAAAACGGCGTGCTGGTCCCGAAGTTGTAGGAATGTTGTATGCCCATCTCCATCAGGATTTTGATCCCGATGCCATACATGCCCGTGGGCAGCACGTCACGGCGCACCACTTCCGCCAGGTACTCCCGATTCAGAGAAGCAGGGTCGTTGGAATAAGGCATAGTCACAAACAGCCGCAAGCCCACCTCGTAGCCTGGCTCGCTCGACTGAAAATAGACGCCCGACCGCGAGACGCTCATCGAACCGCGCAAGTCCACGAAATGCGGTTTTTCGGGATCCGAAGGCCGGATGCGCATAAGCTGCGTGATCTTGCATCGGCGATTCCCACGGCGCTCCGCGTTTGTGGAGGCCTGTTTGGGTGTTTCCGCTGAGGTTTTTTTAGTCATCATTTCACGCACTGCTTCAGGGTGGGTCGCCATGGCAAAACCGACTTTCCGAACCGGTAGCGCTGTTTATCCAGGAAAAGTCTACTCCCGCAGCGACACAAAAACCTATAGGGAAAACGTACTCGTAAGGGAGTAGGCCTCCCCGGGAAAATATTAGTACGGAAGTACCGCGAGCGGAAGCGGGGATTGAGGAAAAAGTGAGGACGAAATCGGCCCAGTCTCAGAAAAAAGAGCAGAAAGTCCCAAATTGGAGTACTCGAAGCAGGGCAGAACCAAGAAGAAAACCACAGGGAACGATTTGGATATTCCAACAGCTCGTAAAGACTTTTCCAGCAATACCCTACGATGCTTGGAACTACCTCGAGCGCGAAGCCACCTGCTTCCCATCGGCCAGCGTGCACCTGCGCTTGGGGCTGACCCGCCGCGAGCAGCAACTCATCCCGCTCGTCGCCGAAGGCCTCACCAACAATGAAATCGCCAGTCACTTCTGCCTTTCCGAGCAAACGGTGAAGAACCACTTGTACCGCAGGAAGCAAAAAGTCGGCGCCGACGACCGACTCGGCATTGTCCAAATGCGCCGCACCCAAGGTTTCATGACTTGGCCTCCCCGCACCACTTTGCCGGCCGCACGCCCGCCGCCTCTGTCATGTCTCTGCGGCCCTCTGTGTGAAATCTTTTTTGGACTGCGCGGCTTGCCGCCGCTTTTGCCCGCCCCGGGCCAGGTCTGTCGCTTCGAGCGAAGCGACGTCTCTGCGCCACGGCACGGTTTTTGCGCTATGAATGCTTTCTGCCTTCCGCTCCTCTCTGGGTTCTCTGTCCTCCGCACTCTGTATTCTCCGTATTAAATCCTCGGGTGTGTCCCCCGAAATGCGGTATAGTTCCTACCTCAACCGCAAATAGCCCAGCGAAAGGATGAAAACTGATGCACTCGAATTCCTTTCTAAAGCCCGCCTCACGCCGCGCGATGTTGCGCGACTCCGCCACTCTTGCGGGCAGCGCGTTCCTGGCGCAACTCCTCCCTGCCTCGCTCCTGCGCGCCGCAGTTCCCTTCCCGCAGCAGCAAAACGCGCCTGCCGACCCGGTAGCCGCGTTTCGCGCGCAGATGGCCGCGAACCCGATTCATCCGCAGACGCTTGCCGAGAATCTCACCTTGCTCTCCGGTCCCGGCGGAAACGTGGTGGTGCTCAACGGCACCGACGGCAAGATTGTGGTAGACACGTTCGTCTTGCCCGCCTGGCCCAAGCTCAAGGAATCTCTCGAGACCATCGGCGAGGCGCCCGTGAAAACGGTCATCAACACGCACTGGCATTTCGACCATGTTGACAACAACGCCTCTCTCCACGCCGCCGGAGCGACCATTCTCGCGCACGAGAACACCAAGAAGCGCATGTCCGAGGCGCATGACCTGCTTGTTCTTGGCTTGCACTTCCCGCCTTCGCCTGCCGACGCGCTGCCGGAGCAAACCTTCTCTACCACGCGCAAAATGCAAGCCAACGGCCAAACGCTCGTGCTCGAGCACCTTCCGCCGGCGCACACCGATACGGACATCATCGTCCACTTTCAAAAAGCCAACGTCATCCACATGGGCGACACGTTTTTCAACGGCATCTATCCCTACATCGACGCCAGCACCGGCGGCAAAGTCAGCGGCATGATCGCCGCCGCGGACAAAGTTCTGCCGCTCGCAAATGACTCCACGAAAATCATCCCCGGCCACGGGCCGCTCGGCGGGAAAGCCGACCTGGTCAAATTCCGCGACATGCTGGTCACCGTGCGCGACCGCATCCAGAAGCTGAAGTCCTCGGGAAAATCCGCCCAGGAAGCCGTTGCGGCAAAGCCCTTTGCCGATCTCGAAGAGGCTTGGGGCAAAGGCTTCTTCAGCGGCGACGTCTTTGTCCAAATCCTCTACACCGCGCTGTGAGGAGGAAGGAGTGTGACTTGCGGAAATTAAGTCCTTTGAATTGTACAGGATAGCTGGCCGAAAGTTGGGTGAAGAGGAGTCCAGTTTCGCACCCTGAAAACCGCACGGATGCGGCACACAAAACCGTACAGGGCCGCACGTATTCGCGGGCCGTCCAAGAGTGGAAATTACAGCCCACGTTTTCGATTCTTACGCGCCTACATCAGCCCGTAGCAGGGCGCGAGTCGTAGTGGTTCTGCTGCTCGACGATTTCGCCTTTCTGAACATGAAAAGCATCGAAGACGTAAAGCGTTTTTCCGTTGGAGAGCGCTATTTCCGCCTGCGCGGCGACCCATCCCGCCTCACCTGCATAGTGACGCAGCACTTTCACGCTGCTGCGGAGCGCAGGCAGAAATTGCGTAAGGCTCAAGAAGGTTTGTGAACTATGAGCCAGTGGAAGCGTTTGCGAAATTTGCGGACATCCTGCTCAGTCTTCTTGCTGACTACGCGGGCTAGTACACCCGTCGCGAGAACGGCATGCTTCCTTCAGCCTTGCCCTTGCTGCTGTGGGTTTTTGTATCCTCTCGACGGTTAGAAACGCTGCCGAGTTATACTCGATCTGACGCCCTAGCCTCTCGCGATATCCGTATCGCTTGTCGAGCGACCGCCATCATCCACACGGAACAAGCGACTACGAAGAACCTATTTGGCCATCCATTGAGCGCGATTACTCCTGGAGGTAATTGCTTTACTTTCGAGCTTATTCACTCACTACACGCCAGCGGGGATCGAATTCCGGGCTTAGTACGTCGAAGCTGGCAAGGAGCAAGACAACCGCAGCTGCGGCTCCCAATGCCAAGCGGGCGGTGGGTGCTGAGATTCGCCCCGGATTCGTAAGTGCTTGCATTGCGTCCTCCCTCTTTCGATTTCGCAGACACGCCAGCCGATGGTCACACCCGCGCCATCAGCTGTTCCAGTCGGGCGTAGCTCGCCTCCATTCCGCGCTCCATACCGGTCGCTAGCATGGCCTCACGCACTTCAGCGTTGGGCAAAGTCATTCGCATGGTCATCAACGTTCCCGTGCCATCCGCATCAAATCGCGTTTCAATATGGTTGTCCGGAGTAGGATCGGGCATGTGCATCCGCTCGACGTGCACAATCCTGCTGTAGGGCTCCAGTTCCAGAAATTCCCCGGTAAGGTGGAAACCGCCGCCTTTGCCATTGCTCCACTCGTAGCGGATCTTGCCGCCCGGTCTCGCTTCATTGATGCAGACGGGCATGGTCCAACCTTCAGGGCCAAGCATCCATTTCTGGACTAATTGCGGCTCGATGTGGGCGCGGTATACGGCCTCGGGGGGCGCGGCAAAGCGCCTGGTGACCACCACGTATCTGTCGCCTTCGGTTCTCAGCGTCAACTTGCTCATCATTTTTCTCCTTTTTTCTGTCCTTCCGTGCTGGCCAGGACCTCCTCCAGCCGGTCGTAGTTTTTCTCCAGTGCTTTACGCAGCATTGCCAGCCACTGGTCCAATGCTTCCATACCGGTCTTTGCGAGACGACGAGGACGCTTCGTACCGTCGCTGCGGCGAACAATGAGTCCCGCATCTTCCAGCACCTTGAGGTGCTGGGAGATCGCCGGTTGCGTCATGTCGAATGGCTTCGCCAACTCCATCACCGTAGCCTCGCCTTTGGCGAGACGCGCGAGAATCGCTCGTCTCGTAGGATCGGCCAAGGCGGAGAAGGCGGCATCCAGACTTTTCATAGGCTATAGCTTATATAAGCATCAACTTATTGTAAAGCGCAGAATTAAAAAAATCTCATTTCACCCCAAGATCGCAGGTGCTCCAGGAAGCGCCATGCCGGACGCGCGTTCCCCTGAAGCAAACCGAATGAAACCGAATACGTCATCCACCATCTCGCGGGGCGGAAGATGACTTTGCCGTACCCTTTGTGCGATTCTTTTTCCTCAACAAATCGGGGGCGTCGGGGCACAAAACGGGTCTGAAGACCCGCCACTACGAGGAATGGGACGATGCTGAAGAAATTCAAGGATTTGTCGGAGAAGGAGATTCTGGCGATTGCTATCTCCGCGGAAGACGAAGACGGGCGCATCTACGGCGAGTTCGCCGACGCGTTGCGCGAGGAGTATCCGTCCACGGCGTACATGTTCGAAGACATGCGCAAAGAAGAGGTAGTCCACCGCGACCGGCTGATCTCCATGTTCCGGCAGCGCTTTGGCGAGCACATTCCACTGATTCGCCGGGAGAACGTAAAAGGATTCCTGCAGAGGAAGCCGGTGTGGCTGATGCGGCCGCTGGGCGTGAAACTGGCGCGCAAGCAAGCGGAAGTGATGGAGCTGGAGGCTCAGCGGTTCTATCACAAGGCCGCCAGCCGGACGAGCGACGCGTCCACGCGCGAATTGCTCTATCAGCTTGCGGAAGAAGAGAGAAAGCACACGCAGACGGCGGGGGCGCTGGAAGAAAAGCATCTGACGCCGGACGCGAAAGCGCAAGAAGACGAGTCGCATCGCAAACTGTTTTTGTTGCAAGTGGTGCAGCCGGGGCTGGCGGGGCTGATGGACGGGTCGGTCTCGACGCTGGCACCGCTGTTTGCGGCAGCGTTCGCGACGAAGCACAGTTGGGACGCGTTTCTGGTGGGGCTGGCAGCTTCGATTGGCGCGGGAATTTCGATGGCGTTTTCCGAAGGGCTCTCCGACGACGGCTCGCTGACAGGCCGCGGGTCGCCCTGGATGCGCGGCGCGGTGACCGGCTTGATGACCACCGCCGGAGGCATCGGGCACACACTGCCGTTCCTGATTTCTAGCTTTCGCGTGGCGACGCTGATTGCCGTCGCCGTGGTGGCGGTGGAGCTCTGCGTCATCAGCTACGTGCGGCACCGCTACATGGACACCCCGTTTTTGCAGGCGACGTTTCAGGTGGTGGTGGGCGGCGTACTCGTGTTCCTGACGGGGTGGCTGATTGGGAGTTCTTAAGATTTGCGAACCCAGAGAGAGGACCCTCAGCGGCTAAAGCCGTTCCCTGACGAAAACATGGGGCGCTAGTCGGAGTGGGCGGGTGAAGGAGCGGGGGATTGGGCGTGGCTGCCGCGGAACAGCGAAGTCAGCCCGGACTGTATGCGGTCCATGTAGATGTAAACGACCGGAGTGGTGAAGAGCGTGAGCAACTGGCTGAGAATGAGTCCGCCGACGATGGTGATGCCGAGCGGGCGGCGGAGCTCGCCGCCGACGCCCGTGCCGAGCGCTAGAGGCATGGCGCCGAGCAGCGCGGCCATCGTCGTCATCAAAATAGGCCGAAAACGCAGCAAGCCTGCTTTGTAAATCGCTTCGACGGGCGACTTCTGCTCTTCCCTTTCCACCTGAACGGCGAAATCGATCATCAAAATCGCGTTTTTCTTCACGATGCCGATGAGCAGTATGATGCCGATAAGCGCGATGATGTTCAGGTCCGAGTTGATGAATTGAATCGCCAGAAGCGCGCCGATGCCGGCGGAAGGAATCGTGGACAGAATCGTGATGGGATGAATGAAGCTCTCGTAAAGAATTCCGAGAACGATGTAGACGGCAGCGAGAGCGGTAATGATGAGGATGAGCTGATTCGAAAGCGAATCCTGAAAGGCTTGCGCGGTGCCTTGAAAGGTGGCGTGCACGCTGGAGGGCACCTTGAGTTCGCGGCGCGCCGCTTCAATGTGGTCGACGGCCGGGCCGAGCGAAGCTCCGGGGGCGAGATTGAAAGACAGCGTGATGGCCGGGAAGATACCCTGGTGATTGACGGAAATGGCGGTGGTGGAAGGCTCAAAATGAGCAAAGGCGCTAAGAGGAACGAGCTTGCCGGATTTGGAAGGAACGTAGATGGTTTTCAGCGCTTCCGGAGATTTTTGAAATTCCGGCGCGACTTCCAGCACGACATGATACTGATTCAGGCCCTTATAAATGTTGGAGACTTGGCGCTGGCCGAAGGCGTCGCCCAAAGTGTTGTCAATGTCCTGAACAGCGACGCCGAGGCGCGAAGCGGTGTCGCGGTCAATGACGAGTGAACTCTGAAGACCTTTCAGTTGCTGGTCGGAGTTGACGTCGCGAAGCTCAGCAATCCTGGCCATGCGACGCTGCATAATGGGCGCCCAATACGTGAGGTCGGAAAGATTGTCCGCCTGCAGAGTGTATTGATATTGAGCGCCGCCCATGCGACCGCCGACGCTGACGTCCTGAACCGCCTGCAGATACAAAGCCGCGCCCGGGATTTTTGCGGTTTTGGCGCGGATGCGCGCGATGACCTGGTCGATGCTGATTTTGCGTTCGCCGAGCGGCTTGAGCTGGCCGAACATGCGCGCTGTGCTTCCGCCGCTGCCGCCGCCGGTGAAGGAGGTGACGGTGTCCACCGCCGGGTCGCTCAAAACAATGTCCACAAATTCGCGCATTTTTTGGGACATGGCGGTAAACGACAGATCCTGATCACCTTGAATCAGACCAGTGAAGCGGCCGGTGTCCTGCTGCGGGAAAAATCCTTTTGGTGTTTTCACAAAGAGATACACGTTGAGACAAACGGTGCCGAGCGTGATCAACAAAATGAGGAATTGGTGGCGAAGGACCCAACGCAAAGAGACATCATAGGCGCGCAGAAGGCGATTGAACGCGTTTTCAGAAAAGCGATAGAGGCGATTGTGCCGGCCGGTCTCAGGCTTTAGGAAACGGGCGCACATCATCGGAGTGGTGGTGAGCGAAACGAAAAGCGAAACGCCAATGGCCACGCTGAGAACAACGGCAAATTCGCGGAAGAGGCGGCCGACGATGCCGCGCATCATCAGAATGGGGATGAAAACGGCGACGAGCGAAGTGCTCATGGAGAGGACGGTGAAGCCAATTTCGCTGGCGCCTTTCATCGTGGCGGCGAAAGGCTTCATGCCGCTTTCGATGTGGCGCGCGATGTTTTCGATGACCACGATGGCGTCGTCCACGACGAAACCAGTGGAAATGGTGAGGGCCATGAGTGAGAGATTGTCGATGGTGTAATGGCAGAGATACATGACGCCGAAAGTTCCGATGAGGGAGAGTGGAACGGCGACGCTGGGGATGATGGTGGCCCAAACGTTTCTCAAGAAAGCGAAAACCACGAAGATGACGAGCAAGATGGAGATTACCAGCGCGATTTCCACGTCGCGGACGGAAGCCCGAATAGTGGTGGTGCGGTCCACGGCGACGGTGAGATGCAACGAGGGAGAAATCGAGGCGCGCAAGAAGGGCAGGAGGGCCATGATGCGGTCGACCGTTTCAATCATGTTGGCGCCGGGCTGGCGGAAAATGGCCATGAGGACGCCCGGTTTTCCGTTGGAGAGGCCCAAATTGCGGGTATCTTCGACAGAGTCCACGACCTTCGAAATGTCGCGCAGGCGCACGGGAGCGCCCTGATGCCCGGCAACAATCAGAGGATCGTATTCGTAAGCTTTGAAGAGCTGGTCGGTGTCGGCGATGAACCAGGTCTGACGCGGGTCGGAAAGCGCGCCCTTGGCCAGGTTGGCGTTGGCGGAGCGGAGCGAGTTGCGAATCTGTTCGAGGCTGATTCCGTAGCTGTTGAGCTGGTTGGGATTGACTTCGACGCGAACCGCGGGGCGCGCACTGCCCCAGGTGAAAACTTGTCCCACGCCTTCGACCTGGGCGAGCTTCTGCGCGAGGATGGAGTCCGCGGCATCGTAAATCTGCGCCGGAGGAATGTTCTCCGAGGTCAGCGAGAGCATCAGGATGGGAGAATCGGCCGGATTGACCTTGCGGTAGTTGGGCTGGCTGGGAAGATCCGCGGGTAATTGGCTGCGGGCGGCGTTGATGGCGGCTTGGACGTCGCGGGCGGCGGCGTTGATGTCACGATTGAGATCGAATTGCAGAGTAATGTTCGTGGAGCCGAGGCCGCTTGACGAAGTCATCTGGGTGACGCCAGCAATGCGGCCGAATTGGCGTTCGAGAGGCGTGGCAACGGCGGAAGCCATGGTTTCGGGACTTGCTCCAGGCAGACCGGCGCCGACGGAGATGGTCGGAAAATCCACCTGAGGAAGCGGGGAAACGGGCAGGAAACGGAAGGCCACCACGCCGGAAAGCAAAATCGCGGCGGTGCTCAGCGACGTGGCGACGGGACGCCGGATAAAAGGCGCCGAGAAATTGGAAGAGAAATGCTGCATTTAATCTCCGGGCGCGGGCTCCTCAATCGGATTGCCAATTTGAATGTGGAAACGGCGGCCGAGCCAGTCGAAAGCGAGATAGACCACCGGCGTCGTGTAAAGCGTCAACAATTGGCTGAGAATCAAGCCCCCAACGATGGTGATGCCGAGGGGGCGGCGGAGCTCGGAACCAACCCCGGTTCCCAGAGCAAGAGGCAGACCGCCAAGCAGCGCGGCCATGGTGGTCATCATGATGGGCCGGAAACGAAGGAGACAAGCTTCATAGATGGCGTCAAGGGGCGCTTTGCCTTCCTTGCGTTCGGCTTCGAGCGCGAAATCAATCATCATGATGGCGTTTTTCTTGACTATGCCGATAAGGAGAATGATGCCGATTAGTGCGACGACACTAAATTCAGCGCGGCACAGCAGCAGAGCGAGAATCGCGCCAACGCCCGCCGAAGGAAGCGTGGAGAGAATAGTAATCGGATGGATGTAACTCTCGTACAAAATGCCGAGAACAATGTAAACGGTGACCACCGCGGCGAGAATCAGGATTGGCTCGTTCGAGAGAGAGCGGAGGAAGGCGGCCGCCGTGCCTTGAAACGTGGCCTGGATGCTTGGCGGCATGTTCAATTCCTGCTTGGCGCGCTTGATGGCGTTGACGGCGTCGCCCAAGGCGGCGTCCGGAGCCAGATTGAAGGAAAGCGTGACCACGGGAAACTGGCCCTGGTGATTCAGGGCCAGCGCCGTAGCGCCCGGATCGAAATGCGTGAATGCGCTGAGGGGAACCTGTGTGCCGTTGGAAGATTTCACGTAAATGTTTTTCAAGGAGTCAGGATCCTGCTGGAATTGCGGATCCACCTCGAGGACAACGTGATATTGATTGAGCTGCGTAAAGATGGTGGAGACCTGGCGCTGGCCGAAGGCGTCGTAAAGCGTGTTATCAATGTCCGCCGGCAAAATGCCCAAGCGGGAAGCGGTGTCGCGATCGATGGTGAGAGAGGCGAGAAGGCCCTGGTTCAACTGGTCGCTGGCGACATCACGCAGTTCCGGAAGTGATTTCAATTTGTCAATGAAGCGAGGCGTCCAGTAAGCCAGTTCCTTGGCATCAGCGTCTTCGAGGCTGTACTGGAATTGCGTGCGGCTGACGCGGTCTTCGACGGTCAAGTCCTGAACCGGCTGGAGAAAGAGAGAGATGCCATCGACTTGGGCGAGCTCTGGCTGGAGGCGGCGAATCACGTCGGAAGCGCTGATCTTGCGGTCGGCGAGAGGTTTTAGATTGATCTGGACACGGCCGGTGTTGAGCGTGGTGTTGGTGCCGTCAATACCGATGAACGAAGAGAGGCTTTCGACGGCGGGTTCCTTCAGAATCACCTCCGCAAGCGCTTGTTGACGCCGCGCCATGGCCGCAAACGAAACGTTCTGAGGCGCCTCGGAGACGCCGAGAATGACGCCGGTGTCCTGCACGGGGAAAAACCCCTTGGGAACGTAAATGTAAAGAAGGATGGTGCCGACCAGAGTGCCAATGGTCACGAGGAGCGTGGTGGTGCGGTAGCGCAGAACGAATTGCAGCGTCCGGCCATAAAAAGTGATGACGGCGTTAAAGGCATCCTCCGATTTGCGGTAGAACCAGCTTTCTTCTTCTTTTTTCGTGTGGCGAAGAAGTTTGGCGCACATCATCGGAGTCAGAGTGAGGGAGACGAAGGCGGAAACGAGAATGGTGACCGCGAGGGTGACGGCAAATTCGCGGAACAGGCGGCCGACGATGTCGCCCATGAAGAGCAAAGGAATAAGCACGGCAATCAGGGAAACGGTCAACGACACGATGGTGAATCCGATCTGTTCGGAGCCCTTCAACGCGGCTTGCAGCGGTGAATCGCCCGCTTCGATAAAACGGCTGATGTTTTCAATCATGACGATGGCGTCGTCAACCACGAAGCCGGTGGAAATGGTAAGCGCCATGAGGGAGAGATTATTCAAGCTGTATCCCAGCAGATACATCACGCCGAACGTACCAATCAACGACAACGGAACGGCAATGCTGGGAATCACGGTGGCGCGAAAGCTACGGAGGAAAACAAAGATGACCATCACGACCAGCGCAACGGTGAGCATCAAGGTGAATTGCACATCTTCCACCGAAGCTCGAATCGTGGTGGTGCGGTCGGTAAGGATGTCCACTTTTACCGCTGGCGGAAGGGCGCTTTGCAATTGGGGGAGAAGCTTTTTCACACGGTCGACCACGGCAATGATGTTCGCGCCGGGCTGCCGCTGAATATTCAGAATGACCGCAGGGTTCTTATTGGCCCAGGCGGCTTGCATGCCGTTCTCGACGCCATCAATGACATTGGCCACATCGCTGAGGCGGACGGGCGCGCCGTTGCGGTAAGCGATGATGAGCGGCCTGTAACCGTCGCTCGAGAGCAATTGATCGTTGGCGCCGATGGTGTACGCCTGATGCAAGCCATCAAATGTGCCCTTGGCCATGTCCACGTTGGCCTGGCTTAGCGCCGTGCGCAGGTCTTCGAGGCTCAGGCCGTAAGAGGCGAGTGCGGTGGGATTCGCTTGGATGCGTACCGCGGGACGCTGCCCGCCACTGATACTGACCAAGCCCACGCCGGAGAGCTGAGAGATTTTCTGCGCGAAAGTGGTGTCCGCGAGGTCTTCCACTCTGTAGAGAGGAAGCGTAGCAGAAGAAAGCGCCAGCGTTAGGATGGGCGCGTCAGCCGGATTGATTTTGCTGTAGATGGGCGGATTGGGAAGGCCTTGGGGCAGAAGGTTGGAAGCGCCGTTGATGGCGGCCTGGACTTCCTGCTCGGCGACGTCAATGTTGAGGTCGAGCACAAACTGCAGCGTGATGACGGAGCAACCGAAAGAGCTCGTGGAAGTCATCTGGTTCAGCCCGGGAATCTGGCCGAACTGGCGCTCGAGCGGCGCAGTGACCGAAGAAGCCATCACGTCTGGACTGGCGCCGGGATAAAAGGTCTGAACCTGAATCGTTGGGTAATCGACTTGCGGCAGAGCGGAGATCGGCAACTGAAGATAAGCCACCCAGCCCACAAGAACAACACCCACCATCAGGAGCGTGGTGGCCACCGGCCGCAGAATAAACGGCCGTGACGGACTCATCGCCGGGAACCTCCGGACCTGCTCTGGGGAAGCTGGGGGGCTGGAGGGAAGCTAGAATTTGTGGGCGCTGGGGCTCCTGGATTCGGGGGTGTGGATGGGGCCGCTGGCGATGCGGCCGCCCCATTGCCATTTGCCACGGTCGGGTTGACCTTGCTGCCGTCCTGGAGCTTGTCCTGGCCGTCAACGACTACGAGCTCGCCGCCGTTTAGGCCGCCGCTCAACCCAATGCGATTGCCGGTGGTCTGCGCGATAGTGACCGGACGGATTTTGACCGAGTTGTCGCTGGCTACGGCATAGACGTAGGTTCCCTGAGGCCCACGCTGGATCGCCGGAGCGGGAACAATCGTGAGATCGTGCATGGTGTCCACGAGCAAGTGCACGTTTACGAATTGATTGGGAAAAAGGGCGTTGTCGGCATTGCTGAAGACGGCCTTCAGCTTGTAAGTGCCGGTGGTCGGATCGATTTCGTTATCCATCGTGAGCAGCTTGCCAGTGGCAATCTTCAGCGTGTCGTCGCGGTCGTAGGCATCCACGGTGAGCTGAATTCCGGCGCGGAGCTTGGCGCTGACTTGGGGAAGCTCGTCCTGAGGAAGGCTGAAGAGCACGGCGATGGGCTGAAGCTGCGTGATGACCACGAGGCCATTGGTATCGTTGGCGTGCACGATATTTCCCGGATCAACGAGGCGCAGGCCGACGCGGCCATTGATGGGAGCGGTGATCCGGCAATAAGTGAGCTGAAGTTTGGCATTGTCAACCTGGCTTTGATCGGATTTGATGGCGCCGTCAAATTGACCGACAAGCGCGGCTTGCGTATCGAGCTGCTGCTTAGGGATCACGCCTTCGTTAAAAAGAAGCTTGTAACGCTCCAGGTTGACTTCCGCGTCCTTGCGCTGGGCCTGATCCTTGGCAAGCTGGCCTTCGGCCTGTTCGAGCTGGACCTGGAAAGGCCGCGGATCAATCTGTACGAGAACATCGCCCTCGTGCACGAACTGACCTTCTCTAAAGGCCACATTGACAATTTGACCGTCAACGCGACTGCGCACCGTGACGGTGTTAAAGGCGGTTACGGTCCCGAGGCCGTTGAAGTAGACGGGAAGGTCGCCGCGCTGGGCGGGAGCAACGACAACGGGCACGACAAAGTTGCCCATGCCCGCGCCTCCCGGGCCTCCTTTGGTTTTTCCCGCCGCCGCGGGCCCAAAAGGATTGGCCGCTTCACTTGGAGTTCGGGAAGCCCGGAAATACCAAACGCCGACCACCATGCCGACGACAATCAGCAGCCAGAACCACCAGAGACTCTTCGAGGACTTCGCCGCAGGTGCAGCAGTTGCCGTGTGGGCGCCTGGTTCGGGCAGGCCCATCGAGTTGAGTTGCCCCATTCATCTACTCCTAACCAATGCACAAAACACTGCGCTCGTGCGAGCAAGCCGTCCAAAGGCAGGGCAATCACGGGGACTCCAAGGGCTGCTGCACCAAAGGGATAGACCGCCGGAAACCTCATGTCTACGCATACATAAGACGGCCGGGAGAGAAGAAAGGTTACGAGGGGGAGAGTTCATAGGAACACGGGCGTTACGATTCGGCCGGGCGGACGGACAACGCCTTTGAAACCAGCGGTTAGAGGTAATGGGTGCTGGTGTCATTTGCGGCGCCACTACCGGATAATTTGAAGGGTAGACAACGGCTACGGAATTCGTAGACTATCAGCGAACCAAGATGACCATGGGAACAAATTGGAGTCAATCCCGAAAGGGACAGGAGAATCCTAAATGAGAGGCTTTGTCCTGGGAATCGTGATTGGAATCCTGCTGTTTCTAGGGTGCATGTACTTGTACTTTTCCTGGGGTTTCGCTCCGGTCGCGACCTCGGCGTCGCCCATGCCTTTAGAGAGAAAACTGGCAAGGGCGGCGCAGCATGCTTATCTCGACAAGCTGCCGCACCCCACGCCGCTGGTTCCAGCGGATGAAGTGAACCTGATTGCCGGGGCGAAGGTGTACAAGGAGCAATGCGCTACTTGCCATGGCCTCCCGGGCGAACCGAAGTCCGCAGTGGCGCACGGGATGTTCCCCGCTCCCCCGGAACTTTTCAAAGGAGTCGGAGTAACGGATGATGAGCCTTGGGAAACCTATTGGAAAGTGGAAAACGGAATTCGCTTAACAGGAATGCCCGGATTCAAGGGGCAGCTCACGGAAAAGCAAATCTGGCAGGTCACCATGCTGGTAAAGAACGCGGACAAAATTACAGAGCCCGTGAAAAAAGAGCTGCTGGCTGGAAATTCGACGCCGATGTCCATGGCGATGGATGACATGGGAGGCACGCCGGCGAAAGAAGCCAAGCCAACAAAAGAAAACAAGACCGCAAAGGAGGCCAAGCCCACGAAAAAGTGAATCAGAACGGCGCGGTCAGTCGGCGAATTTGAGCGTTTCTTGCGCCCGCCGCAACTCCGGAAACCACCAGGCCCAGAGGACGGTCACAAGGATCGCTCCCGCTCCCCCAAGCACGACCGCGGGAATGGTGCCAAACCACTGCGCGGCAAGACCGGACTCGAATTGACCGAGTTCGTTGGAAGCGCCGATAAAGACGGAATCCACGGCGTTCACGCGCCCGCGCATTTCGTCGGGCGTGCCCAGTTGGATGAGCAACTGGCGAACGATAACACTGACCATGTCTGTCGCTCCCACGAGAAAGAGTGCGAGGAGAGAGACGTAAAGGTTTCGCGACAGTCCGAAAAAGATAGTGGCTAAACCGAATCCGGCGACGCACCACAACATTCTGGAACCGGCGTGGCGTCCCAAGGGTTTGTGCGCAAGAAAAATGGCCATGACTCCGGCGCCGACCGCCGGAGCGCTGCGCAAAAGCCCGAGGCCCCAGGGACCGGTCAAGAGAATTTCCTTCGCGTAGACAGGAAGGAGAGCGACGGCACCCCCCAAGAGAACCGCAAACAAGTCCAAGGAGATGGAGCCCAGGATTGCTTTCTCGCGCCAGATGTAACGGAGGCCGGCGAGCGTGGTTTGCCAATTCAATGGTTCGATAGGGCGTTCGACGGACTCGACTTTAATCCTCAAGGTGCTTACAGCGGCGACGTTAGCCGCGAGGAAAGAAAGCGCGTATACCGCGGCAGGCCCGCGAGTGACGGCGTAAATAAAACCGCCGACCGAAGGGCTAAGGATTACCGTCCCTTGGAAAAGGACCGAGCCCCAGGCAACTGCGTTTTGGAAACCCTTCGCAGGAACCAATTGGGGGAGCAGGGAGCGGGTGGCCGGTCCGCTGAAGGCACGGGCGACGCCTACGAAGAACATTACCGCATACATGGGGTACGCGGAGCGGAAACCGCGCAGGGTGAGAAATAAGAGCGCGCCAGAGCAAGCCGCGGAGCCGAAGTAGCAAAGGACCATCAGCTTGCGCCTGTCGTGGCGATCGGCAGCATGACCCGACACGAGAAAAAACAAAATGCCCGGGAGGAATTGTGCCAAGCCGACGAAACCCAGGGCGAGGGGCTGCTTGGTGATCTCATAGACCTCCCATCCCACGGCGACCGATTGCATTTCGCCGGAAAGAACAATAAACACACGCGCCAACTGGAAAAGAACGAAGTTTGGGTAGGTGAAAGCGATTCGCCCGGCGGCGCTGGAGTTCTCAGAAGCTGCCATCCACACTACTTTGCCACAAAAGGTAAGGAGCGACGAGAAGGGTGAAGGCCGTATGTTTGCTGCGCAAGAGAGCTTTTCACGAGAATTAAGTCCTGTGATACCGGCTCCTGAGACTAGAAGGCGCACCATGCTGCGCCCCTACCAGAGCTTGTGCGCAGGCAAGCTTCCGTAAACTGCTTGGGAGATAGAACGATAGAACAGTGGTTTGAGGTTTAGTGGCAGACGCCGCTTCCGGAATCGGTGAAGGTCTTGCCTTCCTCGGGAATGAATTGCCAATCGTAGCCGTTGGGCTTCAGGATGAGTTTGAGAACGCCAAAGGCTGAGAAGTCGCGAACTTCGCTATTTGGCTTCGCCGTGCCAAATGGGCGGAGATTTTTTCCGCCCGTGCCCACGACGAATTCGCGAATGCCGCGGACTGCATCGGACACACCGTCCGGGGTTTGTGGGGCGAAACGCTCGTAGTCGTGATCGTGGCCGTTGACGACGACGTCGGCGTTCGCGTCGTAGAGCGCATCCCAGAGCGGTTTCATGGCCAAGTCGTTGCCGTGAGCGCTGCCGGAACTGAAAAGCGGCTTGTGCCAATAGGCCAACGTGCAAGCGACCGGGTGCGAAGCGAGGTCCGCGCGAAGCCAACGTTGCTGGGGAGAACCGGATTCGCAGCCGCCCACGTCTTTGCAGTGCCAAGAGCCGAGATCGTAGCTGTAATAGCCGGTCTTGGGCTCGCCGGCAAGAGCGCCAAAATAATCAAAGTAAGGCGTGCCCCCGGGCATGGAATTCATGATTGCCGGGTGACGGCCGGGTGGATAAGCGAGGTCGCCGACGGCCATGACGGTTCCTGGGATCTGGTCGAGCAGCTTGGCGGTGGCTTCTGCGCCGCCAAGACCCCTGCAATCGGCGATGTCACCGGCACCGACCAAAACCCATGTTGGTTCATCCTTTACGGGCGATGGCCCGGAATAATGGGATTCCGCGTGTCCCGCTAGAGAAACGGGAACGAGGGTCATGGAAAAAAAAAGCGCACTGCGACGCCAGATCTTGCGCATCGGTTGGCGAGCCACTATTTCTCGCGTGGCGGCGACCAGCGCACACCGGCCGCAACCGTGGGCTGATAGTATTCGCGCTGGATCATGAATTGCGGGCTGCCTTGATAGAAGCCGAACACTTCGTTGTTGAGATTGAGCCCATACATGACAAAGCTAAGCCCGTGCGCGAGCCGAATGCTGCCCTGGGCGTCCACCTGGAAATGCGTATAAAAGTAGATGTCGCTGAGCGGGCCGGTAACACCGCCTGACGTGGTGTCAGTAAATTGGTAGCTGTAGATATTGGCTTGGTTGTACGACAGTCCGACGCGCAGCGAGACTCGCCCACGGTCGTAGGTCGGGCTGACGTTGAAAGCGTTGGGGGACATCCGCAACAACCTCGGGTGGTCTGAGCGTCCCGGAATCCCAGAGGTCCCCGACGCCGTGTAGCCGTAGTTCGCAGACAGCCCAAGCCCCCGCAAGACGCCGGG
Source organism: Acidobacteriota bacterium (assembly GCA_003224085.1). Taxonomy (GTDB): domain Bacteria; phylum Acidobacteriota; class Terriglobia; order Acidiferrales; family UBA7541; genus Acidiferrum. Next base: position 40,532 of record QHYK01000086.1, on the reverse strand, counting down.
AAGAGCGGAATAGTGTTGGAGATAGGCGGCCTCGAGGCCGCTGATCCAGGCGCTTCCAGCATTAACCGGTTGCGTCGCCAGCCAATTCCCTAGCGGCCCTCCGGGCGGCTGATAATTGTCCAGGAAGAAGGTGTGGGCGATGATCGGATCGTGCAGATACTTATAAAAATACCCCAGCGAAATTATGCCGAAAGGGTTTAGATAGTGATCGAAGAGGACGTCGATATCGTCACCGGTTTCGGCTTTAAGATTCGCATTGCCGAAGGTAATCGCGCCCCTATTTCCCCCGTTCGCCGCTAAGGTCCAGTCCAAAGCCTGAGCGATGTCCTGCTCCTGAGGTCGTGAAAGTCCCCGGGCATAAACGAAGCGCAGATAACTGTTCGACCCGACAGCATAACGGACCGAAGCGCTCGGAAGAACCGTAACATAGGATCCTGAAAAGCGATTCGGGGTGAAGCTCGAGGGGCCAACTGAAAAATTAACCACGCGGTCGCTGGTGCCCTCAAAGCGCACCCCGGCAATAAGCCGGACGCGGCTTGACAAGTCGACGGTGTTCATCACGTAGCCGGCGCTGACTTTCTCCACCAAATTGTAGAACGAGGGGTCTTGTCCAAACGTGCTGTTTGAGGTGAACTCGCTCGGATTGGCATTCGCAAAGGCCATTGCGTCTTCATAGTTTGCGTTGTAGCCCAGCTTGTACTCTCCGCCGTTATAATAATTGTTGTTAATGAGACGATTGGGGAAGCTCGAAAGCGGTATCGTGATATTCGGGTTCGGAGTCAGCGTAAGCCTATAGGTGTCCGCGAACTTGTGTACGTTTCGGAAGTTTCCTCCGATTTCGATGGTGGCCAAGTGCGAACCTAGGTGATACCGTTTGGCTCCTGCGCCAGCTGCCTGAAGATTGAGTTGCGCAGAATGGCCCAGACTCCTATTGATGTTGTTCAAGGCGACATTCGAAGGGTTGTATCCTTCCGTAAAGCACGCGGCGCTCCACTGCGGCAGGTATTGATTCTTGGTGGCGGCCGGATCATATTGGCACGCGCTGGTGGTCAGAGTGGAATTGAAGACCGCTGTCGAGTACGGTGCGTTGCCGTAGAAAGAGCGTGAAGCGGACAAATCCCAGGAAAACCAGGTGGTTGCCTGGACGTGCCTGCCTCCAAGCATTAGGCCTCCAACTCCAATATTAGGATTGCGAAGCTGCGCGTTGAAGGTTGGCGCAGTCGTCCCGCCGCCGGCGTTCCCGGGAGCGAGCAATTGAATTCCCGGCGTATTGTCTGTAAACGTATAGGCCCAGCGGTCACCGTAGTTATGGAAATCGGAGTACAGCCCGCGAAGGTAGATATTCGAGCCTTGGCCAAGAGTATAGTCCGCGCTGCCGGCCAGTCCCCAGCGTGACCGGAAATAACGGTATTCGCGAATGTCCATTGCATCATTCCAACTGACGGTGGAACCGTTGGACAATGTCGCAATGTCGGGAACAGGCTCGATGTCGTCAATACCACGCCCGTTCCAGTCATAAGAGCCGCCGATCAAGACGCCAAACTTCTTGTCCACACCGAAGCGCTGACCGATGGTCCCCGCCTCTTCCGTGAGTGAGCGCCCGTTGACGATCGGCGTGTAGCCTGCCATGCCGCTCAGGGAAATCGTGGGGCGCTCGGTTGCGGTTTTGGTGACGAGATTCACAGAGCCGCCGATTCCGTCGCCCTCCATGTTTGCCTGCAACGTCTTGCTGATTTGGACCGACTCCACAAGGTCCGCAGGGATGGCGTCGAACTTGATCTGACGGACACCCGGTTCCGGCGAGGGAACGCTAATGCCGTTTATCGTAGTATTGGTAAGGCGCGGTTCGGTGCCGCGCACCTGGACGTACTTCCCCTCACCCTCGTCGCGTTCCAGCGTAACACTGGGCAGCCTCCCTAGCGCATCGGCCATGTTGGCGTTCGGCAGGCTGCGAATGACCTCCACCGGCAAAACCTGAACGATATTGTCTGCAGTGCGCTCAATGTTGACGGCTTCGGCTTCTGCAGAAAGACGTTCTGCGCTGACAAGCACTTCTTGGTTTTCTGACTCCAAGCTCAGCTTCGCCTCCACGGAGGCAGCCTGACCTGCGGCGACATTTAGTGTCTGCGTGAATTTTGCAAAGCCCACATACGTAACCGTGATGGTGTAACTTCCAGGATCGAGAGCATTGATCGTGAACTGACCCTGCACATCGGAAGCTGCGGTGATGCCTATTGGTTCCACGGAGATTAGGGCGCCCTGGAGGACCCCGCCGGAACTATCTGTAACTCTGCCGGAGATGGTGCCTTTGCGACCCTGGGCGGGAGTACGGTCTGTTTGTGCTGGAACCGGAGAAGCGAGCAGAAAGGAGAGAAGGAAGCCGCAAAGAAAGCTTACAAAAGTTCGCATAGGAACTCCTTTTGGTGAGGAATTCGAACTGTGCCTTGCCTCAGCGTGAATGCCGCGAACTATACACCCGGTCGCAAAAGCAAATCCAGCCTTTCCATTCGGACGATTCGGACGCACACCTCCCCTTCGCCCGTGAAGGCCCACTCCAAGAGTAAGGAAAGAAGTTTCCTTGTTTTTAATGTAGCTCAGAAAGGTAATCATGGCGAGAATCGAATGAGGTTCTCGCCACAACGGCCGATATTTGTATTACCTCTCGTGTGTCGGCGACCAGCGGAAGCCGGCGGCCACCGCCGGTCTGTAGTATTCGCGCTGGATCATGAATTGCGGGCTGCCTTGGTAGAAGCCGAAGACTTCGTTGTTGAGGTTTAAGCCATACATTACGAAGCTCAGGCCCTTCCCGATTCGGTAGCTGCCCTGTATGTCCACCTGAAGGTGGGAATAGAAGTATCCATCAGAGAAGGGCCCGTTTAATCCACCCGCCGTGGGCATTGTTGGAGTTCCATCCTGCGTGGGCGTTCCGTCCTGATACGAGTAGAAGGCGATGTTGGCCTGATTGTAGGTGAGGCCTAGGCGCACAGAGAGCCTTCCGCTGTCGTAGGTGGGGCTGATATTCCAGGTGTTGGGCGCGTTGCGCAGCAACCTGGGATTATCCGATCGGCCGGGCAAGCCCTTGGCCTGGGATGCGGTGTATCCATAGTTCGCGGAAATTCCCAATCCGCGCAGTGCTCCAGGCAGGAAGGACAGGTGCTGCAAATAGGCTCCTTCAAAGCCTGAGATCCAGGCGCTCCCGGCGTTGATGGGCTGCGTGACATAGTAGGGGGGCGGGAACAGTGTTGGATCAATCCCCGGAATCGAATTCCAAGTCCTGAAGGTCTGCGTCACAATGGGATCCGTCAGCCTTTTGTAAAAATAGCCAGCAGTGATCATGCCAAAGGGGTTCAGATAGTGCTCGAGGAGGATGTCGAAATTATCCGCCGTTTCGGCGCGAAGATTGGGATTTCCCTCGCTCACCTGGTTCTTCTGGCTACCGGGGCTGCCGACCGTCGTGAAACTGAAAGCCTGGGCAATGTCCTGAGGATCAGGCCGGGAAAATCCGCGGCCATAAACGAGGCGGAGGTTGGTGTTCGGGGTGAACGCGTAGCGCAACGATACGCTGGGCAAAACTTTGATATAGGATCCGTCGGCGTGAAAGGCAAGTTCCTGCTGTCCAGCGGGCTTTGTCGCGTCAAACGACGCGGTGCGCAGGTCCGTGCCTTCCACGCGTACCCCGGCGACGACGCGAACCCTGTGGCTAAAGTCGATGGTGTTCATCACGTATCCCGCGGAGACTTTTTCGACCAAGTCGTAGTTTGCGGTGTCGTTCCCCTGCGAACTGGTGGTTGAGACGAGCGCGGGATTGGCATTGACGTAGTTCAGAACATCCACATACCTTGGGTTGGGGCCCAGTTTATAGGCCCCGTTGTAGTAATTGTTATTGCTGAGGATGCTGGAGAAAAGAGTCATGGGTATTGACCCGGGTGCACCCGTAGTTAGGTTCGCGGCCGTTGTCACCACATAGCTGTTGTCAAATTTATGGGCATTGCGGAACTTTCCGCCAATCTCAATCGTCGAGAGGTGCGAACCGAGATGGTAGCGTTTGGCCAAGGCACCCGCCGCTTGCAGGTTCAATTGCGCACTACCGCCTTGGTTTATTCGGATATTGTTTAGCACCATGTTCGCAGGGTCATAGGCCTCGGTGAAACACGCAGAGGTCCACTGAGGCAGGTAAATGTCCCTTGTCGGGGCGGGATCAAACTGGCACGAACTGCTGCTCAAAGTAGACGCGAAATTCGCCTGGCCATACCCGCGGTCTATGGAACGTCCGCGGGAGGCGGAGACGTCCCACCAGTACCAAGAGCTGGCCAGGACATGCCGACCGCCGAGGAGCAGGCTGCCGAGACCGTAGTCCGGCTTCCGGACTTGCGTGCTGAAGCTCGGCGTGCCTCCGTTTGAGCCATCTAGCGTTATTCCTGTCGTATTGTCATTCAACGAGTAGACCCAGCGGTTTCCGTAGTTTTTGAAATCCGAGTACAAACCACGAATATAAATGTCCGAGGCCTGTCCGAACTTGTAATCCGCACTGCCCGCAAGTCCCCAACGGGAACGGAAGTAACGATACTCACGGACGTCGATGGCGTCTTTCCAAAGGGTCGAACCGCGTAAGAAGCCGCCGGTAGCAATGTCGGATACGGGTTCGATGTCGTCGATACCGCGGCCATTCCAATCGTAAGAGCCGCCCATAAGCAGACCGAAGCGCTTGTTGGCTCCAAAGCGCTGGCCCACGGTGCCGGTCGTCTCGACTAAGCCGCGTCCGTTGACGATGGGAGTGTACCCACCCATGCCACTAAGGTTGAACGTGGGGCGCTCACCAGCCGTCTTGGTGACCAAGTTTACCGAGCCGCCGATACCATCTCCATCCATATTCGCCTGCAAGGTTTTGTTAATCTCGACCGCTTCGACAATGTCGGCGGGAATCGCGTCAAACTTGATTTGCCGAACGCCGGATTCCTGGGAAGGAACGTTGATGCCGTCGATCGTTGAGTTGGTGAGGCGGGGCTCGGTGCCGCGAACTTGGACGTACTTGCCTTCGCCTTCGTCGCGTTCGATGCTGACGCTGGGCAGCCGGCCGAGGGCATCGGCCATGTTGGCGTTGGGCAAGCTTCGGATCACGTCGGCGGGAAGAACCTGCACGATATTGTCTGCAGAACGCTCGACGTTGACCGCTTCGGCTTCCGCGGATGGACGCTCTGCGGTAACCAGCACTTCCAGGTTCTGGGAGGCGACCGCTAGTTTGGCAATCACGCTCGCGACTTGGGCCGCCGAGACCGTGACGCTCGTCGTGAAGGTATTGAATCCAACGTAGTTAACGGTCACGGTGTAAGTCCCGGGAGCGAGGCCGCTGACAAGAAATTGCCCCTGGACGTCGGTTACCACGTCAATTCCGCCGGGATCTACCGTGACCTTGGCACCTTGCAGGATCGCGCCAGCCGTATCGGTGACCTTACCGGTAATTCCCCCCTTGCGTTCCTGAGCAGCAGGGCGGTCCGTCTGCGCCTGCGTAGAGGGAATGAGCAAAAACAAAGCAACAAGAGCAAGCAGAAAACTTGCAAAAGTTCGCATGGCTACTCCTTTAGCCTTCAACGAGATTCGCAGTGAGTCACGGACGCCCACCATCTATGAAAATTCACCGTCGACAGGAAATATCCACGTTCAGCACACACCGTGCACCGGTGATGGGAGTAAACTTCAGATTTGTGACGGCTGGATGAAAAAGGAATGAGAAAGGCGTGAAAGGCCTGTCCCAAACATTAACATTTCTTTTCCAAGTTATGCAGAAGAACTTCCCGGAACTATGCTTCTGCAGTTTTGCGCGGGCGCAAGTAGAAATGGATGGCCGGGGTAAAGACCAGCGAAAGAACCATGGAGCTTAGCAGGCCTCCGATCACCACAATCGCCAACGGCTTCAGCATCTCCGAACCTGCGCCTATCCCGAACGCCAATGGCAGCATGCCGGCAACCGTAGCCAGCGCGGTCATGGCGATGGGACGCAGGCGCCGGCGGCCCGCTTGAATCATGGCTTCTTTGGGGGAAAACCCGAGGTCGCGGAAACGGTGTTCGGCGTCGAGCAATAAAATACCGTTCTTGGCCACGATGCCGATGACCATGATCATGCCCATTCGTGAAGCCACGTTAAACGTCGTATTCGTAAGCAGCAATGCCAGAAAACCGCCAAACGTCGAGAGCAGCGCCGAAGTCAGGATTGCCGTCGGGGCGGAAAAAGTCCGAAACTCAAACAGGAGCACGGCAAACAGGAGCAACAGAGCCAACAGCAAGACCATCATCAAATCGCGCGAGGATTTCCGATTCTCTTCATATAACCCACCGTACTCGACCCGGATGGAGGAAGGAAGATGCATGTCGCGGACGGCCTTCTGCACGGCAGCAACCCCCGTCCCCATGTCCACGCCTTCCAAGCGCGCCGTGACTTGGACGAGGCGCTGCAAATTCTCGCGGCGAATTTCCGTTTCGCCGGGGTCGCTGGTGACGGTCGCGAGCGAACCGAGCGTGGCGGTATGGCCACTCGCACTGGTCAGTAAGGTGTTGGTCATACGATCGAGCGAAGACCGGTTCTCATCGGGAAACCGCACGCGAATGGTGTAGGCTCGATCATTAAGAACGACCGGTGTCGCCGCGGGTTCACCTTCGAGCACGGCCGAAGCGTCCAGAGCGACCTCCTCCGGAGTGAAACCGGCGCGGGCAGCGACTGTCGGATTCACCTGGAATGTCACCGCCGGACCGCTGATCGTGTTCTCGACACCGTCGAGAACATCCACAACGGGATGCGATTTTCCAATTTGAATCTTTCCAATCGCATCCGCAACTCGCGGCGCGGTGTCGTTCAGAAGTTTGCCGTCCTGGGAGAAAAGCTTGATCACAATCGGCTCGGGCTGGCTCGTCAAATCTCCAATCATGTCCTGCAGCAATTGGACAAATTCAATATCCGCGGCAGGCTCGGTGTGCTTGATTTCGGACCTGACATCCTCGATCACATCGTCAATGCCGCGCCGGCGGTCCTTCTTCAGCTTCACGGTGAAATCGCCGTTGTTGGCTTCCGTGACGGCCGCAGGACCTAGCTGCAGACCGGTGCGGCGCGAGGTGTTTTCGACCTCCGGCGTGGAGTGGAGAATATCCTCGATGTGCAGGAGGATGCGGTTGGATTCCGCGAGGGAGCTTCCCGGCGGAGTGTAGTAATCGAGGATGAATCCCCCTTCATCCATTTCCGGGAGAAAATCGGTGCCCACAAAGCTGTAACAAACGTAGGACAGAAGGATGATCACCACCGAACTCCCGGCCAACGTCCAGGGGCGCTTGACAATGGCTTGCATGGCGCGGGTATAGAAACCCACGATGCGTCCGAAGAAGCCGGAAAGGTGGGCCTCTTCCGCGGCAAGGAGCGCTGCCATGTTGGGGCCTTCGGAAGAAGCCGGGGCGGTAACGGCTTTCTTGTCCTTATCTTTCCGGCGAACCAGATACTGACTGAGCGTGGGAGTCCACGACAAGGCCAGAAGCAATGAGGTGAGCAGCGACGCGGTCATGGTGACGGCCAACGCGCGGAAGAAAGAGCCGGTCACGCCGGTAGTGGAAATCAAGGGGAGAAAGACGACGATCGGGGTAATCGTCGAGCCGATCAGAGGTACGGTCAATTCCTTCAACGCGCTCTGAATGGCTTGAAAGCTGGTTTGTCCGGCGTCCCGGTGCAAGACAATATTTTCGAGGGCGACAATCGCGTCGTCGATGACCAAACCGACTGCCGCGGCGAGGCCGCCGAGGGTCATCAGGTTGAAGCTTTGATTCGTCGCTTTCAGAACAATGAAAGTGATGAGCAGGGTAACGGGTATCACCAGGCCGGCCACGAGCGAAGTTCCCCAATCACGCAAGAACAGCACCAGAATGATCGAAGAAAGCACGATTCCCAGGAGCACGGCGTCCCGAACGCTAGAGATGGAATCGTGGACGATGGTCGACTGGTCGTAGAACGGTTCAAGATGCACGCCCGAAGGAAGAGTCGGAGCAAGCTCTTGGATGAGCGCGTGCACTTCGTTGGCCACCGCCAGAGTATTGCTTTCGGGCTGGCGGTTCACATTGAGCAGCACGGCGGGTTTGCCGTCAGCGGTGACGATCGTGTAAGTAGGCGCTACAGACGGAGCGATCGAGGAAATGTCGCCCAGCCGAATCGGCACGCCCGCAGGGGAGTTCTTGACGACAATTTGGGCGATCTGCTCCGGCGTTCGCACTTGTCCACTGACGAGGCCCAGCACGAGTTGGTGGTCGTGCTCGATCAAACCTGGCGAATCCACCAAGTTGGTGCGGCGAATCGCGTCGAGAATATCGGGGACGGTGATGCCTGCGGTGAGAAGCCGGGCGGGATCGGGAGTCACCTGAAACTCAGGTACACGCCCGCCCTGGACGATGACCGTGGCGACACCGTCGAGCCGGTTGATGCGCGGCTTTAGGTCGTACGTCGCTATTTCCCACAACTTGTTCGGGGGCACGGTATCTGAAGTCAGGCTATAGCCGATGATTGGAAAACCGGCGAACGTCATACGGTGTGTTTCTACTTTGGCCGTCGGAGGAAGCTCCGCCTGCAGGCGAGCTAGGACGGCGTCGACGCGCTGCAAGGTCAGGATCATGTCGTTGTTCCAGTCAAAAAACAGGTCCACTTCGGCAGAGCCGCGGCTGGTGATCGATGTGACTTTTTGAAGCCCGGGAACGCTGTTGACGGCCTCTTCGATCGGACGGCTGATGGTCACGAGCATCTGATCGATGGGCATTACGCCGTTGTCCACACCGACGACGATGCGGGGAAAATCGGTGCTGGGAAAAACGGAAACGGGAATCGTGAATGCCAAATAGCCGCCCACCAGCGCCAAACTGACGATCAAAAACAAAATAGGATTGGAAAGTCGGTGAAACCAGGGCAAACCCGCCTTGGCTGTCGCGGAAATAGCATTGGAGGATTCCAGCCGAGTTTCCATGCGGTTCTAGTCCTTGTCGTCTTTGTCTTTGGCGCCCGATTTTGAGGAATCGCCGGCTTTGTCTGCTTTCTCGTCCCCTTTTGCTTGCTCTTCGGGCGATTCGATTTTGATTTTAGTATTGTCCGGCAGCGCATATCCGCCCGCAGTGATAACCGGAGCCCCGGCATTTAAGCCTTTAACGACTTGCACGCTGTCCGCATTTCGCACACCGAGCTCCACCGGTTGCCAATGCGCCTTCTGGTCCGCGCCGGCGAGCACAACGTAGTCGGCCTGGCCTTCTGGATTCTTGAAGACGGCGTTGGCCGGCACGACGATGGCGTCTTTAACCGTCTTCGCAGTCATTGCGAGCTGCACGGTCATGCCAGGTTTCAAGGCAGGACTCGGCTTCGCAGCTTCGACCCAGACTTCAATCGTGGTGCTTCCGGGATCCAGAGCAGGACTCACCAGAGTTACTTTGCCGTTCACGGGTTCATCGAGTCCCGGCACCTTTAATTGCGAAGCGTCCCCCACTTTGAGCGTTGCGGCTTCGGATTGGGGGATGTGCGATTTGGCGATTAACCGGCTCAGATTCATCACCGTAAGAATGGGCTGATTCGCAGTCGCAAGATCGCCAGCGTAGGGAGGCCGATCGGTAACGACCCCGTCGATGGGGCTGCGAATCATGGAGTAGCTGAGCTGCGCTTCTGCACTAAGCATGGTGCCTTCCGCTGACAAGCGCGACCCCTGGGCCGACTTTATTGCTTGTTCCTTCCCCAACCGCTGCAAGTCCGCCAGCAGCTTTTGTGCCACTTCATTTGCGCCGCGCGCCTGGGCTAGGGCGACTGCGGCGGAATCCAGGTCGCGTTGGGGAAGCGCGCCCTGATCGAACAGTTCTTTGCGGCTGTTGTATACCCTAAGCTGGGCCTCATACGCTGCTCTTGCGGCCTCTGCATCAAGTTGCGCTTTTTGCATCTGTTGCGGAATGGCCGCATCCACTGACGTTTTGTAGCTGGCATCCGCTTGTTCGAAGCTGCCTTTGGTCGCTTCCGCCTGGCCCGCGAGGTCCTTGTTTTCTAGGATGGCTAACAGTTGCCCTTTTCTCACGCGGCTCCCGCGCTGCACCTTGAATTCGGTAATTGGCGCTGTAATTTTAGGCGAAATGGTGGCTTGCTCGAGCGGGTAGATCACTGCCTCGGCGGAAATGGTTTGCGAAATTGTTCCTCGCTGCGCCGCAGTGGTCTGCACGGTGACCACCGGCTCTTTTTCCGCCTCCTGTTTGCTACAGCCGACCGAGACAAGCAGCGGCGCAATGGTTAGGGGAAGCCAGGCCCGTCGCCTGGGCCGAAAGACCTGAGGGTATGTGATCGGTTTCATGGAGTTGTCAGCACTCCCGTTAAAGTTTGCAAATTCGCCAGAGCCACGCGATAGCGCACCGCGCCGTCCTGATAGGCGGCGTTCGACTGCGCATAGGTTGTCTGCGCATCCACAACTTCGAGCACCGAGGCTTCCCCGCCCTTGTAGCGCAGCGTTGTCAGCCGCAGGCTTTCCTCGGCCAATTCCGCCGATCGGCTCAGGCCGCCGAGTTCGTTCATCGCCGTTTCTGCTTCCGAGTAAAGCGACTTGATTTCTGCGAGCAGCTTGCGCTGCGCGAGAGAAAGCTCCCGCTGTGCCTGCGCACGCCGCAGTTCCGCTTGTTGGATGCGGCTCTGCGTCGCGCCCCAATTCCAAATGGGGATATTCAAGGTGCCGAGGATCGAAGCACCCAAATTGGAAACCCCGTTCGGCCCATTCACGGCAAACTGAGGCGCATCGATGCCATACCAGTAGTCGAAGCTCAGCGACGGCAAATAACCGGCGCGCGCTCCGCTGACGTCAAATCCGGCGGCGCGCACAGTTTCGAGCGCGGCGCGAACGTCCGGATTATTCTGCGCGGCTTGCTGCCGCACTTCGCCGAGCGTCGGCAACGTCGCCGGCGCGTGCAGATCATCGGTCACTTCAAAGCTTTCGTTGAAGTCCGGAAAAATCAGCACAGCCAGATCCAGCCGCGCGTTGAGCAGCGCCAATTGCGCTTCTTGCAACGCACGACGGCGGTCTTGCGCCTGCAATTCCGACTTGATCACGTCCGAATGTGCCACTTCGCCGCCGTGCTCGAGGTCCTGCGTCAACTTGAAGAAGCGATCGCCTTCGTCCGCTGTTTTTTGCGCGGAAAGCAGTTTCTGCTGGGCCGCCGCCACCGCGTAATAATCCTGGACCACGGTCACGACGAGGCCGCGGGAGGCAATTTCCGCTCGGGCCTTGGCAGCTGCCGCCAAGGCCGCAGACCTCCGAAAGTTTGAAACGCTCGCGAGATCAATCGACTCATGGATGTTGGCCTGGCTGATGTATTCGTGCACCGCGTTATTCGCGATGAAGACCACTGGAACTGCCGTCTGCTGGGCAGCCGCCGGCGGCGCGGCCTGTGTATACAAAGCCTGATTGTTATACACCACGCTTGGAAGCAGAGCCGTGGCCGCCTGGAATCGGTCCTGCCGAGCGATAGCCGAATCCGTGAGAGCGGCTTGGAATTGCACGCTGTTCTTTCGCGCGCGCTCGAGCGCATCCTGCAGCGTTAGCTTCAGCGCCGGCACTCCCGCGGACGTGGCTTGAGCCGGATGCTTCTCGGCTGTAGCGGCCGGAATCGCAGTGTCTTGCGCCGCCGAGATTCCGGCGGCGCACAGGCACAACACAGTGGCTATCGGCCATGACACCGCAAAGACTCCCAGTGATTTCATCAATCTAGACTCCTATGACGGAATCAGCCCTGAAGAAGGGCGCCCGCATTAAGGCTAGCAATTTCAGGATAAACGCAGGATTAACTAAGAGATGCGGCGGGTTCGGAATCGGCCGGGAGGTAGGCCGTGAAGGTGCTTCCCGTGGAGTCAGAACGGGTCAGTTCCAGCCGTCCTAGATGCGCTTCGGCAATCCAACGCGAAATAGCCAAGCCGAGGCCGGCACCGCCGCCGTCGTTTTCTGAACGCGAGCGCGCTTTGTCAACGCGGAAAAAACGTTCGAAGATGCGTGGCCGGAGTTCCGCAGGAATGCCGCTGCCGGTATCTGAAATACTCACGCCGTACTCTTTGCCGTTGCGCTGACAGGCCACCGTGATGCGCCCGCACTCGGGTGTGTACTTGATCGCGTTGTCCAACAGATTCAAGAGCATGCGGCGCAGCAACGATTCGTCCGCATGAATCGGGGATTCGGGCGCTCCCTCGAATGTAAGAGAAATCTTTTTGGCCTGGGCCAGAGTGCGCGCCGAATGGACGCATTCCGCGATCAATTCATCGAGATAAAAATCGCTGTGCTGGAGCGGATACTGTCCAGCGTCGGCGCGCGTGAGCGTGAAAAGATCTTCCACGATGCGCGTGAGCCGCTCCGCTTCGTGATGCAGCACGCTTAGCGACTCACGGTATTCTTCGGACGACCGCGCTTGTTGGGAGAGCGCCACCTCCGATTCGCCGCGTAGAATGGCAACTGGCGTGCGCAGTTCGTGGGAAGCATCCGCCATGAATCGCCGCTGGCGGTCGAACGATTCGCCAAGCCGGTCAAGCAACCCATTAAAGGACCGCGCCAGGTGTCCCAGCTCATCTTTTTCGTTTTGCACCGCCAATCGTTCGTGCAAATTCGCGGCCCCAATGCGGCCGGCCTGGCTGCTCATCGCAACGACTGGCGCGAGGCTCTTCCGCGCCAGGAAATAGCCCCCGCCGCTGGCCAGCAAAATCGCAATCGGAATCAACCAAGCAAACACCGATCCCGCTTCCGCCATCATCTGGTTCTGAGGATGGAGCGATTGCAAGATCATCAGGATGTAGGTCTTGCCCCTGGCTGCGAAATGCTGGGCGTATCCGCGGTACCCGGCTTCCGTAACCGGGATGTGGCTGAAAAGGCGGTCAGAGCGCGAGGACGCAGCCAGGAAGCTTTGAAAGGAATCGGAAGCAAGAACCTTTCGCGCAGCCCTTGACGGAGGATTGGCAGAGGGAGTTTCCAGCGAGGTGAGGATGACTTTGCCCGACTGGTCTGCAATCGCGTACAGGGTGTCGCGAAAATGGTGCTCATCCATGGCCACTTGGGCCGCGGACTGAAACACGTCCGTGCCGTTTTGATCCTCGAGCTCCGCCCGCAGCGTCACCAGGAAGGACTCCGCAAGTTCGGCAAGATTCGCATCCGTACGTTTTACGGCGTTTCGCCAAAAGATGAAATAGGCCGCGGAGCAAAGAATTCCGATCACCAGGGCGAGCACGACCGTGTACCACAGCGTCAGCCGAAGGCGAATCGAATCAAGCATGGCCCTTCCGGGGAGAAGAAGGCGCTTTGCTTCGCGGCTTCCGAGGGGCACTCTCCTCGTCGGCCTCTGCTTTAGGCAAGTCCACTTCTGTTTCGAGAACGTAGCCGACGCCGCGGCGCGTGTGCAGGAGGGGCTTCGCCGAGTCCCCGTCAATCTTGCGCCGCAAGCGGTTGATGTACACCTCAATCAAATTGGAAAACGGATCGAACGTTTCGTCCCAAACATGCTCGGCAATTTCCGCGCGGCGCACGACACGTCCGGCGTTGCGCACTAGATATTCCAGCAGCGCATACTCTTTGGCTGTCAGCGTCATTTGGCGCCCAGCGCGCTTGGCAGTCTGCGCTCCGGTATCTAGTACGAGATCCGCGATGGTGATTTTCTCCGGCCGCAGTTCGCCGGAGCGCCGCAGCAGCGCCCGCAAACGCGCCAGTAATTCGCGAAATTCGAATGGCTTTGTAAGGTAATCGTCCGCGCCGTGGTCCAGGCCCGCGATGCGGTCCTCCACGGCATCGCGCGCGGTCAGCATCAAAATAGGCATGCGCTGGCCGGATTTGCGCAGTTCGCAGCAAACTGCGAAACCATCCGGCGCGGGAATCATCACATCGAGGATCACCAAGTCGTAGGTGTTTACCGCCGCCTGATAAAGTGCATCTTCGCCTGTCGCCGCTACATCGACGGCGTACGCCTGTTCGCGCAGTCCTTTAGCCACGAACCGCGCTATCCGCGCATCATCTTCCACCAGCAGAAGCCGCATGAGAGCATCATACGGCAGATACAAGGAAAATAAGCAAGCCGCACGAAGACGCCGCGACAGCTCTTTGGAAATTGGGAATAGGCGGTACCCGCGTCGGTCCTCTGCGCAGCAAGCATCGTTCAGAGCTATAATTTGGGGGCAGGGCCTCGGCCATGGCCACCGAACCTCCCCAACAAAACTGTTCCGGTCTGGAATGGGCGCACCCGCTTGTCCGCGATTGGTTTCTTGGGCGCTTCGGCACGCCTACCGAGCCGCAACTCCAGGGCTGGCCGCACATCCTCGCCGGAAAAACTGCGCTGATTTCCGCTCCAACTGGTTCAGGAAAAACGCTGGCCGCGTTTCTAACTTGCATTGACCGGTTGGTGCGCAAAGCACTGTGCGGAGAATTACTGGACCTGACCGAAGTTTTGTACGTGTCTCCGCTTAAGGCGTTAAGCAATGACATTCAGAAAAACCTGGAACTTCCGCTGGGAGAAATTCTGCAACTCGCGGGACAGCGGGGAATGCTCATGCCAGAAATTCGCACCGCCGTGCGCACCGGGGACACGCTCGCGCACGAACGCCGCGCCATGCTGGCGCACCCGCCGCACATCCTTGTTACTACGCCTGAATCCCTGTATATCCTGCTGACCGCCGCCCGAAGCCGGGAAGTCCTGAGGACCGTGGAGTCGGTCATCGTGGACGAAATCCACGCCGTCGCGGACGACAAGCGCGGTGCACATCTGGCGCTTTCACTCGAACGTCTCGATCATTTAACCGACAAGCGCCTCCCTCGCATCGGACTCTCTGCTACACAGAAGCCCATCGAACTCGTAGCTGACTTTCTGGCTGGTTCGGCTAGACCCACACCTCACATTGTTCAAATCGGTCATCGCAGGGAGCTTGATTTGGCTATCGAAGTTCCTGGCGGCGAGCTCGGCCCTGTGGCCTCTAACGAAATGTGGGACGAAATCTACGATCGCATAGCCGCGCTGGCCAGGCAGCAGCGTTCTACGCTTATTTTTGTCAATACGCGCCGCTTGTCCGAGCGCATGGCGCATCATCTCGGCGAACGCTTGGGGAAAGATGGCGTCGCCGCGCACCACGGCAGCTTGTCGCGCAAACTACGCCTCGCCGCAGAAAGAAAATTGAAGGCCGGAGAAATCCGTGCGCTGGTGGCTACGGCGTCTCTCGAGTTAGGAATTGACATCGGCAGCGTGGATCTCGTCTGCCAGATTGGCTCGCCGCGCTCCATCGCCGCAGCCCTGCAGCGCATTGGCCGCGCAGGCCACTGGCGCGGAGCCGTGCCCAAAGGCCGGTTTTTCGCTACCACGCGCGACGATTTGCTCGAATGCGCAGCGCTCATCCGGGCGATTCGTCAGGGCGACCTCGACCGACTTGCCGTCCCCGAAGCGCCCCTCGACATTCTGGCTCAGCAAATCGTCGCCATGTGCGCCGCCGAGGATTGGAAGGAAGACCAACTGTTCCAATCCGTGCGCCGTGCTTATCACTACCGCAACCTTCCGCGCGCAGATTTCGACGAACTCATCGAGATGCTTTCCGAAGGCATCGCTAGCAGTCGCGGGCGCTATGCTGCCTACTTGCATCGCGACCGCGTGAACGGGATAGTTCGCGCGCGCCGCGGCAGCCGGCTTGCGGCCATCACCAGCGGTGGCGCCATTCCCGAGAATTCCCTTTACACCGTGGCGGCTCATCCCGAAGGCACGATCGTTGGTACCGTGGACGAAGACTTCGCGGTGGAGAGCCTTGTCGGCGACGTCATGCTGCTGGGAAATACTTCCTGGCGCATTCGCCGCGTGCAATCGGGGCGCGTGCTCGTAGAAGACGCGCAAGGAGCCGCGCCGACGATACCTTTCTGGCGCGGCGAAGCGCCCGCACGCACGGATGAACTCTCAGCCCATGTTTCCGACCTGCGCGATAAAATCAGTTCCTTCATTCCGCGTAGCGCGCCGGATGCGGACACGAAAGCGACGCCGGACTTCGGCGCGGCAGTGAACTGGCTCAAACTTGAATGCGGCTTGGATGATGCCGGCGCGGAGCAAGCCGTGGAGTACATCATCGGTGGCCGAGCCGTGCTGGGAGCGGTTCCCACGCAAACCACCGTCATTGCCGAGCGCTTCTTCGACGAAAGCGGCGGCATGCAACTTATCATCCACGCTCCCTTCGGCGCGCGCATCAACAAAGCGTGGGGTCTGGCGTTGCGCAAACGCTTCTGCCGTTCGTTTAATTTCGAGCTACAAGCCGCGGCCACCGATAATGGACTGAATATCTCCCTCAGCGAGCAACACAGTTTTCCGCTCGCCGATGTGTTTCACTTTCTCCATTCCAATTCCCTTCGCTCCGTTTTGGAGCAAGCCGTGCTGGCTTCTCCGCTTTTCACTGCGCGCTGGCGCTGGGACGCCGGCCGGGCGCTGGCGTTGCTTCGTTTTCGCAATGGCAAAAAAGTTCCGCCGCCGATCCAGCGCATGCGCGCCGACGACTTGCTGTCCGCCGTTTTTCCCGAGGCCCTCGCTTGCCAGGAAAACCTTCCGGAAGGCGACATTGCGATTTCGAAGCATCCACTTATCCGCGAAGTGATGAAGGACGTTCTTACCGAAGCCCTCGACATCGAAGGGCTCGAGCGCGTGATTCGCGACATCACCGATGGCCGCATCACCTCCCTCGCGGTAGACACGCCGGTTCCATCTCAGTTTTCCCACGAAATTCTTAATGCCAATCCCTATGCCTATCTCGACGATGCGCCGCTCGAAGAGCGCCGCGCCCGTGCGGTCGAGATGCGCCGCATCTTGCCTGAGGCGGTACTGGGAGAAATCGGCCGGCTCAATCCGGAGGCTATTGCCGAAGTGTGCGACCAAGCGTGGCCCGACGTACGCGACGCCGAGGAGTTGCACGACGCGCTACTGACTTTCGTTGCTTTGCCAGCCTCTATCAATGTCGCACCACTCCAAGGCAATCATGTGCTCGGGAAGCTACAGGAATCGCTCGGAACTTGGAACCCGTTTTTCGAGCAGCTCGTCGCCAATCACAGAATCGGCCGGGCGAATGTGGGCAGCTCGAGCTATTGGGTTGCAGCAGAGCGCGTGACCGCGTTCTCGCAAATCTTCCCCACGGCCCGCTTTGAAGTCCCACCTCCGACCCTAGATTCCTTTGCGATCTCCCGCGAAGATGCCCTGCTGTCGCTGGTAACCGGCTGGATTTCACATTCCGGTCCTTTGACTGCAAATCAACTGGCCACCGTCCTCGCGCTCCCAGCCCCGGACATGGACAACGCTTTGCTCCGTCTGGAGACCAGAGGCGTTGTCCTGCGCGGCAGGTTTACCGATCCTCACTCCGAACAAACCGAGTGGTGTGAGCGCCGCCTGCTTGCGCGCATCCACCGGCTGACGCTCGGGCAGCTTCGCAAAGAAATCCAGTCTGTCACCCCCGCGCAATTCATGAACTGGCTGCTTCGCTGGCAGCACGTGTCCCCTGGCACGCAGCTTCTCGGCGAGCGAGGCACTCTCGAAGCGATTCGCCAGGTGCAAGGCTTCGAAGCCCCTGCAAATTCCTGGGAGCGCCAAATCCTCAAACGCCGCATCGCGGATTACGACCCCAAAGTTCTCGACCAGCTTTGCTTGACGGGCGCGGTCGGCTGGGGCCGCCTATCTCCACATCCGGCCACACTGGAAGCGCTCTCCGACGGAAAACGCCGCGTCATTCCCACCAGTGTTGCTCCGATTACTTTCTTCGTGCGCGAAGAGGCGGACTGGATGATCCCCCAGCGCGAAGGAAGCGAGGCGAGCGCGGTTGGCCTCAGCCCCGATGCCGCTTCCGTCCACCTGTACCTGCGCCAGCGCGGCGCTTCTTTTTTCGCCGACATTGTCCGCGGCACCGGCAAGCTGAAGTCTGAAGTGGAAACCGCGCTCTGGGAGCTGGTCACCGCAGGCATGCTAACCGCGGACGGTTTTGATAACCTCCGCGCGCTCATCGATCCCAAGCGTCGCTCCGGCCAGGGCAGCGGGCGCACTTCGCGCCCGCGCCACAGCGCAGGCCGCTGGTCGCTGCTCTATTCGAACGAGAACCCCGACCGCAACCGCGCCCTCGAAGCCATTTGCTGGATGCTGCTCCGCCGCTATGGCGTCGTCTTTCGCGAGCTTCTCACGCGCGAAACCATTCTCCCCAAGTGGCGCGAGTTGCTCATCACTTTTCGCCGACTGGAAGATCGTGGCGAAGTTCGCGGCGGCCGCTTCGTCAGCAATTTCCTGGGAGAGCAATTCGCTTTGCCTGGGTCCGTGGAATCTCTCCGCGCCATGCGCAATCAGCTGCCATCCGGCGAAATCATCACGGTGTCCGCGGCTGATCCACTCAATCTTGTCGGGATTGTCGTTCCCGGCGAGCGCGTCGCTGCCAATTCGGGCAAAGTGGTGGCCTTCCGCGATGGCGTCGCCGTTCTGCCAGACGAGTTCACGAATGTAATTCGCATGCCCATTTCACGTTGAGCTGAATCGAGCCGACAAAAAACGCGTGCTGCGAATCTGCGTTGAAGTACTACTAGACCTCTCTTAGTCAAAGCCACAGGCTGCTTCAAAAAAAAACAAAATCCTCCATGGGTCGAAACGTTACCTGAGTTATTGCAGGCCAAATGCAGTCTTGACATCTTTGGAAATCGGTGCAATATGGCGGGAGGGACCCCAACCCGCCAGCTTCTAACCCGCAGGAAGCTAGATGAAGTCCCACAGGAGACCAAAGCATGAACGCCAAGATTGTGACGTTTTCATCCCAGGGCGATACCACGATTCTCGAGTACGATCCCGCAACCGCCGACATGGACGAAGTCAACCGGGTGATTGCGGAATACGAAGCCAAGACCGGAGCGCAGCCGTTCGACATCGCCACCGGTGAACGCATCGAGAAAATTACTCGGGCGCAAAATGAAGTCCTGATGGTTCACCCGATCGCTGGCGGCTAGACCTAGAATCGTCAGTCCAGATGTGGTAATCGGCAGCGCGGCTTCGTTACGATCAAGGCGAAAGCTGTGGCGGGCGCGGGCCATGTCTGGCGGGTGTCATAGCCATGATGGCTTCTGCAATCTTGCCCGTGGTCGTCTTCGCCGTGCTTGTAGGTGTCCTTGTGCTTCTCCGGTGGAAATTCGCTCTCTTCGAACTTCGCCGAAGGGATTTGGCCCATGCGATTGCGCCGCAAAGGCCAGCGAACCAGGCCTTCTCCTACGGCTTGCATGCCAACGGGCCAGGAGGATTCTCCCTATTTGGAGGCCATCGGGAAACAAACGGCTTGCGTGCACCGGCTCTCTCCAGGGACCAGCGCGCCGCTGCCTTTCTGAATCGCATCCTTGCGCTCACTGGCGCGACGAAGATAGATGGCGCTTATGTTCTGAACGTGGGCAAGGTGCAGTTTCAGCTGCGCGATAGGTTCATTAGGCGGGTCCAGAATCCCAAAGATCCTAAGTCCCCTTACGAAGAAACTTGCTTTTATCTCGTGCACAACGGCATGCCTAAAGTCGAAGAAATAGCCACCGCGCTGCTGCACCTCTCCACCAATCCCGCGCTGTTTGACAAGTGGGCTCTGCAGAACGGCGTCGCGTTCAAGGCAGACGGCAAAGTGTTCGATCGATGTCCTCTAATGGGTCTGCGCTGAAGACAAAAATCCAGCCTTCCCTGGAGCAATGATTTGCCTGATAGACTTGGCAGCTACCAATCAATTTGGTCGGGGAAAAACTCGGACACCAGGTCCTGATAAAAAGGAAGAAGGGCTTTCGTGTCGGGGCGCTGGCGCCCCTTCGAATAAAGATCGTAGGGATTGAACTTCCGCACCCACGCAAACATCCCCTCGTCGTGCTCATTCATCAGGTGGCGGTAGGCGTTGTGCCGGTGGGCCGCATAAAACGAGTGATAGCGGAGCATGTACAGCCCTTCTTCGGGAAGGTAGTTCCGCGCGACTTGATAGATGTATTCGTCATGCCCGAATGAGAGATGCACCTTATCTAGCCCGCAGCGGGGTTCGTAAATGCCGTACTTGGTCTGATATTCGGGGACACTCGCGTCCGGATTGGCGGCGAAAAATTCCGGGAAAACCACTTGATCCGAGTACGCACAACCAACCGGAAAGGTATCCCCTACCACCGCCCACTGCGGTTCGCCGTACAAGCACAGCACTTTCCCTAAATCGTGTAGGAAACCCGTGAGAATGAACCAACGCGGGTGGCCATCTTTGCGAATCGCCTCGGAAGTTTGCAGCAGGTGCTCGATCTGGCTCAAGTCCGTGTCTGGATCGCTCTCGTCCACCAGCGTATTCAGGTACTCAGCCATTTCCCAGATGCTCTTCTTCCCTCGCTTGCGTCCGCAGTACTCCGCTTTTTTCTTTAGAACAAAATCTAAAGTTTGGTGTGCGTGATTCTGCCGGTAGAACTCCGTAACCGTGGGATTGGCGTCGGCCCGATAGTTCCGGAATTGCTCTTCCGATTTTCCTGGCCGATAGCGCGTGGCTACAAAATCATCCCAGTCATCGAGCTCCTTAAGGGGAGCAGATTCGGTGAGAGGAGCAGTTTCTTTAAGCGGTGCGGTACGAAGAACTTCATCCATGGTAAGACTCCAATTTCATGGCTCTTGGGAGCCTTGGCTTATTGTGGGAGCTTGCGCAAGTCAGCGCAATAGAAACTTTTCACCCATTCTTTTAAACGCCGCGCTGTTTTCTTATAGCCACGCGATCAGGGCGCGCCTTGATAGCAGTTACCGCGAGCCCGAAAGCGCCGTCCATGCGGAGCCTTTGCGCGAGGACTCCAGCACCGCGGAAATAAATCGCATTCCCTCCACGCCTTCGGCGATTCCCGGGACGAGCATCGACTGCGGATCCGGTGAGCGGCTTTCCTGTTTTGCCGTAATCTGCTCGGCCAAATCTTTGTAGAGCTGCGCGAATGCTTCCAGATACCCTTCCGGATGCCCCGCCGGGATTCGGATCGCCCGCGCGGCAGCACTTCCCGTTCCTGGTCCACCGCGCTTCATAATCCGCCGCGGCTGCCCCAAAGGCATGAAAGTGAGTTCGTTCGGATTCTCCTGCTGCCATTCCAATCCGGCCTTCTCACCATAAACGCGCAAACGCAGATTGTTCTCGTTTCCCGCCGCAACCTGGCTCGCCCAGAGCATGCCCTTCACGCCTTTGGGAAAGCGCAGCAACATTTGCACGTTGTCGTCGAGCCGCCGCCCCGGCACGAACGTCGTCACCTCGGCCGCAACCTGTTGCACCGGCAACCCGGTCACAAAACAAGCCAAGTTGTGCGCGTGCGTGCCGATGTCTCCCAGGGAGCCGCCCGGTCCGCTGCGCGCGGGATCCGTGCGCCACTCGGCTTGTTTCTGCCCCGTCCTCTCCAGCGGCGTCGAAAGCCAATCCTGCGCATACTCCGCTTGAATCACCCGCAGCGCGCCAAGTTCTCCCGCTAGCACCATCTCGCGCGCCTGCCGCACCATTGGGTAGCCGGTGTAATTGTGCGTCAACCCGAAAATCAAGCCACTGCGTTCGACAATTTTCGCCAGGTCCAGCGCGTCCTCGAGCGTCGTCGTCAGCGGCTTGTCGCAGATCACGTGAACCCCCGCGTCGAGAAACTTTTTTGCATTCACGTAATGCATATGATTGGGTGTGACGATAGCCACCACCTCGATGCCATCCGGACGCCCGGCTTCGGCCGCAGCCATTTCTTCAAATCGCCCGTACGCACGCGGAATGTGCAGGTCCTTGGCGGCGGCCAGACTCTTTCCCGGGTCGGAACTCAGCGCCGCAGCAACCAGCTCATAGCAGTCATCCATTCGGGCGGAAATACGATGCACCGCGCCGATAAATGCGCCCGGCCCGCCTCCCACCATGCCGAGTCGCAGCCGCCGACGCTTGCTCTCACTCCTGGCTTCACCCGGCATGTTTCCCTTCCTTTCGAGCCGGCAGCCCCAGCATTCTGCGGTTCGCTTCTTCGTCGGCACCAGATTTTGCGAAGTCGTCAAACGCTCGCTCTGCCGTCTCGATAATGTGCCGCGCAATAAAGGGCGCGCCTTCCCGCGCTCCCTGGTCGCTGCTTTTTATACAGCACTCCCACTCGAGGACCGCCCAGCCATCGAAATCGTATTGCGCCAGCTTCGAAAAAATGCCGCGAAAATCCACCTGACCGTCGCCCAGTGACCGGAACCGCCCCGCGCGCTCCACCCACCTCTGGTATCCGCCGTAAACGCCTTGGCGGCCGGTTGGATGAAACTCCGCATCTTTCACGTGGAACATCTTGACGCGGGAATGGTAGATGTCGAGAAAGGCGAGGTAATCAAGCTGCTGCAACACAAAATGGCTCGGATCAAACAAAATATTGCATCGTTTGTGTCCACCGACTCGATCGAGGAACATGTCGAACGTTAGGCCGTCATGAAGATCTTCGCCAGGGTGCAATTCGAAGCAAAGGTCAACCCCCGCCGCATCAAACGCATCCAAAATTGGCTTCCAGCGCTTCGCCAATTCCTCAAACGCCGTCTCGATCAATCCCGGCGGCCGCTGCGGCCATGGATAAATGTAGGGCCAAGCCAGCGCGCCCGAAAATGTCACGTGGGCCTTGACTCCCAAATTCGCCGAAGCTTTCGCCGCAAACAAAAGCTGTTCGGCAGCCCATGCCTGCCGCGCGGGAGGATTTCCTCGAACGGATTCCGGAGCGAAGCCGTCAAATGCCGCGTCATATGCCGGATGTACCGCCACCAGTTGCCCTTGCAGGTGCGTAGAAAGCTCCGTAAGTGCAACGCCGCTTGCCGCGAGGGTGCTCAAAATCTCGTCGCAATACTTGCGATTTTCCGCCGCGCGCTTCAGATCGAAAAGCCGCGCGTCCCACGTCGGAATTTGCACCCCTTTGTAGCCAAGCCCCGCCGCCCATTTGGCAATATCGCTTAGCCGGTTGAAAGGAGGTTTGTCGTCCGCAAATTGCGCCAAGAAAATTGCCGGTCCTTTAATCGTCTTCATTTTCTGCTACCTCACACCGACATCACACTACCGGGACGCAGCCTTTTTGTAAAATCCTAGGTATGGCCCGAATCGACCACGAATTTCCTTCCGGGAATCGGGCTTGCCGCGGCTGCGTCCGTGAATTTGCGTCACGATAAGGCTTGGCGCAGTGCTTCGCGGCAGCGATGAAGCGCCAAATCGTTCCTTTGATGCAGAAGTTTGTTCTCAACCCGCCCATCAAGCTTTCGTTTGCCTTGGGAATTGTTCCGCCTGGTTGCGCGCTCCTGGAAACCATCGGCCGCGCGACCGGCAAGCCTCGCCGCACCGCGGTGGGTAACGGACGTGTTGGCCAGCAATTCTGGCTCGTCGCTGAGCATGGCATGGATGCCGGCTACGTTCGCAATATTGCTAAAAATCCGCGCGTCCGCGTCAAGCTCCGCAATGGATTTCGCCTCCGCTGGCACACCGGCGCCGCGCATCTGTTGCTGGGTGACGATCCCCGCGAGCGTCAGCGCTGGCTCTCTCGTCAGCTTTCCGGCAGCAGCTTCGAACGCCGCCGCCGTGCGCTTCTTCGGCACGGAACTTCTTACCGTGCGAATCGATTTGGATTCCTAGGCTTTCTCGGAAGGCTTATTTCCATCCGTACCATTTCCAGAACGCAAAGAAATAGGTAGTCCAATGCTTGAGCGCGTCCAGGCACTTCATCAGCCCATCGCGTTGCTTCTTCTTCGGGGCAAACCAATCTCTGCGGGCGATTGTGCCGCATGGGTCAACGATTCGCCTTTAGCCCGGCGGTGAGCAGGCCTTCCGTTCCCCTCCGCCTCAAGCGGGCCCAAGAAACAATCGAGCGAAACGGTCGCCTCGAAAAGAAACGCGAATCGCCTTCGCGGCGCGGTCGTTCACGTGTGCCGTTTGCTACCGATTGTGGCGTGATTCTAGCGGTTTTTTTTTCCCCGGAGTTAGTGAAGTAGTGGCGGGCGAGCCGGTAAGCTGGAATCTTCGAGCAACTCTTTACTTTCAATAAGTTACGTGAATCAATAAATGAAACCTGTCATAAAATCAGTCTTGGCAGCAAAAACAGGTTTTGTGTCACAGTTATGGCACAGTTTTCGCAATGGCGATATGATTTGTGAAGAGGATTGCCAATGACCACTGAGCGAATCGACATTGACCCAGCGATTATGATGGGGAAACCAGTGATTCGAGGGACGCGAATCACCGTCGAGCTGATCCTACGTAAACTCGCCGAGGGCGCCAGCGAGGGCGAACTGCTGGAAGATTACCCGCACCTCACAACGGAAGATATCCGGGCGGCGGTAGCCTATGGCGCGGCGAGCGTCGCACACGAGGAAGTGGTGCTGCTCCCAAACGAGCCATTCGCGAGCAAATCCTAACGCATGAACTTCGTGGCCGACGAAAGCTGTGCCAGGCCCGTAATCCAGGCGTTGCGCGAAGCCGGTCACGACGTGGTTGCCATCGCAGAAATCGCGAAGGGCGCGACCGATGACCAAGTGTTGGAACGTGCTTTAAAAGAGAAGCGTGTGCTCATCACGGAAGACCGCGATTTCGGCGAATTGATTTACGCACGCGGTCGTTCATCAGCCGGCGTAATCCTGGTAAGGTTTCCCAGCCGAGCGCGCCGTGCCAAGTCCGCGACCGTAATTCAGGCGGTGTCCAAGTTAGGTTCGCGGCTGGGAGATGCATTTACCGTAGTGGAGCCCGGACGACTGCGCATAAGCAGCCGACCGTGACCTTGGGCTCTGCAAATTATTGAAAATAGCGGGCGCCGAAACAAGCCCGATATCCAATCCAATCGCTGTGAGCCCAATTCAATTCAGGTGTACCGCGTTCACCTTCTCGTTGCTCGTTACTCGCTCCGCATGATCCACAACAAGCACTTGAACTGGCGCCGTTTGCTCATTTGATGGGAGCAGTTTAAGTCCCAGCTGCTCCTGAATTGCCACAAAGAGAGAAGGTCCGTGTTCCACACCTAGACGATCATCAGGGGTCCACTCCAGCGAGAAGTCATAGATACCTTTGAGCCCAGTCTTATCCAAGACGGGACGCTGGAGCTCTAGCGACAGCATCCGCACCAGGGAAGGCCGACCATTCTGTGCCAGACCAATGGGCTCCGATTGGCCTGCTATCAGGCCTTTCCCGAAACGCATCTGCGGTAATTCGCCAACCGTTGCTTGCTGGAGGTTTGCTCCGTTGCCCGCGACAACAAGCTCGCAAACAGGAAGCTCGCGGGTTTCGCGATGAACCTCCAGCTTAAAAAGGTCAGCCAAGAGTTCGAGAAGCATGGGCTGCTGCTTAGACTTGAATTGCTCTTTGGTAAGGTTTCGCATGTCATTTGCAACGGAATTGTCAACTTTCGCTTTGAGGTCGTATCTTTCAAGGCCGCTATCGCGGAAGGCTTTCGCGGTAATGTAACATTGTTACTTTCCTATGGCCCGTTAAGCACGGCCTCAATTTCATCTACTTGAATGTTGCTGATTTCAAAGGCATTCGCACCAGGATAGGATTTTCGCGAGAGACCCATAAAGCTAAAGGATGCCTCCTAAGTTACGGCAAACAGAATAGTTGGCGGGCGAGCCATATAAGCCGGATTCTGTCGAGTAAACAATTGATTTTGCGAATTGTTCACCGCGGCGATCATTCCTCTAGGTCACGGTTCGCACCGTGACTCCAGCAGCCTACCCGAGGGTTCTCCATTCGCAGCGGCTTGCGCCGCCGCGAACGAAGCGCGCTTTCTTTCGAAAACGCGCTCAGCGAGCCGGGCCGGCTCTCCCCTCCTATTTGGCCTTGCACCACGCGGGGTTTTCCGTGCCTCCGATGTCACCACCGGAGCGGTGGGCTCTTACCCCACCTTTTCACCCTTGCCTAACGTTGCACGCATTCTGGCGTCGCTCAGGTTTCCCTGCGCGACTGCCACCGTGCTGCGCTCCGCCGGCGGTCTCTTCTCTGTGGCACTTTCCGTAGCTTAGCCGCACCTACGTTCCGGTCTAACCGGAACGCTGCACGTCGAAGCGTGCAACTCTGCCTTTCGGCAGAGCCTGCGTGGCCAGCCCCCTGACGTTATCAGGCGCGTTGCCATATCGAGAGTTCCGTTGACCGCTCTCCGCCCACCAGCCGTGTCCATCAAGCTAGATTGGCTTGCGAAGCGCCGGGGTTTAGCCCGGCACTTCGGTGCTCGTCTGCTCGCAACCTCGTAGTGAGCGCAGAGCGGTCAACGTGTCTCAGGACGGTGTCCGGACTTTCCTCCCGCTTGCCCTGAGGTGCCGCAAGGAGCCGAAGGGTTTACCCTCCGGCCGCAGTACCTAAGGCAAACCAGCGATCGCCCGGCTCACCCGCCACTTTCATTATAGCGCGTCTCAGCCTGCTTTCTTGCATTGTCGACAGCAATGACCAGTCTTACCATCTCGCCAGATGCGTGTGCTTGAAGCCAAGAGGCCTTCTCCAGGACTAGTGTCAGCTTTCTTTGAAACTTTTTCGCCGGGAAAGCGGGCGGAACTACCGCCGCTAAATTCCCTTACTTCCGCCCCACCAGCTTCTCAAACTCCCCCTCGCTCAAAATTGTCACTCCTAACTCCTTTGCTTTGTCGTATTTCGATCCCGGATCCTGCCCCACCACCACGTAATTCGTCTTCTTGCTCACCGACCCGCTCACCTGCCCTCCATGTTCCACCACAATCGCTCCTGCATCTTCCCGCGTGCGATTTGCCAGCGTTCCCGTAAACACAAACGTCTTCCCCGCAAACTTATCGCTCTTGACCTCTCGTTTTTCCGCCTTCGGCTGCACTCCGGCCTTCGCCAACTTCTTAATCAACTGCCGGTTCGCCGGCTCCGAGAAAAACTCCACGATGCTTGCCGCCACTTTCGGCCCCACCTCCGGCACTTGCTCGAGTTCCTCCTCTTTCGCGTCGGCCAATTCCTCCAGCGACGAAAAATGCTCCGCCAGCAATTGCGCCGTGCGCTCGCCCACAAACTGGATCCCCAGCGCATAAATCACCCGCGCTAGCGGCTGTTTCTTACTCGCCTCAATCTCCTCCAGCAAATTCTTTGCGGACTTCTCGGCCATGCGCTCCAACACCGCAACTTGCTCCTCTTTGATCGAATACAAATCCGCAACGTCTTTCACCAGCCCTTTGTCCACCAGCTGGTCCACAATTTTTTCACCCAAGCCGTCAATGTCCATCGCGTGCCGGCTCGCGAAATGCAAAATCGATTCTTTCCTCTTTGCCGGGCACGCTGCGTTGACGCACCGGTACGCCACTTCTCCCTCAACATGGTGAATCGCGCTCCCACACTCCGGGCACGTCTTCGGCATCCGAAACGGCCTTCGGTCCTTCCCCGGCTTCACCACTTTCAGCACGTGCGGAATCACTTCTCCCGCGCGTTCGATCAGCACCTTGTCGCCAATCTGCAATCCCAGCCGCTCGATTTCATCCATGTTGTGGAGCGTGGATCGGCTGACAGTGACGCCTCCGACTTGCACCGGTTCCAGAATCGCGACCGGCGTCAACGCCCCCGTGCGACCTACGTTCACGACGATGTCCTTCACCACCGTCGTTTCCTGCCGCGCCGGATATTTGAACGCAATCGCCCACCGTGGGGCCTTGGCCGTGTAACCCAGTTCATTTTGGATCGCCGTGGAGTTCACTTTAATCACCACGCCATCAATTTCGTACGGCAGCTTCTCCCGTTTCGCGTCCCACTCCTCGCAATAGACAATCACCTCCTGAATCCCATTGCATAGCTTCCAATCGTCCGAGGCGCGGAACCGTAATTGCTTCAGAGCTTCCAGGGCCTCTGAATGCTTCGCGAACCGCACCTTTCCATCCACAAGCAGGTAATACGCGAAGAAGTCCAGCTTTCGCGACGCCGTGATCTTCGGGTCGAGCACGCGCACAGCTCCCGCCGCCGCATTTCGTGGATTTGCGAATATTTTCCCGCCAATCCGTTCCTGCTGCCTGTTCAGCTCTTCGAACGCTTTCCGCGTCATCATCACTTCCCCGCGAACCTCGAAATCCGCTCGCAGCTTCGCTTTTTTCAGCGCCGCAGCATCCACGCGCAGCGGCACCGACCGGATCGTCTTCACATTCGGCGTCACATCCTCGCCCGTCGTACCGTCTCCGCGCGTCACCCCGCGCACCAGCACGCCATCTTCGTATTGCAGCGAAATGCTCAGCCCGTCGAACTTGTGCTCCGCAATGTACTCGATTTTTTCCTTGCCGCTCCCCTCTCGCACGCGCCGGTCCCATTCGCGCAGCGCATCATACGAAAACGCGTTGTCCAGGCTCAGCATCGGCCGACCGTGCCGCTCGGTCTGAAAACCCTCCCGTGGCGCGCCGCCCACACGCACCGTCGGCGAATCCGGTGTCACCAGCTCCGGATGTGCCGCTTCCAGCTCTTTCAACCGCTCCATCAACCGGTCGTATGCCGCGTCCGAGATCTCCGGCTCATCCAGCACGTAATACCGGTATTCGTGATAGCCCAGCTTTTCGCGCAGTTCTTCAATCTCTTTTTTCACGTCCTTCACGTTTGCCGCCGCCGCTTTCGCCATACCCTCTCTCGCCCTCGCTCTTCTCTGCTCGTCTTTCTCTTCTCTGTGTTCTCCGTTCCTCCGTGTCCTCTGTGTTTAGAGCCACCGGCATCCTCGCAATCCATCAGCCCGACGTTCTTTTCATTACATCTTTTTTACATCCTTACTTTCATTACGTCACAAAGTTTGGGGAAACACCGTATAAATTTGACCTACATTATATAGAATGAAGGGACGGCCCTACGGAGAACCAGATGACCGCTGACCGGCAAAACGCCCTGATGATCCACAATCCCAACGCCGGCAATGGCGGCAGCGGCCGCCGGCGTTTGCTCGATCAAGCGCGCCACATTTTTGCCACGCGCGGCATCGACGCCGACCTCGCCGAGACCACCGGCCCCGGCCACGCCACCGAAATCGCCGCGCGCGCCGCCGCCGAAAACCGCGGCCTCGTCATCGCCTGCGGCGGCGATGGCACACTCAATGAAATCGTCAACGGCCTGGCGGCTCACCACAACGGCCATCGCGTCCCGCTGGCCCTTCTTCCCGGCGGCACCGCCAACATTCTCGCCAAAGAACTGGGTCTGCCATGGAACATTCCCAAAGCTGCACAAAAGCTTGTCCACGGCGAAGTGAAAGAGATCGCCCTCGGCCTTGCCACTCCTCTCGAGCAACCCGAAAAGAAAAAGTATTTTCTCAGCGTCGCCGGCGCCGGCCCCGACGGCATGATCGTCTACTCGGTCAGCCTCGGCCTCAAGTCACGCGTGGGCATTCTTGCCTATTGGTGGGGAGGCCTTCGCGAGGTTTTCCGCTACAAATTCCCGCATTTCCGCGTCGTCAGCGGCGATCTCAGAATCGACGCCTCTCTCGTCATCGTCGGCCGCACGCAAAATTACGGCGGCCCGTTCAAAATCACCACCGAAGCCGATCTTTTCGAAGACCGCTTCGAAATCCTGACTCTCGCCACGCGCAGCGGCCTCCGTTATCTCAGCTATTTGCCTTTGCTCTGGCTCAATAAACTCCGCGGCACGCCTGGCCTCGAATTTTTCAAATCCGACTCTGTCCTCTGCGAACCGCTCGATTCGAATCCCGTCCACGCGCAAATTGACGGCGAGCCGCTCGCGCGCCTCCCCGTCGAGTTCCGCATCATCCCCCATGCCCTCAAGCTCCTCGTCCCTCGCAAGCCTGCATGAATTCTTCTCTGCGAACTTTTTTCTCGTAGGGGCGCAGCATGGTGCACCCCACAGTTAGCAAACACTATCGCGTCTTAGTTTCTAGCGGCCGCCTTCTGAGGGGGGCGCCTTTGCTGGAGTGAGGCACTCCTGCTGCTAACTCTTCTTCTTCGCCTTCGCCGACTTTTCCTTTCATACGCCCCGGTGTATACTTCGTCTCCTCTCGCACATCCAACCGATTCGTTTCAGGGGAGGTGCCTGATGACTTCCGGGTTCATCGCCTTCGGATCTTTGTTGTACTACTCGAACATATTCCTGCTCAAAGGAGACTTCTCATGGCCACACTCAACATCAAGGATGGCGCGCAGATTTATTACAAGGACTGGGGCTCGGGCCAGCCCGTTGTCTTCAGCCACGGTTGGCCGCTCAGCGCCGACGCTTGGGAAGATCAAATGATTTTCCTGGCCGACCGCGGCTATCGTTGCATCGCTCACGACCGCCGCGGCCATGGCCGTTCAAGCCAGCCCTGGAATGGCAACGACATGGACACCTACGCCGACGACCTCGCCGCGCTCACCGAAGCCCTCGACCTCAAGAACGCCATCCACGTCGGCCACTCCACCGGCGGCGGCGAAGTCGCCCGCTACATCGGCCGCCACGGTTCGAAGCGCGTCGCCAAAGCCGTGCTGATTGGTGCCGTTCCGCCAATCATGCTCAAGACTCCTTCGAATCCAGGCGGCTTGCCCATGGAAGTCTTTGACAAAATTCGCAAAAGCGTTCTCAGCGACCGCTCGCAGTTTTTCAAAGACCTCACGATTCCCTTCTACGGCGCCAATCGGCCAAACTCCAACGTCTCTCAAGGTTTGCGGGATTCCTTCTGGTTTCAGGGCATGATGGCTGGTCACAAAGCGGTCTACGACTGCATCAAAGCGTTCTCCGAAACCGATTTCACCGAAGACCTCAAGAAAATGGACGTGCCCACGCTCATTCTTCACGGCGACGACGACCAAATCGTCCCCATCGCCGACTCCGCGCTATTGTCCGCCAAGCTCGTCAACGGCGCCACGCTGAAAGTCATTCCCGGCGCGCCTCACGGCATGTGCTCCACCCACAAAGACGTGATTAACGCGGAGCTGCTCGCTTTCTTCCAACGGGCCAAGCCCGCCGCGGCCTAGGCTGCAGCTTACTGACCGCGAACTTTTTTCAACATGTGGGGCCGGCGTTTCCCTCGCCCGCCCCGCACTGGAGGCCGCGAAATCTAGCCTCTTGTAGGGGCGCAGGACGGCTGCGCCCCATTCTGCAGCGCCGGCATCTTACCGGCGTCTGTGGCTGTGTAGGGACGGCCTTCTGAGGCCGTCCGTTTGGAGTGCGGCGGCTTGCCGCCGCTTTTACTTGCGACTCGATGCAGCGTTCTGAGATAACTTCTCGGCTATGGATCCGCTCACCCACGCCCTGGCCTCTTTTACTCTTCAACGCGCCGCCTTCCCCCGCCTTTCTCGCTCGGCCACCATCGCTGTCGTCCTTGCCGGAACAACTGCTGATGTGGACCTCTGCAGCACCTATTTCGGTCCCTCCGCGTATCTCTCTTTCCATCGCACTTACTTTCACTCACTGCTCGCCGCTCTCGTGTTCAGTCTCCTCGTCACCGTTCTATTTTTTTTCCTCAAGCCCAAGAATCCCGAACGCCAAATCTCGCGCGCCACGATTTTTGCTGCGGCCCTTGCCGTAGCGCTCCTTCACCCCATCCTGGATCTTTGCCAAACCACCGGCGTTGAGCTCCTCTGGCCTTTCTCATCTCACCGCTTTGCTCTGGATTGGCTCCCCTCGCTCGACCTCTGGGTCCTCGGAATTCTTCTCGCAGGCATCCTTCTCCCGCTCCTTAGCGGTCTCGTCACCGAGGAAATCGGCGCCCGCCGCAAAGGCCCGCGCGGCCGTCTCGGCGCGACTCTCGCATCTGTGGCTCTAATCCTCTATCTCGGTGTCCGCGTCGTTTTCCACGGTGACGCTATCGCCGCTCTCGAATCCCGCACTTACCGCGGCGAATTGGCTCACAAGGTCGCGGCGTTCGCCGAATCCAACTCCCCTTTTCGCTGGCACGGCATCGTCGAAACCGAGCGCGCCCTGCATGATGTCGAAGTCCCCGTTGGCCCAGGCGCCGACTTCGACCCCGGCTCCGCCGTCACAACCTACAAGCCTGAACCCACTCCCGCTCTCGACGCCGCCCGCAATTCCTCCGTCGCCAGCCGGTTCCTCCAACTCGCGCGCTTCCCCAAAGCCACCGTCGAGCAAACTTCGACCGGCTTCCACGTTATCCTCCGCGCTTTCCCTTATTCCCGCGACTCCGGCTTGCGCGTCCAAGCCCTCATCGACACCGACCCCTCCGGCAAAATCCTCTCCGGGGAGCTGGCCTGGATCTCCTCTTCCCACGACTTCCCCTGACCCATGCGGGAGTCTTTTTTGTCGAATGTTGACCCGCTCGCAAAGAATTTCCATGCGCGCAGTCCGCCTCAAAGCGATAACCGCGAAGGGAAGAAAAGAGGAACGAGTAGACGTGCCACGCGAAATCGGTAGAATGACAGAGCTATGGCGAAACTCACTTTTCTAGGCGCGGCGGGATGTGTTACGGGGTCGAAATACTTGGTGGAGACGGCGGGCTCCGGCGCGGCAAGCAAGAAGCTGCTGGTGGACTGCGGGCTCTTCCAGGGGGCGAATGAGTTGAAAGAGCGCAACTTCAAGCCCCTGCCGGTGGACCCGAAGACGATCGACTACGCGGTCCTGACGCACGCGCACCTGGACCACACCGGCTGGCTGCCGGTGCTGGCGCGGGACGGCTATCGCGGGCCCATTTTTGCGAACCCCGCGACGATGGAACTGACGGAGATTCTGTTGAAGGACTCCGCGCACCTGCAGGAAGAAGACGCGGAGCGCGCGAAGCGCAAGAAATACAATCACCACGAGGAAGCGCGCGCGCTCTACGAACCGGAGGACGTGGATCCGGTCTTGAAACTGTTGAAGCCGATGCCACGAAGTGGCGGCTTCGACATCAGCCCCGAATTTCATGTGGAGTCGTTCGATGCGGGGCACATTCTCGGCTCTTCAAGCCTGGAACTTGCGATTCGCGAAGGCGCGAAGAAAACTGTCGTGGTGTTTTCGGGCGACATCGGGCGCTACGGCCAGCCGATCCTGAAAGAGCCCACAACGCCGCCGTCCAAAGCGGACGTGCTGATTTGCGAGTCGACCTACGGAGACCGCGAGCACGAGGACGGGGACCCGGAAGGACTGCTGGCGCAAATCGTGAACCGCGTCGTAAAGCGCGGTGGCTCCATCGTGATTCCAGCGTTTGCTATCGGTCGCACGCAAACGTTCATGTACTACCTGCGGCGGCTGGAAGATCAGCAGCGGATTCCGCGCATTGCGGTGTACGTGGACAGTCCCATGGCGCTAAGCGCGACGGACCTGTACATCAAGCACAAGGAAGACCACGACCTGGAATTTGCGCGTGAAGAAAGCAGCGACGGCAAAGGCGATCCGCTAAACGTGCATGAGTTTCACCTGACGCGCACGGCGGAGGAGTCCAAGGCCATCAACAAGGTGAAAACGCCGTGCATTATCATCAGTGCGAGCGGAATGGTGAGTGGCGGGCGTGTGTTGCATCACCTGGCGCTGCGGCTCCCGGATGCGAAGAATGCGATCATC
Source organism: Acidobacteriota bacterium (assembly GCA_003224085.1). Lineage (GTDB taxonomy): Bacteria > Acidobacteriota > Terriglobia > Acidiferrales > UBA7541 > Acidiferrum. The sequence goes on along the minus strand of QHYK01000086.1, from coordinate 7,123 downwards.
CTGGCGGGCTTCCAGGCGGAAGGCACGCGGGGCCGCGCGCTGCGAGAGGGAGCTAAGACCCTGAACTTGTTCGGGGAGACGGTGCCAGTTTGCGCGGAGATTGTCGAAATGGGCCAGTTTTCAGCGCACGCGGGAAAGAGCGAACTGCTGCGCTGGCTGTCCGGGTTACCGACACCCCCAAAGCAGACCTATTTGACACACGGCGAACCAGTTGCGGCGCAGGCGCTCCAGGCGGCCATTCGGCAGAAATTTGCCTGGAAAGCAGCAGTGGCGCGCTATTTGGATACGGTTTCGCTGGGAGCATAGCCCTGACAAGCTGCGGACTGAGAAGTTGGCTCGCCCACACCGCCGCTTAAAGGCGGGAGGGCAAGTCCAGAATTTTGCAGGTTGCAGGAAACTATTTTGGGGTTGAAATCGTCTATATGAGTAAGACCACTCGCGGGGTAGGAGGCTAACCACCACAGGGCAACCGACCGTCAGTCTCCTACCCCTAAAAGCCCTGGAAGCTTAGGAATGCCCGAAATTTACACACCTTTTAGGCACATTAGTCTTTGTTTGTAATGCGGATATACCGACCCGATACTTAAAGTTGGACGTAACTCTAGAGCTACCCCCTCAACGGGCCGCAACCGAGGCTGCCTTGGAGGGCGTTTCACGGGACATCGCGGGGACTTCCGTCAGTTCCAAACCGACGACAAACATCGGCAGCGGTGCTCCCCTTCCCCAGCGATTGAGTTCCCAGGAACCGCGAATGAACTTGATTTTAGGGCGGAAGGACAGGTCGAGGACCATTTTGGTCTGCCCCCGATAGAACTGCTGGGGAAGCTTGAGAAGCGGTTTGGGGGTCCAAGCTTGGCCGTCAGGGGAACCGTAGATGCAAACGTCGAGCGATTCCTGTTCGATTTGGTCAGTTACCGTCAGAAAACACAGGAAGGTTCGCGTAGCGCTGGACGAAATGTCCAGCGGAGCGCCCTCGCCGTTCGATTCCAGTTTTGTGTTGGGCGGGATGAGAGTCAGTTTCATAAGTCGATATTTAACGCCGAGATTCTAGCACATTGTTACAGCAACTCGTAACTCGCAGGATCCTCTCGACTGTGTTTAAAAGTCAGGAAAGCGGCAAGGCTGCGACTCATTTCTGCGGCGTCTCACGAGCAAGAGTCCGGTTATGCGTGGAGCTTGGAGAGACGCTGCTCAGCGGCGGCGAGGGTCTCTTCTTTTTTGCAGAAAGTGAAGCGAACTTGCGAAGCTCCATCGCGAGGATCGTTGTAAAAGCTGGATCCGGGAACGACAGCCACGCCGATTTTCTCGACGAGGTATTTGGCGAAGCGCACGTCCTTGGTGTCCGCAGGAAACTTGACGGAGTCAGGATCGGGAAAACGCGAAATGTCGGTCATGACGTAGTAGGCGCCGCGCGGTTTGAAGACCGTGAATCCAGCGGCGGTAAGAATCTTCAGAATGCGTTCGCGCTTCGCTGTGTAAGAGGCCGCGAGTTGGTTGTAATAACTCTGCGGGAAATGCAACGCGATGGAACCGGCCTGCTGAAGCGGGGCGGCCGCGCCGACGGTCAGGAAATCGTGAACCTTTCGAATGGGCTGTGTGGGTCCCGGAGGAGCGAGGACCCAGCCGACGCGCCATCCGGTGACGCTGTAAGTTTTTGAAAGGCCGTTGATGACGATGGTGCGGTCGCGCATGCCCTCGATGGCGGCCATGGAAATATGCTTCGCCCCGTCGTAAAGGATGTGCTCGTAAATTTCGTCGGTGATGCAGTAGGCGTTCCAGCGGACGCAGAGGTCACGGATGAATTCGAGTTCGGCGCGAGTGAAGACTTTGCCGGTGGGATTGTTGGGCGTATTGAGAATGATGGCTTTGGTATATGGGCCAAAGGCAGAGGAGAGCTCTTTTTCGTCGAACGTCCAATCGGGCGCGCGCAGCTTGACGAAGCGCGGACTGGCGCCACTCAAAATCGCGTCCGGACCGTAATTCTCGTAGAACGGTTCGAACACGACGATTTCGTCGCCCGGATTGATGATGGCCATCATAGCGGACATCATCGCTTCGGTCGAGCCGCAGCAGACGGTGATTTCGCGCTCGGGATCGTATTGGACGCCTTGGGTGCGTGCGAATTTTTCCACGACGGCGTCGCGCAGCGGCTTAGCGCCCCAGGTAATTGCGTACTGATTGATGTCGTCGGCGATGGCTTGGCGCGCGGCTTCTTTGATTTCTTCGGGAGCGGCAAAATCGGGAAAGCCTTGGGAGAGGTTTACCGCGTGATGCTTCATCGCAAGGCGGGTCATTTCGCGTATCACGGATTCCGTAAATTGCTCGGCTTTCGCAGAGAGCATCCGGCGCGAGATTTGAGCCATCGTTGAATCAGGGGCGCTCATTGCACCTTCCGAGAAAATACGCATTCAAAAGAGCAAGGGCACGACCTCTCGTGCCCCTACACGAACTTCTTTATGCCAGTTTCAGCGCGCGTGACCTGTGGACGCTTGCATAGCCACAGTGGGCTGCCCATAAATCATCCGGTAGAGTTGGGCGTTTCGCAAGACGATTTGCACGTATTCGCGAGTTTCGGTGAAAGGAATGGATTCGACGAGTTCGGGAATTTCCTCGTAATTGCGCTCGGATTTCCAGGCAGAGATGCGGTCTTCTCCAGCGTTGTAAGCGGCGGCGGCCGCTTCGGGCGAGCCAAATTGTTGCACGAGGTTTGCGATGTACACCATCCCGAGTTCAATGTTGTAGTCTGGATCGAAGAGTTTGTTTTTCACATAGCGCACTTTGATTTGGCGAGCAAGGAGCCTCCCGGTTTTCGGAAGCACTTGCATTAAACCAATCGCATCCTTTTTGGAAACCGCGTCGGGTTGGAAAGTCGATTCTTGGCGAATCAGGCCCGCAGCAAACATCGGGTCAAAATCATTTTTGGCGGCTTCGCGCCGCAGAGCCGCTTCGTAGGGCAAGGGGAAAAGCGCTTTCCATAATTCGACAGGGACTTCATTGAACTTGCGGGCATCCGTGTTGGGAACAATGGCACGCGCATACGCCATGCCTGCACCGAAATGACCCTGGTCGAAGGCCGCTTGCGCAGCTTCCAAAAGAAAACGCGGGGAAGGCGTGGCGAAGTAGGCGTTCTTCAGTTCCTGCTCCGCGGAAGAGTCAAACCCGATGGAGCGAAGGGCCTGCGCACGCTCCCAGCGCTCCTCGGCGGCCACGGGAATCGGTTCGTCGAAAGGACGAAGCGGAGGCGCGGGCGGAATTTTATCCAAAAATTCTGCCGGGTTCTCCTCCCCGGGACCCAGTTTGGCGAGTCGAGCCGCGGCGGCAATGCCAAAGTACGTTTGCGGGAAGCGCTCAACGGCTTTGTTGTAAAAGCTGCGCGCGTGCGAAACATTCCCCGCGCGTTCCGAACTTCGGCCGAGCCAGTAAAGCGCGTCGACGGCGTTCGAAGACGTGGGGTACTTCAAAATAAAATTGGTCAAGCGATCGTCGGCATCAGGCCGATGATCCAAGTAGGACACCCAGGCAATGCGCCATTCGCAGTTGTACGCGTGCCTGCCACTGGGAAAGGAATCAAGGACACGCTGGTAGGCATCTGCGGCTTTCTCGCGTTCCAATTCCACCCAATGGTAGTTCCCTGCTGCCATCAAGCCGTCTTCATTCCATTTGCTGACGGGATAAGTTTGGGCGAGGGCATTCAGCGCATTGAACATCTCGGTTTCTTTTTTCGCCGTGCGGTATGCCTGAGACAGCGCGTAGAGGCGTTCGGCGTCAACGTCCAGATCCGGAGTCTTCAACGCTGCAATCAGCGAAGGAGAGCCTTTTGGCTGCACCCTGCACTCCACGACGCGAAGCTGCGCACGCTGCCGCACGGGATTCGCCGGGTCCTTGAGCATGTTGAGCAGCTTCTCAAACTCCGTGCGCGCCTCCCGCCACTTGTGAGCGTCGTAGAAAATCTGCGCGCGCTGTTCCTGCGTCTCGACGCCGGGATACGAATATTCCTTCCCCAGCGCGTGCATGATCGGAGTGAGAGCGGCGTCGGCAGGCTTGGCTTCGTCGGCGAGCGGGAATTTATAAGAGATGGTCTGATAATCCTTAGCGGCGCGGGGAAGCTGATGCGTTGCTTGATAAGCGCGAGCGCGCTCGATCAACAGTTCCGGCTTGGAGGAAGTGCCGGCGTAAGCGTTGAGGGCATCAATGGCTTCCTGCGCGTGGCCGGTCTGAACCGCAGCTGGAGCGAAAGACTGCAGCGCTTGCTCGCGCAAGGCGGTGTTCGGATAGTCGTGCTGGAGAGTTTGAAGAACCTTGTAGGCTTCTGCGGCGCGCCCCAGATTGAATTGGGCTTGCGCGGTCCAATACAAAGCGTATTCGCGAAGGAGCGTGTCATTCTGTGCCTTCAGCAGCCAGCCTAGGGCCTGCGCCATGCGCTTCTTGGAAAAGTCTTCGTAACCCAAAGCCAGTGCCGCCCGCCCCCCCCAGACATTCGTTGGGTTTTTCGAGGCGAAGGCGGAAAGCTTTGCGTATGCCGCTGGTATGCCATTGCGAAGATCACGGGCAAGCTCAGCAAGTTCTTTTTGCGCCGCGTCGTCCTCTGGAGTGTCCACAGCAACTCGCGGCGCTTCGGTTTCCGGTTTGCAGCCGGCGCGGCACGGCGGCGCAGGCAGCTTTTTCGACTTGTGCCTGTGCTGTGTGGGCTGCGCAAAAAGGTCAGCGAAGCCGCCGAACGACAGGACGAACGCAAGCATTAACCTAGTCAGCGATTGAATCATGGGAACGCCCAATTTTACGGCATCCCTTGGCCCGCCACAAAACCAATGGATGCTTTTGTGCCTAATGATGGCGCGCCGGTGTCGAATAAGGATATTCACCCAGGGCGTGGGCATCGCCATCGGCGAGGATTTCCACCATCCAGCGATAAAAATAGTCCACCGGGTGGTCCATGATGGGCTTGAAGCGGCGATCGTATTCTCGGTGAGCTTTTTCAATGTCGTCTTTCAATCGGATGCAGATGTCTCTATTTTCGCGGCCCAGCCGGACTTGCTCCGGCCGGAGCATCTTGATGTCTTGCATCGAAACTTTGGCAACGCGATTGGCGCGGCGGTGTAATTCCTGTTCTTCCGGCGAGAGGCGGTTGATGTCGAATTCTTCCCCGAATTCGTCGCTGCCAGCAGCGCTAGGCTCAACCAACTCCAGTTCTGTCTCTTCTTCTTCAAAAGATGGGGCAGGAGGCGGCTGAATTTTGGGCGCCGGCACAGCTTTTGAACCCATAGGTGTTGGCGAAGAAGGCCCCGGGCGCTGCCGAGCGGGAGGCGGCTCGGGCGCGGCTCTACCAACCAAATCCGTAATCTGGGCTTCCAGAGGGGAGCGCGGGCCGGTCTGAAGCGATAAGGCGACAAACCTGGACAAGACTTCCAGGGTGGCCGTCAGAGCAGCGGCCGAAGTCTGTGCCCGAAGAAGTGGTGGCAGCGCATTGGTGGGCTTATTGCTGGCGCAGGCAGAAACTACGTCGTTGACGGCGTGATGAAGCTCGTCCGAAGTGCGTTTGATGCGCTCGAGGTTATCGCGAAGCGCGCGAGCAATGGCCTGTTCGACAGGATTGAGTTCTTGTGCCATATCGGTTTAGACGCTTTTGGGCCTGCGAATCCCCACCCTGGCATTTTCGAGGCTAGTCGGTTTTGAGTCAACGGAGTAGCCGGAGGGGTGTGCTTAATTGTTGCTTATCTTTAAGCCCGTATGATCGACGGCAATCATTCGGAGATCAGGTCGGAGATCGGAGATGTACGCAATGGCGGGCAGGCCCTGGAAACCGTATTTTGCATAGGTGGTATAATTAAGGAAGGGGGCGACACGGTTTCGACGGAAGCTGTCGCGACCCGAAGGCATGCCGGGAGCCACCTGCCCGTAACTTGGTGGAAAACTAGAACTGCCAACAACAACTTGGCACTTGCCGCCTAATTAATTAGGCGCACGTCTCCCTGGGCTTTGCTCACGGGCCCGGCAAGAGGCGTCGCACAGTGAGCTGGCCCGAACCTTTCGGTCCGTAAGGTTCGGGCGAGATTTATCGGACTAGCCGGCTGCGTTTCTTGCTCATTCTGACCGCGACTGGCGAACCCAAGCGAACTGAGCTAAGCATGTAGGCTTCGGGCCGTTGCGCTTTTCGGACGGGGGTTCGACTCCCCCCGCCTCCACCATTCTTTGTTCTTGATTTATCGGCCTCCAGTTGCTCCGGCCGTGCCCGAACCCACGGTGCGTAATGCTTCTCGGTAATGCGCACACTTTGATGACCCAACAGAATTGAAACGCGTTCAATCGGCACACCCGCAAGCAGAAGTTCCACAGAGAACGAGTCGCGGAAGCGATGAGCGTGCCCATCCGGCACTCCAGCCAAGATGGGGAGCCGCTTCAAACTGCGCTGCCAATCCCCCACCGCGCTCTTCGGTTTCGATAGTCCGGTCCAGAAGAAATAAGTGCTAGCAGGAATGGCGTCGAGAGCCTTTACAACGAATGGAGGGAGCGGGCAATAAACCGTGGTGCCTGTCTTCGCCGTGTACAAGAAAAGCTTGTCGTCCTGGATACGATTCCGGCTGAGCGTGACCGCGTCGCGGATTCGCAGCCCGCTATAGCGGAGGAGAAAAACCAACGCACGCAAACGCACCGCGTTTGCCTTGTCTGGATAGATGTCGCAAGCATTCAGGATGCTTGCAACCTCTTCCCTCGTGAATGGCGCTGTCGGCGGCTCGGTGATCCTTGGCGCTTTCAGATGGCTTGCCGGATTCGTGGGAGTCCAACCGCTCTCATGCACAAATCGAAAGAAAGCACGGAACGCTTCGAGTTTTTTGCGCGCCGAAATATTTTTGTTCTTCCAGGAGGCACGGAATCGGCGTACCCAGTCTATGTCAAAGTCCGCGATGCATGGGAGCCCATACAGGGCCGCGAAATCCTGCAACTGACGAAAGAGCAGGCGGTATTTGTAGAGCGTCGGCTCGCGCAGATTCCGAGCTTCAGCGTCAGCCTCAAACTTTTCGCAGACTTCTTTAACCGTTAGGGGCTTCGGCTTCTCAACTCGCTCGCCCTCTGCCTCCCATTTGCGCACTAGATCCTGCGCACGTTGCCAATCGCGGAGGCGAAG
>QHYK01000033.1 GCA_003224085.1 Acidobacteriota bacterium | reverse complement strand
GCTGTTTCAAAACGCTCATTGCGTAAGGAGAAGAAATCGAAATGCCCATCAGGGCGAGGCGCGATTCACAGCCTTGGCGTTCGGTGTATGGTCAGTCGGATCAAGAACAACGGTGAATCATGAGCAAACTGTCTGACAAAGTGGCAATAGTGACGGGCGCCTCCAAAGGCATAGGCGGTGGGATTGCAACGGCGTTGGCCGCTGCGGGCGCACGCGTAGCCGTGAACTATTCCTCCGACCGGAAAGGCGCTGAACGGGTCGCTCAGGCGATCATCGACAGCGGGGGCAAGGCGATCGCGGTCGGAGCCGACGTGTCCAAGGCCGCAGATATCGCGCGTCTATTCAAAGAAGTGGATTCCGCGTTCGGAAGACTGGACGTTCTGGTCAACAACGCCGGGGTATTCCGCTTCGGCGCCTTTGCGGAGATCACGGAAGAGAGCTTTCACGTCCACTACAACATCAACGTTCTCGGGGCGATTCTCACCGTCCAGGAGGCTATCAAGCGGTTCGGCGCGGACGGCGGCAGCATCATCAACCTCAGTTCCATCGTCGGCTCGCATCCCGTAGCGGGAGCCCTGCTGTACGCTTCCACGAAAGGCGCTATCGAAACGCTGACCAGGGGATTGGCGCTCGAACTGGCGCCGCGCAAAATACGCGTCAACGCCATCGCTCCCGGTCATACAGAAACCGAAGGCAATGTAGCCGCGGGGACCTTTGAGGGTGGTGCCGGCGCCGTTCTGGCTGGGAAGACACCGCTCGGCCGGCTCGGTCGCGTCAGTGATATCGCCCCGCTGGCGGTATTCTTGGCATCAGACGAATCAGCCTGGATCACCGGGGAAGTCATTCGTGCCGCAGGCGGTCTCGTTGTAGCCACTTGAGTGCAATGTGCTGACCTCGCAATAAAACATTCGGGTGAACGCAGTCAGGGCAACACAGAGAGGAGAATCCTATGCAACTTCAAGATGACTACTTGGCTGCCTATCGCAGCCTGAAGCTGACGCGAGATGCCAACGGTGGCGCGATTAGGTAAGAGTTGACCATCCAGGATTAAAGTAACGACAAGCGTAATCCAACCGCAAGCGGTCGACTGCTGGCGTTTCGATACGAGTTCCGCGGCGCATTGGCTTACCGAACTCGATCGGAAGCTCGGAGCTTCTTTAATGCCATGGCGGCCGAGTGCGACTTGCCCCAGTGGCACATGGTCTCAAGCAACGGCCGCAGGGATCTCCCCAGAGGAGTAATCGCGTATACCACCCTCGGGGGCGTGTCTGCGCACACGGTACGTTCGACGATACCCGTGCTCTGCAGGTCGCGGAGTTGCTGGGAGAGCGTTCGTTGCGTGATTCCCGTAATTGCGCGCTTTAGTTCGGAGAATCGCTTGGTGCTTTGAAAAAGTTGCTCGAGAACTGCAGCCTTCCAGCGCCCACCAACGATGCGTGCGGTAGTCTCAACCGGACAGAGTTCCGGGCGCTTGGCCATGATGGACCCGGTTTCATATTGTATACCATGTATCTCATACGTGGCACGTATCTCCGTGTAACGATGCCCGCCTCGCCTTCATCTATCTTGACCACGGTGATATCAGGGCTGGACTCCCAATCAGCACGGTAGGCCTCCAGCACGAATCGTCGAAGCCCGGAACGGGAAAACCAGGAAATAACTTCGGAGAAGGACATGCAACTTGAAACAAAGCATCGATGGAAGAGCAAGACGCTCAGCAGCGTGACGCCGCCGGGGATCACGGCCATTGCGCTGGCGGCTGTTGTCGGCCTCAATGCCGGGTGTTCCAGTTCGGCTCAACTCAAGGCTCCGGCGCCGCCGGAAGTGAGTGTAGCGGAAGTTGTCTGCAAGCAAATCGGCGATAGCGATGAGTTTACTGGCCGGCTCGAAGCAGTCAACGCTGTTGAAGTACGTCCACGCGTTTCCGGGTATTTGCAGAGCGTTCATTTCAAGGAAGGCGCGATTGTTCGACAGGGCAACCTCTTATTTCAGATCGATGCGCGCCCCTTCCAGGCAGAAGTGGACCGTCTAAAGGGCGATCTGTCGCAAGCGAAAGCGCAGCGTTCGCGAGCGCAAAGCGATTTCGAGCGTGCCGAACGACTTCACAACAATGATGGGATGTCAGCCGAAGAGTACGACCGGCGCGCCGCAGTCCGCAACGAAGCCGAAGCTCGCATCGCGTCCACGGAGGCAGCTCTTCGTGGCGCGGAACTGAATCTGGAGTTCACGCGTGTGACGGCTCCGATTACGGGCCGAGTGGGGCGGGCGGAGATCACTGAAGGGAATCTGGTCGAAGGTGGAGCTGGGCAGATCAAGCCTCTGACCACTCTCGTTTCGCTCGATCCAATCTACGTCTATTTCGATGTCGATGAGCAGACCTACCTCAAGTACGCGCGTGTCACGCAAACCCACGGGACACCTTCGCACGAACTGCGCAGCGAAGCGCTGTTAGGCCTGGCGGATGAAGACGGATTTCCTCACGTCGGCCAGGTGAGCTTTGTGGACAATCAGGTCAGCTCCTCTACAGGAACGATTCGCTTGCGGGCTACTTTTGCGAACAGGAATTTGGCTCTAACGCCCGGGCTCTTTGCCAGGATTCGGTTGCAAGGAAGCGGAGCGCACAGTGGCTGCCTGACAAGAGACGAGGCCGTCGTTACGGACTTGAATCAAAAATACGTGTTTCTGCTAGGCAAAAACAACACGCTCGAATATCGCCCTGTCAAACTCGGCCCGATGGCGGACGGTTTGCGCGTGGTGCGCGATGGCTTGCACAGGGGCGACATTGTCGTAGTCAGTGGTCTCCAGCGTGTGCGTCCAGGAGCCACGGTCACACCCCAAAAAGTTTCCATGGCGGTCCAAGGTAATGCATTGGGCGATGTATCCGCGCAAACCGCCGTCGTGGGTCATGAAAAGAATTCGCGCGAATCGAAAGCGCAGGATTAATTGGGAACCGTCATGAATATTTCTAATTTTTTCATCAAACGTCCTATTTTTGCCGCCGTGATTTCCATCATCATTTTTGTCATCGGAGCTCTCGCCTATTTCCGCCTTCCCTTGAGCGAGTATCCGGAAGTCGTACCGCCCACTGTCGTGGTACGCACGAGCTACCCGGGCGCAAACCCCACTGTCATTGCGGACACCGTGGCCTCGCCGCTCGAACAACAGATCAATGGCGTCGAAGGCATGCTCTACATGTTTTCGCAAGCCACTGCTGATGGAGTGATGACTCTGACGATCACCTTCGGTCTGGGCACGGACCTCGACAAAGCGCAAGTGCAAGTGCAGAACCGTGTATCGCAAGCGCTGCCGCGATTGCCGCAGGAAGTCCAGCGCCTCGGTGTAACCACGGAAAAAACGTCGCCGGATTTGCTCATGGTTGTCCACTTGGTGTCTCCGGACAACCGCTACGATATGTTGTACCTGGCGAATCTCGCCATTCTCCAAGTGAAGGATGAGTTGGGCCGCCTCCCGGGCGTTGGCAACGTACAAGTCTTCGGCGCCGGCGATTTCAGCATGCGTGTGTGGCTCAACCCAAACAAATTGGCCTCGCACAACTTGACGGCCACGGACGTGGTGCAGGCGATCCGCGAGCAGAACGTGCAGGTTGCGGCGGGCGTGCTTGGCGCTCCACCGACAAATACAGGAAGCACGGCGTTTCAATTGCTTGTAAACACCCAGGGGCGCCTCACGACGGAGGAAGAATTCGGCAACATTATTGTGCGCGCCGCTAAGGATGGCCAGATTACGCGCATCCGCGACCTGGGCCGTGTCGAACTGGGTTCCAGCACGTATGCCCTCCGAAGTTTATTGGACAACAAGCCTGCTGCGGCTATTCCCATTTCGCAGCGGCCAGGCTCGAACGCGCTCCAAACCTCGCAACAGGTACGCGACACGATGGAGCGCCTCAAGAAATCATTTCCCGAAGGCGTGGACTACAAAATCGTCTACGACCCGACGGTTTTTGTGCGCGAATCGATTCAGGCAGTGGGCCACACGTTTATCGAAGCGCTGATCATGGTCGTGCTGGTTGTCCTCGTTTTCCTTCAGACTTGGCGGGCGTCCGTCATTCCGCTGCTGGCTCTTCCTGTCTCGCTGGTTGGAACGTTTACGATCATGCTGGCGCTGGGTTTTTCGCTGAATACCCTATCGCTGTTTGGACTCGTGCTGGCGATTGGGATTGTCGTGGACGATGCGATCGTCGTCGTCGAAAACGTGGAGCGAAATATCGCCTTGGGTCTCGAACCCCATGAAGCCACGCGCCGTGCGATGGAAGAAGTTAGCGGACCAATCGTGGCGATCGCCTTGGTATTGTGCGCGGTTTTTGTTCCCACTGCGTTCATCGTGGGACTCTCGGGCGAGTTCTACAAGCAATTCGCGCTGACCATTGCCATCTCCACGGTGATTTCCGCGTTCAACTCGCTCACGTTGAGTCCGGCGCTTGCGGCGCTCTTGCTGAAGTCTCACGATGCCAAGAAGGATCGCTTCACGGGCGTCATCGAGTTTGCGTTTGGTTGGTTTTTCAAGCTGTTCAACCGCTTCTTTGGCCGCGCATCGGGTGGTTATGGAAAGCTTGTAACGCACACCCTGCGTTCCAGCGCGATTGCAGTGGTGGTCTACACCGGTCTGATCGGGCTGACCATTCTCGGCTTCTCGCGCGTGCCTACGGGATTTGTTCCCACGCAAGATAAGGGATATCTCGTGGCGTTCGCGCAGTTGCCGAATGGCGCGACACTCGATCGCACTGAAGATGTAATTCGCAGAATGTCTGACATTGCGATGAAACATCCGGGAGTGCAGAACGCCGTTGCGTTTCCTGGGCTGTCGATCAACGGCTTCACCAACAGCCCGAATTCCGGAATCGTATTCACACCCTTGAAACCTTCGGAGGAGCGAAACTCTCCTGAACTTAACGCCAATGCCATCGCGGCGGATTTGAACAAACAATATGGGTCCATCCAGGAAGCCTTTATCGCCATCTTCCCTCCGCCGCCTGTTCAAGGAATTGGCACGGTAGCCGGGTTCAAGCTTTACATTGAAGATCGTGGTGGCATGGGCCTGGAATCGCTGTACAAAGAGACGACTTCGACCCTGCAGAAAGGCAACCAGACACCGGGCCTGGCCGGCGTGTTTTCCAGTTTCGATATCAACGTGCCGCAAATCGATTCCCATGTGGACCGCGAAAAGGCGAAGACCTACGGGATTCCCCTCAGCGACGTGTTTGACGCTATGCAGGTTTACCTGGGTTCGCTTTATGTCAACGACTTCAACCGTTTCGGCAGGACGTACCAGGTGAATGTGCAAGCGGAGTCGCCTTACCGGCTGGAGCCGGAAGATATCAGTCGACTGAAGACAAGAAACCTTGCCGGAGAAATGATTCCCCTGGGATCCGTCGTCACCGTCAAGCCGATTTACGGGCCGGACCGCGTCATGCATTACAATGGATTTCCAGCCGCCGAAATTAATGGCGCGGCTGCGCCGGGATTCAGCACCGGCCAATCGGAAGCCGCTATTGCCGGGATATTGGACGGTCAGTTGCCGAATGGAATGAAATACGAGTGGACGGAACTCACCTACCAGAAAATTCTCGCTGGCAACACCATGGTTTACATTTTTCCGCTCTCTGTTTTCCTCGTGTACCTCGTGCTTGCCGCTCAGTACGAGAGCTGGTCGTTGCCTCTCGTGATCATCCTGATTGTTCCAATGACTCTGTTCTCCGCCATCGCCGGTGTCTGGCTCCTGAATGGCGACAATAACGTCTTTACCCAGATCAGCTTGATTGTTCTGGTCGGCCTGGCCTGCAAGAACGCCATCCTTATCGTGGAGTTTGCCAGGGAGAAACAGCTTCAGGAAGGGATGAACAGATTCGACGCGGTCCTGGAAGCGTGCCGCTTGCGTTTGCGCCCGATCTTGATGACATCTCTCGCCTTCACTATGGGCGTCATTCCTCTGGTGCTGTCTACCGGAGCTGGTTCAGAAATGCGCCGTGCCATTGGCGTTGCAGTATTTTTCGGAATGCTCGGCGTCACGGCGTTTGGCTTGGTGCTGACTCCGGTCTTCTACGTCCTGGTTCAGAGATTGGTTGAAGGGCGCGAGAACAAGAAAGTCGCTGCGAACGCAGATTTGGCTGGCGCGACCTCGGTGGAGGCGTAAATCGGTGCTGACACGCTTTCAAGAAACTTTCGCGCTCTTTGCCGTGTTGCTGGCAAACGGATGCGCAGTGGGTCCACATTACAAGTCGCCGCAGCCTGCCGCGGTAAAATACCACGCCGCGGACGCGAACCTGGAGACGGAAGCGCCGTTCGATTCGCGCTGGTGGAAGCAGTTTGAAGATCCGGTCCTCGATTCGCTAGTGGACCGGACACTCACTTCGAACAATAGCATTCGAATCGCACGCGCCCGGCTCGCCGAGTCCCGCGCGGTGTTCGATGAAAGGAAGCTGGACCGGTTTCCTACGGTGCCCGTTGCTGCATCCTACCAGTACAGCAAACAACAGATTCCTGGCTTCGGGGACCAGCGTCGCACGATTAATACCTTTACCAGCGGGTTCGACGCCTTCTGGGAAGCGGACTTGTTCGGACGGGTGAGCCACGGGGTCACCGCAGCTCGGGCCGAGAACCAAGCGTTCCAAGCCGACCTTCACGATGTGCAAGTCAGCGTGGTTGCTGAGCTTGCTCGAAATTATTTCGAGCTTCGCGGTGCGCAATGGCGTCTCGCCGTGGCCGAGCGCAGTCTCACGAACCAGCGCGAGACTCTGCGTCTGACGCAACTTCGCCGTGACGCTGGCGTGGGTGAAACACAGGACGTTGCAAGCGCCGCTGCCCGCGTAGCCGCGATTGAGTCCACCATCCCTTCCTTTGAATTTGATGTGTCCAGCGCGGAATACCGATTGGCGGTGCTCACCGGGACGCGCCCCGGCGAACTCAACGCCGACCTTGCACCCCGCGATTATCCGGCAATCGCCAAGACTCTTCCCATCGGCAATCCGGGGGAACTTTTGCAGCGGCGGCCCGATGTGCGTTCCGCCGAACGAAGGTTAGCCGCAGCCACCGAGCGTCAAGGAGTTGCGGTCGCAAGCCTGTTTCCTCAGGTTAGTGTTTCCGGATTCCTCGGATTCCTGGCTGGGCGAGGCAGCCTTTTTTTCACCGGAGACTCGCGAGCATGGTCTGTGTCACCTGGCTTGTCGTGGTCCGCGTTCGATTTAGGCCGGGCACGCGCTCGCGTACGTGGTTCAAACGCCGCTACGGAAGAGACGCTAGCTCTCTATGAAGAAACCGTGCTCCGCGCCCTTGAAGAAACGGAAAACGCACTCGCGAATTACCACGCACAGCAGGCGCGACTCATCAAATTGAACGATCAGGCTCGCGAGAGCAAGCGTGCCGCCGACATTGCCCGCTTGCGCTATCGCGAAGGAGTCGTCGATTTTCTCTCCTTACTCGATGCCGAGCGGACTCAGTTGCAAGCCGAAGATGCCGTCGCCGAAAGCGAGAAAGATGTCTACGTGGCGGTAATCGCCCTCTACAAGGCTCTGGGAGGAGTACCGAGCTAACACCAGCGCAGCACTGTCCGCGCGCCTCAGTGATCTTGCGCCGTCTCTCTACCGGGTGGTGCAGGCGCCATCTTCCGGCGCTTCCGCATCACGGAGCTGCAGACGGCAGAGTGTCCTAAGCCGCTGCAGCACTTTTTGGTCTGGACATGCACAAACACACGTCTCGGAGCGATACATAAAACTGCTGCGAGATCGTGATTATCGGTTGGATGGGCCGAGAAGATTGGAATAGGGTTCGAGCTTACGGGCTGTTCCGGCGGCGAAAAGTTGGCCAAAACCCCTTCAGTTGGCCGACTTGGCCAACCCATTCAGTTCCGAAAACCCTGTTAAGTCGTTTGGAATCTGGTGGACGAGAGGGGATTCGAACCCCCGGCCTCCTCGTTGCGAACGAGAAAAAATCTATGATAAGGCGCGGTGCCACAATCACTTAGATTTTCTGAGGGCTTCTGAATCGCCCCACCCGCCCCCACCAAGTGTTTCATTGCAACATGTTGGCTTTCCAGAATGACGTGGCGGTAAGAAGGCGCGCCATCAAGACCTACCTCTGTAGCGATTAGTCGAGCGGACTCGGCAGCGGTATCGCAGCGCAATACCACAAGGATGTTTGCTGGAGGGGCATACGGGCTTCGCCAGCGATGTTTCAGGGTCACTTAACGTCCAACGCGTAGCCCGACGGCCGACGCAGTCACGTGGGCCGAACTTGCTTGCTCCGAGAGGTTGTAAATCGATCGATGTGATGCTAAAATAGATCACATGAGAAAAGCTTCGATTCGAGATCTCCGCTACAGTTTCAAGAAGATAGAGCGCCTTTTGTATCAGGGCGAAGAGATTCAGATCACCAAGCGGCGGCGCGTGATTGCCCGCTTGATCCCCGAAGGCGTGCGAAGTGCGGCGCAGATGCCGGACTTTCTAGCACGACTGCGCTCCACCTATGGCGACAAGTTGCTGAAGGTCAGTGGCGCTGAACTGGTGGCTGAGGATCGGAGCCGCTA
This sequence comes from Acidobacteriota bacterium, assembly GCA_003224085.1. Classification (GTDB taxonomy): domain Bacteria; phylum Acidobacteriota; class Terriglobia; order Acidiferrales; family UBA7541; genus Acidiferrum. Next base: position 4,731 of record QHYK01000033.1, on the reverse strand, counting down.
TTGAGGATCTACACTGACACAAGCTTTCTGGTTTCGTTGTATAGCCCCGACGCCAACTCCGCCGCGGCGGTGCGAGCCGTGAAAGCCTCTGCTGGGGAACGATTCGTGACCATTCTTGGCGAGCTTGAGCTTCTCAACGCCTTCGGACTCCGCGTATTTAGGAAGGAAGTGACCGAAGCGCAGGCACGATCATCATTGAGTGATTTTGAGAAGGATTTGCGCGACGGCCTCTTCCAATTACGCGGACTGCCTGACCCAGTTTTCGAGCGTGCTCGCCAGCTGTCCCGCCAAACTACACCTAAGCTTGGCACACGCGCCGCCGACGTCTTGCACGTAGCTGCGGCGATCGAACTGGGTGTCGACTACCTTTATAGCTTTGACCACCACCAGCGAAAACTAGCGCAGACTGTTCGCCTCAAAGTGAATTGAGAGCCCCGTTTCCCATCGCAGCGTGTTGCCCGCAAGCTAGCTATATAGGTGCGCACAAATAATTCGATATCAGAATTAAAAAAGCGCCGAAGCCTTCGATCGCTTGGGAGCGACGTCGCACGTGATGGAACCTGTCCAACAGCGCGTCACGAAGATCTTGAGGTTGTACGAAACTCACTGATTATGTTGAAGTGGATGCGACTGGCCGAGACAGCGTCTGTCCACGCAGAGAGAAGGAGTCGTGACGGTAAAGATCAGCCCCAGTCATCACGAGCAGGAGGGCTAGGCAGTTTATTCATGATCTGCAGGCTGACCGAACCTCCATCACTGGAATGCCGGCTACCTGTTGGCTAGGTGAAGAAAATAAAAATCTGGTGCCGGGGGACCGGATCGCAGCACGTGTGTATACCACTTTGGTCTATCGCTCGCCGCTTGAAGGGATGAAGGGAGTTCTAATTAGGATCCGGTTCCCTAGTCCTCTCGGCGATATACTGTCGTGCATGTCTCTTCGTAATCGGTTATACAGAATTTTATGTTGCGTTCTATGCGCCTTGTCCCCCGTGGGAGCGATGGCGCAATCAACTCACTACTCCGTGAAGCTGGTACCTGATTTCGAGCGCCACGTGTTGTTGGGGGACGAGACGATCGAATTTCAAGCCAATGCGGGTGAAGTCGAGTGGCAGAAGCAAGCAGGCTTACACATCGTCGCTTCGAAGGCTGCTAAGGGGGCGGTGACGGTGGCCAAACAGTTGGTGACTGTGCGCGTGCTTTCCGCCGGCAGACACAGTGTCCGGTTCAAATTTGAGGCGGCTGCAGGACGAGGCATCAAATGGTTTGAGGACAACGCGGGGCTGGCGACGGCGTTTTACTGCGAAACGTGGATGGTCTGCGACAATTCCCCTGGCCAGCGAGCCACACTTCAACTGGAGCTTGTAGTTCCGTTCAAACACTTGCCCCAGGGAGCGAGTGGATTCCGGGCCGTAGGACCAGGGCGCCGGGGAAAAGAGTGGGCCGGAGATGATGGCCATCACTTTGTTTTTGAGCAAGACGATCCGGTGCAAACGTACTTGCTCAGCTTTGGCATTGCGCGGCTGGAGGTCGCGATGGATGGCAGGTATTCGATTTACGCGCAGAGAATGGGCGCAAATAACGTGGCATTCGCCAAAACGGCGGATGCTTACGCGTTTCTGCGATCGGCCGCGTCGATCGACCCGATGAATCCGCACTACACACAAGCGTTTCTGCCGGGGCCGAGCATGGGACAAGAGGCCGCAGGCATGGCGCTCATGTCGCAAGATGACCTTAGCGATCTGTTGGACAAAGATGACGTGCAATTAATGGCGCATGAGCTGGCTCACCAGTGGTGGGGCGTCACCGTGGGGATACGGTCGTGGTCCGATTTCTGGCTAAACGAAGGATTCGCGGAGTTCATGTCCAATGCCTATATCGAAATGCACCAGGGGCGCGCGGCGTACAACCAGAAAATCGTGGAATTGCAAGGCCGGATGAGGAAATTGCGCGAGGAAGGAAAAGATCGTCCGTTGCATTGGGAAAAGTGGAAGGACGCACATGAGGCGTTGGGGCCAATCCCGTACGTAAAAGGTGCTTTATTTTTGGAGCGACTGAGGACGGAGCTGGGCGACGAGATTTTCTGGCGAGGGATCGGTTTGTACACGTCCGGCAACGCGCGTCGACTTGTGGACTCCAGCGATTTCGAGCAGGCAATGGAAAAGGCGAGCGGCCGCGATTTGAAAACGATATTCGATGAGGCGGTCTATCACTGAAATTTGGGGTGTCGCGCGGGTGGTCTCGGATTGCAGGTATCGCTCCGCCTGCCAGCTCCTGGTAGAACGCGGTTACCGGAGAACTGGAATCAGGCCGTTAGTGGGCCAGCGGCACTTGTCGGTATCAGGAATGGTGGACGAGAGGGGATTCGAACCCCCGGCCTCCTCATTGCGAACAGTGGGGAAAATAAGCTAAGGCAAGGCGCCACAATCACTTAGCTATTTTCACGAGGCCCTTAATTGGCAAACCTGGCAAACCGGTTTTCTCTTTGTCTTTTCAATACAGACGGTGAGAAGGCGGATAAAATCACGGGCGGTGCCTGTGCCTGTAACGACGACAAAGTCATTTTCGAGAACCCTCTGATCTACTCCGCAGCCGTGTTTCGCGTTCCAGGCATGAATTAGGACTCAAGGGTATGGGACGGTACGTGCCCCGCTCCGGGTGGGCTGAGCAAAAAAAACTTCACGCGAAAGCTGCTGCGGAAGAACAGCAATCCATCACACTTGTCAACCAGAGTCTCGACGAGCGAAAAATTGTAGTTTTGCGCTCAGACGCCTCGGACAAAACCGCGAAGCAAAACGAGTCTGACGATCACTTCCGGTTAGCCGACAAACGCCGAATATCGCCGGCTCGTCGTGGAACCGATGCTATCCCGTCGCTCCTCAGTCCGGGGCGATCGCCTCAATCACGCTCTTGCCGACTCTGGTTGGCACAATTCGAGAAATCTTGAATCCAGCCTTGGCGCATAGCTCGTGCCACTCCGGCTCGGTGCGCTCGCGACCTCCGGGAACCGTCAGCATCACCAAATCCAGCAGCTTCGCGGGATGCGGGTCGCAGCTTTCGGGTAGCACGGCATCAACAACCAGAAGGCGCCCACCGTTGCTGCCCGCAAGCGCCTTGCGAATATTGCGCAGAATCTTCAACGCATGCTCGTCGTCCCAATCGTGGATGATGTGTTGCAGGTAGTAAGCGTCAGCACCTGAAGGGACCCCTTCAAAGAAATCGCCGGCCATTGGCTCGCAGCGATGATCGACGCCCATGTTACGCAGCATGCCCTTCGCGCCTTCCACAACGTGGGGCAAATCCAGCAGTATTCCCTTCATGCGCGGATGTTTCCTGAGTGCCTCACCGATAAAGTAGCCGTGCCCCCCGGCTACATCCATCAGCGTTTCGATACCCGAGAAGTCGTAGGCGTCCAGCACTGCTGGCGCGAACTCGCGACTAATGGCGGTCATTCCCTGGTTGAACGCAGCCTGAAGTCTCGGTATTGACGCGACGCACTCGAACGCCGGCTTATCATAAAGATGCTCGACAGCCGGTTTGCCGGTCTCGACCGAGTACAGTAGATCGGTGGAGACGTGAATCATGAAAGGGTCAGCCGCCCATAGCACCAATCCATGCACGCTGCCTGGCACGTCGCGGCGCAGCGGCTCGGCTCCAGGCGACAAGGCAATGATGCGCGGCTCAGGCTCCGCAAAAATCCCGATGCTGATGAGTGCGCGCAGCACACGGTACAAGGCATCGGCATTCGTGCCTGTGCTCGCCGCCAGGTCCTCTGCAGAACGCCCGCTATTCGCAACGAGGTCTGCGATGTTCAGTTTCGCAGCCACATACAGACAGGCGGACAGCTGAAATCCAGTGGCGATCTGCATCAGTTGCTCACTGGCGTTTGTTGCCACGCGCGCCGGAGACTCCGCAACGGACATTCCCATCGTTAACCTTCCCCCTAGAAAGTGAGCCAGTATTCTGCAATAACCTGAGCCCGTTTAACAGCAATATCGTGAGTAGTGGAACGTCCCGAAAAAAGCCGAGTTGTTGGATTCGTGACCAGATCTAGAATGTGGCGGTCCGCTGGGAAGTAAGAATGGAGGAGATACGACATGACGAATCAGAGTTCATTGATGGCGTTGCTCGCGCTGGTATTAATGATCGGTGGCGCAGCATCCGTTCAGAAGAACGGGCACGCCGAGGCTGCCTCCGCGAAGAACGAAGCCGAGATCAAAGCTTTGTACGACAGGTGGGCTAGGGCGTTCGAGGCTGGCGACATCGACGGAATAATGTCCGTTTATGCGCCCGGAGATGCCGTAGTCGCATACGACGTCGTACCGCCGCTTCAGTACAAAGGCAAGGACGCATACCGGAAGGACTATCAAGAATTCCTGAACCAGTACGACGGCCCCGTGCACGTCGAGTATCGCGACATGCGAATCGTCAGCAGCGGCGATGTGGGATTCATCCATGCCCTGGAACGGTTCACCGGAAAACTCAAGAATGGCCAGTCATCTGACTCATGGCTACGAGCGACGAGCGGCGTGCAGAAAATCGGTGGACAGTGGCTGATCGTACACGATCATGTCTCGGTGCCGGTAGATATCGAGACCGGGAAGGCTGCGCTGCATCTTAAACCGTAAGCCGCTGTGACTTCAGAGGACAGCGTATTCAAGCAAGCCGCCGATCTGGTTGCTTTTGAAAAGCGATCAAGGACGGTTGACGAGCTACTCTTCCCTTATCGGATTG
>QHYK01000139.1 GCA_003224085.1 Acidobacteriota bacterium | reverse complement strand
ATCGGCACTGCCCTTCAGTCGGGACATACGCATTCCCTCCTGAAGGCCATTCTATTGCATTATTTATGCAGAGATCAATAAAGGTGCGTCTCGTGGCTACGGGAATGTCACCACAGCGACAGAGTAGCCATTGAGCTTGGTTACGTCACTGGCAAGTTTCGTGGTTGCAGGTGGCTCGAAGCCGGTGGTCTGGTCTACGTATTCCATCTGCCCGCCCCTGGCCCCGGGGATGGTGAGGTCGAAGGCGCGATTCCGTTTGTTTACCAGCAGCACGCGCCTCTTGCCGTCGCGCATCACGAATGCCAACGAGTAAACGTAGGGATTGCGTGGCTCCATCTCGACGAGTTTATCCCCAGGGCCCATGTTGTCGTGAAGCAGCTTGAGTACCCAAAACCGCGCATTGGGCTTGCCGTTGTTCCAGTCGACCATGGACACGCTGGGGAACTGGGTGGGATAGCCAACCAGTTGCGATTCGCCGGCAACATCAATGCCAATTTTCGTCAATTCGCCGAAGATATAGGCGTACATGGAGCCAGCCAGATTCCAGTAAGAGTCCGGGATGGGCGGGGCGACATGGCCCGGCTCTGCCTGGGCGATGTCGTCGGCGGAAATCACTCCGAGTTCATCAATGGTAGTCTTTGTTTCCGGCGAGAGGCGCTTACGAATTGCTTCCACGTAGCGAACCGTCTTGAGAAACCCCTCGGCTTGATCAAAGTAGGTGAACTGCTCAACCTCTGGTGTTTGGTCGGGAGTTGGGACGGCATAGAAGTGGTAGGAGATGAAATCCAGAGGCACGCCTGGTTTGTGATTTTTGTGATCGAGAAAATATTCAAAGTAGTGCGGCTCGACAGTCATGGCTAACGCCAGGCCCACGAACTTTGTGTCGGGCTGAACTTTCTTCATGGCGAGCACAACCTCATCGTAGAGCCGCGTGTACGTCTCCGCGTCAATGTGATGCTCGAATTCGATTTCGTTCAGGACTTCCCAGCAGGGGATTGCGTAGTGATAACCGGACTCATGGCGCTTGCCGAACTCGTCGGTGAACCCCCCTTGCGTGTACCACGCGAGCAGCCGGGCGTAATAGCCGGCAACCTCCTGCATGCTGGGATCGCGCAGCTCGTTTCCTTTTTCGTATTCCCAGGTGACTTGATTCGGGTCGGCGGGGTAGGGCACCGGCTTGTCGGTCTTGTACATCCACTGGGGAATAGTGCTGAAGTTGAGAATAACCGAGTGACCCTTGGTGGCTTCGAGAAAATCGATGGTCATCGGATCAATCACGGAGAAATCCCAGGAGGTCCTGCCATCTTTAGGAGGCTCTAATTCGGCAACTCCAAGCTTCGGATAAGGCAACCACGGCACATAGCGCACATAATCGGCCCCAAGATCATGTAGCGCCTTGTAGGCTTGGTCGTGAACGGGCGTGCCGCGGCCGAGCGGAGGGTTGACGACCACTTGCAGCGTGGGCGTGGTCTGCGAGACGCGGACGACCTTATCCCAATGAATCACGGCCTTGGCTGAGGGATCCTGTGCTCGGATGCTTGCAGGGGTGACACTCGCGAACGCGAGAAAGACAAGCGACCGCCAACTGCTGTTCATAACCATCACCTCGATCGAGTGGAGGTTTGCATCTGGCGTCTTTCTGGCAAGTCTGACTCATTACCAGACGCCATAAGCCGGGCAACGATACTTGCACCCACGCAATGGCCGCGTCAAAGGGCAATCTGTCGCCTAAAGATGTTTTGCACTGAGAAACCGGCTGACCAGCCTTCAAGGCTTTGCGTCTATCTCTTCCCGAAGCACCGGCCGCTTGAATATAGATGACCTATGGCACAAGGAAACCGGGCAGGGAGTGTCGGAGTCATTTTTCGCTATGCAGAATGTCTGGTCTTCGATAGTTCGGACTTGCGCCCCCTTAGAGAACGTCAGATAGTCTCGACGCTGGGTCTACGTTTCAAGGTGGGCGCCGCGCGATTCTCACTTGGCAATGACTGCTAACCTTTCAAACAATTCGCTGAAGGTGGGCATTTTTGGTATTGGCCTGGAGGCGTACTGGTCACAGTTTAGAGGTCTGGAAGCGCGTCTGCGTGGGTACGTGGAGGAGGTTGCCCAGAGGGTTGCAAGGCTAGGGATTGAGGTCGTTAACCTGGGGCTGGTAGATACTCCCGACAGGGCGTTTGCCGCTGGGCATGATTTCCGTCGAGCCGACGTCGATCTGATCCTGCTGTACGTCACCACTTATGCCCTTTCGTCGACCGTGCTCCCTGTGGTGCGTCGGGCCAAAGTGCCGGTGATCGTTCTTAATCTTTCTCCCGCGGCCAACATTGATTATGCCCAGCTCAACCATATGGGTGATCGGACGAAGATGACGGGCGAATGGTTGGCCTTCTGCTCGGCCTGCCCCGTGCCGGAGATTGCCAATGTTTTCGAGCGCAGCGGAATTCCATTCTTCCAAGTGAGCGGGATGCTGCGAAATGACTCCATCGCCTGGAACGAAATCGGGGATTGGGTCGAAGCAGCCCGCGTAGCCCACGTCATGGAGCACAATCGGCTCGGCCTCCTGGGTCACTACTACAGCGGCATGCTGGATATCTATTCGGACTTAACGGGGCAATGCGCTTGCTTCGGGGGGCATGTTGAGATTCTTGAAGTGGAGGAACTGGCATCGTTGCGCCGTGAAGTGAGCGAGGGCGATGTAGAAACCAGAGTGGCAGAATTCCGGACCGCCTTCGACATACAGAACGATTGCCCAGCGCAGGAACTGGCGCGCGCAGCCCGGACTTCTATAGCTGTGGACATTCTCATCGAACAGCATGGTCTCGGCTCGCTGGCCTACTACTACAAAGGCACAGGCAGTGCGGAGAACGAAGACGTCATAAGCTCCATCATTTTGGGTACCAGTCTGCTTACGGGACGCGGAATCCCGGTGGCCGGGGAATACGAAGTCAAAAACGTACAAGCCATGAAAATCATGGATGCCTTTGGGGCAGGCGGTTCCTTCACGGAATACTATGCCGTCGATTACAGCGATGACGTCATTCTCATGGGGCACGATGGTCCCGGCCATATGGCGATCGCGGAGGGCAAGACGAAGGTCCGTCCTCTTAAGGCTTATCACGGCAAAGTGGGGCAGGGACTGTCCGTCGAAATGTCGGTAAAACACGGACCGGTAACGCTGCTCTCCATTGCCGAAGCAAGGAATGGCAGGCTGAAGCTAGTTGTGGCGGAGGGCGAGTCTGTACCGGGCCCCATCTTGCAGATCGGCAACACCAACAGCCGGTACCGGTTTTCAATCGGCGTCCGGAAGTTCATGAATGAATGGAGTGCCGCTGGCCCCGCACATCACTGTGCTGTGGGACTGGGTCACCTTGCAAGCAAGGTCAGGAAATTAGCTCAGCTGCTTGGGCTGGACTTCGTACAAGTCTGCTGACACTACAAAATCCCTTTTCTAAGGGCATGCCATATTTCCGCCTTGGAGTTCTACGGCTGACAAGATCCATCTCAAATTCATCCACAAACACCTGGCTGGTCGGCAAGCCGAGCGGAAGTTTGCAAGAAAATGCGACGACTTTGTCTATTCATGCTCACGGTCAGGTCAAGTTCTATGTCATCGGCGCAAAACCCATGGCCGCATTCTATTCCGGCTTGAGATAAATGTCTTTCCACCGCATCTTCACGCCACCACCAGTATGAATCTGCAAACCAATCACGCCATCCCTGAATTGGGGCGCCGGGTCGGTAAAATCCACAATCTTTGTGCCATTAAGCTGCGTCACGATGTGCGCTCCGTGCACGGACACTTCAAGCTCATTCCACTCGCCGAGCTTCAGAGCCTGTTCACCCTCCGCCGTGGGGATCGCCACCCAACCGCGACCACCGCTTTCGTAGAGACCGCCGGTATGCTTGCCCACATTCGGGTCGACCTCCACCTGCATGCCTTCGATGTCCGGGCCATGTTGCGGATCGATGCCCAGAATTCGCGAGTGGAGAAACACGCCGCTGTTACCGGCCGCCTCGCCTTTGAACTTGAGGCGCAAAATGAAATCCCGATACGTCTTTTCTGTGGTTAAGTAGCCGTATTTGTTGGCAGTGCTTTCGCAGAAGATGGTTCCCTGCTCCACGACCCACTTTTCATCGCCATTCTTCTTCCAACCACTGAGATCTTTTCCATTAAAGAGAGAAACCCAGCCACCTTCCCGAGGAGCTTGAGCCCCCGCGCGAATCGCGAGAAGTAACACGGCTACGAGAATGCCACCACATCTCTTCACGGCAAAGCCTCCGCCCCCGAATGGCTTTGGGTTTTAGAACCTATCAGAAGAAGAACACTATCACACTGAGAACCGGAGAAGAGAACTTGAAAATGCCGAGGCACGCCTTGGCGTGCTCCGGGCGGAAGGTTGCGACTGGCTGTGCCTCCGCAATGATTCTGCTCGCCCAGCAACGCCGCGTGCGCGTGGCGGAAACTGTGCCAGCCAACTGCCGGGAGATTGAGCTTGACAAATTCCGGGATCTCTAAATTTGCGGTTGACATGAGAGGACGGGGGAATAGAATCCCTGCATGCCAACGCGCCCTTGCGGAGGGGGCGGGTCCAGCAACTGGGGGGTTGCCTCGCCGATGTTGAACCGGGCAAGTTGCATTGTGCTTGCGTTCCTCTCCCTGCCCGCTGCTCCCCTGTCCGCGCATATCACGAGCCCTGCTACCACCAGAACGTTGGGCACCGAGGACGGGATTGCGCAAGCTCGGGATAGCGCCTCCATGGATTTTTCCGCACCGGAGATCCCGCAAGTCAACATCGCTGGCCTTCCACAAGAAACCCAAGAGCAAGCCGCACAGGCGTACGCCGCCGCGCGCAAGCAGCCGCAAGACGCGGACGCCGTCGGAAAGCTAGGAATGCTGCTCGACAACTACCACCGGTCGGAAGACGCCGAGCTTTGCTACCGGCGGGCACACCTGCTCGCACCCGCCGCCTTCAAATGGCTCTACTATTGGGGCTCGCTTCTGTTGCGTGAGAAAAAAATGGGCGAGGCTTTGCCTATTTTGACCTCCGCACTACGGCTCGAGCCGGAGTATCTCCCCGCCAACCTCAAAGTGGGGGAAGCCCTGCTCGTTGCAGGAAAGACGGAACAGGCCGGCAAGATCTACGACGGCATCCTTAAGGATTATCCCGACACCGCGGAAGCCTATTATGGCTTGGGCCGCGTAAAGGCTGCGCTGGGAGATCAGGTCGCGGCGGCGGAACTCTACCGCCAGGCCTGCCAGTTATTTCCCACTTACGGAGCAGCTCACTACGGTTTGGCCGTGGCCTACCGGAAGCTAGGGCGAATCCGAGAGGCCGAGGAGCAGGCGAACCTTCATGAGCGCAACAACTACATCGTTCCGCCGTTAGCGGACCCTCTGCGCGATGAGCTCCGGGCGCTCGACATGAGCGCGGCGGCGCATCTCGAGCGCGGTGTTCAGCTCGAACAAGTTGGGCGTATTGACGATGCCATCGCCGAAACCGAGAAGGCCCTCGAGCTTGATCGCTCGCTCGCAAAAGCCCACCTAAACCTGCTGATTCTGTACGCCAAAAAGGGTAAGGCCAAGCAAGCCGAGGAGCACTACAAAGCGTTGCTGGCCCAAGACCCCGACCAGTTTCCCGATGCCAGCTACAACTATGGCGTGTTGCTTTTCGAGGAAGGCAAGTTCGACGAAGCTGAAAAGGCCTTTCGGAAGACCTTGGCGATTGCTCCTTCGAACGATGCGGCGCACAACAATCTCGGTTATCTACTCGAGCGCGAGGGAAAGCTCGACGAAGCTGCCATCGAGTACAAGAAAGCGATAGAGGCTAATCCCAGCTCCCGGCAAGCGCATTTTAAGCTCGGGCGCATCCTCGTCAACCAGCAGCACTACGCCGAAGCCATCGAGCAACTCCAGCAAACCCTAACCCCGGTGGATGAGGACACGCCGAGCTATGTATATGCTCTTGGCGCCGCCTACGGTCGCGCCGGCGACCGCGCGCAAGCGCTGCATTACCTGGAACAAGCCAGGGAACTGGCCGTGGCGCACGGGCAAACCGCCCTCGCCTCCGAGATTGAGAAGGACCTGGAACGGGTCAAAAGTTTGTCCAAATCCTCGCAACTCTGGCGTGAGACGGGCTTCGGTCGTGTCGCGCCAGGATAGCGGATTTGTAACGACTTGCAACGAAGGGGGTAACCAAACTTGCAGATCATACGGCTAAAAATTGTTCTGCTTCTCGCCATGAGCATCGCTCAGGCATCGCTCCTGATCCAGCCTTTGCACGGCCAAGTTCTCTATGGCTCGGTCACCGGCACGGTCACCGATCCGTCCGGCGCGATCGTTCCCGGAGCGCAAGTGACCGTCACAAATGAAGCCACCGGGCTCAAACGTCAAACTACCACCGATGCCGCCGGCAACTATCGAGTGTTAGACCTTCCCCAAGGCAACTATACGATCGAAGTGACGGCGAGCGGATTTAAACCCTTGAAGGTCACCAGCATCGCGGTGCTCATCGGGCAAGTGAACGCGCAGGACTTGCAACCGCAGGTGGGCACGGCAACACAGGAAGTCACCGTACAAGGGGCCGTCGACATCTTGCAGACTCAGAAGGCCGATGTACACACCGAAATCACCAGCTATGCCGTGCAGAACCTCCCCCTCAGCACGTATCGGAACTTCCAAGCAGCCGAACTCCTGACCCCCGGGGTGTTCTCGACGTCGGGCATCTCCAACAGCTACCCGAATTCCGTTGCCGACACACCCGAACGCTCGTTCGAGATTTATTCGAGTGGTTTGCCGGCCCATGACAACACCACACGCGTCGATGGGGCGACCAACATCTTCATTTGGCTGCCCGACCACATGTTGGTCGTTCCGCCCCAGGAATCGATTGAAGAAGTGAACGTGCAAACCGCAAACTACGACGTCGAAAAAGGCCTGACGGCGGGAGCGGCCATGGACGTGGTGACCAAGTCCGGCACGAATCAACTGCATGGCTCCCTTTATGCATTCCATACCGATAACTCGATGAATGCACGGAACTGGTACACAAAAGCCACCAACACCGGTATTCTGAACAACGACGGAGTTACGCTAGGCGGACCGATCAAGAAGAACAAACTCTTTTTCTTCACGAATTGGGATGGTACTTGGCAACACACCGCGGAAGGCTTCACAGACCTCGTTCCCACTGACGACATGAAGAGTGGAGATTTCAGCGCCTATTTGGGTGCCGCCGTTCCCGGCGCGAACGTCTGTACAACGGAAGGTGGGACCGTTCCGTTGCGGCAAGGGATGGTTTTTGATCCCACGACCGGCAATGCGAACGGCACCGGGCGATGCGTTTTCTCCTCCGCGGGCAAGCTCAACGTAATACCTTCCAGCCGTATGAATGCTGGTGCCGTGGCGTTCAATAAGCTCATCCCGGAGCCGAATACGAACCTGGGACTTATCACCGCGACGACACCGTTTAATATCCGCAGTACCAAAGCTGCCCGGCCACTGAGCCGCAACATCGGCACGGCTCGCGTCGACTGGAACCAGACTCAGAATCACGCGATATGGGTAAAATGGACTGTTCAGCAAGACGATTTCTTTGAGCCTTTCGATCTTGGCGCTGCCGGCGGGAATGGCAGCGGCTCAGCTTACCAGCGTGCCCAGATCGGAACGCTCGGCCACACCTGGACGCTCTCGCCGACCCTTGTCTTAACGGGCCACATCGGCTTTGACCGCATGACGGAATACGCCCTGCCTCCCGGATTTGGCCAGCCACTCGGCCAGTCGCTCCTGGGCATCGCCGGAACCAACACGCCCGCTGGAGACAAACGCTACACGGGTCTTCCCGGGATCACGATTCAGGGTTTCAGCGGGATGGGCAGCTTGAATTCCTGGGAGCCCGACAACCGCAATGACTGGACCCTTACGACTTCCCATAACCTGTCG
>QHYK01000032.1 GCA_003224085.1 Acidobacteriota bacterium | reverse complement strand
AGGACATCGCCAGCGACTCCTACGACTGTGCGCCAAGGGCCTTGGCCTCCGATCCGCAACTGCTTCCCTAATGGATTTTGGCCCGGCCAGTAAGATCGAACTAGCTCTTCATTCACGATCACGACTCTTTCGCCACTCTGCGTATCGTGATCGTTGAAACTGCGGCCTCGACGCAAGGGAATTTCCATGGCACGAAAATAGTGTGGGCCGATAACAACATAATTCGCCGCTGGCACTTGCCCCAGAGGAGGGTTTGGATCATCCAGCGTGGTGAAGAATTGTCCATCCCACCCGTTGATAGGCAGACCACGGGAGACGCTCGCTGCTTCAACACCTGGCAATGACTCAGCAGCAGAGACCACATGTTCCCAGAATTGCGCTCGCGCTTGTGGCTCCTTGTACCGTTCGCCAGAAAGGGGCACACGCAGCGTCAGGACATTCATGGGATTGAAGCCTAGATTTACGCGACTCAACCCCGCGAGCGTCCGCACCATAAGTCCAGCCCCAATCAAAAGGACCATGGCGAGTGCAATTTCAGAGACCACCAGAGCACTGCGAAAGCGGCGGCTTCGCGGACTCTGCAGCGCGCTGCGACCGGCTTCTTTGAGGGTTTCTGTGACATTCGGGCGAGCGCTCTGAAGCGCGGGCGCCAAACCAAAGAAGAAGGTGGTGGTGATCACTGCGACCAGGGCGAAACCGAGAACCCGCACGTCCGTCGCCCCGGCAGCCAAGCCCGGGGCGGACTTCACCAGGAATGGCGGAGCTAGCGCCACCAAGGCTTTGCATCCCAAAGAGGCCAGCAAAACTCCCAGAACTCCACCGGCGATAGAAAGCACTAAGCTCTCGGTTAACAGTTGTCGAATAATGCGACTCTTGTCGGCACCCAACGCGTTTCTCACTGCGAACTCGTTCGCGCGGCCCGAGCCTCGTGCAAGCAATAGGTTGGCGATGTTGGCGCACGCAATAAGCAGAACAAAGATCACCGCCCCCATTAGAACGAAAAGGGCCGCACGCGTATCCCCCGAAGCATTGGTGCGCAAGGTCATCAACTGGGCTCTCCACCCCTTCAGATCGTTATGCATCGGCTCGATACGCTCCGACACGGTGTTCATCTGCGCCTCAGCCTGCTGCAAGCTAATACCGGGCTTCAGCCGGCCAATCCCGAAGTAGTCGTTCCATACGAGAGTGGGCGATAACCCAATTCCGGACAACCACAACTCAGGAAGCGCGCCGAAGGGTGACGCATACAAGTGTGAAAAATTGGAGGGCATTACTCCAACGACTGTATAGCTATCTCCGTTGACATCAAAAGCACGCCCAATCACCTTTTCATCTGCGGCGAACCGTCGCTGCCACAACCCGTAACTAAGGATCGCGACGCGCGGCCCTTGCGGCCTATCCTTTTCAGCAGAAAACGTCCGACCCCGACTCGGAGCCACAGCCAGCAGTGGGAACAGGTTGCTGGAAATGACTTCACAGGGATCTTCCTCGGCCTCACCGGCTCCGGTCAGCACACAGGTCCGCTGTGTATATGCGGCGATGTCTTCAAAAGCTCCGCTTTGATCGCGCCAGGCGAGAATTTCTGCCGGCGAAATGGGATTCCGTGTCCAGCCGCGCGGAGGGTTTTTCTTCTCGATAAAAACTAGCCGGTCTGAATCCTTAAATGGAAGAGGCTTGAGCAGGACTGCGTAAACAGCGGAAAAAATCACTGTATTGGCGCCGATACCGAGCGCCAAGGTAAGCACGGCGACTGCCGTAAAGCCAGGGGACTTGCGCAGGGTGCGAACGCCAAAGCGCAAATCCTGCCAGCAAGTCTCGACAAAGGATTCCCAACCAGCAGAGCGGACGACTTCTTTCGTAACTTCGAGGTTGCCCCGCTCCAAGCGCACGGCGCGAACGGCATCCCTGCGGCTCATGCCTTGTTTCATCTTTTCAGCCGCTTCCATCTCCAAGTAGGCGCCTAGCTCCTCATTCAACTCTCGGTCGACCTGCTCCTTTCGGAACAATGACCGTAGGCCGCTTGTAATGTTCCGTAAGAAGGGCATATGCGGCCTCCTACTCGTAGCGCAAGGCGACCATCGGATCGACTCGGGATGCCCGCCGCGCAGGGAGAATCGCAGCAAGCAACGCAACGGCAACCAAAGAGATGGTTGCTCCCATAAATAGCGAGATGTCTGTGGGCTTGATGCCGTAGAGCATTCCATTGATCGCCGAAGACAACAAGCGGACTACAGCAAGTGAACCGCCGATGCCTATTCCAACGCCGCAGAGGACTACTGCGAGCGTTTGGCGCAGCACAAGCGTTCGGATATCGCCTCGCTGAGCGCCCAGAGCCATGCGAATGCCAAACTCATTCGTTCGGCGCGAGACGCCATAGGCAACAACTCCATAGAGTCCAATCGCTGCAATTAGACAAGCCAACAGCCCGAAGGCTGACGATAACAACGCGGTCAAACGCTCCTGGGAAATCATGTCGTTAACGACTGTCTCCAAAGGCTGGAGTTCCTCGACTTGCAGAACTTTGTCACTTGCCGCTACGTCTGCCCGTATGGCGCCGCTCAGTAACTGCGTATTGAGAGTCGAGCGAACGAAAAAGCTGTCACCTTTCCGAGCCGGTAAATACACCATGCGCCATACCCTCTCGCGCACGCCATAGTGCTTCGCATCACGCACCACACCGACAATTTCGCGAATGATTCGCGGTTCAAAGCCGAGTTTGATGCGCTGGCCAATCGCGGAATTTGAACCGAAGTAGTGGCGAGCGAAGCTCTCGTTGACCACAGCTACAGGAGGTTTCTCGACCTGATCTTGGGAGCTTAGATAGCGGCCCTGCAAAAGTCCCAAGCCGATAGCTTCGAAGAAGCCAGGTCCGGCCGAGATCAACCCCACGTCATTGTCTTTTCCGGATGATGGATTTCCGATGACATCAACACCGCCCGACCAGCCGCCATCTCCGTACACGCTAGACCCATAACTTGCAACGATCACACCGGGATGCGATTCCAAACGCTGTTTTATCTCTGCATATGCTTGGTGAAGGCGGTCGTCGGCTGTTCCTTTGGGGTAAGACAGGTCAAATGTTACGACGTTCTCGGCATGGAACCCAAGGTCGCTGCTCTTCAGATTGTGCAGGGTGTCGACAAACAGCCCAGCACCGACTAGCAAAGGCAAGGAGAGCGCGAGTTGACCAGCGAGGAGAAACCTTCCGCTCCAGGTCGACCCAATTATGCGCTGGCCACCATGCAAGGTCATCTCAAGTTTTTCTCTAGAGGCCCGTAATGCCGGGCCCAGGCCGAAGAGTATCGCAGTCGCGACCGCAACCCCAGTTGTAAAGCCAACCACTACAAAATCCGGCTGCAGATTAAATGCCATTGGCAGCGGCGATGTAGGAAGCAGGGAGACTAGTATGCGTGTGCCCCAAACCGACAGGAGTACACCGACGAAGGCACCTAAGAGCGACAGGGTCAAATTCTCTGTGAACAGTTGCCATGCGATGCGCGCGCGGCTGGCGCCGAGAGCTAAACGGACCACGATCTCATGGTGACGGGCGGCGTTGCGCGCCGACATTAGGTTGGCTATGTTCGCGCAGGAAATCAGAAGTACAACTCCGACCACGGCAGACAGAACAAGCAGTGGTTTCTCATATTTGCGTCCCGTGGTCGCGAGGCCTGAGGCGGCGGGACGAACAGTAATACGTTGGGCTTCGAGCATCTGTTTGAAGCGCGGCGATGCACTTGGTAAGAGCACGTCAGCAACGTGCGTGCGGAAGGCAGCCTCGAACATGGCCCGAGCCCGGCTTGGGTTGACTCCATCACGTAGCCGGACAAGGAGGTGCAGCCAACTAATGTTCGGGTCCGGTCGCCAACCCCGGTCAAGCGCACCAGCGGTAAGAGGAACCCATACGTCTACGGAGACCTCAGGCTCGATTCCGGTGAATCCGGGCCGCGCAATGCCAACGACCGTGTAGGGCGTCTCGTCATAAAGAATTCTCCTACCGAGAACCAATGCGTCGGATTGGAAGCGGCGCTTCCAGAATGCATAACTCAAGACTGCGACGTGATTCCCTCCAAGCACGTTATCGTCTTGCGGTTCGAGGACTCGCCCCACAATTGGCCCCACGTTTAGAACAGAAAAGAAGTTACCGGAAACGGCCTCTCCCGCCACACGCTCATCAGAAACTCCATTGAGTCCAAATTTGGTTGACCCAACACGCTCCGTGGCGAAGACTTCGCCCCAAGGAGAGGCTATTCTGCTGAATTGTTGAAAGAGCGGATACGAATAGCTAAATTCGCCGGCGAAGTCGCCTACCGAAGAGGCGCGCATTATGTGAAAGATTTCTTTAGGATCGCTGACCGGCAGGGGGGTCCACAGCGACGCGTGGAGGAGCGTAAATATCGCAGTGTTGGCGCCGATACCGAGCGCGAGAGTCAGGACGGCAACGGCGGTGAAGCCGGGAGACCTGCGCAGCATTCGGGCGGCGAAGCGAAGGTCCTGCCAACACATCTCTACTAAGGATTCCCACCCGCCAGAGCGAACGATTTCCTTGCTGACTTCGAGGCTTCCTCGCTCTAACCGGACTGCGCGAAGGGCTTCCTTGCGGCTCAACCCGTCCTTCATCTTCTCGTCGGCGGCCATCTCCTGATAGGCGCGAAGCTCCTCATCCAACTCCTGATCGACCTGTTCCTTTCGGAACAGTGATCGAAGACCCCTTGTGATATTCCGCAACATGGACATGTACCTTCCTACTATGAAAATAGCCGCGTATCTCATTGAAAAGATTGGCTCAACAGCGAGCGGCTATTTTCATCCTTCGTGGCTCTCCGAGAGCCATGAGTTACTCGTAACGCAAGGCAACCATCGGATCAACGCTGGCGGCTCGCCGGGCGGGAATGTAACTCGCTGCGAAAGCCACAACGGCCAAGAGCAGCGACATGCTGGCGAAGGTCGCTGTATCGAACGGCGTGATGCCGTAAAGGAGACCCGCTATCGACTTCCCCAGTACCATCGCACCTACCAAACCGAGAGAAATCCCGATGCTAACGAGTTTCAGCGCTTGACCGAGAACAAGGCGAAGAAGTGCTCCAGTGCTTGCCCCTACCGCCACCCGGATACCAAACTCTCGCGTCCTCTGACTTATGAGGTAGCTCATGATGCCGTACAGACCAATGGAAGCAACAAAAACCGCTAAGAACGCGAGCACGAAAAGCACGGCGGTTCTGAAACGCGGCTGCCCGACCGAAGACGAAACGATCTGCTTCATCGTTTCGATCTGATCCATCGGGACGCCCGCGTCGAGCTGCGAGAGCGCCTGTCGGAGAGAGCTTGTGACGCTCGTTGGCTCAACCGACGTACGCAACACAATCGTAGGGCGAGACTCCACGTTCGCAATCTGACCGTAAGGAATGTACATCTCGGGTTCCGGCTTCGTCCCGAGACTCTCATGATGAACGTCACCC
Organism: Acidobacteriota bacterium; assembly: GCA_003224085.1. Classification (GTDB taxonomy): domain Bacteria; phylum Acidobacteriota; class Terriglobia; order Acidiferrales; family UBA7541; genus Acidiferrum. The sequence continues at coordinate 8,074 of QHYK01000032.1, read as the reverse complement.
ACGACGCCAACGATGGTTCGCCACTTTTGGTCACTAAATCGTACGCGTTGACCAACCGGATTCTGCTGCCCCCAAAACGCACGCACCATAGATTCGTTGATAATCGCGACAAGCGGCGAGTCTTCATCATCGCTTGGAGCGAAGCTACGTCCCCGCAGTATGGGAATGCCGATCGTTTGAAAGTAGTCTGAGCTCACGGGTCGGTAATACGCGACGTTGTAAACGCCAACGGGTCTTGGTGGGCGCCCTTCAATATCGAACGCCCAGGAACTTTCGGTGCCGCTCAAGGGTAGGTATGCAGTGAAGGCAGCCGATATCACACCGGGGATGCCGCGTACGCGCTCAAGCAACTCTCGCTGGAAGGCGGAAATCCGGCGATGCTGGCCGACCCCAAAGACACTCCCATTCGTATACTGCGGCGGAAGGGAAAGGCGAGCAGTAAGGATATGCTCGGTTTGAAATCCTGGAGAGACACTGAGTAGTGTCCAGAAGCTCTTTATCATTAATCCTGCTCCGGTTAGCAGGACAAGAGCGATAGCAACTTGCCCGATGACAAGCGCACTTCGCAATCGGGATTGGCTAGGAGCCATGCCGCGACCGCTTTGTTTGAGCGAATCTTGAGCGCTGACTCGCTGGTGCTGAAACATGGGAAGCAGGCCGAAGAGAATCCCAGTGGAGAGCGAGATCAAAGCCGTAAATGTTAGCACTCGGCCATCAACGGTGATCTCAGAAGCGCGAGGCAAATCTCCTGGCAAGTAATGCAATATCGCGGGGACGCCCATTCGGGCAAACAAGAAGCCTAGCAGTCCGCCAAACAGGACAAGAACGATGCTCTCCGTTAACAACTGTTGAGCAAGTCTGCTGCGGCTTGCGCCTAATGCAATACGGACTGCGATTTCTTTTTGGCGTGTCACGCCGCGAGTAAGCAAGAGATTCGCTATGTTGCCGCAAGCGATTAACAGCACCATGCCAACAGCGGCCAAAAGAGTGAACAGCGCTGTTCGCACGTTCGCGATCACATACTGGCCCAGCGGAACGGCCGTGATGCCTGTGGCTGGCGAATTGTTATTTTGCCCATATTCCCTTGGGATTTCCCTTCCTGCTACGATTCTGCGATGAGCAACCTGGTCATTCTTTTTATCCATTTTATTGCTACCCTGGCCCGCTTGCTCGGTCCTGGCGGCGTCCGTTCCATAGTTGCGGAGTCTCTTCTCCTCAAGCACCAACTCTTGATAGTGGCTCGCTCACGGCAACGATCGCCGAATTTATGCACGTCGGACCGCATCCTCGCCGGCTTAATGGCACTCTTGGTACGTCCCACTCGTCTGCTCCGTTCCGCAATCGTTCTGAAGCCTTCGACACTGCTAGCTGTGCCTACTGAAAACGCCATCCAGCGATTTTCATTCGAATGTAACATTGTTACAATCGGATCTGGCGGCTGGGACGTCCAAGTTGTGTCACCTCGAATGTCGCTGATTTCAAAGGCCTTCGCGCCGGACAGGATTATTGGTAGGGACAACCCTGAGGTCGGTAAATTTTCTCCCCTCTATCACGGAAAACCGCAGGCGTGGCTAGCGGTTGGTATCCCCGATGAATTCAAGTAGAAATAAAAGGGGAGAGTAGGCTCAGGCTTTCTCCCCGAATTTTTTCTATTGTGAAAGGAGCGAATCAGACGTGACCGAGACGCGGCGACGCGGCTTTACGCTCCTAAAATAAGAGGTGACACTAAACCATAAATGAATAGCCCGACGCGGGACCTTGTCGAACCTTCCGACGCGCGCTCGAACGTTCTCCCGAAATACTGCCTTGTCAATCCGGTAAAAACCCGTACGGCGCCGTGGGCATTTGGGTCTTGCCGAAGCTTACAAAAAGACTTGGATTAGCGCGAGGGATGATTTATCTTTGGCGATGCCAGTACGGTCGGCAGATTAAAAACACAGGATCCGACACCGATTCGAGCGAGCACGACCACCGATTTGCTTGTCTCGGGACGCGGGTCTAGGAAAACGTTGCACCTGAAGCGACAGATATTCCTTTCCCCAATGCCGCCCGGCCTAAGGTGACGGCATTTCGCGAACATTCGGTGGGGCTCCGATCATGAAACCTCGTTTCTGCCTGCTCATTTTTCTTTCGGGGATTTCTTTGTGCCTGGGTTCCTATACCCGTGCCCATACGTGGGCCGCGCCTCCGCCCGCCTACTTTCAATCCGGGAATAGTGGCACAGAATTTTCCGGAGACCGTAGTTCTCCATCCGAGGATGAGGTCCTGATCCCTGGCCCGCTCAGATCATTTCTGCGCATGGCTGGCATCAGCCAGCAGGTCTCGCCGGAAGAAGTGCTGCCGTTGCTAGCTCGCAACGTCGTGCTGCACGGTTACCAGAGCGGCAGACCGACGGAGTTTCTCATTCTTCTCAGCCGGTATGTGCGTCAGGCGGAAGAGCTGGCGACTCTGGCGGGCGATGGCGGAATGATTCGCATCTCCAACTGCGATGACGTCAAGCCGCTGCTTCGGATCCTGGGTTACCGAGTGCGGCAAAACTGTGGTCAAAGCAGCACCTCTTTGGTGACCGCTGACCCGCAGAGGGCGTTTTCTACCATCGATTCGGGCTTCCCTTTGTCGGAGCTTGAAGAGGCGCTCCAGCGAGGCGGCCCGTTCACCTATTCGTTTGCGGCGTCTCCGGTACCTGTGCTGTTCAACCAGCGCGATTGGACAACAGAGAATAAAAAGAGCGGCGCACCTGCCGAGGACTTCCTGGACACGATTTTGCGTAACCCCACCTTGGCACGTCTTTACTGGGCGCTGTCTCGCATGGATCCCGGATCCCGCGCGGAATTGGCACGAAACCTGGGATTGCGGAAGCTGCTTCCCTTCGCAGCCGTCCTGGACATGTATGGAGGTCAGATCTGCGTTCAGTCCGGGCGTGTGGTTGTCCCAGGGGGAAAGCGTGCAGAATCGGATTGGAAGGATTTGGTGGGAGCGAGCCCCGACTCGCCGGCAGAATTTGTTCTCGAGCTGCTGAAGAAAGACCACGGTTGGCTGGCCGCCTACTTCGACGCCTTGTCACACGCCAATCAGACGCAACAGGAACACTTCAGCGAGGCGCATCGGCTGAAGCGCTTCTACGAGGGCTTCCGATCACCGGGTGTCTCCGGCGACGCCGCATCGCGGCTCGTGTTTCGGCAGGCGCCGGCGCTCTTGCTTCTGGTGACGCGGCTATCCTGGGACCCGACCGGCGAACCCCATGTCCCAGGGAATCTGCAAACCTGGGGAGAGATCTTGCGGCAGAGAGCCGACGGGAAGGTTGTGCGCGGCTGGGGCAAGCGCTCGAGCGGCTGGCAGCATCCCGATCAGCTCGTGGAAGCGATGTTCGCATTATCCAGAGTGGAGACAGAGCTCGGACCATTGCAAGCCGACGTATTCCTATGTGAGTTGGACAGCAGGCGATCTCCGGGAGAGCGATTGAGCCCGCAAACGGTGCTTTTACTGGCTGACAAGTTCTCCGAGTTCAGCGACCAATATTTGATCTTTTCCGAGTTTTCGGATTTGACCGACGCATCGATTGCTCGCTTTCTTGGCCTGGCCGAGTCGCTTGGCAAAATTCCGAACCACACGCTGCGCGGCAATGCCATGGGATTGTTCCAGGCCAACGTGGGGCTTTGGCAAATCTTGGCGCGCCAGGGACAGATTGCCAACACGGACCTCGACAATTCCTGGCGGGAAGTGATCGAGCCTTTCGCGAAGATCTCTTCAGCCGCTCAGCTCTTTGACGCGGGACGCAATTCGCTCGGGCAACTCCTGCGCTTTGCGACTGGCAAATCCAACGCCTCTCAGGATGCCATCATCGATTTGCTCGCCGGCCCTCACCAAACCAGTTTGGAAGGCCAGCGGATGCACCAGGAAGTGGCCAGCAAAATTCGCTCGGTACTGGACGGTCAGCGCCTTGTTTCTCTCGATACACTGTTGGCGCTCGGAGAAGGTTTGCAGGAATTGACGCGCGGGATCGACGTAAGCGCTTCGCTGGCTGCCGCAGCCGGAGAACTTCGTGAGTTCGAGATGCCTCGCCCGATCTTTACCGGCAGCGAGAGGACCCGCTGGGCTGAAGGAACTTACAACAATCGTCACACGGAACTGCAGATGCGGACCGATCTGGCAAAACTGGTCAAGTCGCCCCGCTCCCGCGCGGAATTGGAGGCGGCTCGCGGGCAACTTGCTCCCTTCCTGAGGGACACGCTGGTGGGTTTGAACTATGCGTATTACGAGCCACCCGGGGCCCAGGCTCTACACCACAACCCGCTTTTCGTTCGCTCTCATGACTTCTCGGGAGAAACCGTCATGGGCATCGAGCGGCTCTGGCAAGCCCCTCAGGTGTTCGGCGCAGGCTATCCGGCTGGTGGAGGAGCTCACTTGGTCGGCTCGCTCGCTGACCTCGCCTATGTCCTATCCGAGGTGGAGGAGGATTTTCTCGCTCCGCAAAGCGTGCAAGCCTTGATTTGGAAGCAGTTGGTGCCGACGCTTTTGACCGACGCAACCGTGCCGCGCTGGTGGGACGTAAGCCGGAATGAGCTCCATGCCGTGGCGCTTTATCAGCGGGCTGGCGAGGAGCTTTTGGCGGACTCGGCGGACAACCAAGAGCTGTACAACAAGGTGATGCCGATTCTTTCTGACCGCATGATGCCGCAAAACTTGACTCGCCTGGAGCAGGCACTACGCCAACGGCAGCTGGATGAGGTCTTCGCTCAACTGGTGCCGGCAGACACTTTTTACCTGGCAGCGGAGTTTCGGCAAAGATTTCCTTCCGATGCCGCTTCCTGGGGGCCGGCTGGGAAAGAGTTGGAGAGTCTTTCTCGCTTGTATCCCGCCGAGGTGAGCTGGGAACGGTTGTCGCGAGACTTTGGCGTGCCCCATGCCGTGTTGGCGCAGAGCTACGCCCGTGAATTGTTGAATGTGAAGCCATTTCCGGCATTGGCGGGCAACGGCAGCCGCTTGATGGCGGAGTCCTGGGATTCAAGCAATCTGTACTGGGCACGGTTGGCCGACGAATTGGACTATGCACCGGTGACCCTAAACTGGCTGGTCCCGGAGTTGACGCGTCGAATGGTGGAAAAGATTTTCGCCACCGACCTCGAAGACTGGCCAGCCATCCTGCGAGCCATGCGCGAAACAGGCGAAGAGTTCCGGCAGGGCAAGATTCCCTTGCTGCCAACGAAGGAGGCTACTTCCCAGCCATAGGCCGCTTAAGAGTTGGAAACGGACCAAATCAGAAATTGGACTGCCCGGTCCGATAAAAAGATCCGCCGGAGGGGCAGGCGAGGAAGCATTATGTCAACAACAAGAGCTTTTCTATATTGCTACTTTTCCCTTGGCCTCTTTTTCTTCTCTGGAACGAGAACGGTGGCTCAGCAGATCCCCGAGCGGCACATTCGCATCGTTGTCGACATGGTGCAGTTGAATGTAGCGGTGACGGACAGCAAGGGCAACTACGTTATCGGCCTTCATCCTTCCGACTTCGCTATCACCGAGGACAGGATTCCGCAGAAAATCGCCACGTTTGAGGAAGGGAACGAACCTGCGCAGAGAGTCGCCGACACCGCGCCGCCAGACAATCAGCCGCTAGCCGCATCCGCCGACCAGCAGGATCAACGCTTGTCCGCAGCAGACTTGAGCATGCTGGTTGCCGGCGCTAATGTCCTGGTCCTCTTTGACACCAGCAACTACATGTACCGTGGCTTTGTTTTCGCGCAGGATGCCATCGCCGACTTCATTCGTTCGCTCGAAAACGCGGACAAGGTGGCCTTCTATTCCTACAGCCGCGACCTTTCCCGGGTCGCTCCACTTACCTCCGACCGTTCGCGGGTTTTGCGCGGTGTACGTGCAACGGTGGCCGGCGACGATGCCGCACTCTACAATTGCCTGTTGTTGGCGGTAAAGGATGCGGCCCAATACCCGGGAAGAAAAGTCGTGGTGGTCTTCTCGAACGGCCCCGACAACGCCAGCGTGGTGCCGCCCGAGGACGTGGCCGAGTTGGCCGAGTCGACGGGAACAGCCATCTACATGGTAAGCACCGCGGAAGCCCAGCTCGAACCGATCTCCACTGCAGTCTTTGAGCGTATGACCGCGGCCACCGGCGGCAAAGCCTATTTTGCTAGGACTTGGAAAGATGAAAAACAGGCCTTTGCCTCGATCCGGGACGACCTGGAACATCTTTATTCTCTGAGCTACTACCCGCGACCCAATCCCAACCGCGGCTGGCGCACCATCAAAGTGAAACTGGTGGGCCAGCAGTTCCAGAAGTACCATGTACGCACGCGCGACGGGTATCGTCCGCAGCCGTCCAGATTCTCTTCGGAGAGCGCCTCGGCGTCGTTGCCAGGACCGGGTACGAAATAGGAATGATACTCCCAGCGCATGCGCCGGGATCCTGTTTGCCTCGTTGCATTGCCGCACCTCGGTTCCGAGAAACGGGCTATCAACAGACCGGAAAGACCACGGCGACTGTTCGACGTAGCGGCGAATCTTTCCCTTTCTCAAGTTCTTCAGTTTTTTCCCGTACAATCGACCGACGATGTTTTGCGGCGTAGTCCACGATTTGTTTGTAGCACCACGTGATTTTCCTACTTGGTGCGTCTTAATTGCTTGTTGCGAGTCTTGTGAAGTAGACGCCTTTTCACAAGACTCTGCAGATTGCCTTTTCGGCCGCGCCATACGGCTTTCGTTCGGGTGGAATTAAAGCCCAGATGCAAAACTTTGTTCTTCGCGACCAAGGTAGCAATCAATTTCCCGGCTGATGTTCTGCATCGGCAATGTCGAACCCGTACCGCTCGTACCGGGGTGGCTGTCCGTCGCCCAGGTCGCATACGACGCGCACTTCGTTTTTGTGGACGATGACATCCATCAGCGAGTCGTCGTAAATGTCGACTCCCAGCCCTTCAAGCCAGTCGTCAAGTTCGAAATCTAAATCACCGTACAACCTTGCGTTATCCCAGGCTCTCAACGCGTCGTCCAGTCGTTCTATCTCGTCGCTGAGAGCGTCTTGCAAGTCCCATATGCTGTTCGATTTCGCCAGCTGACGCTCAACAAACTTCATGACTTGGGTGACCCGTTGTTCTGAACGAGCCAGATGCCTCGAACAATCGGCAGCAAGGATTTCAATCAAGCATTCCATGTAAGCCATTGTTTCTACGCCCAGCTCTTGGGCTCCTTCTTCGCCGCCTGTGAGCAGCTCGTGTGACCACCGTTCGGCCTCTTCCTCAGCAGAACCCTTGACGGGGAATTCGTAGAACGTCAGGTCTGGCGACCATGCGCGATGCCGAATGCAGGACTGGCACATCGCGATGAAACGTGCTTCAAGTTTATCTACGATACGACGAATCACGTTGAGAAACGGTCTGTATGCTTCCTCGAACTCTCTTGCCGCCGCTTCTGCCGCTGCTCTCTTCTGTCTACTTCGCTGGCGTTTCTCTTCTGTACGACGCCGAGCATTTTCCCGGGCTTGTTGACGCTGGGCTTCGCGGATAACCTGCTCCTCAGGCGTCATAATCCTTGGCCCGTCGTAAATGAATCCGGTGCCACGGCTGTGCCTCTGTTTGCCACGGCCCATCCCGCGCGCGGTGGGTTGCTGCTTCTGCTGACCTTGGATTAGCTGCGCCGCTTGCTCCCTTTCGAAGTCGCTGATAGCAATTACCATCGGCTTCGCGGGCTCCGCGATACAACGCTTCAGTGCTTTGAGCATGTTGAACGCGGCCCGCCGGTCGGATGGAGTCGCGGCGGTAACATAGATTTTGCCTTCGGGATTTCGATAGACCTTGTGCTTGTCCTCGCGCACCAAAACAAACTTATGCTCGCGCAGGAGAGCATCGTGCTTTGCGACTACGTTACTCATCGATCGTGCCGTTCCTATGATGCGACCCGCCTTGGAAAAAGTGTACCTGTCTCTGGCGGATTGCTACGGGAACCGATTGTACCGGCAATCGCGCCGTATCCGGTCGGAGTGAACGATGAGATCCCGCGAAACGCGCTGTAATTGAGAAACACGGAATGATTTCTTTGGAAGTATTGGCGAGGTCGACTAATACCA
>QHYK01000031.1 GCA_003224085.1 Acidobacteriota bacterium | reverse complement strand
AGCCGTGCCGCGGACCAACAAGCCCATGGAACCGACGATTTGGCTTGCCCCTCATTTAGCGGGCTTTTTTGAACACTTTTCTCGAGGGGAATAGGGGTATTGGCCGGATACCTTTCTCGGTTAGTGGGCGCAAAATAACCACGGTTTAGATGGTTCTGCAGCCTGAACTTGGGCAGCGCCCTGAATGCCGAGCGAAGCTGACGGAGCGCTGTCTTTCCCTCCGAGCCCAGCCCGGTGGCACAAAACTAAGGATAAGGGAGACCGCGAAGCTATGCAGGTGCCGACTGGCAGATTCGAGCGCCGGGTGGCGAAGACGGAGGCCCTAGAGCTTTTGCACTTGGGCGAATCACCGACTCCGAGAGTTGAGGCAATCACAGAAAATGTAAGCCCTAGGGGCGCGCGGGTGATTACTGATTCCGTATGCGCTCCAGGGGCGTTTGTGTGGTTGGGCGCACCGAAAGAACATCTGAGTTTGCCAGCGCGCGTGGTTTACTGCCAACGGTTAGGGGAAAACAAATTCGCTGTTGGCCTGCAACTTAACGTGCGCGTTGAGAAGTGGAAAATGCCACGAAGGCCTTGAGGTTGTTAGAGGACGTTGTTCACCCGGTCTTCTTCGTTAGTCCGGGTCGAATCGCATTGCGGGCATCGCCATAAGCGGAAGTCGCTCTTCACTGGATTCGTTTCCGCGAGATACATGGGCCGAACGTCGCGTGGACACAGGATGCGCGGCATCAGGTCTAGTTCGGCCTGTACCTGCTTCGCGCAAGCGAAGTATCCATTTGAAGGGGTGTAGCGAACGACGCAATGTGCTTCCGGGCAGCTATACGCTGATGTCAGCGTCGCCAAATCCTCCATTCTTGTGAAAACGCCAGGCATCTTCATCTGAACGTGATGTTCGTAACAAAGCACGCGAAGGTTTTTGGCTGGCTGAGGTTCAGGCATGAGGCCTCCCGGTCACGGGCCGCTGGTCGAAGCGGAACTTGCTAACTGTCAAAAGGCGATGGGCAGCCAAGTCTCTGGCCCGTTGAGTGGCACGATATAATCCGCCGCGGGCACTTGTTGATCGGGAGGATTGAGAACCAGAATTTTTATGCCTGGGTATTGTGCTTTGAGCCAGTCCACGATTTCTCTTCTGGTCTGTTCGGGAGCTGCGTGACCGACGATAAAGAAGTCGTAATGCTGAATCGAGCTTAACAGAACTTTGGCCGCATCGTTGCCGATTACCGAGATCACGCCGTAACCGCGCGACCTTAGGAGTTCCGCTCTTCGAAGTCCTAATTCTCCGTCGTAAGCAATCTGAAAAATCCTTCGCAGCTTTGCTGGGGCCACATTCAACTGCATCACAACTTGGCGAGTTTTTGCGTCGGCCGCAAAGCATTCGTTGCTGGTGCGCTTTGCTAACCCTTGAAGCACTACCTTCGCAAACTCCAGGCCCGTGACGACGGTGAGCCTTCGCGGTGAGCCGTTCGGTAGAACCTCGAAGATTTCATAGACCCGGTGCATGGGGCTGGCCGCCTTCCGGGCGCCCTGGTACCTCTTTCCCCTATCCGCTGTGGGACATATAATCGCAATGCTCAGCAGCGCAATTGCACGAAGCCTAGTCCGGTGGTCCTGGTGCGTCAAGAGTCATAAAATAGTACCCTTGCAACAAACTACTTGTTCTCAGGTATACCCGGTTGTTGCACGGAGATAGGATACTAAGACGGCCATGCGGTTTGCCTATCCGACTTCTAGACTAGCTCCGTCTACCGCCCTCGGCGCAATCTGTTTTAATGCTTTTGTCTTCTCCTTCGACTTATCCGCCTCAAAGCCCGTTCCTCCGGAAACGCCTGATTGACACAAAAATTCGCCCAAGCGTATAGTCGTTCTACCGCTTGTTTGGTGGTAGCCCAAGCGCTGTCTGCCCTGCGACGAAGCCAACACCTGAACGTGCTTTCAGAAGGGCGTGGATGTTTCGCTCACTTCCATCACCGGGATCCAAGTCCATTCCCCTTGCCATTCTGGCTTGCTACCTTTTGAGCCTTGCGAACGCTCTTTTTGCTCAAGACCCTCCGCCACCCGCGCCTCCCTCAACTCCCTCGTCTTCAAGTCCCGACTCGGCTGCCAAGCCGGCCAGTCCTGCTCCGACGCGCGACGCCCAGGAAGTTTCCACCCAGGATTCCCCGGCAACCTTCAAAGTTCGCGTCAACAACGTCCTGGTCCGCGTCGTCGTACGCGACTCGCATGGCAAAGTCGTTTCCAACCTCAAAAAAGAAGACTTCCAGCTCTACGACGGACGCAAACTTCAGACCATTACTTCGTTCGCCCTGGAAACTCCACGCACGCATATCGCTCCTCTGACCGAAGCACCTGAGGCCCGTATTCCCGGGTCAACTGTGGATCCCGCCGCGAAGGCCGCGGCGCTCCCCCAGCGCTTTGTCTCCATGGTTTTTGATGACATTCACATGTTCATGCAGGACGCCGTGTTCGTGCGCGATTCTGCCACTCGCTTCTTCACCGCATTGGCTCCCAGCGACCGCGTTTCCATCAACACCACCTCCGGCCAGTTCACGCAGGATTTCACTGACGATCATTCTCTACTTGAAAAGGCCCTTCTCGGAATCGTCCCGCGTCCCCTGTCGCACCACGACCTCACCGATTGCCCTGATATGCCCTATTACGAGGCGGATTTAATCGTCAACAAGAATAACGTCCAGGCTCTCGCCGTGGCCGCCGACGAAACGTTGCAGTGCGCGTTTGGCGGCGACATGCGGATGCAAGCCGCGGCCCTGAGCATGGCGCAAGCCGCCGCGCAACGCGCCGCTTCCGAAGGCGACAATGAAACGCAATATGCCTACCGCCATCTCGAAGCCATCGTCCGGCGCATGACCAGCCTGCCCGGCCAGCGCGTCCTCGTTTTGGTTTCTCCGGGATTCATACTGAGCACGCTGCAATACGAAGCCTCAGACATGGTGGATCGCGCCACGCGCGCCAATATTGTTATCAACACCATTGATTCGCGCGGCCTCTATTCGCCGGACGTCATGGGCGACATTGCCAATCCGCCAAACGATTTCGTTCGTACCGCCGGTTACAAGGCCACTTACCGCGTCAGCGCGCAAAGCGCACAAGAGGACGTTTTGGCAGAGTTGGCCGACGGTACCGGCGGCACCTTTTACCACAACCGCAACGACGTGGATGAAGCCATGCGCGAAGCTGGCGCCGCGCCCGAGGTTTCCTATGTCCTTGGTTTTTCGCCGCAGAATCTGAAGTTCGACGGGCGCTTCCACACGCTGAAGGTTGCACTGACCATCAAAGAAAAATTCAGCGTGCAGGCGCGCCACGGTTATTTTGCTCCGCGTTCCGCCGAGGATCCGGCGGAAGTAACCAAGGAAGAAATTCAGGAAGCGCTCTTCTCCCAGGAAGAGATTCACGACATTCCGGTGGACCTGCAAACGCAATACTTCAAAAAGGATGAAGCCGCCGCTCGTCTCGCCGTGCTGACGCATCTCGACGTGAAAAGTGTCCGCTTCCGCAAGGCCTCGGGCCGCAACAATGACCAGTTGACCATCGTCACAGGGATTTTTGATGAAAACGGACAATTCGTGACCGGTATCCAGAAAATTATCGATATGAAATTGCTGGATTCCACCTATGAGCGGCTCAGCCGCTCCGGACTTACCGTGAAGTCCAGCTTTGACGTCAAGCCGGGAAGCTATTTGGTGAGGCTGGTCGTGCGTGACGCCGAAGGCGCGCAGATGGCCGCGCGCAACGGCGCCGTCGTGATCCCGAACTAAGGAAGTCGTTAAGGAGCTGAGGAAGGCTTAAGATTATCGCAACGAAGCCATTTGGAGTGCGGCGGCTTACCGTCGCTTTTCCGGTCTCGTAGCACTGATAGTCAGCGAGCTTCCACAGATTTTGCGGGAGGTTCACATGTTGACGCAATGTAACCATTGGGGAACGATACGGTTGGCCGCCGCAATTACGGCGTCACTGTTCTTTGGATGTGCCCTGTCGATTCAGGCCCAGCAGCAGCCCGCTCCACCATCACCTCAGGCTCCCGCTCCTGCGGAACCATCTGGCGTGACTATCAAGAAGGAAACAAAACTCGTCCTCGTCGACGCCGTCGTCACCGACAAAAAAGGCAATTACGTTCGCGACCTCGCGCAGAATGATTTCAAGGTTTTCGAGGACAACAGGGAGCAGCCGATTTCGAGTTATTCTTCCGGCGCCGAAGCGGTAACCCAACCCAACGGCCAGCGCCACTACCTGATTCTGTTCTTCGATAATTCCACCATGGCCGCGCCGGATCAGATCCAGGCGCGTGGTGCGGCGCAAAAATTTATCGAAGCCAACGCCGGCCCGGAGAGCCTCATGGCCGTCGTGGATTTTGGCGGCTCGCTGCGCATCGTCCAGAACTTCACGGCCAGCTCGCTTTTGCTGCGCGCCGCTGTCTCCGGAATAAAAACCTCCGCCGTGGATCCCAACGCGCCTCCGCCGGATGTCACGGTGGCTTCGACTGTCGTGCCCACGATCGGTATGTCCTCGCTTTCGAATGCAGCCGCGGACTTTGGCGCGCGCACCATGCTGCTCGCGATTCGCAGTCTGGCAAAAAATCTTCGCACCATTCCCGGACGCAAAATGCTGATTCTTTTCTCCGGTGGTTTCCCGCTGAGCAATGAAAATCAATCCGAACTGACCGCCACGATCGATGCCTGCAACAAATCCAACGTGGCCATCTACGCCGTTGACCTGCGCGGCCTTCTTGCCACCGCGCCCGGTGGCAGTTCGTGGAATAGAACTACTCCTGGAAAAACGAGATCGCTCGCAGTCTCCTCTAACAACCTGGCTCATCAATCCTCAATAGCGCCTCCGAGACTCGTTCTCGCCGCCTATCCGGTAATGGGCATGCCTGACCCGCAGCACGGCGGCGGTGGCGGGGGTGGGACAGGTGGCGGAGGCACGGGCGGTGGCGGTCGCGGCGGAGGCGGGACAGGTGGCGGAGGCACGGGCGGTGGCGGTCGCGGCGGAGGCGGGACAGGAGGCGGAGGAGGGAGAGGCGGGTCGGGAGGTTCGGGCGGCGGGTCCGGCGGAGGAACGCGAGGGGGTTCGGGTGGCGGCGGGATGCCGAATTCGAATCACTACAATTCGAATTACAGTCAGCCGCGGAGCATCATTCCGCAGCTTCCGCCTTCGGCAGCCACGAACCAGCAAGTTCTCGCGGCGCTTGCCGACGGAACCGGCGGCTTCTATATTTTCAACACCAACGATCTGCTCTCCGGCCTGGAGAAAATCGGGCGCGAGCAAAACGAATTTTACATTTTGGGATATGCTCCGCCGGACACGCCCGAAGGCAGTTGCCACACGCTGAAAGTAAAAATGAATCAGGGCGGGCTGCACGTGCGCTCGCGCAGCGGCTACTGCAACGTTCGGACGGGGAACGTGCTCGAAGGCAAGCCCCTCGAAAAGCAACTGGAAGCGCACGCGACAGGCTCACAAGCAGGTTCCATTCACGGCGTGCTCGAGGCTCCGTTCTTCTACACCGGGCCGAACACCGCGCGCGTGAACCTGGCGATGGAAATTCCCTCCGATTCGTTCCAGTTCAATAAAGAAAAAGGGAAGTATCACGCCAATTTGAATGTGCTGGGGATTGCCTATCGCCACGACGGCAGCATCGGCGCGAAGTTCAGCGACACCGTGAACCTCGACTTGGAAAAAGAAGAATGGAAAGAGTTCACGAAATCGCCGTATCAGTACGAAAACCAATTCGATGCCTCACCGGGGGATTACAAGCTCACGGTGGTGCTGAGCGCGGGGGGCGACGCCTTCGGCAAATTCGAATCGCCGCTTTCGATTGACTCGTATGACGGCAAGCATTTCAGCTTGGGTGGTGTGGCGCTCACCAACTCCGCGCACAAACTGAACGATATTCCCGAGAGTCTCGACTCGGTGTTGCTTGAGGACCGCACGCCGCTGGTGGTGAAGGGCATGCAAATCGTTCCTTCCGCCACGAACCGCTTCAAGCACACGGACGACGTGGTGGTGTACAGCGAAGTTTATGAACCGCTTCTGACCTCCGATGCGCTGCCCGTGGTGGCGGTGGGTTACACGGTTTTCGAGCGCGCCACCAACAACAAGATTTTCTCCACGGGCGCGGTGCGCTGCGACGATTTCATCCAGAAGGGCAACCCGGTCATTCCAGTTGGGTTGAAAGTAAAAGTGGATGACTTGAAGCCGGGCTCTTATCATTTGGTTATGCAAGCGGTGGATTCGGCCAAGAATAATGCGCCGAACCGCACAGTGGATTTCGACATCAGCGAATAAGAAGCACGACAGATGGGACAGACAAGACATTGCCGCGCGAGGGCATGCCGCGGTCGATGATGCCGTGGAACGGCGACGCCCGAAAATCGGGCAGTCTATCGTTGCAGGTTTTTGAGGAGCTCCCGCTCTTCGGGTGAGAAGTGGCTGTAGCGCCCGTGATTGATTTCGCGCTCGCGAGCGAAGGGCGGCATTTCGCGGAGCGCGCGCATGGCGCTCATCACTTCTGGCCGAGGAGAAGGACGTTCGGCCTTGTCGTTGGCGGCGTTTGTTCTTGCTGTCTGTTTTGTCTCGAGCGGCGCGGGCGATCGAAAGGCCGCCGCAACGGTCACAGGATTTCGACTGGGAGGACGGTCCGTCGATGGGGCCCCTGAATCTTTCCAGGGGGACGCTGGAGACTGGGGCGCTGGAGGCCGATTGGGATCATCGAGCTTGGGAGTAAGGTTGGGTGCCGGAGGCTTCGTGCTTGGGTCGTATGAATAGCGCTGAGCGGGAGGAGGGTCGTAAGGGTCATAGTAAGGGTCGTAGGGCCAAGGATCATACCAATATCCGTAGGGATAGTAGGGGTACGCGTATCCAGGCCAATACCAATAAGGCCACCCCCAATCCCAGCCCCAGCCTAGGTCCCAACCCCAGCCTCCCCACCCTCTCAAGCGCCAGCCCCGTCCGCGCCAGCCCCAGCCACGTCGGAAGCCGTCGCCACGAAAACCGCCGTGGAAAGCTCCGCCGCGAAAGCCGACTTCACCACGAAACGTTTTGCCACCGCGGAACCCCACGCTGCCACGGAATCCGCCCCCGCCGTGGAACCCGCCGCCACCATGAAACCCGCCACCACCATGAAATCCGCCACCACCATGAAACCCGCCGCCACCATGAAACCCGCCACCACCATGAAACCCGCCACCACCATGAAATCCGCCACCACCATGAAACCCGCCGCCACCATGAAATCCTCCACCACCATGAAATCCTCCGCCACCGTGGCCGCCACGCTGCGCGAGAGCCGGCTCGGGTGCGCCAAGAAACAGGAGCGCAAGGGTTGCGAAAAGAACCACAGGAAGGATCTTCTTCATTTCAGTCCCTCCGATTCCAACTACACGGAATCGTCGTACTGGGACGAACTTCGGTATTGGACTTTGGCTGACAAGCAAAACAGCATCTTACACCCCGGTCGCGCTTTGGTGCCAGCCTCTCTGCGGGGAGAAACACGAGTGCGATGTGTCGAGGAACTTTTTGCCTCGCCACGGGTTAATCTAAACAAGAGTCCAGCTCGAAGTTTGCCTCGGGTCGTCCTAGCCGCTGAAAGGCGGCGCGGACAGGAGATAGCGATGAGGCTCCAGAGTTTCCGTGCGCCCGGCTTTGGTTTGCGGTTCCCGAGATTCTGCTTTCGACTCCCTTGGATTGCGTTCCAGGCAAAAACGCATGAACTTGTCATTCCGAGGGGAGAGATTGCCCGAGGGATCTGCTTTTTCTTTAGATTTTCGCGGCAAACAGCTAAATCGTTCCTTGCTGTGATTCTTTCCGTTGCTTGCCTGCCGCTGGGAGTCGATTTCCCCTTACCTGTACTTGCTGCCACGCCGGCAGCCGCCGCCAAAGAAAAGAAGCCGAAGCAGGATCCCGCGCTCAAGGGTTTGCCCATCACCGAACTGAGCGCGGAGGAAGCGATTCTTCATGCGCTGAACCGCCTCTCTTACGGTCCGCGGCCGGGCGACATCGAGCGCGTCAAGCAAATGGGGTTGGCGAAGTGGATTGAGCAGCAGCTCAATCCCAACTCTATCGACGACAAAGCAGTGGAGGCGCGGCTGCAGGATTATCCGACGCTGCGCATGTCCACCGCGAAATTGATGGAAGAATATCCGCAGCCGAAACCCCATGAAATCAAAGCGGAAAAGCAAGCGCAGGCCCGAGCGCAACAGGAGCAGCGGCGAAGCGATGCGGCGGCTGACTCCGAAAAATCTTCAGAAAAAGAAATGCAAGGTTCGCAAGCACAAGGTTCAAGTCCAGAAGCACAGAACGCGACTGCCGCTGGCGAATCGGCCGCGCGATCCGCCGCCGACGATCCCAACACACCCGCTCCCATGAAGGAGCCGGAGCCGGCGCCGGAAAACACCGCGAAGGGCGCGCGCCGGCGCGATGCGATCGACGGAGGCGACCCCAACAACATTCCGCGCGCGGTCGCCGACGACAGCAGGCGTCCCGCGCGCATCGTTGCCGAACTCGCGATGGCCAAGGTGACGCGCGCGATTTACAGCGAGCGTCAGCTGCAGCAGGTGATGGACGATTTCTGGTTCAACCATTTCAACGTGTTCGCCGGAAAAGGCGAAGACCGCTACTACCTCACTTCCTACGAGCGCGACGTCATCCAGCCGCGCGTGCTGGCAAAATTCAGGGACCTAGTCACCGCGACAGCGAAAAGTCCCGCGATGCTTTTTTACCTCGACAATTTTTTGAGCGCCGATCCGCGCGCCGCGCAGCGCCAGGCCATGCAGCGCGCGATGCGCCAGCAGGCGCGTTACGGCCCCTTCGGCCGGCGCTGGCCGACGCGCCCGCCGGTGAATCCGCAGCAAGGCGCGAAGAAAAATGAGCGCGGCTTGAACGAAAATTACGGGCGCGAACTGATGGAGCTGCACACGCTCGGCGTAGACGGCGGCTACACGCAGAAAGACGTCACCGAAGTGGCGCGCAGCTTAACCGGCTGGACGATTGAAAAGCCGCGAGTCTACGCCGACTTCAAATTCGACGAGCGCTTGCACGATCCCGATCCGAAAATCGTGCTGGGAAAGAAAATTCACGCCGGCGGAATGAAAGATGGCGAGCAGGTGATTGACTTGCTCGTGCATCATCCGAGCACCGCTAGATTCATTTCCACCAAGCTGGCGCGCCGCTTTGTTTCGGACAATCCGCCGCCCGCGCTTGTGAATCGCATGGCCGAAACTTTTCAGTCGAGCGACGGCGACATTCGCGCAGTCTTGAAAACCATGATTTGGTCGCCGGAATTTTGGTCGCGCGAAGCGTACCGCGCAAAAATCAAAACGCCTTTCGAATTGGTAGTTTCCGCCGCGCGCGCGCTTGGCACCGACGTGGACACGCCGCTCCCGCTCGTGCAGTGGGTCGGGCGAATCGGTGAGCCGCTGTATCAATGCCAGCCTCCCACCGGCTTTTTGGACAAAGCGGAAACGTGGGTCAACACCGGTGCGCTGCTCAATCGCTTGAATTTTTCGCTCGCGCTTGCGGGAAACAAGATGCGCGGCGCGCGCAGCGACGTGGCTTCGCTGCTGGGCGTGGATTCTTCCGCCGACCCGAAAGCTGCGCTCCATCGCGCGGTGCAGGTTTTTCTAGGCGGGCAGGCGGCGCCGGCAACGGTCGAGACGCTCGAGAAGCAATTGGACAATCCGCAAATCCTGCAGACGAAGCTCGACGATCCGCGTGCACAAGTGAATTTGGGCGTGATCGCGGGATTGGTGCTCGGCGCGCCGGAATTTCAGAGGCGATGAGGCCAAAGGGTTCAAGGTTGAAAGTTGAACAGTTCAACGCGGAAGTTTAAAAATGGCTGTTGTTTCGCCTTATCTCTCGGCCTTTCATTTGTTTTTCTTTGACTTTGAACTTTCGGCGGAGCAGTGACGTGAGGTTCAGATGAGTTACGAATGCTGTGAAGGCGTGCGCGGTCTGAAATTCTCGCGGGGGTATTTTCTGAAGCAGGGCGGCGTGGCGATGATCGGCCTGAGCGCCATGCCGGCGTTCCTGCAGCGCGCAGCCGCGGCGACGCCCATGCCGAACAAAAAACAGCTTGTCGTGCTTTTTCAGCGCGGCGCTGCGGACGGATTGAACATCGTCATGCCATTCGGAGAATCAAACTATTACCGCATGCGCCCGACCATTGCGATTCCGCAGCCGAAGCGCGGAAGCGCGGATGCGGCCATCGACCTCGACGGATTTTTTGGCTTGCATCCCAGCCTCGCGCCGCTCGAGCCGCTCTTTCACAAAAATCAGCTTGCCATCGTGCACGCCGCGGGCTCTCCCGATTCCACGCGCTCGCATTTTGACGCGCAGGACTTCATGGAATCCGGCACACCGGGATTGAAATCCACCGAAGATGGCTGGCTGAACCGCGCGCTCGAAACGATTCCCGAAGAAAATGCTTCGCCGTTTCGGGCGGTGGCCATGGGACCGAATCTTCCGCGCACGCTGCAAGGCGCCGCTCCCGCGATTGCGCTGCCGGACCTTAAGCAATTCAAAGTGATGGCCCAGGCGCCCGGAACCGGCGCCATGGTTGAAGGCGGGTTCGAAGCCATGTACGCGCAAACCGTGGACAAAGCGCTGCAAGGCACGGGCTCGGAAACGTTTGAGGCGATCGACCTTCTGCGCAAAGCCGACCCCGCGAAATATCAACCGGAAAACGGCGCGCAATATCCGACGAGCCGCCTCGGGCAGAGCCTGCAACAAATAGGCCAGCTTCTGAAAGCCGACATCGGCGTGGAGGTTTTGTTTGTGGATTGCGGCGGCTGGGACAATCACGTCAACGAAGGCGGCGTGCAGGGGCAACTCTCGAATCTGCTGCGCGATCTCGGCCAGGGTCTCGCGGCGTTTCATCAGGACCTGGCCGACCGCATGCAGAACATCGTTTTCGTCACCATGAGCGAATTCGGCCGCACCGCGCGCGAGAACGGCAACCGGGGCACCGACCACGGCCACGCGAATTGCATGTTCGTGATGGGCGGCGACGTGCGCGGCGGGCAAGTCTACGGCAAGTGGCCCGGCTTGAACGACCATCAGCTCAATGAGGGCCGCGACCTCGCGCTCAGTACGGATTTTCGCTCTGTGCTCGGCGAAATCCTCACCAAGCACATCGGCGTCGCCGACTTGAAGCCCGTCTTCCCCGGCTTCGACAACCACCCCCGCAAATTCCCGGGGCTCATCCGCGCATAATGTGGAGTGCGGCAGCCCTGCTGCCGTTCTTCTCTGCTAGAGGTAGTTAATTAGATTGCGGTGGGGCCTCCAAAAGTTCAAAGGAAGATGACCCGATGACGCCAAGAGGGCACTGCGCGGTCTCAACGGCAAAATCCTTCAAGGTTCGCTGTTTACCGCCGGCACCGACCGGGCAGCCAAGACAAAGGCTGTGGATAGGGGCGCACTCGGGCGTTGGCGTTAGATAGTAGTGCAAAGGATGCGGAGTACCGCGCGAGACGGGGCTCGCCAGGCCGTTCTCTCCTGTCCACGACACGATGATCCGTTCCCATTGCGTAGGAAGACCCCGCGCTCAACAGAAGCAGGGCGAAGCAGGCGAGAATCTTTGGCATGTTGTCAGCTCTGCCGTTTCACTCCCCTGATTTCAGCTCGCGGATCCAGATGTTGCGGTAGTGCACGGGATGGCCGTGATCCTGGAGCGCGAGTGGGAGTTTCTCCGGCGTCGGCTTGTACGGCGGACGCGCGCCGTGAGCCGTGGGGCCGGAAAGTTCGACGTTGTCCTGCACCAGCACGCCATTGTGAAAAACGGTTTCGCGCGCGGGCCGCATCAGCTTTCCAGACGAATCAAAACGCGGGCCGTGAAAAATGATGTCGTAAGTCTGCCATTGGCCCGGCGGACGCGACGCGTTCACCAGCGGGGGATATTGGCCATAGATCGCCGCGGCCTGGCCGTCGGCGTACGTCTTGCTTTGATAGGAGTCGAGGACCTGCGTCTCGTAGAGTCCGTGCAGGAAAACCCCGCTGTTTCCGCGGTCCTGGCTCTCGCCCTTGGCGGGGATGGGTTCGGCAAATTCCACGTGCAGCTGGCAATCGCCGAAAGCTTCGCGCGTCTGAATGTCCCCCGTTTTCTGCACCACCTCGAAATAACCGTTCTCCACTTTCCATTTGGCGGGGCCGCCGTCTTTTTTCTGCACCCATGATGAAAGATCTTTGCCGTCGAAGAGCACGACCGCATCCGAAGGCGGGCGCCCGGGCGCGTCCTGCGTGCTCGCTGTGCCGGGATCCGCGACTGGCGGCGCAGGCCGGTCCATATCATGAATCTTCCACTTGGTATCGATCTGCGCGTTGCAAACCGCCGGAATACTCGTTAATGCAATGGCCCAAACGCAAACCAAAACTGTTTTTCTCATGGTTATTTCCTCGTTGCCTGAAGCGCAGGCATTCTACAGCACATGCAAACAATGTGGCATCAGGTGACTTCCTAATGCTCCCCGGCGAGGTAGTCGCGAAGGCTGCTCGTAGAACACCGCCGACCGTGACTTTCTCCCGACTCCGTCGTCTGTCTGGTGGGCGTGTTTCAGGCTGTCCATTTTCGATTTCGGAGGTGCCAGCGCCACGCAATGGAACCCATTCCGCTAAAGCTCGGTCAACTCCATCTGAAATAGCGGCGTGTGGAACGGGTTCCGGATTGTTTCCGAGCAATGGGTAAAGGCGTCCACGCAACCGCATGCGCGGATTGACGAGTGAACCGAATACGGCTATCTCTGGTGGCTCAATAGTTTCCAGTCCGTGGAAAAGTCACATGCGGCTTTTCTCATGAGCGGCAACGGCGGAAACAAGGTCGCGGTCTTCCCAGCCCTCGATATGGTCGTCGTTCTCACCAGCACCAACTACAACACACACGGCATGCACGAACAGACCGACAGGCTCTTAACCGATTACATTCTGGCTTCTCTAGTGTGCCGTCCCATTTAATTCTTTACAGCGGCGCACCTTCTCGAGAATGACGTCCGCCGTGGCCGTCCAGACGAAAGGCTTGGGACGGTCGTTCCACGTGGACAGCCAGTGGTAGATGGCCTGTTCCAGTTCATGCACACTACGAAAGGTTCCGCGACGGATCATTCTTTCGGTGATCAATCCAAACC
>QHYK01000085.1 GCA_003224085.1 Acidobacteriota bacterium | reverse complement strand
CTTTTTGCACAGTCACTCCTAGTGCTTAGTTTGTCTTCGTGCGGGGGCGGTTCCAATTCGTCTGGGTCCGGTGCCTCTCCTTCACCCAGTTTTTCGATCAGTGTGAGCCCGCAAAGCCAGTCCTTTAGCCCAGGACAGAGCACGAGTCTGACTCTCTCTGTAAATGCCTTGAATGGATTCAACCAGACGATTGAAGTTTCCGTGGCTGGCCTCCCAAGCGGAGTCACATCATCTCCGACGTCTCCTTTTTCCATGACGACGAGCGGACGGTCAGTCACTCTGACGGCCTCTTCCTCTGCTGCGCTTGGGTCTTCGATGGTAACATTCAACGCCACGAGCGACAGTCTGGATTCTTCGACCCAGGCCTCCATTTCGGTCACCCAGGGAACCTCCGGTCCGACTACCAACAGGACGTCCTTTGTCCGCACGGACGACACGCCGCAAGCCGTTGTTTACGACCCAGTGCACAAGCTGATCTTCGCCAGTGCGCTCGATCTAAACTGTGTCGATGTGATCCCGATGGCCTCCCAGCAAGTCATACAGTGCATTCCCGTGTCGGGAGCACTTGGTCTGAGTCTGAGCGCTATTTGGATCGGGCAGCGCGGCATTAGTTGGCACTGGACACCCCAATTGATTCTAGACAATTCAATTGACTATAACATCTTACCAGCGCGTCCAGATGAATCGCTGTCTCAGGATCGTCAGTGATTGCATAACAATGTTGGCTCCTCGACCTGACCCGGAAGCTAGCTAGCTTAGCTAGCTAGCTTCTCTTCTTTTTTTTCTTCTTTCTTCCCCCTTTTCTTCTTTCTGCTCTCTGCCTTCTCTTCTCTGTGCTCTCCGTGTCCTCTGTGTTGAAATCCCCCTTTCAAATCTTCCCATCTTCCCAGGCCTGTCTTTTCCTCTTTACCCTCGATGTGCGAAAATTTTCTGCTCCTATGCCCGCTCACGCGTCGCTCTCCCTCCAACTCCGCAAGATTCTGTTCGCCGCCATCCTCTTTCTCACTCTCGCGGTGGTCATCTACTGGGTAATTCTGGAGAACAAACCTTGGGTCGTCCCCGAAGAATACAAAAGCCTCAAGAATCCCTTGTCCCCTTCGGAGTCCAATTTGAACGTCGCGCGGCAAATTTACGGGAACGAGTGCACGCAATGTCACGGGCAACGCGGCCGAGGCGACGGCCCGGAGGCCAAACAACACTACCCGCTTCCCGCCGATTTCACTGACCCGAAGCTCCTCAAGAGCGCTACCGATGGCGAGGTTTTTTATTGGATCACTGCAGGCCGCCGACCCATGCCTTCCTTTAAACGCCGCCTGACGCCCGACCAGCGCTGGCAGCTCGTTCTCCTCGTCCGCTCCTTCTCCCAACCCACCCCGACGAACAGCGTCCCAACCTCACCTCTCAAACCAGCACCAGAAAAAAGTAACCATCAATAGGGAAAATCTTCTTTCCGCGGTCACGAGTCACTACCTCGGCCACAACCATCCAAACGTCCCCGCCAGCAGCAAGCTATAAACCAGCCCATCAAAAACATGTTTAATGGTGTTGCTCCACGGCTGGCCCATCCAGATGCTATTCACGATGTGCCCCACTCCGTAGGCCATGAACGCCACCGTGCCCGCCACGCGAAACACCGCCAGATACACCGTCTGTGGCGGGAGCACGCGCCCTGTCAGATAGGCCGTAAAAATCCCCACAACCACGCAATACACAAACCATTGCAACAGGTACTTCGGCATGTTCACCGGCCCAGTCGGAAAGATCGTCATCGACCCAACCGGCCCCTGCTTGAACTTTTCCAACGTCTCGGGCTTCTTCATGTCCTTGTGACTGCAGTGCGGGAACATATAGAGACCTCTTGTTGTGCCTGACGAACGCAACGCCGCCAGCACTTTGTCTTCGTCGGGCAGTTTCTTGTAATCACTCCGGTGATACGGCAGCACCATGTGCATAATCGAGCTAGCAATAAATACAAACACCGCCGACAGCAGAATCGGCAACCACAATGCGGTAAGAGCAACCATTCGTGCCTCCTGTTTTTTCGAGGATGGGGCTTCTTGCCCCAAATTTTGCCCGCAGCCTACCCTCCCGCAGCGCCCGGGTCAAGCCTATGCGCGACAGCCTATGCGCGACACGGCGACACGACCACGCGATCGCGCTTCCAAGGATTTTCCCCACAAAATGCTTCAGCGGGCCGCGCCTCCCCGCTTCCTGCAAATCGTCGTTCCAAGGTGCGCAAATTATCTCCGCACTCTCTGACTCTTCGACTTTTTGACTCTTAAACTCTTCGACTCTTTGCCACCTCAACCTTTCACTCGACCGCCAACGCGTGTTCGCTCTGGCCATCCCCGGCTCCTTCTCGAACCGGGGACGGCCTGCTGCATCGCAGCGCTCAATTGGCTGCGATTCCGTTGAAGCCACTCCGCGGAGCAAATCCTTCCGCTGACCCGCCATTGACGAGCGTTCCGTCCTTCTGGATCGCGAAGATGCCAATCGTTCCATTCCCCGTATTGAGCGTGTACAGGAACTTCCCGTCGGCGCTCACTGTGATGTCGAGGTTCGTGGCTCCCGAAGAATTGCTACCGACCACGGTTCCAGGCAACGGCGTCAGCGTTCCGTCCGCTCCGATAGCGAAACCCGAAATCGTGGACGAACCCGCATTCGAGACATACACGAAGCGCCCATCTGGCGTGATGGCATTCCAGCAATTCGCGGCTCCCAGTGTCGGCACGCTCGTGCTGATGGCGGAAAGCGTTCCGTTGGCCTGAACCGCGTACGATGTGATCGCAGACCCGTTCACGACTCCTGGAGCACCTGTCTCTGAAACGATGGCCGCGCCATTAGGAGCAAACGCAACAGCAAAGACCCCAGGACCGGCGCTCGAGTTCTCCACAACCGGCGACAAAGTTCCATCGGCCTGAACCAAAAACACATCGACCCGATTTGTCAGCCGCTCCGTTACCGCAAGGAACCGTCCGTCAGGGCTGAACGAGATCGAGGCTGCTCCGGAGGTATTCGTCGAGAGAAACCGAGTAGAATTAGGAATCTGCTGTAGCGAGCTTCGGTTAAGAAAGAAGCCCACCACGTCACTGCTGCCGCCCGCGTTCAACACATAAACCAAGCCTCCGTGCTGTGCGATGGCATTCGGCTCGCTTCCGCCGGAACTCGCTCGATTCACGAGCGCCAGCGTCGCCCCTAGAACGCGAAACACGGAAATTTCGCCGCTCCCGGCATTCACCGCCAAAAGTAGTTGATGATCCTGGCTCAGTGCGAGCGAACCCTGCGACTCCAGCGGATCCGTGTTGCCGCCGCTTCCCCGCCCGCCTGCCGCAAAACGCCCGCTCTCCTGCAAACCTCCCTGCGCGGTTCGCGTAAATGCGATGACCTCATTCCTTTCTGCGGAATTGGTCATTACAAACACGGCGCTGGCTCTTCCCGGCCCTGAATCACCGTTTTGAGCAAACGCGGGCACCGACGCGAACAAGCCGAGCGCCAATGCGACGACAATCATCTTGTGAATACCATTTTTCATTTCTTGGCTCCTGGATAGGTGGTTGGTGCGGCGCTCGACGCCTTGAGGTGGGTCTGAAAATTCGAGTAAGCGCGAGTGTCGCACCGCCATGTGAGCCGCGCAGCCAAGAGAGGTTACAGACCCCCAGCAAATTTTCTTCTAAATTTTTCTCTTGATCCCTTTTGCTTTTGCAGCAGCCGTCTTCTGAGGCAGGTCTTGTCTTGCTGATCGGAACATTTTTCTACCAGCAGGAATCCAAAATTCTGGATGTCCCATTTTGCATAAAGCCATCTTCCAGCCTGGTTTACCCTGAGCGAAGAGTCGGCAGCACGCGCTCCCGTTCAGGCCTTTTGATACCGGATGCGTTCCGGCTGCACTATCCACAATTGGCCCTCCGGCGACCCGCGCTTCAACACCGGAGCCATGCGCTTCAAAAGAGAAATCAGCGTCAGCTCGTCCTGGGATTTGCTTCGGAAGACGATGATCCCCGCATGCGTTCCAGGAGGATGCGCTTGAACAATGGCGAAGTCCAGGTCGAGAGTCACCAGCACGCGCGTTTCGCTCCGGCAGCGGTCGACTAGCACAGAATCCGTGGTCCCGCTGAGGCTCTCTTGCGCGACCGTAGCGGCTTCGAAGCCCACGTCCCCCAGCACCGCAGCGAACTCTGCGTGAAGATTTTCGTCGATCTTGTATTTCAAGCTTTGATTTCCAGCGGCTGGTCGACCGTGCCCTCGCGCGCCAGCTCTGGGTGCGGCAACTCTTGCTTGCATTCATTAGCGAGGTTTTTCAGGCGCGCTTTTGGGGGCTCCGGTCGTGCGCCGAAGGGGCATGAGGTCTGCTCTGAAAATAGGCGCAAGTCATTTGCATTCAGTACGGCGTACGTGCAAGAGCGCTCTGTTTTCATGCACGGTGGTGCGCCAAAAGCCGCATGCCGTCTCTTACGAAAACTGCCGGGGTATGAGGTCATTCTTCCCATTCTGGAGCTCGCTGCCTCGGTTCTCTTTGCCCCCAGCCCCGAGGGGCGTCCACCACAGCCGCGCGCGGGATTCTTCGCCCTCACTGTCGGCTGTCAGCCTCTCTCCACGAGTCACCAATCACGAGTCACCGGTCTCCCTGCTAGAATGTCCCCCGCTCGCGATGACCTCCACACCTTCAGAAACGGTAGCTGGCTCGCAGGCGGCGCGAGCATCTTCACAGGGCCCTTCGCGGGCCCTGCTGCGCGTGCTCGTTCTTCTCTCTCTTTCCGCGTTCATCAATTTTGTAGACCGCGGCAACCTGTCGGCGGCAGCGCCACTGCTGAAAACCGAACTGGCCTTGTCCGACCCGCAACTGGGCATCCTGCTCGCCGCGTTTTTCTGGAGCTATGCGTTCTTCCAGATCGCGTCCGGCTGGCTTGTCGACCGAGTCAGCGTCAAATGGATGCTGGCCGGGGGATTCTTTCTCTGGTCCGTGGCCACCGCCGCGACCGGGCTTGCCGGCAGCTTCGCGTTGTTGCTGGCAGCGCGGCTCGTTCTGGGAGCGGGCGAATCGGTCGTTTACCCTTCTTACTCCAAGATCCTCGCCCGGTTTTTCCCCGAACATCAGCGCGGCTTCGCCAATTCCGTGATCATCACCGGCTTTTACACCGGACCTGCTTTCGGCCTTTTCTTCGGCGGCATCCTGATGGGCCGGTATGGCTGGCGCTCGTTTTTCCTCGTTCTCGGCCTTCTGAGCCTGATCTGGCTTGTGCCGTGGCTGCAGTGGATGCCACGCGAGGAAAATCCGACTTCCGGCAATCAACAAGGCGAGCAAACTCCCGGCATCCTCGAAATCCTGAAGCTGCGCTCGGCCTGGGGCAGCTGCGCCGCTCTCGCTTGCCTGGACTATTTTTCGTACTTTTTCCTAACGTGGATGCCGACGTACCTCGTCCGCGGCAGGAATTTCTCCATGGGACAGATGGCGAGCATCATGGGAGCGGCCTACGTGTTGTGCGCGGTGGTCGCGGCCACCAGTGGCAAGCTTTCCGATCGCTGGATTGCCGCCGGTGCGACTCCCACGTTGGTGCGCAAAGGATTCACGACCGCCGGAATGGCGGGCGCGGCGGCTTTTCTGGTTCCATGCGTTCTTGCCGGACCGCGGCTCGCGCCAGTGATGGTGATATTGGCTGCCGCCTCGCTCGGCGTGTGTTCCTCAAACGTGTGGGCCATCACGCAGACGCTCGCCGGGCCGCGCGCGGCCGGGCGCTGGACGGGAATCCAGAACTTTGTCGGAAATCTGGGCGGGGCGGTCGCTCCGGCGCTGACGGGCTTCGTCCTGGGGCGCACCGCGCATTATTTCTGGGCGTTTGCCATTACCGCGATTGTGTCCTTGCTCGGCGCGCTCTGCTGGGCGTTTTGGATTGGCCGCGTCGAGCCGGTCGCCTGGCCCTCCGGGAAGGTGTCATCCTGAGCCAAGCGAAGGCTCTCTCCTCGCAGCTAGCTTAGCTATAGCTAGGTCGATTGAGATTCTTCGGGCATCCCGTCCTTCGCACCGCTCAGGACAGCATAGCGGAGGCGTGTAGAGTTCCGGTAAGATGGTCGAGACAATTTGAAAGGCACAGGAGGAAGGATCATGAGCATTTCGGTGGGACAAACGGCGCCGGATTTTACGCTGCTGAATCAGGACAAGAAAGAAGTGAAGCTGTCGGATTTTGCGGGGAAGAAAAATGTGGTGCTGGTATGGTATCCGCTGGACTGGAGCCCGACTTGCACGAACGAGCACGCCTGCTTTGTGAACGACATGAGAAATTTCGACCAGCTGGACGCCCAAGTGCTTGGCGTGAGCGTGGACAGCGTGTGGTCGCACAAAGCTTACGCCGAAAAAATGGGCATCAAGTATTCGCTGCTGGCGGATTTTCATCCGCGCGGAGCGATGAGCGAAAAATATGGCGTGTACTTGGCCGATAAGGGCATCACCGGCCGTGCCATCGCCATCGTGAACAAAGCCGGGAAAGTCGCGTGGTTCAAGAATTACGACATCCCCGTCGTCCCGGACCTGAAAGAGGTCGCCGCGGCTCTGTCCCAAGTGAAAGCCGCCACCGCTTAACCGCTGTACATAGCTGCTGCTACGTGTCATCCCAACGCAGCGAAGGATCGCGGCTTGATTTCAACCTTGCCCCGTCCGGTGAAGGAAGGATGGGCGTTCAGCGCGAGGTGCTCGGCCATCATGTCGGTCCAAGCAAAGCTGTGATTAAGCCGGGATTCCCTGTCGCCTTTGGCTCCTCGGAAGGACAGCACTGATCGCGCTAAAGAATCGTTTCGATTTCGGCGTCAATCGAAACGTACGTGGCCGAAAAGCCGTTGATCGAAAACTTCCGGCCGCCGGCTTCGGTGAAGTGGAAAAAGCGGCTGATGTGGTAGTCCTCGTCGTAGGCGGAAAAAACGCGCTCCGTTTCCGCGGGTGAGAGCGCGAACGCGGAAAGCGCGACGGGCCGGCCAAATTCGCCTGCCTGCATCCGGTAGACGCGCACGAGTTCGCTAAGCGGCATGACGGGAGCGCGGCGAGCAGCTTCGGCGCTCATCGATTTCTCCTGGTCAGAGTCTACCGCCGTCAAAGCCAGAAAAAAAGCGCTGCGCGACCCCCAAAAGAGAGCAACCACTTTCGCGAGGTTTCGTGACTCTAGCCCACTGCTGAAAAATCCCGCACGTTGTCATCCCGAGCGTAGCGAGGGGATCGTGGCTTGGCTTCAACCTTGCTCAGGTCGATGAAAGAAGGATGCGCGTTCCTCGCGAGAATTCCTCGGCCGTCTCACGGGGCTGCGCAAAGCTGTGATTAAGCCAGGATTCCTCGTTGCGCTCGGAATGACAAGCCTCTCTAGTTTTTCCTCGGGGGTTGGGCCACTACGCGGTGACGACGTGGTGGAAGCGCTTCGCGAGTTTGCCGTGCTCCTCGCGAATTTCGCGCGGCAGGCGTGGGCCGAATTTCATCAGGAACTGCTTCGAATCTTCCAGCTCGTTTTCCCAGTCGGCGGGATCCACGCGGAGCAATTCGTTTAGCGCTTCGTCGGAAATTTTCAGTCCGTCGAGCGTGAGGCCGTTCTTCGCCGGCACGTAGCCAATGGGCGTTTCCTGGGCGGCGCCACGGCCCTCGACGCGCTCGAGGATCCACTTCAGCACACGGACGTTCTCGCCGTAGCCGGGCCAGAGGAATTTTCCATCGGCGCCTTTGCGGAACCAGTTGACGTGGAAAATCTTAGGCGGCCTCGGGATTTTCTTTCCCATTTCCAGCCAGTGCGTGAAATAGTCCGCCATGTTGTAGCCGCAGAAAGGGAGCATGGCCATGGGATCGCGCCGGGTGACTCCGACGTCGCCAGTCGCCGCGGCAGTGGTTTCCGAGGCCATGGTTGAACCAACGAACACGCCGTGCTGCCAGTCAAACGATTCGTAGACCAGCGGCGCGACGCGCGCGCGGCGTCCGCCAAAGATGAACGCGGAAATCGGCACGCCCTCCGGTGCTTCCCATTTCGGTGAAATGCTTGGCGATTGCTTTGCGGGCACGGTGTAGCGCGCGTTGGGGTGCGCGGCGGGCCCTTTCGAAGCATCCCACGGCTCACCTTTCCAGTTGATGAGCCCCGCGGGCGGTTGGCTGCCGATTCCTTCCCACCAAGGCTCACGGTCGGCGGTCATAGCTGTGTTGGTGAATAGCGTATTCTTCCGGAGCGCGCCCATGACGTTGGGATTCGTGACCATGCCGGTACCCGGCGCGACGCCGAAAAATCCTGCTTCCGGATTGATGGCGTGAAGGTAGCCGTCATCGGCGATTTTCATCCAGGCGATGTCGTCACCCACGGTCCATACGCGGTAGCCCTGATTTTCGAGTGCGGACACCATCATGGCGAGGTTGGTCTTGCCGCAAGCGCTGGGAAACGCCGCGCCCATGTAAGTCACTTTTCCGCTGGGTGATTCGAGCCCAAGAATGAGCATGTGCTCGGCCATCCAGCCTTGTTCGCGCGCCATCACGCTGGCGATGCGCAACGCAAAACACTTTTTGCCGAGCAGGGCGTTGCCGCCGTAGCCGGAGCCGATGCTCCAAATCAGTTTTTCTTCGGGGAAATGCAGGATGTAGCGGCGCATGGGATCGAGATCGCCGAGAGAGTGCAGGCCCGGAACAAATTCGCTGGATGCCCCGAGGCGGTCCATGGCGACCTGGCCCATGCGCGACATGATGCGCATGCTCGCGACGACATACGGACTATCAGTGGCTTCCACGCCGATTTTGCTGATTGGTGAATTCACGGGGCCCATGATGTACGGCACGACGTACATGGTGCGGCCACGCATGCCGCCGTCAAACAGCGCGCCGACTTTGTGTTTCGCGGCACCCGGATCCATCCAGTTGTTGGTCGGCCCGGCGTCGGCGTTGTCCCGAGAGCAGATGAAGGTCAGGTGCTCAGTGCGCGCGACGTCGTTTACGGAACTGCGGTGGAGATGACAGTTTGGAAAAGTTTTCTCGTTCAGCGTGACACTGTCCCCGGCGCGCACTAACAGTTCGAGCATGCGGCGGTATTCCGTCTCAGACCCGTCACAATAGACGACGCGGTCCGGCTTGGTGAGCCGCGCTGCTTCCTCAACCCATCTTTCCAGAGGAGTTGCCAATCTGTTCTCCCCGCCCGCAGACGATTGCGCCGTGGATTTTCCAGCGAACGGCACTCCGTCTGCTGCGACACCCATAACGCACAGCGTGAAGCCCCCCGTAATGCGGGGCCATGAAGCGAATGGATTCGGCCATGCCAACAGGCCTCGTTAAGGAGGGAACTCACGGCCCGGGTTGGCAAGGCGCGATGATTCTACCCGAAAACCAGTCTATGTTACGGATTGCCTCCTGCGCAACACGCCCCACCAGGAAGCTGCAGGCTCACAACGGTAGACTGGCAGACGCACTAGTTCTTCGTGAGAATATTTGG
The DNA here is from genome assembly GCA_003224085.1 of Acidobacteriota bacterium. Taxonomy (GTDB): domain Bacteria; phylum Acidobacteriota; class Terriglobia; order Acidiferrales; family UBA7541; genus Acidiferrum. The sequence goes on along the minus strand of QHYK01000085.1, from coordinate 63,845 downwards.
CAGGATCCGATTGGAAAATATGCGCTTCCATTCGTGGAAGTCATCCTGCTTCTCATTCATAAACTCGAATTCCTGTCCGGCGTGGGAGCGAACGGGCTTAAGGACTTTTACGAACGATACAGAGGCGAGCAAGAGCCATTTTGAGAGGAACCAGGTTTCTCTGCTGCCCCTCTCTTTCTGATGTAAAGTATCCGGTTTTGTCGCGACAATCTGAATTCGATGCTCTGCGCGTGGTTCTGGTGAACACTCGGAATCCTCTGAACATTGGCGCGGCGGCGCGCGCAATGAGCAATTTCGGCTTTTTGCACTTGCGGGTAGTGAATCCGTTCGAATTGTCGTTCCGGGAGGCGCGGTCGGCCGTGGGGGCGGCGCCGCTGCTCACGCAAGCGGAAGAATTCAAATCTTTGGAACGCGCCGTTGCGGACTGCTCGCTCGTCGTGGGCACGACCGCGCTGAGCCGCCGCGATCCACAGCATCCGGTGCGAAATCTGCTGCAAGGGGCGCGGCTGATACGCAAGCGTCTCTGCACCGGTCGCGTGGCACTTTTATTCGGCTCAGAAAAACGCGGGCTGTCGAACGAGGATTTCAGCCATTGCCATTGGCTGATGCAGGTTCCCACTCGGCAGGAGCACCGCTCGATGAACCTGGGTCAGGCTGTTGCGGTGTGCTTGTATGAATTGGCCCGTGATGTGAAATCCACCTTGGCGGGGGAGAAATCGGCGTTCGCCGCGGCAGGCGATCTCGAACGGATCACCTCGCTCTTGCTCGAAACGCTGGAAGCCAGCGGCTACCTCGAGACTCACTTGCGAAGCAGCACGCCGCGTTCGGCGGCACCAGCAGAAGAGAGAATCCGTCGGTTCATTCGGCGCCTGAGTCTCTCCGAAGCGGACGCGGAACTCCTTCTCGGCATGTTGCGGCAGATTCTGTGGAAGTTACAAACATCGGAAGAGCGCAAGGAGAAGGAATAACGAATTTCAAAATAACCAAGAGCGGATCCCTCGCTACGCTCGGGATGACACCTTGACCTTTTTTTTTGGCCTGCTACGGGACGTTGGTGGCGACGTATTGCCAGTTAGCGGTTTCGGAGAAAATTTCGCCGGTTCCGTTCACGAACGCGCCGTGAGCATAGCTATCGTTCTGTAATTGGAACCGCATCCACGCGGTGGGGTAGCCGAGGTAGCCGTAAACTCCGAGCACACAACCAAGCGCAACTGTGCTGCAGGTAGGAGAGCCTTCGACATCGGCATGCGACGGGCCAACGAGCGTTCCTTTGGCCTTGATGATCCCCGCGGGTGTGGCGTCGTAGTAGGCGGCGATGGATTGCAAGCCGGTGGCGGAGGCAGGCTCGGTCGGCGGCGAAATGGGAAGGTCCAGTGAGCCGTCGATCAGAAACATGGAGCCTTGCATAAGCGTTGAGGTGTCCGCGCAGTTTTGAGGCGTGCTACAAAAAATCTGCGCCGGCAATTCGATGGGCATCACCGTCTTGATGATTCCCCCCGATTTCTTCATTGCGTTAATGGCGCCGGTCGCGCCCTGGGAATGGCCCAAGGCGCCGACCCGTCCGACGTTCAATTTGTTCTGGAACATGCCGCCGGGTTTAGTGTCTTGAGCGATCATGAAGTTGGCAGCGTCGAGAATGGTTTGGCCCACGCCGGTGTTCTGGTCTTGCGTGGCGATCACGACGAATCCCCAGGAAGCCATGTGCTTCAGGAAATACGAATAATTGCTTGAAGTGGAATTCGTGCCATTTCCCCAGGTCAGAATGGGGAAGCCGCCCGTGGGCGGCGCCGGGCTGTTTGGATAGAAGAGATCGAACTTATTCCCTGCCGAATCACAGCAATTCCAACCGATTGACACGGTCACGGCCCACGGGCCGTTGGCGTAATACTTCAGCTCAATCGGCTTTGTCGGGTAATTGGGTGGACTGCAGGAGAGTAGGAATGCGCCAGCGCCCAAGACTGCGATAACAGAGACGAGTTTGCCAAAAATGTTCCGCGGTCGTGGGCACATGAGCACCTCCTAAGAATGCTTTCACCTTTTTCAAGACGCTTTAGAGGCTGGGCTATTGATATCGTGTATTTCCGCGACATTTCGTTACGCAACTCCAGTTTTTCCACAGGCTTGTCAGGTCCACACGGATTCGCAGGTCACTTTTTGGCCAACATACGCGTATTTTTCAGACTTTGCAACACGGGAAGATGTTATGGTTATACGGGCCTTACGCGTCTGCACACCAGGCATCAGCGCATTTCAATTCTGCAGATCATCGGAGAATCCATGGAAATAAGCTTGACGCAGCAAGCGCCGCCGTGGGAGAGACCGTTTTGGAAGCCGGTTCACGGCAAAGAAGGGGTTTTCGCCTACCTCATTCTGATTCACCTCCTCGCAGTGGTCGGGTTGATCCTCTTCCCTCTCCCGAGCCTCAAGGTTGTTGCAATGACTCTGCTCTTTACCGCATTGGGCGGCCTTGGCACGACGGTCTGTTATCACCGGATGCTCGCGCATAAGACCCTCAAGACGCATCCGACTGTCGAGCAATTCCTGATTTTCTGGGCAGTCTTCAACGGCTCCGGGCATCCGGCGAGCTGGGTTGCGTATCACCGGCTGCATCATGCGGTCACCGATCTGCCGGAAGACATTTCCAGCCCGAAGCAAGGCGGCTTCTGGTGGGCGCATTTGCGCTGGCTGTATCAGACGGAGCCCGCCGACAAGAAGCGTTGGGCGCCAGAAATGATGGGCGGGATTTACAAAATCTGGGGCTGGGCGGAAACGCCGGTCATTTTGCTTTCGATTTGCTGCGGGCTGATTCTGGGATTTGGCTGGATGGGCTTTTTCTGGCTGGGGGCCATCCGGCTGGTCTACTCGCTTCATTTGCAGTGCCTGGTGAACAGCCTGACGCACTTGGGCGAACAAAAAGAGGGCGGAGATTCGAGCATCAACGTCTGGTGGCTTGGCCCATTTCAGCTGACCGCCTGGGGCGAAAATTGGCACAAGAATCATCACACGCATGCCGGCTCCGCGCGCCTGGGATTGCGCTGGTATCAGACCGACATCGGCTGGTATTTCATCTGCCTGCTCGAAGCGGTTGGGTTGGCTCATTCCGTCAAGCGGCCCCGCGCATCTTAATCTTCTAGGTGACATTTTGGGACCTCGTAAAGCGTATTTTGCCGCTTTTGCCTTGGCGTTCCTGCCCGTAGCCAGGATTGTTGCGCAGAACCCTCCGCAAGAAAGCTGCAAAAGTGACGATTCGGCCAAGATCGTTCGAATTGATGACCGGAACGAAAGAATATTTGTCATCGTGCATGCGGACCAGATCAACACAACCGTCAAGGCACGAAAGGTATTGCTCTCCCTGCAGGCGTCGCTGAAGCAGTGTCGAACGGGATGGGGAAACACGTGGTCGGTAAGCTTTTTCTCTGACGCGAAGTACGCCGGATACAAACACGAGGACAGCGTAGCGGCGCTCGTCGCCAACGGTAGTTGGGCCAGAGCCTATCTCGGCGAATATGAACGGCAAACAGGAAAACTTATAATGAATCCGGCGGAGCGCGAAAGAATCAAGTTCCTGAAGGTCCGTCTGCCCTAATTGTTTTTGCCGCCAGCAACCGCATGTACGCGCAGAAATTCAACGTCAACGTCGTGATTCAAGGTGAAGAGAAGCCTTGCCCACTAGAGTGGCTGGATCAATTCTGCATGCGCAACTTCACGAATTCCGCTGATTTCGACGACACTCTGCCCGTCGGAGATGGGAAAATTGAGGCGAGCTTCCGGCTTACTCCCGAGCGGTTTGCGGAAGGACTGGCAGCGTGGCTGACGCAGCGCGGTAAGGGACAAGGGAAACCTGTCTTGGTGAAGGTCACCCGGAACTAGCACTTTGCGGCCTGGGCACCGCATGCTTCCAGTAGAGGCACTTGAGCTAATGAGGATTGCCCAACTCGTTCTCCAACCGGTCCACACGCTCTTCCAATCCGCTGAGTTTGGCCTGCTCGGTCCGAAGTTGCTCCTCCGCTTCCATTTCAGCAGTTTGCCTTTGTTGCTCTTCCGCGGACAGACTTTCGAGTTCTCCCTTGAGCCGGGAAATTTCGAATTCGAATTGTTTCCGCTGTTCGGGAGAAATTTCCGAGGCCGCAGCGTTTTCCAGGAATTCTTCACTACGCTTCAAGCCGCCGCATCTCGCCGATGTGCCTGTGTTTCGGCGAGATGTGAGCGCACTTCACCAAGGTGCTGCGCAACACGGCCAACCGTCGCTTCCTGAACCTGCAGGCGATAAAGGAGAACTTGCGCTTTTAGCGCGTTTCCATTGGTAGTTTGCAAGTCCTTTCTCAGCTGCCGGACTTCCGCCACCAGAGCTTGCATTCCCTGTGGATCGTTTGCCGTAGATTGACCCAAGCCGGAAGCCGAGAGAAACAAGAAACAAAAAACGAAGAGGAACGAGCGACGCATGCTTCACCTCCGCAGTGCTGTGTCTTGATCGGACACTCAAATTATAGGGCCGTCCCTCTTGCCAGGCGGCTTGAGAAATAGTACGGGGAGTCGTGCAGCTATCAATGGAAGGTTCCTGCGACTATGCGAATGCTCATTTCAAGCGGGCCGGAAGAGCGTCGGTTCCGGCGGCGGGATCGCGCCTGTCGCCGCGCAAGGCCGCACGAATCTGGGGCAAGGCGTGGAGCGCCGCAATTTCGCCGGCAGCAACCATGTCCGGCGTCTTGGTAAAGTCGTCCCAGACAAACTGTTTCACGTCCGGCTCGATGATGATGTCCGCCTGAGTGCGCCAAGCGAGGTCGGCGTGCCGCTGCATGATATTGAACGAGCGGCTGAGAATATCGGTGATCGTGCGCGGTTGTTCGAGGCTTCCCGATTCCAGGTATACGGCAATAACGATGTCCGCGCCAAGCAGCAGCGCGCCTTCGACGGGAACGGGAGCCGTCAGAAAACCGTCTACCAGCGTGCGGCCCTCATACTGAATGGGCACAAATAGGCCCGGGTAGGCGCAAGATGCGCGAAGCGGAGGAGCAAGCGGTCCGCTCGAATGGTAGACCGTCACTCCGTCAATGATGTCCGTGGTAGCGATGGCCAGCGGCGTCTGCAACTCTTCGAACGTCTTGGCGGGCGTGAAGCGAGCGAGGAATTTTTCCATGCGCTGATTGGTAGCCAGGCCAAGCCAGGAAGGAGTCCAGCGGCCGAAATCGGCGAACGTCGTGACCGCGCCGATTCTCTCCATGTCCTCGAGCGACGCGCCGCCGCAAAAAGCTGCGCCGATCAAGGAACCGACGCTCGTTCCCGCAGCGCAGTCAATGGGAATGCCGGCTTCGCGCAGCACGCGAATCACGCCGATGTGGGCGATGCCGCGGGCAAACCCCCCCGCCAGAGCTAGTCCAACGCGGACACGCTCTGTCGGTTGGGGCTCGTTGCCATAGGCAAAAGCGCGGATCTTTTCCTTCGCGGTCTTGAGCCAGGCGAGTGGTCCCGACCCCTTTTCGTCTTTCTCTGCTTCCGCCATTTTTCTATTTTAGCAAGCTTGCCGCCGGCCATGCGCGCGTTTGACCGCTGCTTGCCGGTTCTGTAACCTGTCGTTCCGAGAATACTTTCGCGGGAAAAGGCTGATTATGGAACGGCGCATCGAAAAGGCAGTGGTGCTGGGGGCAGGGACAATGGGTTCGCGGATTGCGGCGCTTTTCGCGAATGCGGGCCTGCCCTGCATTTTGCTAGATATTGTGCCGCCGAATCTTCCTCCCGACGCGCCTTCTGCGGAACGCAACAAGATTGTTCGCGCTGGGCTGGAGGCGGCGAGAAAATCAAAGCCCGCGGCCTTTTTCACGCCGTCGCTGGCGGACAAGATTGTCATCGGGAATTTCGAAGACGACCTGGCACGCTGCGCCGAGGCGGATTGGATTATCGAGGTCGTGGCGGAAAACCTGGAAATCAAGCGCAAATTGCTGGCCCGCGTGGCGCAGTTTCGCAAACCAGGCGCGATTGCAACGACGAACACTTCGGGATTGCCGGTGCATCTGATCGCGGAAGGCATGAGCGATGAGTTTCAGCAGCATTGGGCGGGCACGCACTTTTTCAATCCGCCGCGCTATTTGAAATTAGTGGAAGTCATTCCTGGACCGAAGACTTCGCGTGAGGTTGTCGAGACGCTTAGCGAATTCTGCGATCGGCGGCTCGGCAAAGGCCTGGTGCTGGCTGAAGATACGCCGAATTTCATCGCCAATCGCATCGGAACGTATTCCATGTTGAGTGCACTGCGGCTGATGGAAACGCTGGGGATGACGGTGGAAGAAGTGGATGCGTGCACCGGCCCGGCGGTCGGATGGCCAAAATCGGCGACCTTTCGAACGGCGGACCTTGTGGGACTCGACGTGCTCATTCACGTGGTAAAGAACATTTATGAGACCGCGCCCAATGATGAATCGCGCGAACGGTACAAAGTGCCCGCGATGGTCGAAGAAATGGTGAAGCGCGGGTGGCTGGGTGACAAGACGGGTCAGGGCTTTTACAAGAAAGTTCGCGGCGACGGCGAGAAAGAGATTCTTACACTCGATGTGAAGACCATGGAGTACCGCCCCCGGCAGAAGGCGAAACTCGGTTCGCTTGAAATGGGGAAAGCGATTGAGGACACGCGCGAACGGCTGCGCGCGCTGGTCGGGCCGCTGCTTGAAGGGCAAAAAGGCGACAAGGCGCAGCAGTTCATTTGGAGCGGACTTTCGGAAATGTGTTTATACGCGGCGCGGCGCGTGCCGGAAATTTCCGACAACGTTGCGGACGTGGATCGGGCGATGCGCTGGGGCTTTGGCTGGGAACTGGGCCCATTCGAAATGATGGACGCAATTGGAGTAAAGATCTTCGCGGCACAAGTGCAGAAAGAAGGGAGGGCGATTTCGCCGGTCATTGAAAAAGTGCTTGCGAGTGGACGCAAGGGATTCTACGAATCGGAAAAGGGCGTGACGACTGTTTTTGATGTTTGCACAGGCGGAGCAAAGAAGGTTGAAGAGCCCAAAGGCGTCATCATTCTGAAATCGCTGAAAGAGGCTGGGCGCGAAATTGAGAGAAATGCTGGAGCGAGCTTGATTGACCTTGGCGATGGCGTGTTTTGCTGCGAATTTCACGCCAAGATGAATGCCATCGGCGCGGACCTCATCGCAATGATGCACAAGGGACTGAAGCGGTTGGAAACCGATTTTGACGCCATGCTTATTGCGAACCAGGCAGCGAATTTTTCGGTGGGCGCAAATCTAATGCTGGTGTTGGTGGCGGCGCAAGAACAGGAATGGGACGAACTGCACTCGGCCGTCAAGCAATTTCAGAGCGTTAATTTGGCCATCAAATACGCGCCGAAGCCGGTGGTGGCCGCGCCACAGGGCATGGCGCTTGGCGGCGGCTGCGAAGTCTGCCTTCACTCCGCAAGAATTCAGGCTGCGGCTGAAGCCTATATTGGCCAAGTGGAAACCGGAGTGGGGCTAATTCCCGGAGGCGGCGGGACCAAGGAAATGTTGATTCGTGCGAACGAGCACGCGGCTGGCGGCGAGGACTTGGATTTGTTTCACGCGCTGAAGCCGGTGTTTGAGGCGATCGCGATGGCCAAAGTCGGCACCAGCGCGGAAGAGTGCCGCGAACTTGGCTATTTGCGGCGCGAAGACAGTGTTTCGATGAATCGCGACCGGCTGGTAGCGGATGCCAAGGAAGTTGCGCTGGCGTTGGTACGAGGCGGCTACAAACGGCCTGCGGCAAATTGGCAAGAAGGCGCGCAGGCGACTCAGATTAAAGTGCTCGGAGAACAATTCCTTGCCGGAGCGAAACTGGCGATCCACATGATGGTGCGCGGAGGATACGCTTCGGAATACGACGCGCACGTCGGCCGCAAGCTGGCCAACATTCTCGCTGGCGGACCGCTGACCGCACCGCAAATGGTCAGCGAGCAATATGTTCTCGATCTTGAGCGCGAAGCCTTCGTCTCGCTCTGCGGGGAAAAGAAGACGCAGGAGCGGATCGCGCACACCCTGAAAACTGGCAAGCCCCTGCGAAATTAGCAAAAGCCGTTTGGCCCACAGCGGGTCAAAATCATATAAAAACATATTGAATGTACGTCTCTTATAGATTTATTCTGTATATTCCAAGGGAGGCCATTCGTGCAGAAGCTGCTGGCGCCGCGCGAAGCGGCCAACGTTCTGGGCATCAGCTATCCCACGCTGAAGCAGTGGATCTACCACGGCAAAATCAAGTCCGTGAAGACGCCTGGCGGGCATCATCGCGTGCCGGAAAGCGAAATCGACCGACTGATTCCGAAGAAGTTTGAGCGCGGCGATCTCCCGGCCCGGCGCCTACATTTCCGAAAGATCAGCGGACGCAACCAGTTGATTGGCCGTGTCGTGGGTCTAAAGTTCAGCGGGCTGCTTGCCCAGGTCACGCTGGCTATTGGTGAGCAGCACATCACTTCCATTATCACCGCTGACGCCGCCAAGGAGCTGCGCCTGAAACCGGGTGACCGCGCAGCGGCGCTCATCAAATCCACGGAAGTGATGATTCTCCGTGTGTAAAGCGAACGAGGGTGACTCGTTATTGGGGACTCGTGCAAAATCAAAATGCCGCGTCCGGCTTGCTTTGTGCGTGGTCCTTGCGGCTTTCCTTTTTGCGTCGAAGAATTTGCGAGCGCAGGGGCAGACGCTGCGTGTTGCCGCCGCAGCGGACGTGAAATTCGCGATGGAAGAATTGGCAGCGCAGTTCGAAAGCATGACTGGCATAAAAGTGGACATCACCACGGGCTCCAGCGGGAATTTCTTCGCGCAGATTCAAAGTGGCGCGCCGTTCGATCTCTTCTTTTCTGCTGACTTGCAGTATCCGCAGAAGCTGGAGGCGGCGGGTTTTGCCGAGCCGGGAACGCTTTTTGAGTACGCCCAAGGACAAATTGTGATTTGGACGCCTCCTGATTCGACTGTGGAGGTGACCAAGCAGGGCTGGAGTGCACTGCTAGATTCGCGCGTGCAGAAAATCGCGATTGCAAATCCTGAAGTTGCGCCATATGGGCGAGCGGCCGTTTCCGCTCTGAAGAAGGCAGGGATCTTCGAGCAAGTGAAAACGAAACTGGTTTATGGCGAAAATGTCTCCCAGGCGGCGCAATTCGCGCGATCGGGCAACGCGCAGGCCGGAATCATCGCTCATTCTCTGGCGCTTTCTCCTGGGATGAAAGACGGAAAAGCTTGGGAAATTCCGGCGGGCATGCATCCGCCCATCGAGCAGGGAGCTCTCGTGGCGAACAACGCGAAGAACAAAGCGGCCGCCCTCGCCTTTTTGAATTTTGTGAAGAGCTCTCTGGGCAGAAAGACGTTGGAAAAACACGGATTCGCTATTCCGGCAAACCGCTGACAGTCGGGCAGTCAGCAATATCGCGAGGAGATTTGCCAGGAGAGAGCAAGCAAAAATGAGCTCTTTAGCGTTGTCGTTCGAATTGGCCGGTTGCGTTGCGGCGATATTGCTGGCGATCGGAACTCCTGTCGCTTACTGGCTGGCCTATTCGAACTGGCGCGGAAAATTTCTATTGGAATCCATCGTGGCGCTGCCGCTGGTTCTTCCCCCCACGGTTCTCGGATTCTACGCGCTGCTCGCTATGGGCCCGCGCGGACCGCTTGGAAGGCTATGGATGGCCCTCTTCGGCCACGGGCTGGCGTTCACCTTCAGCGGACTAGTCATCGCTTCCGTCGTCTACAGCTTTCCTTTTGCGGTTCAGCCGCTCATCGCTTCGTTTGAAGCCGTCGACCGGAAGCTCCTCGACGCTTCCGCGGTCCTTGGCGCGGGAAAATGGCGAACGTTTCGCCGCATCATTCTGCCGCTGTCTTTGCCTGGTGTCGTGACGGCGCTGGTACTGAGCTTCGCGCACACGCTTGGAGAATTCGGCGTGGTGCTGATGGTGGGCGGGAATCTCGCGGGCGTGACGCGCACCGTTTCCATCGATATTTACGACCGCGTGCAGTCGATTGAATACCGTGCAGCCAATCATTTAGCGTTGCTTCTCTTGGGAATTTCGTTTGCCGTGCTCTGCCTGGTATACGCCGTGAATCGCTGCGTTTGGGCGCCCGCGTGGGCACGATGGACCGTGAAGTGAACCCTCCTGTGCTGGCTGTAGATATCCGCAAACAGCATCGGGGCCAGACTTCTTTTGTGCTCGATGTTTCTCTAGAAGTATCCCTCGGCATCACGATTTTGTTCGGCCCTTCCGGAGCGGGGAAATCAACGCTTCTGGACTGCATCGCAGGATTGGTGCGACCGGACGCTGGCAAAATCTCCATCGGCAAGAGTGTTCTCTTTGACTCGACAATGCATTTTGATGTTCCGCCGCAAAAACGGAGAATCGCTTACGTGTTTCAATCACTGGCCTTATTTCCCCACCTCACCGTCGAGAAAAACATCGAGTATGGGCTGAGAGATATTCCGGAGGAGGATCGGCGCGCGTGTGTCTCTGAGATTCTCGGGGATTTCCGCATTGAAAAGCTGAAAAATCAGAAACCGGCGCAAATTTCGGGCGGAGAGAGGCAAAGGGCTGCGCTAGCCAGATCGCTCGTCACTGCACCACGCGTGCTGCTCCTCGATGAACCGCTAACGGGGCTGGACGCGGAACTGAAGGCCGCGATCGTGGAGGACTTGCGCGCCTGGAACGCCGCGAAACGCATTCCCATTCTTTACGTAACGCACAGCCGCGACGAGGTAGACGCGCTCGGTGAACGCGTGATTGCTGTCGATAACGGCCGTATTGTCGGTCACGGCGCGCCGATGGACGTGCTGGATGCGCCGCGCCGGAAGCGGCTGGCGCAGGCAGCAGGGTTTGAGAATTTGCTCAGCGCCGTGGTGCTCGGCCTTCGCGAGGCAGACGGCGTGATGCGCGTGAGGCTCGGCGACAGTAGGTGCGAGATCGAAGTTCCGCTCGCTCATGCGTCCCCTGGTGACCGCGGACAAATTGCGATCCGCGCCGGAGACATCTTGCTGGCGTCGGAACGCCCGCGCGGACTAAGCGCGCGCAACATTCTGGAGGGACGAATCGCTTCTCTAGAGCAACGCGGCGGCATGTGCGTTGCGCGCGTCGATTGCGGCGTCACGTTTGTGGCTCACGTAACGCCGGGAGCAGTGCGCGAGCTAGAGCTAGCCCCTGAAAAGCAAGTCTGGCTGGTCCTGAAAACTCACTCTTGCCATCTTGTCGACTAGCGGGGACTACGCGTGGGGATGGGTGGGCACCGAGGTTGCGTGCGAGAAAGGGCCAACATTTCCCTCATAACCCTATTTTCTCTATTTTCGGTCGCGAACTAAGAACTATTTACTATAACCGCCGGCCTCTTTCATGACTTGGGTTTCGGCGCTGCCGTCGCTACTTTGCTCGAACCGGGCGAAGAGAATTTGACCTCGTCTGCCTCCAGACCTCCGTCTTTCGGGGAGGCATGGATCACCACGGAGTCACCAACAACGAGGTCGGCAAGCTTGGCAGGTTTATCTTGATTCGCATCGGGAGGGTCTCCGGGTTTCGGGGACATATGCTGAATGTAAACTGTCGAGGCCGTCGGCTTCACTTCCACGGTCTTCCCGTCGGTTGTTCTCACTTGCAATAAATCGGGGCCGATTTTCTCGACCTTGCCCTTGACGTGCACTCTGTTCCCATGTGCAAAAGCGACCGCGCCCACAAATGCGAACGCTATCGCTAACGTAAGCCATTTAGCTCTCTTCATAAGTATCTCCATCGTTTTCCCGGCGGATGCTGGTGCCGCCTTATTTCCGCTTATGAACTTGGGATTCTGACTTTGCCTTGGGCGTTGCTTCATTCAAAAATTCATTCTCTTCCTCTTCCTCCGCGCGTTCCTCGGGCCCTTTTGGATTATAGCGCTCCATTTCCAGGCGTTCCGTTGACGTCAAATACGGAAGATGGCGAATGAAATGCACCAGCTTCCAGCTGTCCTGCCCGTTGCCATGATTCGCGCTGGTATGATTGCCGTTGCTCGAAAACGCCGGCATGCCGGTGAACCGGACGCCGTTTTCGATAATCCAGAACAACTCGCCGTCGCTCAGCTCCTGGGTTTGCGGTTTGCGCAAGTCCGGCGGCTTGGGATAGAGGCCATTGCCGATTGGCGTATCGCCGCTGCCATTGTTCCCATGACAAATCGCACAGTGATCCGCAAAATGCAGTCTCGCCTCGCGCTGTCCTTCCGGCGAATCCAGCACAGGATTCTGCGTCAGGCGCGCATTCCCGGGAATTGCCAGGTGACGCGCATTCCGCGCCAGGACAGCCTCCAGGCGGGTCGGTGTAGCTTTGGCGCTCAAGCCGCCGTGCAGCATCGACGCGGCAATCGCGACCGCAGCGCCGAGGAGTAAGACGCCAATCAGAATCATCACTGTGCCGCGCCTCATAGAAAATGAGACCCTGTTGGCCGGGACGTCGCTACTTCGGCCAAGATCATCAACGCACAAAAAGATAGCAGATTTAGTGCGTCGCGGATGTGTCCATCACCGCGGTCCAAAATCTCAGCCCGAGCGGTATCATGCGGGCACGCACATAGCCGTAGACCGCGGTTTGGGACGTTTTATTCAGCGTAACCGCGTTCCCGAGCATGGTAAGTCTACGAAGACCCTAGGCACTTCGATTGTTAGCCTCGCTCTGATAGGATGGCCCCATGGGAAGGAAAGCCGAGGCAAGGAACCGATCGCCGCTTCCGTTCAAAGCCGAATTCTGGATAAGATCGTGAACGTATCGGTGAAAAACGAGACTGCGGCGCAGGAAACGCTCGAGAAGGTGCTATCGCAATGCGCGCCCGCCATGCGCGATTCCCTTGAAGCGGTTCTTCGCGGCGAGGACCTTTCTTTCGAGCAGGGATTGCAGTTGGCGACTGCCGAAGGAACTGGCCTGCAAGCGCTGGTGGCTGTCGCGGATTATTTGCGGCGCGAGACCGCCGGCGAGACCGTCACTTACGTCGTCAACCGCAACATTAATTTCACCAACGTTTGCTTCGTTGGCTGCAGCTTTTGCGGATTTGGCCGCGGGCCGCAAGCCGCCGATGCCTACTCGCTCTCCTTCGAACAGATCGTGCGCCGCGCCCAGGAAGCCTGGGACTGCGGCGCCACCGAAGTTTGCATTCAAGGCGGCCTTCCCCGCGACCTCGACGGCTTTTTCTACCGCGACCTCTTGCGCGCCATCAAACGCTCCATTTCCGCCATGCACGTCCACGCTTTTTCGCCGATGGAAATTGACTATGGCGTGCTGAAAACGGGAATGCCGCTGCGCGATTACCTGCAAATGATGAAAGACGAAGGGCTCGGCAGCATTCCCGGCACGGCAGCCGAAATTCTCGACGACCGAATTCGCACGCAACTTAGTCCCAACAAACTGCCGGTCGCGCGCTGGGTCGAAATCATCACCACCGCTCATGAACTCGGCATTCCCAGCACTTCGACCATGATGTACGGCCATGTCGAAGAGCCTACTGATTGGATCGGTCATCTGCTCTTGCTGCGCTCTATTCAGAGGCGCACCGGGGGTTTCACGGAATTCGTTCCGCTAGGCTTCATTCATCAAAATACGCGTCTCTACAAGCATGGAGGAGCGCGGCCCGGGGCCGTGCGGGACGAACACTTGCGCGTTCATGCGCTTTCCCGCGTGCTTCTCCACGGCGCGATTCCCAACGTTCAAGTTTCTTGGGTAAAGTTGGGAATCGACACCTCTCTCGCCTGCTTACAGGCGGGCGCCAACGATTTTGGCGGGACGTTGATGGAAGAAAACATTTCCAAAGCCGCCGGCGCGACGTTCGGCGAGTACGTCTCGCCTGAAGAGTTTCGTGCGCATATTCGCAAAATCGGCCGCATGCCCGCCGAGCGCTCCACGACCTACAAGATTCGCCGGACTTTTGAACGGCACGAGGATGATCCACCATCCACGGCGACGCCGTTGCGCCAGCTACGGGCAGAAGCTCACGTCCCCTACGCGGAAGGCGCCTATTAGGCGGCCCATGCGAGCACTCCTGTTGCCGGTTAAAGACTTGAGAAACGCGAAAAGGCGTTTGACAGGGGTGCTCACGCCCGAGGAAAGATTTGGCTTGGCGCAAGCCATGCTTTCGGACATGCTTCGAACGGTGCAAGGCATTCGCCGTGCCGAGAAGATTTTCGTCGTCACGAATTATCAGCCCGTTTTTGATATAGCCGACGAAAACGGCTGGGAAGTTCTGCGCGAAGATCGCCAGATCTCAGAGAGTCACGCCGTGGACTTCGCTTCGCGCGTTTGTGAGGAACGCGGCGTGACCGGATTGCTGCGCGTGCCGCTGGATGTGCCGCTGGCGCAAGCCGGCGACATCGATGAACTTTTGACCGCGGAATGCGGCAACCCCGGGCTGGTCATCGTGCCTTCAGGCGACGGAACGGGGACCAATGCAATTCTCCGGACTCCGCCGGCGCTGTTCCCCTCGCATTTTGGCAAAGGGAGCTTCGCAAAACATGTTTCGGAAGCGAAACGGGCCGGCGCAAAAGTCTTCATCCGCCGCAATCCCCGCCTGGAAATGGATGTCGACGACGAATCCGATTTGCGCGCGCTGCTGGAGCACGATCTCAGCGGGACAACAACCGGCCGCTGGTTGCGCGAAACCGGTTTGGATGTGAAATTCCGACCCCAAGCCAAGAAGGCGAGCGCGGCCGCCGGAAATCATTCCTAGGAACCCGATGAAGAAGAAAGTTTATTCCAGCCTTGACGAGGTCGTCGCCGATGTCCCCGACGGCGCGCGCGTCATGTTCGGCGGATTCGGTGGCGCCGGTTTTCCTAACAATTTGATTCAGGCGCTGGTGCGCAAAGGCGTGAAAAACATCACCGCCATCAGCAACAACTGCGGCACGCGCGATGGCGAGCTGGGCCTGATGTTCAAACACAATCAGATCAAGCATGTCATTGCCTCTTTCCCCGGGCCGCATGCCAATCATTTTCAGGAACGCTTTGCCGCAAGAGAGGTAACGCTTGAGCTTGTGCCGCAAGGCATTCTTTGCGAACGCATGCGCGCCGCGGCCGCAGGTTTGCAAGGCTTCTATACAACCGTTGGCGTCGGCACGGAAGTCGCCGACGGCAAAGAAGAGCGCGTGCTCGACGGCAAGCGCTGCATTTTGGAAATGCCCATTCACGCGGACTATGCCTTCATCAAAGCGCAGAAAGCCGACGAACTGGGCAACTTGACTTATCGGCTCGCCGCGAGAAATTTCAATCCCATCATGGCCATGGCCGCGAACACAACCATTGCGGAAGCGGAAGAACTCGTGCCGGTGGGCTCAATCAATCCGGTGCACGTCATGACTCCCGCGATTTTTGTGCACCGCATCGTGCAGGCGAAAGGACTCCACTATGCCGGATAGCGCCGTTCAGGAAAAAGCCTTGCTCGATAAGCCGCGCTTGACTCGCGAGCAAATCGCGCAGCGCGCCGCGCTCGAATTGCCCGATGGCGCTTACGTCAATCTCGGCTGGGGCATTCCGAATCTCATTGCCAACTATCTCCCCAAAGAGATCACCGTTTATTTCCACAGCGAAAATGGAATCTTGGGTATGGGCCGCCGCGCCAGGCCCGGTGAAGAAGACTAC
Organism: Acidobacteriota bacterium; assembly: GCA_003224085.1. Taxonomy (GTDB): domain Bacteria; phylum Acidobacteriota; class Terriglobia; order Acidiferrales; family UBA7541; genus Acidiferrum. Next base: position 48,265 of record QHYK01000085.1, on the reverse strand, counting down.
GATCTGATCGACGCCATGAAAGTTCCCGTCACGCTGATTCCCGGCGCGTCGATCTTTCACCAGGCCGACGCGCACTTGATGACCCGCGGCGGTCATCTCGACGTCGCGGTGCTAGGCAGCTTTCAAGTTTCCGAAAAGGGCGATCTTGCCAACTGGAAAATTCCGGGCGCCAAGGGTTCAGGGGGCATTGGCGGCGCGATGGACATCGCCGCTGGCGCAAAAAAGCTGATTGTCTGTATGGAACACGTCGCCAGAGACGGCGCAGCCAAAATCGTCAAGAAGTGTACTTACCCGCTCACTGGTCTAGCGTGCGTGGATACCATGGTCACAGATCTTGCGGTAATCGACGTCATGTCCGAGGGCCTGGTGCTACGCGAAGTTGCGCGCGGCTGGACGCCGGAAGAAGTGCAGAAGCTGACCGGCGCTCCATTGACCACCAAAGGTCGTGTTCCCGAAATCCATTTACCCCGAGTTTTGCCTGGCCTTTTGGAGGAAAAATGAGTGAAGTGATTCCGCAGAAATATGCCGACCTATTCGAAAAACGAGCCTTCGGCAACCTGGCCACGCTGATGAAAGACGGCAGTCCGCAGGTCACGCCTGTGTGGGTCGATTTCGACGGCAAACATGTTTGCGTCAACTCCGCCAAGGGTCGCGTCAAGGACAAAAACATGCGCCGTGATCCACGCGTGGCCATTGCGCTGCAGGATCCCGCGAATCCCTACCGCTACCTCGAGGTTCGCGGACGGGTCGTGGAAATCACCGAAAAGGGCGCCGACGACCACATCAACAAGCTCTCCCAGAAGTATCTCGGCAAGCCTGTGTATCCGAATCGCCGGCCCGGCGAAGTCCGCGTCATCTACAAAATCGAGCCGCAAAAAGTCAGCTCCATGGGCTGATTGATTCAGCAAAACGAATTTCGAAATAGAGCTCAAAATTGTGCCGCTGATTCTTCGTAAGTGGAGAATCCCAGTGATGTCCGAAAAAACTGGCATGCAAGGATGCCTGAATCTGTCCTGTTGGGAGAAAAGGCAAAGGTGGTAGTTCGATTCCGGACTCTTCCCGACGGCAAACTGCCACAGAAGCCTGCTATTGAATCGGCTAGTCGAAGCGAAAAGCTTCAGAAGGCATCGGTTGCATCCCTCGGGCAGAAGCATTCCCTTTGTTTTTTGCTTAGATCTGAAAACTTATAACTTACAGTCGCGCGGAGACGCGCGCCGCAATGCGCCCATCCGGCGTGCGAAACACAAACGCAAGGCTGTCCGATAGAGGCACGCCCGCGCTCGGCACCACAAGTTCGTACGACCACTCGTAGCGCGGAGGCAAATTCGCCGCCAGCGAAGTGGCATAGGGCTGGACGCGGTCCACTCGCGCATCAATTTCCTTCACGTCTTTTACCGGCTGCAACTCCACGCCATGCTTCCAATAAATCGAGAGCCGCAGATCGCTCAGCATTTTCTGCGTCAGGTATTTGCGCGATCCGCTTTGCTGGTCTTCTGTGGGACAAAGTTCATCGTGAATGGTGAAGGCAACCGTGACGGAATCGGGGAATTTCGTCACCACGTCTTTGCCGCGCTGGAAAATCGTAGTTTGGTTTGTGTCAATGCGCTTGAGGCCGTTGAAAAAATCCTCCGAGATCATTCGTCCGTTAACGCGAAAGCATGCGCCGTTGAAAAGCGAGCCGTCTGTTACGAAAAATACGCCGGCATCATAGTCCCAAACATTTTCTGCATGTCCGACCTGTTTCTTCTTCTTGGCCTGCTGCGAAGAAACGGGAACTGCAAAAGAAAGAAACAACACCACGAATGTGGCTGTCTTGGAACCGGCGAACCGCATGCAATCTGTCTCTCATTACTAATCTAGCCCTTTCGCAGGCTCCGCGAGAAGGAACTTGAAGCCCTGAAATGTGTGGATGGCCTTGCCCGCTCCTTCGGCTTTGACCTCGCCTTTGCCAGCGCGCACGGCCACAATCGCATCAACGAGCTTAGGCAGCACCGCCGGATCCGCCACGGGAATGTTGTGGGCGCCGAGCACCATTTTCACTTGGGGCGTAAGCGCTGCAAGACGCTTGACGGACGCCACGTAGGCATCCATATCGGTTTCGGGGCGATACAACCAGATCGGTGCCGGATAGTAGGTATCGCCGGTGAAGAGCAATCCATTAGCCCGATCAATCAGCGCAATCGCATCAGGCGTGTGACCGGGCGTGGCAATAATCTCAAGTTTCCGGCCACCGAGATTGACGGTGAACCCGTCTTGCACAAAGTGAAAAATCTTCCAGGGCTTCGTCGCGTACGTTCTTGGGTTGAATCCTGCCGGCAAGTTGCCGCAAATCTGCCCCGGTGCGATCTCCGCCTGCGCGTCCGCCAGCGAGCCTCGCGCATTCTTGCGCGTAAAATCCGTGTCCATCGCGAACACGTAAGGAAATTCCCAGTTTCCGCCGACGTGATCGTTATGCGTGTGGGAGTTGAGCACCACCACGGGCTTGGTCGTCAATTGCTGGATAACTTTGCTGATGCTGCTGATGCCCATCCCGGTGTCGAAAATCACCGCTTGCTTGGTCCCGACGATGAGGTAGGAAATGGTCTCTTCGGCCTGATGCGGCTCGTAAATCGCAAATGTTCCCGTCGCCACCTTGTACACTTCAAACCACGGATCGGTTACGTGAACGCGCAGTAGCGCCCGGTACTCTGGCCGTGGCAGCGCCTGGCACCACTCCGGAATTGTCTTGGTCTGCGCGGCCAGCGACGCGGGCAGCAAACAGAGCAGCGACAGCCTTGCGAGTCTTTGGCAAAAGCTCACGATTCCCCCTTGGTTGTGACTCGTTTGGATTGTGCTGGGCGCGTGCGAATATGGTATAGCGTCCAGTGGATGCCAGCAAAATTTTCTTACCAGGGTTGTGCTTTTTGTGCTGTGGGACTCTCGCCGACCGCTTTGTCAGTTTTTTGACGACGCGGGAATCACCGCTTCGCAATTTACAAAGTACAAAATCAGGCCCAAGGCGTTCGCTTCTTCATTTCCCATCAACCGAAAAGGCCAACAGAACGTTGCCTGGAGCCCCTCCCAAAAACGCATACCCAGAGTTCACGTACAACATCCCTCCCACAACCACCGCTCCCGGCCCATCAAGCGCTCCGCCGTGTGCTTTCACTCCGTTCGCGGTCTTGTAATCCTTGACGGTATCCACGTCCCAAACGATGTGCCCATTTTGCGCAGAGTATGCTCGCAAGTGCCCGTCCAACCCTCCGGAAAAAATCACACCGGGGATTGCGGTTACCGCCGCGGACTGCGCCGGGCTGCACCCCGGGGTCTGCCCGCATCCCGGATGGGGCGTCTGCCACGCGACCTCGCCTGTTTCAAGTTTCAAGGCAAAAAGCCCCCCGCCGATTTTCGGATCCAGCTGCGCCGCGAACCCGAAGGCCGTATCGCGGGCTCCCGCCGTCCCTGAGGGCACGGGGTGCATCGTAACGTCGGAAACGGCAACGTACACGTGCTTTGCGTCAGTAGCCGAGCCCCACTGCACGCCGCCCATCGACCCGCCGCGGCCCACGCGCCGCTGCCAGAGCAGTTCGCCCTGCCTGTCCGGATCCAAAGCGTAGACGATTCCCGATTTCTGCCCCGCAACCAGGGCGCGGTGCCCATGGCCCAGGTCCACCAGAATCGGCGATGAGCCACAATCAAAATCGGGGCCATTCGCTGCAGGACAGTTTGTGCGCATCTCTTCCGGCCCACTTCTTCCATCGAAGAAATGGGAACATAGAGTCTCCCCGCAGCCAGCGCGGGCGCCCCCGTAATCGCTGCGCCGGGAAACTCTTCCACGTGCGTCTTCCACAGAAGTCTTCCCGTCGCCGCGTCCACCGCATAAACATTGGCGCGCTGGTCCCCAAAGTAGGCTGCCCACCTGCTGCCGTTTTCACCAAGGCTAATCGCTGTCCGCACGTGCGCATCCGTCTCGATCGCCCAGAAAACGCAGCCGGTCTCTGCGCTCAGTGAATAGACTCTTCGCTCAAAACTTCCGACAAGAACACGCCCGCCCGCGACCGTGGCCTGCGCCTGCGCTCGGAAGACGCCGGGAAAACCAAATGCCCACTTCAGCTTAAGTTTTGGCACTTGCTCCGCGCTGAGCTGCGCCATTTCCGCGGGCTGAAATCTGTGCTGCTCCAGGTCCACGCCCCAGCCGTTCCAGTGTGGCCTCGCAAGCGGATCATCGAACGCTTGCCCCGCGTCCGCCGGGCACATCGCCGCCGCAGGAATCTGTTCCTTCAGCGGCAGCCTTCCTGTAAGGAATTCAGCCAGGTCGGCGATCTGCGCCGTCGTCAAGCCCAACCCCTGTACCGCCATGCTTCCACCCACTAAAGCGAAGCGGATGTTCTCCGGCGACATTTGCTTCAGCGCCGCGCGATTTGGCGCCTTGGGCACGGGTCCCTCGTGGCACGCCGCGCACCGTTGTTTGTACAGCGCTTCGCCCGCTTTGTTCGTGACTGTTTCATGCTGCTGCGTCGTCTGTGCGAAAACCAAAGGACTCCACGCAAAGAACACAGAGGTAAGCCCACCGAGGCCACAGAGAAGCAGAAATCCACGACGGAGAACCACAGGCAACCCGGCAAACCGCGCGTTTGTCATTCCGAGGCTGCCCCTTTTGCGGCCGAGGAATCCGCTTCTCGATTTTTCGTTCATTTGGAAGCTCCCGAAACGAAGATCGCCTTGGGAATCATCATGTGCACACCCTTGTTTCCGTCGACCAATTCCGTGATGTGCAAGTCCGCGGCAACGCTCGCAAGCATATATGCATCGTCGCGCGAAAGATGCTTTTCTGTAACGAGGAGATCGATCATCTCTCGCACCGCCAGCGTGGCGCAGGCGTTCAGGTCATCGTTCAGGCCCATGGTGATATAGTGCGTCGGCGTTTCCGCGCGCGGCCACTTCAAGTGCATGTCTTTACGCACGATGAATTGAAACGTGCCGATGAGCGAAGTCTCAAGCGCGGTGATATCCACTTCTCCGTCACCCTGCCCCGCGTGCCCGTCGCCCACTTCAAACAGCGCTCCCGGCGCGTGCACCGGAATATACAGCGTCGTTCCGGCGACGAGGTCCTTGTTGTCCAGATTCCCCGCCATAATCCACGGCGGCGCGCTGTTCCAGCGTCCCACGCTTTCCGGCGGCGCGTCGCCCATGCTGCCGAAAAAAGGATGCAGCGGAATCTCGATCCCCGGCGCGAACTTCGCCACCATGCGCTTCTCGTCCAGCGGAACGATTTTGATTTTCGCGTAAGGATAATCGTCCGGCAGAAACCCGCGTCCCGGCCCGAATGCGTTGTACGCATACGGAATCGCCAGCTTAATCGACAGAATCTTTACTTGCAGCACGTCGCCGGGCTGCGCGTCTTCGATATAAATCGGCCCGGTGAGGATGTGTCCGCCGGGGCCTTTGTCCTTCACCTGCTCCGTGATGTCACGCAGCGACCGCTCGACCTGGTCTGGCGGCACCCCTGCCTTCTCCAGTCGCTCGGGGTTGTTGGTGATGAGCGTCTGAATTTCCACCTTGTCGCCCGACTCGATGCGCAGCACCGGCGCCGCTTTCGCATCGTAGTAGCCCCACACCACCGTCTGCGGCGTCGGCTTCAGCGTGTACGTCGCCTGCGCGTGGGTCCGCGCCGCAGCCAGCGAAGCCAAGGCCAGCAAAACTCCGAGGGACACAAAGCGGCGCATTCTGCAACCTCCAGATCGGCGAATGGAAGACAAGTATTGGGAAAGAATCCTGCGCCGCCACAATTGAAAAATCAAGCGGCGCCGGTGGCTCGGCGGCCGAAACGGTAGTGCCAGACTTGCGCTGCGCCGATCAGATTTGCATCTTCGCCCAAGGAAGCCAGCGCAATCTCGGTCTTCTCAAACGGAACGAAGCGGCACCCCTTCGCAACCACTTGGCAAATCTCTCCGAGGCTCACGCCTTTCATGATGCTGCCACCCATCACAATCCGCTCCGGCACGAACAAATTAATCAGATTGGCCACGCCCAGCCCGAGATAATGCACCTCGCGCGCAACCGCTTCGCGCGCCAGCAGGTGACCTTGTCTCGCAAGTTGAAAAATTTCTTTCGCATCGAGAACTTCCGGGTGCCGCGTGGTCGCCGCCGCGTTCGTGTTAAACCATTCCGCCATCGCTGGGCCCGTAGCCACTGCTTCCCAGCAGCCGCGGAAGCCGCACGTGCACTCCGGCCCGAAGGAATCCACCACGTGATGGCCCACCTCGGGATGCGCCTTGTCCGCGCCGCGATACAGTTCGCCATCGAGAATGATTCCGCCGCCAATTCCCGTGCCCACGGTCACGTAAATCAGCCGCGACTTCCCTTTCCCAGCGCCCCACGCCGCTTCTCCCAGCGCCGCGGCGTCGCCGTCGTTCTCCAGCGCCACAGGCACGCCAAACTCACGAGCCAAATCCTTCACCGGATTGCAGCCTTTCCATCCGGGCAAAAAATCCACGTCGCCGAATTCGCCCGTGATCGGAAAAACCCAGCCCGTCGAGCCGATGCCGATGCCGGAAAGCTCCGTGTTGGCTTTTTTGGCCGCTTCGCGCAGCATGCGAACCACGTGCCGCAGCCCGTCCGGATACGCTCGCGCCGCCTCCGTCGGTGTCTCGAGCTTCGCCAGCACTATGCCGGCATCGTCCACGATGCCCGCCGCAATTTTCGTTCCTCCTATGTCCACCGCCCCTATCATTTCTTTTTCCCTCGGTCCCTTTCCGGCTTTCCCTCTTGAACTCTTCTCGCCTTTCGCGCTGTGGGGGCGCGCTTTAGCGCGTCCGCTTCTTGCTGTGCGAATTTCGAATTTCGCGTTTCGAATTTCGTGCTTTGATTTCGCTTCGCGTTTCCTTCCCCGTTTCTTTCGGCAGCAAGCCGCCCTGGTCCTCCACGATGAACGACGAGAGCCGGAACGTATCGCAATCCACGCCAGACAAGCCTGCCAACCGCTCGGCGACAAGCTGCGCCGGGAGGATATCAATCAAGAACTGCCACTCTGCCGGAATCGGCGGAAGTTGAAACACGAAATCGCCCGCATCCTCGGGAAGCCTTTGGCCAATCAGCATCCCGCGCGCGCCTAGCTTCCGTAGATCGCGAGCCACGGCCAAGTCCTGCTCGCGCATCTTCACGCCGTCGATCCAGATGCCGAAGCGAACATTCTTGGCAACGATTTCCTGCGGGCCATGCCGGAAGCTGCCTGTGCCCATGGCCGTCGCGGGCGTCTTCACGCCTTCTTCCCACATCAGCCGCGACTCATAGGCGCTGCCAAGACTCGAACCGCGCGCCAGAAAGTATGTAGTGCTGCGCGGTGCAAGCCAATCCGACTTGGCAATTTGCTCCTGCCAACGCGGAATGGCGCAGCCTGCTTCCGCGAAGGAATGCGAGAGCGATGCGGTGAGCGCAGAGTCCAGCGAACCGGTCACGCTGCTAGCCAGGAGCCCCGTTGCCAGGGCCAGCGTCGTGTAGGTGTTGACGGAAATGGCGTAGTCGAACGCGATGGGCACAACAATCGCGTGGTGCGCTTCTTTCGCCAGCGCCCCCTCCGGTGCATTCGTTATACCGATGACGTTTACGCCAGCCTGCCGCGCCTTACCCGCCAGTTGCACGATTTCGGCGCTCTTGCCGCTCCGCGAAATCACCATCATCGCGGAGTCTTGGGGAAAGTTCGCGAAGGTCAGCAGTTCCGCGGCATCGTGCAGGTACACCGGATGGGCATGCTGATGAAAGAGGACGCTCAGGTTCAACGCGGCGTGCCAACTGCTCCCGATGCCCGTCAAGTAGACGTGCCTCGCCCCGCGGACCGCCGCCGTCGCCGCCGCCAGCGCTCGCCGCCCCGCGCCATTTGGCCCGGCCAAAAGCTCGATGGTCCGCCGCAACTCCTCCGGCTGCCTCAGTATGTCTTTCAGGAAATGTGTCATTTTAGGCTCACGCACATCGGCCTCTTCCATGTCCATGGAAGCGTATGAAAAAAGCCCTTCCGAGGGCAATGATTTACCGAACTTGCCCGGCAGTTTCCGGCCACAGACAAGTTACGGCATGTGACCATATAAAGTCGTAAACAGTCGCACCCCGTTATATGATCCGGCGGCTTAAGCTCGACCAATACGGGTTCACGCCCGGCAAGACGCCTGAACTTCCGTGAGCATACAGAGAAGGATTGCGGCCACGCGTGCAATATGCGTCGCGAGCATGACTTCTGCCGTCTGGTCCACTTTATCGCGATCCTCGTGGGGCAAATCCTCGGGAGCAAGGAACAGAGCGATGTGCATTAAGACCTGGAATGTCGCGTGAGAATTGGCCGAATATTCTTGCCGGAATCCAATGTCAGTTTCCTGAGGAATTCCTGGTGCGGCGCGAGATTGACTGTCTTCTTTACGCTGAGATACCCACTCAGGGTGCGCCATTCAGGGGCGTTTCTTACCTCAGCCTCAGTGAAGCCATTCATTCTCATTTCTGAAGCGATCGTTTGGCGCTGCAAAGCCATGTAGTTATCCCACTTGGCATCCCCTCCATATCGCTGTTCATCGGCGTCGAATGCTTGAAGTGCTTTCTTTTGCTTTAGGTCAATTTCAGGAAGCATCGGTTGTTCCTATGGATGGGTCATATCCTCCGGCTGGACGAGGCGGTCGAATTCCTCGCCGGTGACGAAGCCGAGCTTGAGCGCGGCCTCGCGCAGGCTGATGCCTTCGTGATGCGCAGTCTTGGCGACTTTGGCGGCATTATCGTAGCCGATTTTGGGAGCGAGCGCGGTGACCAGCATCAGCGAGTTGTGGACGTAGCGGTCGATGGTGTTCTTGTTTGCTTCGATCCCCCCCACGCAGTGCTCGGTGAAGCTGTGGCACGCGTCGGCCAGCAGCTCGACGGAATGCAGATAGTTGAAAATCATCACCGGTTTGAAGACGTTGAGTTCGAAATTCCCTTGCGAGCCGGCGAAGCCAATGGCTGCGTCGTTGCCCATCACCTGCACGGCCACCATGGTCAGCGCTTCGGACTGCGTGGGATTCACTTTGCCCGGCATGATCGATGACCCGGGCTCGTTTTCCGGCAGCGTCAGCTCGCCCAGGCCGCAGCGCGGGCCGGAAGCAAGCCAGCGAATATCGTTCGCGATTTTCATGAGCGAATCGGCAAGCGTCTTCAGCGCGCCCGAAGCGAACACGATTTCGTCGTGCGCGGAGAGCGCCGCGAATTTGTTCGGATGCGAGCGGAACGGCAGGCCGGTCAGCTCGGCGATTTTGCGCGCGGCGCGCTCGGCGAATTCCGGATGCGCGTTGAGCCCGGTGCCGACGGCGGTGCCGCCGATGGCCAGGTCGTAGAGACCGTCAAGCGTCTGCGAGACGCGCGCGAGGTCGCGGTCGAGCAGGCTGACGTAGCCGGAAAATTCCTGGCCCAGCGTCAGCGGCGTGGCGTCCTGGAGATGCGTGCGGCCGATCTTCACGATGCCGGCAAATTCCTTCGCCTTGGCGTCAAGCGCATCGCGCAGCGTTTTCACTGCGGGCAGCAACCGCTGCGACGTTTCCGCGGCGGCGGCGATGTGCATGGCTGCGGGAAACGTGTCGTTCGAGGATTGCGACATGTTGACGTGGTCATTGGGATGGATGGGCTTCTTGCTCCCCATCACGCCGCCGGCAATCTCGATGGCGCGGTTCGAGATCACTTCGTTCACGTTCATGTTTGTCTGTGTGCCGCTGCCGGTTTGCCAGATGCGCAGGGGAAAATGCTCGTTGAGCTTGCCGGAGACGACTTCGTCGGCGGCCTGCACGATCAGTTGCGCTTTTTCGCGGGCGAGCTTTCCCAGATCTTGATTCACCAGCGCGCAGGCCTTCTTGAGGATGCCGAACGCGCGAATCAGCTCGGGCGGCATGGTGTCCTTGCCGATGGCGAAGTGGATGAGCGAGCGCGCCGTCTGCGCGCCGTAGTAGCGGTCGGCGGGGACCTCGATCTTGCCCATGGAGTCCGACTCCGTGCGAGTGGGGCCCTTGGCAGCAGCCCCGGCAGTCATACTGGATTTCGCCGCTTCAGACATGGCTGGCTCCTCGATGGCTCATTTCGTAACGCCGGCATCTTGCCGGTCTTGTGCTTTTTCAACCCCTGCCCTTGAGTTTAACAGGCTGGACGCCTTTGTGACGGCCACCTTCAGCTCGGCGCTTTTCTGGCAAGACTTCCACCTGTGTTGCCCGATCCTCAAAAATGTTCGCCCACACCACCCCTCAAAACCTTTCAAGAGAGGTCCTCTTCTAAACTCTTTTTTTTCTTTTAGTTCCACACGCTCTTCCTCAGCCGAACATTCGCCACCCTTGTCCGGTCAATCACTTCCGCACTCTTTCCCAGGCAACGGAGGGAAGGGCCCCTTCTCCTTCTTCGACTGGCCTCCTTTTGCCCATTTTTGCCCTTCGCTATCCTGTTTTCCCTCATGCAGATACGAACTGCCCATTTTACAAGCTCTTTGTTTTGATATTCATACGAATTGCCGGAAGTGGGTGCGCCCCTCCATTCACACCTTGCCTCTCTCGCAGCCACTCGCGGGACGACTTTGGAAGGAGACAGACTTGAGGCCGAGCACGATACGATACAATAACGATCCCAAAGGAGCCCACATGCCCGACTATACCGCCGAACACGCGCGCGCCGGAATCAACGCGAAGTTGCCGGCGCTGGAGACCTGGCCAAACCAATTCGAGAGCTACGTTATCACCACACGGTTCCCGGAGTACACCTCGGTTTGCCCCAAGACGGGCATGCCGGACAACGGCGCACTCACTATCCAATACATGCCTAGGAAGCAATGCCTCGAGCTGAAAGCCCTAAAAATGTACCTGTTGGGCTACCGCAACCTGGGCATTTTCTACGAAAATGCCGTAAACAAGATCCTGCACGACATTGTCGAAGCCGCTCAGCCGGTTTGGTGCGTGGTGCGCGGCGAATTCACACCGCGCGGCGGGTTGACCACGACCGTATTTGCCCGCTGGCCGGAACTTAAAGGCAAAAACCCATCCTCGAAACGCTCGCGGCGCTGAAAGCATCCTATCCTCGAGGTGCGGCTTGTGCGGCTTGCGGGAAGATGGACAGAAGGCATTTTGCAGGCCATAATTTTCGGTGGGGCCGTTTGCTAGGGGCAAGACCTAATCACAGAGAGGGAAGAATGAGCATTTCTCCAAACATACCAAGCGCGCAAGAATCCTATGCGTATGAAAGCGCGGGGACGCCACGGTGGATCAGCGTATTGTTCGGGATGGTCATTGCCGGACTGGCCGTGGTGGTCTATTTCGGTTACACGACCCAGGCGCGGCTGAGCCAAGACCTGGCAAATCAGGAGGAAAAGAACAAGATTCTCAGCGCGCAGTTGGACCAGGCCAATTCGCGGATCGCGGACCTGAAGAGCCATGTGGAAATCACTACGCAAAGAATGGGTTTGACGCAATCGGAACTGGCGAAAGCGAAGAGTCGCGCCGAAGACATTCGGAAGGAACAGCAAGCCGCCGACCAGGAGCTCACCACCCAGATTAAGGCGAGCCAGGAACAGATTGGGGCAGTGGCAACCGAAGTTGGCGGCGCGAAAAAAGACCTGGAGGCGACCAAGAGCGACCTGGAAGCCACCAAGGGGAAGCTTGAACGAAGCATGGGCGACATGAACGTGATGAGCGGATTAGTCGCCCACAACCGGGATGACCTGGAGGAGTTGAGGCGCCGCGGTGACCGGAACTACTACGAATTTACGCTGCAAAGAACCAAGAACGCCCAGCGCGTCGGACCCGTCCAGATCTCGCTAAACCGGACCGATCCCAAGAAGTCCAAGTACACCATCACCGTCATCGCGGATGACAAAACCATCGAAAAGAGAGACAAAACCTCGGGCGAGCCCGTGCAGTTTTACGTGAAGGGCAGCACCCGGATGGCGCCGTACGAAATCGTGGTCTTTGATGTGGGCAAAAATCAGATCACGGGGTATCTCGCAACGCCCAAGGATTCGGGCGCACCGGCACCCGCCGCAGCGCCAGCGCCTTCTGCATCGGCCACGCCAGCGACTCCTGCAACGGACAAACCGTAGGCGCGATTCGCATTTGATTTTTGCTAGCGGCTCTTTCTGCGTTCTGGAAGAGATGTGGGGCAGGGCTTCATCCTTCTTGGCGAGCAGAGGGTGAGCTCCAGAAAAATGAGTACTGGGATTTGCGCCTGGAAGATCTGGTTCGGTGCGGCTTATTCGAATTCCTTTAGCGTTTTGGCCATTTCGCTGAGGCGCTCGTCTACCAAAGCGAAAACGGTGCCTGAGTTGAATTTCCCCGCGCCATTCCTGCCTCCGGCGGAAACGTTGGTTAGAAGCTCGATCCCCTGTTCGATTTTCGCCACCGGCCACACGTGAAACTTTCCCGCGGCCACTGCGTCGAGCACGTCTTCTCGCAGCATCAAGTCCTCGACGTTTGCTTCCGGGATCATCACGCCCTGCGTGCCGGTGAGGCCCTTGATGCGGCACACGTCAAAGTAGCCCTCGATTTTTTCGTTCACGCCGCCGATCGCCTGAACGTCGCCCTGCTGGTTGATGGATCCCGTCACCGCAATGTCTTGTCGAAACGGCAGGCCGGAAAGCGCGGAGACAAGGGCATAGATTTCCGTGGAGCTGGCGCTGTCTCCATCTACGCCCGAATAGGATTGTTCGAAACAGATGCTGGCGGCCAGCGAGAGCGGCTTGTCTTGCGCGAACTGACTCCGCAAATAGCCGGCGATGATTTGCACGCCCTTGTCGTGAAAGCGGCCGCTCAAATTCGCTTCGCGCTCGACGTTGATCAGCCCGGCTTTTCCCAAAGCCGCGGTGGCGGTGATGCGCACCGGCTTCCCGAACGAATATCCGCCAATCTCGAGCACGCTGAGGCCGTTCACCTGGCCGACGCGCGCGCCCGACACATCCACAAGAAGCGTTCCTTCCTCGATCATTTCGCGGATGCGTGTCTCAATGAGATTGTGTCGTTCGATTTTGGAAAACAAAGCGAGGCGGACGTGATGGGCCCGAACTATGGTTTCCCCCGTAGCAGCGGCGCTGTAGTGGGCTTCGCGGGCCAAATCGGCGATGTCCACAAAGCGCGCGGTCACCTTGTTCCTTCGTCCGGCCTGGCGCACTCCGTATTCGAGCATCGCGGCGAACGCGCCGCGGTCGAAAGGAAACAAATTTTCTTTCTCCGACAGCGCGCGCAGCCGCCCGGCATATTCGGCGATGACGCCGTCGCTCATGGCCATCTCTTCGTCGAACTCCACGCGTACTTTGAATATTTTGCGAAAGTCTTCTTCGTATTCGTAAAGCAATTCGTAGAGCTGGCGGTCGCCGATGAGGATCACCTTCACGTTGATGTCGATGGCTTCCGGCTTCAGCGCGCTTCCGCCAAAAGGATAGAAAATTTCCTGCGGCTGGATCTCCAGGCGATTGTGATTCAGCGTGCGTTTTAGCGCGCGCCAGACGCCGGTTTCTGAGAGAGCCTCCATCGCATACATAATCAGAAAGCCGCCGTCGGCGCGAAGGAGCGAACCGCCCCGGAGGTCCATGAAGTCGCTGCTCCAGCCGCCGCGCGCGTCATAAGCGCGCTGAATGGTGCCGAAAAGATTGGCGTATGTCGGGGTGGTTTCGAAAATTACCGGAGAAGCTTCTTCGTGATTGTGCGCGAGGATGACGTTGACGCCGTACACGCGAAACGGGTCGCGTTCGGGCCCGCCCGGGGCTTTCTGAGCACCGTCAGCAGACTCTTCCTCCTGCTCTCCTTCCCCTTCGCGCTCCTTGAAGGGATCCAGATTATCCAGCAAGTGATGTCGCACTTCTTCGAGGTATTCCGCGACGCTTGTGCCGGGATATTTTTCTTTCAGTTCTTCGATGAAGCCATCCACCAACACGGAAGCCGCTTCTTGTTCCAGGTAACTCAGCTCGCTGGCCAGTTCGCGCGAGAGCGTGAGCGTTTTGCGGTAAACCACCGTGAATTCCTGCCGGAATTGCTCGTACTTCCGCTCGATCTCTTCGGCGACGGTGCCTTCGAGTTTCCCCTCGTGCACCATCTTCGAGATGTCTTCGATGGGCACCATCTGCCCTTCGAGCACCGGGAAGATTTCCGGCAGCGCTACGGCGCCGACTTGCATGTGGCCCAGCGCAAACTGATCCCTAGCAATGCGCCGCGTGAAATCGTCCATCAATTCCTTTTCGCGAACAGTGAAGCGCTCAACAATCCTTCCCTTTTGCCGCTGGAAAGGTTCGCCTTCGAACACTTGAGGAATCCGCCGGCGCAGAAAATCGATTCCCGCTTGCATGTCTTTTTTGAAGGAATCTGCCTGCCCGCGCGGGAGCGTCAGCAGTCTTGGCCGGTCCGGCAATTTGAAATTGTTGACGTAGCAGCGGTCCAAGGATTCCTTGGTCGGCGGATGAAGCTCTTGAATCATGCGCGCGATGGTTCCGCCGCGGCTGGTGCCCGCCAATCCGCAGACAAACACGTTGTAGCCTGGCGCAGAAAGCTCCACCCCCATTTTCAAAGCTCGCAGGGCTCGCTCCTGGCCAATGAACCCTTCGCGGGGATCGGCCTGGGCTGTCGTTTCGAAAGGGATGCGCGAGAGCTCACACCTCCAGCGCAGTTTCGCCGGAGGAAGCTCCGCTGGCTTCGGCGCAGGCTTGGTGGTCATGAAATCCTTTCGAGCGCGTTACTCTAACACACTCACGCTAGGCCGCAGCGTTGGGGCCAGGCAGGTGTTACCCAGCGGTTATGGGCGGCGGACTCTCCGTGCTTTCCGTGTAGGCCCTGAGGACGCCTGCGGCCATGGCTGCCAGGATCGGCCCCAGCACCAAGCCCAGCATTCCAAACAGATTGATGCCGCCTAGAATGCTGATGAATATCACCAGGCCGCTTAATTCCGTCCGGCCCTCGAGCAACAAAGGTCTCAACACGTTATCCACGATGGTCGAGACGCCCGCGCATATCGCCAGGAGCAAAACCGCGCGCCCCCAATGTCCAGTAAGTCCCAGCCAAAGCGAGGCGGGCACAAAAATCAAGCCAGATCCTACGACCGGTATCAAGGAAAAGAAGGCCATCAAAACGCCCCAGAAGACCGGCGCGGGCAGGCCTACGATGGCAAAGCCTGTGCCGCCGAGAGCTCCTTGAACTGCTGCGACGAGCAGGCTGCTCGCGACACTTGCCGAGATCAGTTCGCGGGCCTGCTTGAGCATCGCATCCCGGTGCTCCGCATCAAACGGCAAAATTCTGCGTACGTTGTCAAGAATCCTCTCGCCATCGCGGAAAAAATAGAACATCGCAAAAATCATCACAAACAAATCAAAAATGAAAGCGGCGATGTTCTTTACAATGGTCCCGAGCCGTTGGGCTATGAATCCCGCCTCTTTTTCGATGGCTTGCCCGAGTGTCTCGAAGAGGTCGGCGTTGGGATCGATTCCCGGAACGTGGTGGGCCACCCAAGACCAGCCCTTGGCAATGGTGGACCAACTGTCCGCAAGCACGGGGGAATGCTGGCCACCGACGATGGAATGCTGCACGCCCCGCGAAATCGAAATAGCCTGCCGCACAAAAAGAGTGCCCAACAAGATGGAAGGGGCAATCAGAAGAACCGTGACAGCCACGGTGCTAGCTACCGAAGCTTGCGACGGTGATAGGCGGTTGGCGAGCCGCCGGTGCATGGGATAGAAGAAAATCGCCAGAATGGCCGCCCAGCCCAGGGCTCCCAGAAATGGCTCGGCGATACGGAAGATCAGGTAGAGCAGCAGCAGCAAGATGCCGTAGGAAAGTACCGCCGTCAGACGGCTCGTCGTGGCATTCGTTGAAGGAGCGGCATTCATGGTCGTACTATAATCGTTAGGGGTCGAGCGGACACGGTCCTTTCGTGTACCGGCTGGTTTCTGATAACTTTTTCCTTCCGCTCTACCAGGTCGCGCGCGGGTCACCCGGCAAATTTGGCATGTCCACAAAGCCCATTCCGCTGAATGCCCAACAGATTCGCCTCCTTGCTGTACTTGCTTTAGTGAACTTTGTCAACTTTGCAGCCCGGCAGGTAGTCGTTCCCCTTATTCCCCTGCTGCGCGATCATTTCCATGCCACCGATGCACGGCTCGGGGCCCTGCAAATGTGGCTGCTGGTGGTCCTGGCGGTGGCCAGCATTCCCTTCGGATTCTTCGCTGACCGTTTCAATCGCATCACGGTCATTGTCATCGGCGTAGCGTGCTGGAGTGTGGCGACCCTAGTCAGCGGCCTGGCATCTACCTATGCTTTCTTGCTGTTCGCCCGCGCTGCAGTTGGCCTGGGTGAAGCTGCCTACGCGCCCGCAGCGCAATCCATGATTTCAGGCGCTTTTCCCCAGGAGCGGCGGGCACGGGCGCAGGCCATTTTCGCTGCCGGAATGCTGCTTGGTGGGGTGGGAGGCCAAGCCCTTGGCGGCGTTGTTGGGCAGCATTACGGCTGGCAATACGCGCTCTTTTTGGTGGGGCTTTTGGGCATCGTTCCCGGCATCGCAGTCTTTTCTTTGGAGGAACCTGCGCGCGGCCCACGGTCCGAGGTCGTACCCATACCTCGTCTGTTGAGCGTTCCCGCTTTTGTGGCCATGATCGCCGCAGGCACATGCATTACCTTCTCCAGCGTCTCGCTGCTTTTCTGGGGCATCGACTTCGCTGTTAATTACAAGGACTTCAGCCTGGGCCAGGCATCTGTTTCTCTTTCCTTAATCGCCATGATCTCTTCGGTATTAGGCGTGCTTGTGGGCGGCTCCGTCGCGGACTCTCTTCAGAAGCGCTTGAACTACGGACGATTGCTGGCCATTGCGGTCGCGTTCTTGCTTGCCGCCCCCTTTCTGATCGTTGCCATTCAAGCCGACGAACAATGGATGGTTCTCGCTGGGATGGCGATTGCCGGCTTTTTCATGTCCTGGTATCACGGCCCGGTTACAGCGGTGATACACGATATGATGCCGCGCCGCGCGCATGCCACTTCTGTCGGAGTCTACATGTTTGTGACGCAGCTCCTCGGGGGTTTGGGGCCGCATCTGCTTGGCAAAATCTCCGACTTTCACGACCTGCAATTCAGTCTTGAGATTGCCGTGGCTGTCATGGTGTGCGGGGCCTTGCTGTTGTTTCTCGTGATTTACTTCGTCCGCCGCGACGGCCTTCGCCATCCCATCCTCGAAACATTTCACGTTGAGCCGGGCGACTAAAATGCGTTTTCCAAGACAGCGCCTCTTCGGCAGCAACACTTCGGGAAACGCATCATTCTGAGCGCATCCGATGAGGATGGGCGAAGAATCTCAACCGACGAGATGCGTGCAATGGCTGAATTCAATGTCAACAATCGCACGCTCCTGTGTCTAGGCCACCCGGAACGCTTTCGCCAGCCGCAAGCAAAACGTCAATATCAAAGTCCTTCGCATTCTTCGACGATTCGTCAACATCGCGGAGCTCCTTATAACTCAAGAATTTCATGACTTCGTTCAGATGTAAACACGGGCCAGCGAAGGTTGGTCGCCTCAATTCTTCAAAAACTTTTTTCTGCCGATCTTCGGAAGCCACTATGAAGAGTGGATAGTTCGAGTTCGGCGCTTCCGCCCTGAGATCAGACAGCCTAAGAATTCCAGAGTAGATTGACGTCGAGCGCTCGATTTCGAACGCGGACTTTATAGAGTACGGCCCGAATTTCCAGACGACGTCGATATTTTCGATGCTCTTGGGTACTTCCTCACCTTGGCAGCAATCTCACCAGCAAAACGAATACGGCCATTGTTGTAGATAAGCACGACGCCGCCCGGTTTCATCTTTTCCCATCGCGATTCGTTCATCGGTCCCGGGACAGCGCCCCACACGATGAAATTCGAGCGGTGGTAAATCCTTTCTAGGTTTTCGATCTCTTGGGATGGCAGAAATCGCCAAACTTCCTCTAGTGTTCTTTGGCGCTGAATGGTGTCCTCAAAATGTAGCTCTGCGGCCGGATTTCCGCCCGCGACCACAAGAAAAACGTTCCTTGAATGTCCGTAAGGCATTGACAGCCATCATACGGCAGTGCCAGGAATTGCAACGATGGGAAATTCCACCCTGAACGTGGTTGCTAAACGCGGTTATGTGAGCCAAGTGAAATCTGATGTCGAGGCGGTGTGTTCGTTGAGATCCCTCGCTTCGCTCAGGATGACACGTTCATGGCGTGTTGCTTACTTGACGCCGATTAGGTTGATGAGGCGAAGGACTTCGCTCTCGGGAACGTCATAAAGCGGGCGAAGATCTTCTTCTTCGAGCCGTTCGCGCAAATATTCCGCAGCCACAAAACTGGCTTCGCGATCGGTCAAGTCACGGTGGGACTTTTCGCGGAATTTCACGAAGGCGGTGTGCGCCAAACCTACAACATGCGCCTCGCCATCCACGAAGAACTTCGTGTCGATGGTGTCCGCGTGGCGCGTGGCGATGCCGTTCCACATGTGCGAGAAACGGCACTGGTAGGTTTGCCCGCTCAGCTTGGACGTTACTTCGAACGGGCCGACGAACTGGCTCATCGCGCCGGCGTTTGCCAGTACAGGCCGTGTGGTCACGCTTGCTCCTTAGGCTAGTTCTGAGTTTTCAGGTACAAGTTTTCAGTGAAAAGAAAAATTCCAAACAAGACTTTTTGGCTTCCCTTGGGTTTTCTCTGCGGGCCGTTCCCTTCGCTCAACTCTACCGGCTGACCGCCGCCGCAGTCTCGGCGTGCGCATAGCTTTGCACTGCGGCGCCCACGCCAGCGCCGCTTCCAACGCGGAATCCCTGGTCGGTCAAGCACTTCTCCAGCGCCGCCAGGAAGAGAAGGACGTTGGGCTTCTGGCTGCAGTAGCCCATCAGGCCCACACGCCAGATTTTGCCTTTGATCGGCCCGAAACCTCCGGCGATTTCAATGTTGAATTCATCGAGCAACTGATTTCGCAGCTTTTCGTCGTTTACACCGCTCGGAATCATCGCTGCCGTGACCGTGGGAAGCCGGTCCGCCGGTTTTTCCACCAAAAGCTTCAAGCCCATCACTTCCAAACCTGCAATGAGCGCGAGTTGGTTTACGCGATGGCGCTCCCAGCGTGTTTCCAGGCCTTCTTCGAGGACAATCCGCATCGCTTCGCGCAAAGCAAAAATCAGCGAAATCGGAGGTGTGTGATGATATAGGCGGTCCTTGCCCCAATAATCCATCGCGGTCGTCAGGTCGAAATACCAGCTTTGTACTTTCGTCTTGCGCTTGCGAAACACCTCTTCGGCCGCGGAACTCACGGTGATGGGCGACATTCCCGGAGGCGCGCTGATGGCCTTTTGCGAGCCGCTAAAGCAAATGTCCACGCGCTCGCGATCCACGTGCAGGGGCACGGCCGCGAGCGACGCCACGGTATCCACCACGAGCAAGGCTCCCAATTCGTCCGCAACCTTTCGAAACCCGTCAATCCTGGTAAGCACGCCTGTGGACGTCTCGCCCTGAGCCAGGCCGACCATCTTGATCTTCTTGCCCTTGCCGGCACGGCGCACATCTTCGGGATCCACGGGTTTCCCGTACGGTGCCTCGACTTTTATCACTTTCGATGAAGCGCGCGTCGCAATTTCGCACATGCGCTTGGAGAACACGCCGTTCACCGCGATAATGGCTTCATCGCCTTCTTCCAACACATTGAGCACCGAGGCTTCAATTCCGCCGGATCCTGATGCTGATAAAGGCAGCGTGATACGATTCTCCGTCTGGAAAATCTGACGAAGCAGGACCTGCGTTTCATCCATGCAGCCGCGGAACCAAGGGTCCATGTGGCCCACGAGCGATGTGGCCAGCGCGCGGTACACGCGCGGGTCGACCGAAGACGGTCCCGGCGTCAACATCAGCCGCACGGGGGGATTGAGTTCTCCAATGTGTTGCGTCATAAGCTTGCCCCTTCTTTTGATTCTTGCCCTTGTTGATGGTTGCGGCTTATTCCCGCTGAAAGGAGCGAACCGGCCGCGGGTTTCTGTCAGGGGACGTTCCTGCCCCGGCGGAAATCCAATTTTCGCGCAATCCCGAGCAAGCGCGCAACCGTCAAATTGGCTGGAACACCGCTTCGCAACCAGCCGGAGGATTATCCGGGGGCGCGACTGGAGCGTCTAAAGACAGGCGGCGCTGTGCGTATTGATTGGCAGGCGCCGGCCTGTCCCGACGTCGGCGATAATGTAGTGCCAGAATCCCGCGCGAGTATTGGAACTACCCACAGCAAAGGAACAGGTGGGAGGCGAGGGGAGCTCAAATCATGGGTGCATTTTTTCGTGACCTGAAATACGGCGTTCGTTCGCTGCGGCGCGACAGAGGCTTTGCGCTGACCGTGCTTCTTACATTTTCCGTTTGCATGGCAGCCAACGCCGCCCTTTTTGCTATCGTGAACTCGGTCATTTTGCGGCCGTTGCCGGTGGCGGACGCGAACTCCATTCTCCTCATGTCGAACGATTACCCCAACGCCGGAGTTTCTGGCGGCAACTACTCCGCCTCCGGCGACTATTTCGACCGGCTCAAGGAAATGACGGCTTTTGAGAGCCAGGCCCTCTTCCAGCCGCACAATCAAACCGTGGAGCTGAACGGTTCGCCGCAGCAGATTCGCGGGATGCTGGTGACGCCTTCGTGGTTCCATCTGCTGCGTGTCTCTCCGCTGCTGGGGCGGCCGTTTGCGGAACAAGAAGGTGAAGTCGGGCGTGATCAAGAAGTCATCTTGAGCTACGGGCTTTGGGAGCAGTTGTATGCCGGAGACAAAACGGTTCTTGGCCATACGCTGCGCATCAGCGGCAGGCCTTTCACGATCGTGGGCCTAATGCCACCCAACTTTATTTTCATTGAGCCCGAAGTTCGGCTTTGGATGCCGATTGCCTTCACACCGGAAGACAAGACCGTTCATCACAACAATAACTGGTTCCACATTGGGCGCTTGAAGCCCGGCGCCACGCTTGAGCAGGCCCAAGCCCAAGTGAACGCGTTGAACCAGGAAAACCTCGAGCGTTTTCCAGAAATGAAAGAGCTCCTGATCAACGCCGGATTCCACACCACGGTGAAGCCGCTGCAGGACATGCTGACCGCCGGAGTGAAAGGGACTCTCTACCTGCTGTGGGGCGGCGCGTTCCTTGTCTTGATGATTGGCGGGCTTAATATCGCCAACCTGGCGCTGGCGCGGTTGGCCATGCGGCGGAAGGAAGTCGCAACGCGGATCGCGCTGGGAGCAGGCCGTGCACAGCTCATACGGCAATTGGTTTTAGAGAACCTGGGATTGGCCTTGATTGGGGGCTTGGGCGGCGTGGTTCTTGGGGCAGGCGTGTTGCGGGCGCTGAACGCCATCGGGCTGGAACATTTCCCGCGGGCGAACGAAGTCCGCATGGATGGCACAGTAGTTCTGGTTTCCCTGGGGCTGTCCCTGGCAGCGGGAATCTTTGTCGGGCTGTTTCCTTTAGCGGGCGTTTCCAAGATCGGGATCAAGGATGCGCTGCATGAGGAGTCGCGCACAGGAACGAGCGGAAAGAAATCGCGCCGGGTGCGTCAATTGCTGGTTACGGCGCAGGTGGCATTTGCTTTCACGCTGCTCATGGGCGCGGGACTGCTTCTCGCAAGCTTTCGAGCGCTTTTGCATGTGAACCCAGGATTTAACCCGAACGGCGTGGTGTCCGCATCGCTGGCATTGCCGCGCGCCAAATATTCCACGCCAGAGGCCCGGCGCGATTTCATGTATCGCGCACTGCCGGCTATTCGGGCTATACGCGGAGTTTCGTCGGCGGGCGCGACGGAGACAATTCCTTTCGGCGGCAATCACAATGACAGTGTGATTCTCGCCGAAGGCTATCGGATGAAGCCGGGCGAGTCGCTTATTTCCCCTTTAAATATCACCGTGACCCCCGGCTATTTCGAAGCCCTGAGCATTTCGATGGTTCGGGGCCGAGCTTTCAATGACCGCGACAATGAGAATGCTCCTCGCGTCGTCATTGTGGACGAACGCTTGGCGCGTCATTTTTGGCCGAACCGCGACCCCCTTGGCCGGCGAATGTACTTTCCCGGCGATCCGAACGATTTGCTGAAAATTGACGAGCACACCGTCTGGTACACCGTAGTAGGGGTCACCCGTACGCTCCGCTACGAAAACCTCGATGATTCCGGCGCGATTGTCGGAGCATATTATTTGCCCAATGCCCAGCAGCCTGCCGGCGGCTTCACTTTTGCCCTTAAAACCGCGGGCGACTCAGCATCCGTCATCCGCGCCCTGCGCGCCGAAATCTCGCGGCTGGATCCAGACCTGGCCCTTTTCGACATTCATTCCATGGTGGAGCGAATTGATCTTTCGCTGTCCTCGCGCCGGACTTCCATGCTCCTGGCGAACGCTTTCGGCGGAGTCGCCTTGTTCCTGGCTTCACTCGGAATTTATGGCGTGCTGGCATATCTGGTCGCCCAGCGCAAGCGCGAGATCGGCATTCGCGTGGCGCTCGGCAGCACGCGAACCGGAGTTCTGCGCCTGGTGCTGGGAGAAGGATTCAAACTCGTTGCGGCCGGTTTCGTGTTAGGGATAGCCGGCGCGGCGCTGCTGCAAAAAGCCGTG
Organism: Acidobacteriota bacterium; assembly: GCA_003224085.1. Lineage (GTDB taxonomy): Bacteria > Acidobacteriota > Terriglobia > Acidiferrales > UBA7541 > Acidiferrum. The sequence goes on along the minus strand of QHYK01000085.1, from coordinate 25,714 downwards.
GCCAGCCAAATCTATGGAGTCCGGCCTTTCGATCCGCTGGTGTTGGCCAGCGTGATGGCCTTGCTAGCATCGATTGCGCTGGTTGCCTGCACCGTCCCTGCGCACCGGGCGATGAGCGTAGATCCCGTGGTTGTATTGAGATACGAATAAAAGCAAGGTTCAGTTACCCCGTGCCTACCGCTAACCTGGCCAAGAATCATTGCAGCCGCGAGCGGATTTGCGAAAGTTTATTGCCCAGATCCTGCTTCTCGGCCAAGACGCGCTGCGGGTCGCTAGGGTCGTCGTCCGTTCTGATCTGGAGTGCGCGGTGCGACCGATAGCGAAATGGGACTCCCGGCGTCAAGCGAGACTTCCGTTGAAAGCCCCCCCTGCGATGGGAGCGTAGGAGAATCGCCTTCCATCATACGGGTCAACAAGTTGGTTCAGGAGCCCCTCAGAGGAGCCCAAGAAAATAGATTTGTGGCGGTGACGAGAGGGCCACAAGGCGTAGAGTAGGGCTAGACACGTCAGGGACATCGTGCTAGGGTTTTTTGGTACCGCCATCCTTGCGCCAGGCGGCTGGGCTCTGACTAGGAACCTGCCAAACGTTTTCAAGACGGCCTTTAACGGGCCGGCTTTGCGGGCGGTCCCAGGGTGTGGGACTGACCTGACGCTCGAAAGCCCCTCCCCTCGAGGCAAACGAAGCCGTCTCTTATTGCATTCATTCTCACTTGCCCGGCCGGCGAACAGCGTATGGCCGGATGGCATCCAACTCGAACGGGCGCAGTCGGAGAGGCGAAGAGGTCATCTTGCTTAAGCTGCGAAAAGTCGAAATTACAGGCTTTAAGTCGTTTTGCGAACGCACGGCGGTGACGTTCAGCGGCTCGGGCACGACGTGTATCGTGGGGCCGAACGGCTGCGGCAAGTCGAATGTAGTGGACGCCATCTCCTGGGTGTTGGGGGAGCAGAGCCACAAGTCGCTGCGTGCCGAGCGCATGGCGGATTGTATCTTCAATGGAACGACCAAGCGCCCGCCGCTGGGCATGGCGGAAGTGACCATCACGATGGAAGATCCGGAGCTGGCGGAAGCGGCGCGGTTCGTGATGGAAGGCGCTGCGGAAGACAAAACACCCAACGCAGAGGGCACAGAGAGCACAGAGAAGAGAGGGATAGAAGGAAGCCGCTCGACAACAGCCGATACACCAGAAACCGGCCAAGCTCAGGAACAGTTGAGCCAGGACAACACGCAAGCCGGAGAAGCAGAGGAAAACGGGGGCAGATTCAAGAAGCTGTTTAAGAGAAAGAAGAAGAGTGAAGAGAAACCAGCATTGACAACCAAGCCGGGAGAAATGACGGTCAGCCGGCGGCTGTACCGTTCCGGACAAAGCGAATACCTCATCAATGGCCGCGTGGCGCGGTTGCGCGACATCCAGGAAATGTTCATGGGCGTGGGGCTCGGGCCCGACTCGTACGCCATCATCGAACAGGGGCGCATCGGGCTGATCCTTTCCACCAAGCCGATGGAGCGGCGCGCCATCATCGAAGAAGCCGCGGGGGTAACGAAATTCAAAACCAAAAAGCGGCTGGCGGAAGCGAAGCTGGAATCGTCGAAGCTCAATCTGGCGCGCGTGAACGACATCGTCACCGAGGTGGAGAAGCAACTCGGCTCGCTGAAGCGCCAGGCGGCCAAGGCGCGGCGCTATTCGGAAATCCGCGACCAGATGCGAGGAATCGTGCGCCAAATGCTGGCCGGCAAGGCGCGCGAGCTGGATGCCGCTGCGGACAGAATTACAAAGCAACTGGAAGAATTGAACGTGGCGGAAAGCCGGCGCGCGACAGCCATCCAGGAGATGGAAGGCGAACAGGACCGCTTGAATCAGCGGATTTACGAACTGGATGCGGAACTCCGGCAGAACCAGAACGTATTGAATTTGACGGCACTGGAAGTCGACCGCAGCGAAAACAAAATTGCGTTTAACCGGCAACGCGCCCAGGAATTGGCAGCGCGCCACGCGCAGATGGATGCGGAGCTGAAACAGGCCCGGGCTCAAGCGGCCGAATGGGAAACGCGAAGCACGACGCAAGTACAAGCGGTGACGCTGCTGCGCGAGGAATCCGGCACATTGAACGCGCGTGTGGAAGAACTTTTGCAGCGCGCCGAACAACGCGCAACGCAGATTCGCGAAAGCGAAGGGCGCATCGAGGCGCTGCGGCAGCGCGCATCGGAAGCTGGCGAGAGCCTGTTGCGTTTGCACGGCGACCAAAAGCAGGCCGAAGAAGCACTAGTGCATCAAAACGAGGCGCTACGGAAATTGGAAACGAACGAGCACGAGGTGCTGGAAGCTTCGATGCGCGCCCGAGACGACGCTGAACGGGCCGCTCGAGAGCTGGAGGCGATTTCAGGGCAGCTTGGCACATTGAAGCACACCGCGGCGGAATTGCAAGCGAAAATTAGCGGATTACGCGAACAACGCGATGGTTTGACGGAAGAAGCGGACACACTGCGCGACTCACTGGCGAGCGCGCGGGCGCGGCATTCGACGTTGACGCAAATCCTGAATGACCGGTCCTATACCGCGGAAGCAGTACAAAAGCTTTTTGCGGCGAACGAGCGCGGGGGCGGGCAACAGTTCCGCGCCGTGGGCGTGCTGGCGGACTATGCAGAAGTCGAAGAGAAGCACGAAGCGGCGATCGAGCAATTCCTGCGCGATGAACTCGAGTTTGTCGTGGTGGAGACGTTCGACCATGCGCGCACCGGCATTTCCATGCTGCGCGAGGAAGTGGGCGGCCGGGCGACCTTCTTCGTGGATTCGCTGCGCAACTTGCGTTTAGGGAGCGAGTACGAGCCGATTGCGAATTTTCATCGCGATGACGGCGTGATTTCGCGGATGGACAAGCTGGTGGAATTCCGCGATCCGCTAGGAGCAGCGGCGAAGCAGTTTTTGCCGAGGCTTCGCGCGGCGTATATGGCGGACAGCGCTGCCGCGGCGGAAAGATTGGCGCGCGACAATCCACAATACGCGTTCGTTACCCCGGACGGCACGTGCTACCAGGGACGCATGGTAACCGGCGGGCGTCCGGACGAAGCCGGCCCCTTGGGCATGAAGCGTGAATTGCGCGCGCTGAACGCCGAGGTTTTGCATCTCGAACACCAAACGAACGAAAAGCTGGGTGCGCTGGAAAAGGTAACGGCGGAACTTCGCGCAACGGAGCAGGCATTGGAAGAGATCAACGCGAAGCAGCGCGACGTAGAGCGCGATGTTATTTCCGCGCAGCATCGCCACAGCCACATGCAAAGCGAGTTGGCGCGTCTGGGCGCGGAGCTGGCGGTTTGCCAGGGCGAGTTGGCCCGCGTACGGCAAGAAGCGGAGGGAGCGCGGCTGCGCGCGGAACGCGCGAAGCACGAACACGCCGCGGCGGCGCTGAATCGCGCGGAAGCGGAAACGGAAAGCGCGCGTCTCACGGAAGAACTCGTGGGTCTGCGCAGTTCCGTACAAAGCGAGCAGCACGACCTTGCCACAGCTCGCGCGGGGCTAGCAGCAATTAATGAGCGTCTGGTGGCAGCGGAAGCTTTGGCGACACGGCTGCGCGAAGAGCGCACGGAAATGGAACGCCGCGAGACGGCGCTGCAGCAACAGGTCCTGTCCATCAGCGACGAAACGGCTGTCCTGGCAAAGCAGAGCGAAGAGCTGACGCTGCAACTGGAAAGGCTGCGTGCAGAAAAGCTGCGGCTGGAAGCGCGGCAGAAGGAGCTCGAACAGGAATGGGAATCGGCCCGCACTCGTGTGACCCAGACGGAAGATCATTTGCGCATGGGTCGGCAGGAACTGCAGGAACTACGCGAACAACGCAATCATGCCGAAGTGGAGCGCGCGAAAAACGAATCCGACCGGCAGCATTTGCGCGAAACGTGCATGAGCGAGGTGAACGCGCAACCGGAGGATCTGATCGCGACGGAAGTGGCCTTCATGAGCGGCGAGGAACTTGCTGCTGCTGAAGCGAACTATCGCGACATGAAGCAGCGCATTGAGAACATGGGCGCGGTGAACATGATGGCGCTCGAGGAATTCAACGAGTGCGAGCAGCGGTTCACGTTCCTGACGCGCGAGCGCGACGATTTGCTGAAATCCATCGCCGACACACAGCAGGCCATCGTCGAGCTCGACCAGGCCACCAAGGAAAAGTTCGAGCACGCGTTCCATGCGATTAACAAGAGCTTCTCCGACGCCTTCCACGCGATCTTTGGCGGTGGCATGGCAGAGATGCGCGTGACTGAGCCGGACAGCTCCGGTGATGCGGGCATCGACATCGTCGCTTCACCTCCAGGCAAGCGGCTGCAAAATGTACTGCTGCTTTCTGGCGGAGAGAAGGCTATGACCGCACTAGCGCTGTTGATCGCGATTTTCCGCTATCAACCGAGCCCGTTCTGCATCCTCGACGAAGTCGACGCTCCGCTGGACGAGGCGAACGTGGGACGGTTCACGAAATTAATCGGAGAAATGAGCAGCCAGACGCAATTCATCATCGTCACGCACAACCGCAAAACCATGGAGATTGCCCCTGTTCTTTATGGCGTGACCATGCAGGAGCCGGGCGTCTCCAAGCTGGTCAGCGTGCGCTGGGAAGAAACGGAAAACGAAAATCCCAGTGGGCAGGCGTCGGCAGCGTAAATAAGACGGCCCCTTGTCATTTCCCGCGAGAAATAAACAACCATAGAGAGGCTGAAGATTTTTTCGCGTATTGTTTATTATTTTCATGAAAGTTTCCTATCGCCGTTCGTGCGTACGCGTTTCGCACAATTTTCCACCGCTGACCGGTTTGACATCGCGACTCGGTGCGCTAGAATGCGGAGCACCAAGTCGGGGAGATTTTCCCGGTGTCTTCAGCTCCAGCAATGAAAGTACTGAGGGATACCCAGTTCGCCGGATTGTCGCCGAGCGCGCGCGGGAAGGTCCGCGACATTTACGATCTGGGCGACAAGCTGCTGATCGTCGCGACGGACCGGCTTTCCGCGTTCGACGTCATCCTGCCGACACCGATTCCCGACAAGGGGCGCGTGCTCACGCAGCTTTCTCTCTTCTGGTTCGACCTCCTGAAAGACGTCATTCCCAGTCACGTGATTAGCGCCGTGGAATTCCCTGCTCCCTTTGACAGATTCAAAGAGGTACTGTCAGGTCGGTCCATGCTGGTGCGAAAGACGAAGCCTTTGCCGATTGAATGTGTGGTTCGCGGGTACGTTTCGGGATCAGGCTGGAAGGACTATCGAACAACCGGGAAAATCTGCGGAATCCCCCTCCCCAACGGATTACTCGAATCGGGCCGGCTTCCGGAACCAATTTTCACTCCCGCAACGAAGGCGCTGACCGGACACGACGAAAATATCCCTTTTGAACAGGCTGAGAAAATGATCGGCAAAGAACTTGCACCAAGGGTTCGCGCCGTCAGCCTGGAGTTGTACCGGCGCGCGGCGGTGCATGCCGAGCCACGCGGAATCATCGTGGCCGACACGAAATTTGAATTTGGCCTGTTGGACGGTGAACTGATTTGGATCGACGAAGCGCTGACACCGGATTCCTCGCGCTTCTGGCCCGCCGCACATTACACTCCCGGCGGACCGCAAGCGTCTTTTGACAAACAATTTGTGCGGGACTATCTCGAACGGATGCGCTGGCCCAAAACCCCGCCCGGGCCGGAGCTGCCACCGGAGGTAGTCGACGCCACCCGCGACAAGTACCGGGAGGCGTACCGGATTCTCACCAGCCGTGAACTGACGTAGCAACCGGGCCCCAAACAATCTTGCGGAGCGTGCCATCGTGAAAGATCAATTGGAAGGGCTCGTCAATCAAATGGTGGAGCGTGGCATCAACTTTGACGAAGCCATAAGCGAATTCGAGAAGCGATTCATCAAACGCGTGCTGGACCGCGCGAACGGCAATCAGTCGCGCGCCGCTCAGCTCCTGGGCATTCATCGTAATACCCTGAGCCGGAAGATCGAGGAGTACAAGCTGGACACCAACGGCCATCGGCGGCGGCCGCGGTAGAACAAAGTTGGCGTACCGAAAGTGAAACGGCTCTCCCAATCGCGGAGCCGTTTTCTTTGCACCGCAGATTCTTGCGAGAGAGCTAGCTGCTAGCTAGACCGCCCACTTGGCTTTCTGGCAGGCCGGCGAACCGGCGGCTTCTTCGGGCCTTTTTCCTTGGGAATGTCTTCTTCCTTGACCTTGGCCTTGTCCCAGTGCAGGAAAAAAGGCTCCGGGTCGTAAGCAACGAGAGTTCCCGTGAAGTGAACGGCGCTGTTTTTTTCGACGCGCGCGGCTTCCGGCTGGCCGACAACTTTGACGTCCATATTCGCGGTCGTCGCGGCGTCAAACTCGGCATCGCTGGTCACAAACGCGATCTTCAGCACGAGGGGGTCACCGGGAACAGCTTCGATAACCTTGCCCGGAACTTCCGGAAATTCCAGCCCGCAGGCCGCGAGCCAGGTTAGCTTGCTCTTGTCGCCCCCTGCTTTAAGGTCGTTGAACACCGAAGCGATTGTCATATCCTTCTGAACGGCGCCGATGTCCGCGCCGCCGGGCAAAGAATAGCTGCTGGGGCGATCCGCAGAGCTGCCCGCAAGCTGAAGAAGCTCATTCATCTCCCCATCGATCAGGCTGTCACAGACGTTTCCGCCCTGGTAGTTGGCGATGAGACCTTTCAGGAACTTCTTCACCTGGTCGGACTGTGCCTGCGTGGCGCCCTTGGAGGTCACCGCTCTCGCCATGTACCAGAAAGCATCCATAGATTGGGGAGGAGTCATGCAGTAGTACGCGCGCCCGAGCTGATAAGTAGCGACGGCATTATCGGGATTCACCGCAAGTTCAGCCTTGTAGAAGTTCGTTGCACCCGAGCAGTCGTTTGCGTTCATCGCGGCTTGCCCGGCAATGTCGTTGATCGTAATCGGCCACTGCGCCTTCTGTTTGTTCCAAGCATCGTCAGCCACGCCTTCCGGCTTCTTTATGTCTGGCAGCAGCTTTAAGGCATTCTGAGCCGCTTCTATCGTGCCCTTGGCTAGGGCGGCGTCCTTCTGGAGGCCTTTTCCTTTGTTGCCGGGGTCGGCAAGCATTTGATAATAGGTGACCACATGGGTGAGATATGCCTGGAACCGCGTATAGGCATCGACCTTGTCGCCCAGCGCGGCCAGCTTGTCGGCGGTCTCAATTATTTTGGGATAGTTCTTCTGCTGGCTGTAGGCGATCGAGTATTGAACGTAGACAAAATTCAGCAGCGCGGAATTCGGATACTTTGAGACAAAATCGTCCAGACATTTAATCTTGGCGGTTGGGTTGGATTCGCCCTCACAGGCCTTGTAAGCGTTGTATTCGACCAGGGTGTACTTGGGTGCGGAGTCCTGGCCGCCTGCGGCAGGAGCTTGCGCGTTCAGGCTCCATGCACTTCCAAGAAGGCAAAGCGCCACTGCCAGCGCAATCCCCACCCATTTCTTTGTTCCGTTCATTCCGGTTTCTCCTCGCTGAGCTTCCGTGCGTCGAATTTGTGTTTCGGTGCGACCCGGAATTCTTCCACCGGGAATCATTCTGTCTCGGAAAACCTTGGGATTATAGGTAAAGGCGAGTTCAATCCGCAAGCCGTTATCCTCGACGATGCTCCTGATGATTTCTTTGTGCCGCGGGGCCACTTCTCAATCGTTTCTGCTGCAGCGAACGGATGGCTGCTGCCACAGAAATCTCTGATGATAGGATGAGTTTCGCACAAAAAGAGTGGCCCGTGCGAGGAAGAATTCTCATGGCTGGAATACGTGACGCAAATAGCGAGTTACGCGAAAAAAAGGCACTCTCGGGAAGTGTGGCACTGGTGACGGGAGGGAGCCGCGGCATCGGCCGCGCCATCGCGCATCGTCTGGCGGGACTCGGCGCTTCGGTGGCCATCTGCGGCCGCGACCGCAAGGCGCTGGAAGATTCCGCCGCCAGCCTGAAAAAGCTTGGCCCGCGCGCGTTTGCTCAAGTAGCGGACGTCACTCAGGCAGGGCCGGTTTCCGAACTCGTCGCCAAAACCGAAGCGGCACTCGGTCCGATCACGATTCTGGTGAACAATGCCGGAATCGGCCTCTTCGGCCCGGCGCACGAAAAAACCGAGGCGGATTGGGATCGCATTCTCGATAGCAATCTCAAGAGCGTGTTCCTCGTGTCCCGTACGGTGGTGCCGTCGATGATCAAGCGCGGCTCCGGAGACATTATCAATATCAGTTCGCTGGCCGGGAAAAGCACGTTTGCCGGAGGCGGAATCTACTGCGCCTCCAAATGGGGCCTGATGGGCCTCTCCGGCTGCATGGCGGAAGATTTGCGTGACCACGGCATTCGCGTGAGCGTGATTTGCCCGGGAAGCGTGGCCACCGAATTTTCCGGCAGCCGCCCAAAAGATCCTTCGAAAGCGCTCAGCGCGGAAGACGTCGCGCATGCCATAGAAGCGATCGTCACGCAAAGGCCGGGGAGCTTCCTGAGCGAGATGCAATTGCGGCCGCTGCGCAAGGCTTAGAAGGCGCCGTCGTCCTGACATTTTCCTCTTGACAATAGTCGTTTACACGACTATTATTCCGTTCATGAACGCCGGGAACAAACCGCAACGCCCGCCCGCTCGCTTGGAAGAGCGCACCTTTCTCAGCTTACAGAAGGCCGCCGACGCGCTCGGCCAACAAGCCGAACATCTCACGCGCACCGCGGAATTGACCGGCACGCAGTACAACGTGCTGCGCATCCTCCGCGGCGCGGGCCCGGGCGGACTGGCCTGCCGCGGCATTGGCGAGCGCTTGATTACGCACGACCCGGATATTACGCGTCTGCTCGACCGCATGGAGAAGCGCGGATTGATTACCCGCGAACGCCAGAAGGACGACCGCCGCGTCGTGAAGACACGCATTACTCCGCGTGGGCTTGAGCTGTTAAAGCCGCTGGACCAACCCATGCGGGATTTGCACAAAAAGCAGTTCCGGCACATGGCTGGCGCGCGCCTGAAGACTCTGTATGACTTGCTGGAAGAAGTTCGTGCGCACGAGCAGCAGTAAAGACACAGCAGTTCCATGTTTCAAACTCCAAACTCAAGAAGGAAGGAAAATCATGATGAATCGATACCTCTCTCGAATGGCAATACTCGCCAGCCTGGCACTGGGGCTTTCCCTGCCTGTCCGAGCCGGCAATTCCAGCTGGCAGATTGACCCGCAACACTCCTCAGCGCAGTTCGCCGTCCGCCATCTAGGGCTTTCCACCGTGCGCGGCGCGTTCAGCAAGATGCGCGGAACGATGCTGCTCGATGACCAGGACATCGCCAAATCGAGCGTGGATGTGACCATCGACGTGAACACCGTGGATACCCGCGAACCCGACCGCGATAAGGACTTGCGCAGCGAACGCTTCTTTGATGTGGCGCACTTCCCCACCATGACCTTCAAATCCAAGAAGGTCGAGCAAGTCGCCCCCGGAAAGCTCCGCGTCACCGGTGACCTGACCATTCATGGCACAACGAAGGAAGTCGTCCTCGACGTGGAAGGGCCGACTTCCCCGGCGAAGGATCCGTGGGGCAATCAGCGCGTGGCCGTCTCCGCCACTACCAAAATCAACCGGCAGGACTACGGCGTGAAATGGAACGCCAAGCTCGACAACGGCGGAGTCGTGGTGGGCGACGAAGTGAACATCACCATCGATGCGGAATTCATCCAGAAAGCTCCGGTAAAATCCGGCGACTAACATTATTTCGGAAAATTACGACCAGGTCTGAAGCGGCGTGAATGCACCGCTTCCCTTCGCCTCATCATCTAAGAAGAGCCGACGAAAAAGGATCAAGAACATGCACAAAGCAGCGGTAACCGATCATCCTGTTCACGAGCTCATCCGCAATCGCTGGAGTCCACGCGCTTTCTCGGACAAGCCCGTGGAACCGGCGGTTCTCGCAAGCCTTTTCGAGGCGGCCCGCTGGGCAGCCTCCAGCTACAACGAGCAGCCCTGGGCTTATCTGGTGGCCACCAAGGATGATCCCGAGAATTTCAAGAAGATGCTGGGGGTTTTGGTGGAATTCAACCAAAACTGGGCGAAGAACGCCCCGGTCCTCGCGATTTCCGTGGCGCGGCGGAACTTCAGCCACAACGGCACGCCGAATCCCGTGGCTGTCCATGATGTCGGCGCCGCAAATGCCCAATTGACCGCGGAGGCTACATCGCGAGGCCTGCTCGTTCACCAAATGGCCGGCTTCTCTCACGACAAGGCTCGACAAACATTCGGAATTCCTGAGGGCTGGGATCCCGTGTCGGCCATCGCCATTGGCCATCCCGGAGACCCGGAAACTCTTCCCGAGGATTTCCGGAAGTCCGAGTTGGCGCCAAGAGCGCGCAAGCCCATCCGCGAATTTGTGATGACCGGCCATTGGGGGCATACTGCTCCCTTCGCGGCAAAGTAATCGAGGAGACGGGCTCCAGCCTATCCATGCATCGTGCCTTCGAGTTCCTCATCCACCACGGACACGCCGTTCTGTTCGGGTGGGTTTTTGTCGAACAATTAGGCGTGCCTGTTCCGGCTATGCCTTTGCTCCTGGCAGCGGGCGCACTTTCCGGCAAGGGGTACCTGAATTTCTTCGCCTGCCTTTTGTTCTGCGTGCTGGGAGCTGTTAGTTCGGATTCCGTCTGGTTTCAGCTTGGCCGCCACAGGGGAATCAAGATTCTGCAGCTTCTCTGCCGCATTTCCCTCGAACCGGATTCCTGCGTCCGCCGAACGGAAGGTATTTTCTCCAAACAAGGTGCGCGGTCGCTTTTAGTGGCTAAATTCATTCCCGGCTTGGGATTGGTGACGCCCCCGCTTGCCGGAATTTTTCACATGCGCTTTCGGCGCTTTCTGCTGTTCGACGCGTTGGGTACCATGCTGTGGGCCGGCGCGTTTCTGGGGCTTGGCTACGTGTTCGCCGGAGAGATCGAGCGCGTTGCAGCGAGCCTTGCTTCGCTGGGAGGGTGGCTTCTTGTCGTGGTGTTTGGCGCGCTTGCGGCATACATCGGATACAAATTTGTTGGCAGGCAGCGCTTCCTGCGCGAATTGCGTATCGCGCGTATCACCGTGGATGAATTAAAGCAAAAACTCGACGCGGGCGAGCAAATCACGATTGTCGACCTGCGCCATTCGATGGATTTCGAAGCCGCGCCTGAAGTCATTCCCGGAGCGGTGCACATCGAAGCCAAGGAACTCGAAGAAAAGAACAACCGTTTGCCGCGGGATGGCGAAGTGGTTCTTTACTGTACTTGACCCAACGAAGCCACCAGCGCCCGTGTGGCGCTGCTTCTTAGAAAAAACGGTATCAGGCGCATCCGGCCGCTGGAAGGCGGGTTGCAGGCCTGGCGCGAGCGCGGCTTCCCCATGGCAACTCGTCCGTGAGCATGATCGGCAAATTCCCGCAGGAGTTCAGAAACAATTCAGTGCCAAGCGGAATGCCGGCAATCTCTGTCGCGGGGCAACCCTTTGCCGTTTCGCAGCCACTATTCACCGGTCACTTCCCAACTATAGCCGCGGCAACACGATGCCACCCTGTGCCTGATATTTCCCTTTTTTGTCCTTGTAGCTGACTTCGCAATCTTCGTCCGACAAAAAGAAAATCACCTGGCACAACCCCTCGTTGGCGTAAATCTTAGCGGGCAGCGGCGTGGTGTTGCTGATTTCCAGAGTCACGAAGCCTTCCCACTCCGGCTCAAACGGCGTCACGTTAACAATGATCCCGCAGCGCGCATACGTCGATTTGCCCACGCAAATCGTCAGTACGTTGCGCGGAATGCGGAAGTATTCCACCGACAGCGCCAGCGCGAAGGAATTCGGCGGAATGACGCAAACCTCGCCTTTAAATTCCACCAGCGACCGCGAATCGAAATGCTTGGGATCGACGATGGTCGTGTTCACGTTGGTGAAAATCCGGAACTCGTCCGCCACGCGAATGTCGTAGCCGTACGATGACACTCCGTAACTGATCACTCCTTCCCGCACTTGCCGGTCCGTAAACGGCTCGATCATTTTCTGCTCCAGCGCCATGCGCCGGATCCACCGGTCTGGCTTGACGGACATCCCTTCCTCCTGAGATGTAATTTAAGGAACTTATTTCGTTCTGCTGACATCCTGCCTGAAAGCGCATCGGTCCAAACTTTTCATCCCGAATCCCCGCAGTTTTTGCGGGGAGAGGGATCTGCTTTCCGGTTTTTTACCGATGCTGCTCGTTGATGTCACATGGCCAACTTGTTTCGATGATTGCAGCGAATCGGCGCAGCCCCCTCGCGCCAAAAGACGTTCAGTGTAAATTACCCCTCACGTCTTGACAACCCGCCCTCGCACCTTCTAGCATCTGCCTCGGATGTGCGGGAGGAGCGCGTGATTAAGCTGGATCTGGTTAACGCCGTTGTGACAGCGACAAATATAAGCCGCACCAAGGCCGAGCAGGCCGTCGAAACCGTTTTCGAATCCCTGAAGCAGGCGCTTGGCCGCAGCCAGCGCATCGAGCTCCGCCGCTTCGGCGTTTTCAGCGTGAAGCCCCGCAAGACCGGCATCGGACGCAATCCTCGCACCGGCGAAGAAGTCAACATCCCTCCCGGAAAAGCCGTGCGCTTCAAGCCGGGCAAGGAACTTCAGGGCAAAGACGACGAAAAGAAATAAGGCTCGTGGTTCTCCAGAAGCCCGCAAAACAAATTTGCAAATCCTCGTGACAAGAATTCCTCCGGGTTTCCTCGCTGGCATGAATCCGCCCACCTGTGCTGTACTATGAGGGCTGGCACATTTGCCGCGCCTATGACCTCGTGAGCCTGCCGCCTCCAGTGCCAGAGAATCCTCCTTCAACCAGACCTGTCAGCGCGGATTGGAGCTCCGATCTCGTCCGCCAATGGTATGACGCGCAGATTCCTTCTCGCCCATCCGTGAAATCGCTGGTCCTCGCGGTTTTCCTTTTTTTCCTTACACTGTGCACCTCTATTGTCGCCGGCACACAGTTTGCCGTCGCTTACGCGCACAACGAGGCCGTGTCCGTAAACGAGTTTATCCACGCCTTCACCCTGTTCTACGAAAATCCCGCCGGTCTGCTGACTGGGCTTCCCTTTGCCGCCACGCTGCTCGGAATTTTACTGGCTCATGAACTCGGGCACTTCTTTGCTTGCCGCTACCATCGTCTCCGCGCCAGCTATCCTTTTTTTATTCCCTTTCCCAATCTGGCCGGCACTTTTGGCGCGTTCATGCTGATTCGCTCGCCGATGCGCACCAACCGCGCGCTGTTCGATGTAGGCGCTTCAGGGCCCATCGTGGGTTTCGTCTTCGCGATTCCCGCGCTGGCCTACGGAGTCCTGCATGCAAAGTTCGTTCCTGAGCTTGCCAATCCCGCGAAGGCGGAACTGATCTACGGTACGCCCCTTCTGCTGCGGTTTTTGGAAGCGGCTTTTCGCCCGGGGATTTCTCCCGCCGCGCTGTTGCTGCCCCCAATTGGCCGCGCCGCGTGGGTCGCGCTCTTTGTCACCGCTCTGAATCTCTTGCCGGTCGCGCAGCTCGACGGCGGCCACATTCTGCGTTCAGTCAGCGTGCCAGCGCACCGCGTTTTTTCTCTGCTGCTGCCCATCGGATTGATTGCTCTTGGCTGGCTGCATTTCTGGGAAGGCTGGTACATCTGGGGCGGCATGCTCCTGCTGATGCGTTTTCTGCGCATCCCTCCGGTCTACGATTCGTCTCCGCTGGATGCAAATCGGCGGCTCGGCGCATTCCTCGCCTTGGTCATTTTTATTCTGTGTTTTATGCCATCGCCGATTTACGTTCCTCCAAGTTCTCCTTGACGCCTCCCAATCTCCGGTTATGATGCGTTCGGCTTGCTCGCGAGAAACGGCGCCGCAAGCTACTCCATGATTGAACTTGTCCGCACACTTCGCCTGCGAGATCTGTTTCTTTTGTTCATCGGTTCCGTCATTGGCTCCGGCATCTTTCGCACGCCGGGCCCCATTCTGCGTCAGGTGGGAGGCTCGGTCGGCGTCGCGATGCTGGTGTGGATCGTCGGCGGCGTTCTTTCCCTCCTTGGCGCGCTCACTTACGCGGAACTGGCAGCCGCTAATCCCGAAGCCGGCGGCCTCTATTGCTACATTCGCGACGGATTCGGCCGCGCGTCCGCTTTTCTTTACGGCTGGTGTCTTTTTCTCGTCATCGCCAGCGGCTCCGTTGCCGCTCTGGCGCGCGCGTTCAGCGAATACTTCGCCAGGATATTTCCCGTTTCTCAAATCATGCAGACGTTCGTCGCCGTGCTGGTGATCGCCTTCGTGACCGCAGTCAATGTCTGGGGCACGCGAAAAAGTTCCGACCTGCAGAACTGGACGACACTCGTCAAGGCCGGTGTCATTGTGATTCTGAGCGCGGTGCTCCTCTCCCTGGGACATCACGCCAAGGAAGTGCTTCCGGCGATGGGCGTCACGCAACATGACGCCAGCTTGTTTTCGAGTTTTGGCCTCGCGATGATCGCCGTCCTTTGGGCTTACGAAGGCTGGCAATTCGGAACCTACAGCGCAGGGGAAGTTGTGGATCCGCAAAAAGCATTTCCGCGCGCTTTCTTGCTTGGCTCGCTGGTTCTTATCGGGTTGTACCTCCTGGCCATCGTGGCGTATCTGTGGGCTCTCGGTCCTGCGGCTACCGCCGCTAGCGATACTATCGCTGCAACTTCGGTCAGCGCAGTTCTCGGCTCGTGGGCGGGCAAAATCGTCGCGCTCACCATTCTCGTTTCCACGTTCAGTGCGGCAAACAGCGTCCTCCTCACCGCCCCGCGCGTCTTTTACGCCATGGCGCAGGATAATTTGTTCTTCAAGAAATTGGCCGTGGTGCACGCCGTCTACCGCACGCCGGTCTTTGCCATCGTTGCGCTTGGCGCGTGGTCGGCGGTGCTCGTCTGCGCCGGACAATTAGGTCAGTTTCAAAAATTGATTGAAGGCGTGATTTTCATCGGTTGGATTTTCTACGGTTTGGGAGCCGCGGCCATTTTTCCCATTCGCAGCGCCAGCGGCAGCCGGCCTCTTCCCTACCGCGTTCCAGGATATCCCTGGACGCCGATTCTTTTCGTCCTTGCCGCGGCTGCCATCGTCGGCAACGCCGTGTACTTGGCGTTCCGTGATCCTGCTCAATTCCAAAATCTCACCGCTGCCATCATTCTGTTTGCTGTCGGTTTGCCTGCATATCTGTTTTGGCGCAAACGCGCCTCGGCGTAGCATTCCTGCTCTTAAGGCAGCGATCCTAAACCAAATAGTTTCTCAATAAGATTGTGGCATGGCGCGAAAGACGAAATCGACGTTTAGCGTTTCGCCGCCCAGAGTGGCTTCTTTCTTCTGCGTGCCGTAAGTCTCATGCCACGCCGTCACCGTGTACCTGCCCGGAGGGACATCGGGAAGCCGGAATGTGCCGTCGTTTTGGGTAACCGAGGCATGGCTGGTCTTGAGAACCACAAAATACGCGCTCATCCACGCGTGAATGTTGCACTTCACGTGGATGAACTCTTCGTTCTCATAGGAGTAGGAAAAGGGCGGAGTACCCGGCAGCTGGATGCGGTTCCATTCGCGGTTGATTTTGGCTAGCGGGTGAATGTTGTGATTAAAGGGGTCGCTATTGGAAATGTTCACATCTTGCCCCACCCGAAGAGGAAGAACATGCGTTGTATACTGGCAATTGTGTTGATCAAAGGTTACTGCGGTTGGCGGCGCGGGGGGATCGGAGTCTCCGCCAGAAATGTAAACGAGGACATTTTGCAAAGCGTTTCCTGGACCGGCGACCACGTCTTCTGTTCGGAGGCCTTCGGGATTTAACTTGATACACTCCGGCTGCTTGGCCATGTCAATGAGTTTCGGTTTCGCGGGCGTTCCCGTGTAGGTCACCTTTCCCGTGATGGCTCCGGAGCTGGGGCCGGGATAGAAAGCCCCTGAACCCAACAGAATGGGCAGGGCCGCGAAGCTTATCGTTCCCAATCGCATGTTCCGCTTCATCCTCTCTTCCTATCTGAGGAATGGAATGGCCACAATTGCCAGTGTGTTGGGGACCTCACAGCGAGAAGGGCTCAATCCGTTTCCTCGGGTCGAGAACCCTCTGTTCCCAAATGCTACCGCCAGGAGGATGCTTGCGGCCCGCAAAATTCCCGCAATTTGTTATCACGGAGATAATAACAGCTCTCTTAGCAGCCAAAGCATGATTTGTGCAACCCATTTTTTCGTAGTCGGGGAGACGAGTGACGGCCGCATTAGTCGTTTCATGGTTGTTTTTTGGGTGCATTGGTACTATTGTTTCGTTGCACAGTGCGCAGGCCCGCTTTCTAATGATGGGAATGCGGAAAAAACTCTCCGCAATTGCGCAAATTTTTTCTGCCAGGAAGCCGCCTATCCTGGTTCTTGGGTGGTTCCTTCTGTTCGCGTCGGCTTGTGCCTCTGCCTCAGCGCAAAACATTCCGCTCGGCCAGGCTGAGATTCTGGGCCGCCTTGCAGCGGGTAATACGCCCAGCTACATCGCTCATCTCGTCAAAACCAGGGGAGTCAGTTTCCCTATTTCCGAAGACTTCCTCGACCGGGTAAAGCTCGCCGGCGGCGAAGGCATTCTCGTGGAACGACTCTTGTCGGCGGAGGAATCCGGGCAGCCACAGTCCTTGTCGGGAATGGAAGTGAGCTTCGAGCGCTTGGCCAGGTGCGCGGAACTGATTCACGCAGGCGCGACGGATCTGGCGGAGAAGGAGTGCCGCATCTCGATTCAAGAGAACCCCAAGAGTCCCTGGCCCTTGCTGGCGACAACCCGGCTCTTGCAACATTACGATTTGACCGGGAATCGCTTTGAAACCTCCCAGGGGAACCCCGAAGAACGAAGAGAGCTGCTCCAGCGCGCGGTGACGCTAGGACCTAATCTAGCGATGACTCATCAGGCGCTGGCAACGGAAATGGATTCCGGCGAAGCGGCGACGGAACTGGAAAACGCCAGCAGGTTAGACGGGGAGCGACTGGAAATTAGCGAAACAACCTTGCAGGTTCCCCGGATAGCCTATGTTGGCGGCGACGAAGAGACTCCCGGTTCGACAGCCTCTTCCGAGCAGCCAGCCAGGATGGACCCCGAGACTGCCCGCCATATAGAGATTGACCCTGACCTGGCCAGCAATCACCGCAGGCTCGCGTCCAGATATCTTCAGACAGGCAATTTCGAAATGGTCGAAAGCGAATTTGCGGAAGCTATCCGGCTGGAGCCCGACAATCCTTTGATTCGAAGCGACCTCGCGGTTTACTACCTTTCCCGACACAACCGCGAGGAAGCTCTGGCTGAACTCCGGGAGGGAGTTCGCATCGTTCCTTTCGGGATCGTTCAACATATTTTTCTTGCGGAAACTCTTGCATCCTTTGGACGCACCCTCGAGGCCATCAACGAATTGCGGCGTCTTACAGCCATGTATCCTGCGGCCATTGCGGCAAGTGAGTCCCTGGTGGAGCTTTACTTGGAAGAAAAGGACTCGAAAGCGGCCATCGAGGAACTCCGCCGTTCGTTGAAGGCTTCTTCCGTTGCCTATGGTGACCAGGGCAAGTTTGTGGAAGCTCGCTTCCGGGACTTGAACCTTTTTGCTCATTTGCTGCGGGAGAGTCGCGAACTTGACTCGGCGGCCGAACAGTACTTGTTCCTCCTGCGCTACACGCCAGAGTCTGCGGTGCTGCACAACGACTATGGAAACGTCTTGCTGGATCAGCGCAAGCTGGATCAAGCCATTGGCCAATATAACGAAGCCGTCCGGCTAGATCCGGGCATGTCGAGCGCTGTTACCAATATCGGGATCTGTCTCACAATGAAGAAGAACCCCTCGAGAGCCATTGCGGAATAACTTTCAGGGTTGCCTACACAAAAACCTGACAGTGGCTTGTTTTCTGCAGTCAAAGTCGACGGCGAAAGCGCGATAAAACGCCCGCACTCTTGCTTGTAAACTCTTTGTAAAATCGCCCGTTAGCCGAGTGCATCTTTGCTCTGGAACATGGAGCCTCACCCTTATTCCTATAACGTTGCTTGCAGCACAATATCGTTGTGTATTGCCGGATTGGAGAATAGTCCCTCTTTAACCGGCATCCAGGTGAGTCGAAGGTGTCGTTCCCAGGCTGACGATCTGAACCCAAGAAGGGTGATTCGGTACTGGGTTTTTTGGAATATTTTGCGGCTGTTGCAAGTTAGGTCTGGGGAGTAATCGCGCTACGCCCCAGACCGGAAGCAGGCGCACTTTGCAGAGAGCGCTTACTCCAGCCCTCTCCTCCGAGGGATGGCAAGCAGCTTTCTGCGTGCCATTGGATCAGACGAGGTGGGCTGTCAGTGATCATAACTCCCTCACGCGTTTACCCGCTAGGGCCGTCTGCGGCCGTGGTTCCTGTTTTGTTCATTGCTCCACGTGTGCTTCGAAGATTCCCAGACCGCACTCGCAGGTATGACGCTGCCCCAGTACTTGTGGCCTGTGGGAGGTCGACAGAGATAGCTGAAGCACCAAACAAAGCAAAAAAAGCACGTCAGATCGTTAGGTCTTGGGGTCTCTGTCATTAGATTTTCGCGTCGCGGCTGGGCTTCGGGAAGAATCGGGTCGGCCATGGAGGTTTTATGACGATAAAAGCAAAGAAGCTGTCTGTGTTTTTGGCCCTCATGGCCGCACCTTGGGGGGGTGTAGCCACTGTGGGATTGGCTGGTCGCGCAACTCGGCTTGGTCAACGGAATGTCAACTCGGTGCAGGAGAGGGACGCCGCCTACCGCGACGGCTTCTTCTGGGGAGAACTTGATGCCCAACATGGAAGAAAACTGCAACCGAGCGTCGCCCGCTGGAACAGCGACAAGGACCGCGCTTCCTTCCGAGTTGGCTACGAGAAGGGCTACAAATCGGCCCTGAATTCGAAAAGTGCCCCGCAACGGCAATAAGACTGCGAACCAAGCGGAAGAAAGAAATTAGAAAGTGCTTGAACAAAAAATCTGAACCAAGGAGATGCATGCACGATGAAAGCTAAAGCTGTAGTGATACTGTTCGCTGCCACTCTTGTTCTGCTCGTGGAAGCGCGCGAACCTGCTTCTGGTCGCTCCCCGGCCAATGATAGTTCCCTTCCCGGAACCGCGACAGTAAAAGGATTGGTGAAGTTTGCGGGCCAGCGGCCCGCTCCGACGCGCATAAACATGAACGCAGATCCGACCTGCGCCAAGCTGCATCCCGGCGGAGTGACCGGGGAAGATGTTGTGGCTACTCCTGATGGTGGTTTGCAAAACGCAGTCGTGTTCGTCTCCGAAGGCTTGGGTGATCGCACCTTTGATCCCCCCGCGCAGCCAGTCAGCTTGGAGCAGAAAGGTTGCATGTACGCTCCTCACGTCGTCACTCTGCGTGCGAATCAGGAGCTGGACATTATAAACAACGACCTTACGACGCATAACCTGCATCCCGTCCCCGCCAACAATCGCGAATGGAATAAGGCTCAGGCCCCCGGCACTCGTGTGGACGCCACCTTTGCCCGGGAAGAGATCGCGATTCCCATGAAGTGCAATATTCATCCCTGGATGCGCAGCTACATCGCCGTCTTCAAGCATCCGTTCTTTGCGGTGACGGACAAGAGCGGCAACTTCGAGTTGAAGAATCTTCCGCCCGGAGACTACACGATTCAGGCCTGGCACGAGAAACTCGGTACGTCAACGCAGAAAATCACGGTGAGCTCCGGCGCCACAAAGGAATTGGAGTTCGTGTTCAAGTCCACCGCAGGCCATTGAGTTTTCTATCTTCCGTTCGAATGGCTAAAACAGCAGTCAACAATACGGATTACCTCTAAAAGTTCTGGTATCGGTTGAACTGGTGCTGTGGAAGACTACGAAAGAAGGGGCTGATATCGTGAAAGCCGCCAAAATCACTGGAACAGCGACAGGTTCCGGCATCAAACAGTAATTTCGGAGTTAGAAGGTCCTCGGAATGGCTTAAGTGGCCCTTCCCCGCTTTCGGGTTGCACGAGTTGCGGCCAGCAATGGGGCACCCCCTCCATCGCACGGAGAAGAGTGCGGAAGTCATTGAGGGGAAAGGTGTTGCGAGGCTCCGTTGCGAAAAAGAGTGCGCAGGTGATTGGAACCGCAGCGTGCGGCACCCCGAATTCCTTCCCTGAGGTCGATCCATGCCCCACCTGAGACTGTCGGATAGTCAGTTTTGGGGCTGGGAGCGGTCCAGGAGGCGTTGAGCAACGGCGCGGACTTCGTGGGCTCGTGTGCTGGCCGGGCCGCTGGGATCCATTTTTAGGTAAGCGTCCAAGTCCTGAATTTGCTCTTGATAATTCTGTCGGCGCGCACAGGAATCCGCCAGCACGAGGTAAGCGCTCGCGGCGTTGGGGTCGCGAAGCAAGGCTTCACGGGCGCTTTTCTCCGCCTCGTCGGTCCGGTTCAAACGCAAAAGCGTCATGCCCAGAATCACGTAACCGTCCGGCGAGTTTGGATCGATTTCCAAACCTCTCCGGATGGTCGTTTCCGCCTGCGCTGGACGCCCTTGCAAATAATGTAAGTAACCGACTCCAAATACCGCTTTGGCGTAACGTCCGCCGCTCGTAACGACCGCCCTCTGGAAGGACTGCATAGCCTTTTCCAAATGCCCCAGATTCGTATGCACAATCCCCGCGTGATAGAGGGCTTCAAAATACCCGGGGAACAGTTGAACAGCCTTCATGAAATGACTGAGGCTTCCGTTCTGGTCTTTCTTTGCCAGTTGCTGCAGCCCCTTGTGATACTCGTTTTGCGCCTTGCCGGGAATGTTGAGCTCGCGAACGGAAATGGTATAGGCATTCGGCGCAGGTTGCGGTGTGGCAAATGCCGCCATGCGAAGCTCGAGCTTGAGCGAAGTTCCATCGAACTCGGCGGTGCTACGGTAAGGCTCGTAACCCTGTTCTTCGATGCTGACCTCGTATGTCCCAACAGGAAGGCTGGGAACTTCGAAATGACCGTCGTAATCGGTCAGGAAGCTGCGAAAAACTCCGGCATCGTGGGATTTCAGGGTGACCGCCACCTGGCTGGCGTGCAGGTCGCAGGGCAGAAAGACGGTACCTGAGATGGTACCCGGGGCCATCGCCTCGGTTTTTGGCGCCTCGGCTTTTTGCGAGCTGGCCTCGGGACCTTGGGCATGGACAGCCGAAGTGCCGACAAGGAGCGCAAAGGCGAGCAGGACGGCGCGAATCGTACTCGCATGCGGCGCTAGAGCAAGTCTTAGCCTTAAAATTGTATAGACAACATTAGACAGTTTGCACTGCATCTCGACCTTGCAGCGCACTTTTGAGGAATGGCGGTAGTGGGAGTCCCTGATTGCGGCCGTGAGGAGCCTGCTCTAAACCTAGTTTCCTGATGGCTTCCCCGGATCTTGCTTTGCACCTTGTCTCCCTGGTTCGACCGTCTCGTGCGCAGACCTGCAGGCGAGATATGCACCGCTTGTACCAGAACCGTTGGTCTTTACACCTCCCTCTGCGTAACATCGTGTAACATCGGTCTGGAAGACCGTTGGAGTCCGTATTGCTTCAGCAACTTCTTTTTTTTCAATCATCGTGAGCAGTTCTATTTTTTGCTCTGAATTGAGAACCGATGGCTAACTAGGCACTGGCATGCATTACGATCGAGCGGCTCCGCCAGCCGAAATCGTCTCAAACGGCACTATTTTCCAGAGAGTTGGCTCAATCTGAGAAAGAAAATTCCTGCCGCGCCCACACTCGCTAGTGCTTGGGCACCTCCTTTAGCGTCTCACTGTTGACCGAAGAGGGGTCGGTCAGGAAACGCGCGACTGTCGGGCCCACCGAGATGCAAGACGGGGACAAGTGCCCGCACGAAGAATCCAACTTTACCAAGGGCGCGCCGGCGGCCTCGGCGAACTTCATGGCCGGCTCGGGATTCACAAGATGGTCTTCGGGCGAAACAATGACCAGGAGCTTCGCGCGGACCTTAGCCGCGGCCTGTTCCAGCGTCGTCAAGACAAGTTCGCTGGGAATGTCGAGCGCAATAATGGCTTGCCGCTGGCGGATCCGGTCGCAGGCGACTCCGCCATCACCCTTGGCGCTATTCCGTATCCCCGCGAGCAGCTCGTTGAACCCCTCGGGCCTGGTTTGCGCCACGCGATAAGCCGGCGAAGTGAGATTCATCGAGCCGATTTCTTCAACGAGGCCGAGGCTGCGGTCCATCGGCCCGGTGGGATTGCCGTGATTCCAGACCGGATCCAGCTCCATGGCGTCGATTTGAGCGGTCCAAAGCAACTTGTCGAAAGAGGTGGACTGCGGCGAGCCCACGATAGGGATCAGCAGGTCCATGAAATCGGGATAGGCCACGCCCCATTCAAAGGTTTGCATGCCTCCCATGGAGATGCCCAGGACGGCGCGCAAGTGCGTCAAGTGCAGAAAGTCTGTGGCGAGCCGGTGCTCGGATTCCACCATGTCTCGAATGGTGAATTCGGGAAACTTCATAAGTGGCTGCTTGGCGCTATTTGACGGCGAACTGGAAACGCCATCGCCAATCGCGTCCACGAGAATCACGAAATAGCGTGTGCTATCCACGACGTTGTTTGGTCCGACGAACTGCAACAGGTCTTGGGACTTGCCGCCCAGCCACGAAGGCCAAAGGATGGCGTTCGACTTCTCCGCGTTGAGTTTTCCCAGCGTGCGATAGCCGAGGCGGAAATCCCGGATGACACTTCCGTTGCGCAACCGGAACTCGCCCAAGTCGGCGAATTGCTGGGCGCCTTCGGTTTGAGCCGTTTGGGCGGTCTGTGTAGCCTGTACCTGTAAAGTGGCAGGCGAGGACAGAATAAGGACAAGCAGAGTGAGTGCTGCGAATCCAAGTGAGTTTTTCATGCTGGGAATTTTACTCCAGGGACGGAGGCGAGTGATGAGTGACGAGGAGAACCACAATGGAGAGAATTGCTTGCTTCTTGCCCCAGCCCTCGCGGGCTGGGCTAACGCGTGAGCCTCAAAGCGTCGGAATGACGGGGCATGGGTTGGGGCGTGAGAGGGCGCAAGGATAACGCCGATGAGGAGCTGGGCCGATACTGGCAAATTTTCAGGGAAATTCAGACAGGGGGAAAAGGAGAGAGGCGCTCGGCGTAGATCACAAGCGCCTCCTCTACTGCGTCAACGTAAACCGTACCTCACTGGATCACCTCCTTCTCGGCGAAAACGCCGATATCGACGAGTTGCCGAATCTTCCGAGTATAGCTCCGGAGGAGAGAGAAGCGGGACGTATTTCCTTCAAGTCTCATGATGCACGTTTTGGAGGATTGACGCGGAGACTTACCTTGCTTCCATCTGGCAAATCTGAGATTTGCCGATGAAGGTCAATTAGGCCAGTGCGATCGAGGCCAGGCGCCCGTCTTCGAGTTCTGTCTCATGTTTATTCATCGGTGGCAGCAGCCTTCATTTCTGGAGGGGATCAATAAGCGGGTGGTAGGATAAGGACACTCACCCAGCTTTTTTTCTCCGCGCCATAGGAGTGTCCTCTATGTTCCTCATATCGGAAAACTGCCATGTTTCACTACGTTGACAGTGTGATTGCTTTTGTCGTCCTGATCCTTGTCGCCAGCCTGTTCATCACGGCGGCCACCCAGGTTGTCGTCAGTTTTCTAGGCCTGCGCGGGGCCAATTTGCGGCGCAGCCTGGCGGACCTGCTGGAAACTGCTTATTCGGACCAGGAAACCAGACACTGGGCAAAGGAAATTGCCGGGAGAGTCTTGCGTCACCCCACCGCTTCTGACTCGATCTTTTCGCACTTTCGCCTACGTGCGGACCGGGTTCCCTTCCTTCCGCCGGAGACCGCGGGGAAGCTGCAAGGCATCACCGCCTCCATTCCCCTGTTGCCATGGATCATGGGTGGGGTTGGAGGATTCTTCATTACCCCAATCGTCTTGGCGACGGCCAAGCGCCTGTTTGCCGCGGATATTTGCCAATATTCGGATTTTCTGGCCGGCTACGTTTCCGCAATCGATTTTTGCAATCATCCCTGGCGCACCGGGGCGCTCGTAGGAGCGGTTCTTGGCGGGCTGCTCAGCCGCTGGCGCCTGGCTACTTCCATCCGCGCCGAACAGCTGCCCGCCGTGCTCGAAAAGCTCTCTGAACCGCTTCCTGGAACCCTGCCCGATGCTGCCCAGCGCACAATGCTCACGATTGCGTGGAAGGAGAAGGAGCCGGGAGCCAGAGCCGGAGCGGAGCAAGCGGGCCGGCCTGTGTACTCAAAACCTTATTGGGATGAGGGCGCCGTTCGCCGCGCCTCGACCGAGGCTTCGCTGCATGAATATCTCTCGCCGGAGCCTGCGGATTTCGACGAAGGCATCGTTCGCCACGCCGAGCCGGTCGAAACGGAGGGGAGCGTCGCCGTGGCCGTGGCGAATGCGACAGCACAAGCGAGGGTAGCCGAGCTGGTATCCGTTCCCGCACCTGAAGGATTGACGTCGGTCTCTACGCCGTCCGAGCCGCGTTTGGAAGGCCTCCGGGCTTGGTTCGATGACTTCATGGACAGGGCTTCGCAGCGCTTCACAGTAGAAGCACGGCTTGTCACGGTCGTGCTCTCCTGCATCTTCGTCTTCGCCGCGCACTTTAACCCCGTTCGGCTTTTGCAGTCGATGTCCCAAGGCGCCGAATTGCGCGCACAATTGGCGGCCACTGCGGTGGGGATGGACAAGCAGGCCGAGCAATCCTCACGTGCCAAGCAAGGCGCTCACACGGTTGTGCCCGACGTGTATCGCAAGGCCATGGTTGCGATCTTACATACGGTCTCCGTCATCCCTGTGCAAGTGAACCGCAATGGACAAGCCGCAGCTTCGACTGGCCAGGCTGTTCCGGAGACTCACGCGAATAAAGAAGGGATCGACGCCAGGACTCCGGTGAAGCGGAAAGGGCGGGCAAAAGAGCGGGAAAAAACCGCGGCTCCTGCCGAAGACAGTGTCACCGCAGGAGCGAAGTCCAAAGCGATGCGCGACCTCGAAGCGGTGCCGGGATTTGCGAGCCGTGAGGACGGCGAGTCCTGGCTGCGCGCGACCCTGGATGGAAATCCCGCGCGCGAGAGCCTAGTTGCCGCCTACCAACAAGAAGTGAACGCCGAGCTAGTCAGCGATTCCGACAAGCTCATTGACCAATCCGCTTCGCTGAAGAGTGAACTCGCGCGCTCCCAATTCAGGCTCTTCCAGGACGAGCGCGGCTGGCTGCAGTCCTCAAGCGAAGTGCCAAGCCTTTTGGTCACGGTAGCACTTCTCAGCCTGGGCGCGGCATTTTGTTACAACCTGTTTCAGAACCTCGCGAGCCTTCGACCGCAATTGGCAAAGCATGAGCGGGACCGCAAAAACCTCAAGCCGGAGTGATTCTACTGACGAAGAGAGGTCCCTCGGTCGCGATGCTTCCCTGGGACGGCGAAGCTTCGTCACTTCGCTGGTTCGATCTGGCTGCTGTCTGCTGCCCGGTTGTGCCGCACCTTCGGTGCTCGGGGTGCCGTTAGGCGCCTCCGGAGCTTCGAAGAAGAGAACGTGGCCTGGAATTGGAGAAAGTACCATTGACAGTATTTTGGTATGACATAGAAATTTAACTCCCCGGACCGTCGAGCAATTCTGCAGGTGTTGGCTATCACTACATTTTGCCGTGATCGTCTATTCGGAATTCGAGTGGTAAACCAAGTGGGGGCCAGCCCTGGGGATAAGGAACATGACAGATAGAGAGAAGATGGAGAGACACATTACTTCGATCAAGAGGCTTGGG
>QHYK01000030.1 GCA_003224085.1 Acidobacteriota bacterium | reverse complement strand
GTCGACGCCGCTCATGGCATTGAACAGCACCGGGCCATTGCGCCAGTAGGAACTTACGTAGCTGGACTGCCAGATGTCTTCGATTTCGTCGACGTTGCGGCCGATCAGAAACGGCCGGAGATATTGCTCGACAGCTGGCTGCACTACGAGCGCGCGCTGCGTAAACGTCGCGCAGCCCCAGCCAACCAGGCCGGGCTCGCTTGTTTCCACTTTCACGATGACGAGCCTTATTCGATTCGGTGCGGTAAGAATCGTCTTAATGTCGCGGATTCTCACCGGCGCCGTGCCTTTCACGGCTTGCGCGTAACTGGCTTCCGCTTCCGACGGCAAACCTGCGCCAGCAAGGGTGTGGATGGGAGCAAAGACACTCCGCCGGCTAAAGACAGAGAACGTATTGCTTCACGACGGTTCATATTGCTGCCCTCCATGAAACGGGTCGCAAAACGTCCCATAGCTTACGGCATTCCAGCGAGAAGCGCGCTTCATGAATGAAAACCCTCTGGGGCTGTGGGCGAGTTTCTGCTTGACACTTTACAGGCCTCTTCGTTTAGTAGAATTCAGGCAGGGAAGTGGTCGTAGCTGCTCCAAAGCGTAGGAGATCGAGTGACAACGACTATCGTGTTTCCGTTTCCTTTTATTGAAGGCTCCAGCAAAGAAGCCAAGCAGATCGTGCGGATCTGATATCTATGTTCATTTCGCTCCTCCTGATCGTTTCGAGTTTCGTTGCACAAGACGTTGAAAACGGTGATCTCGGCCGCGAAACTTTCGAGGCCCATTGCGCCGTCTGCCACGGGGCAGACGGCAAAGGCGGGGGGAGGGGGCCGGCAATTGCTTCACGTCTGCGAGCACACACCAACGAGCAGTTAGCGAATTTGATCCGCAATGGCCGCCCCGAGCGAGGCATGCCTCCCAATCGTGTATCTGCGCCTGAAATGGCGGAGTTGCTGAAATTTCTGCGCTCGATTCAGCGCCGCGGCGCGGCCAGTCCGACCACCGACAGAAAGCTGCAGGTGCAGACCACCGAAGGCAAAACCATCGAAGGACACCTCGTGGGCGAGGGCTTCGACGATGTACAGCTACGGACCGATGATCGCCGCATAGTGTTGCTGCGGCGCGTGGGCGCTCGATTTCGCGAAGTCACCTCAGACGCGGACTGGCCCACTTATAATGGCGATCCCGGCGGAAACCGCTACACCACCCTTTCACAAATCAGCAAGGACAATGTCGAACACCTTGGAATGAAATGGCTGTTCACGGTTCGTGGGGCAGGCGAGCTGGAGGTTACGCCCGTGGTGGTCGCCGGAATGATGTACGTGACCGCCGGCGACGAGTGCTTCGCGCTGGATGCTGGCAGTGGCCGCGAGATCTGGCATACCAAACGTCCGCACACGCGCGCCTCGGTCACGGGTGGCAGAAACCGTGGCGTGGGTGTCGCCAATGATCGCGTCTTCATGGAAACGGACGACGCGCGCATCATCGCGCTGAATCGCTTCACCGGCGAACTGCTATGGGACACGCAGCTCGCGGACCCGCGCAAAAATTATGCTGCTACCTCGGCGCCTCTGCCAGCAGGTGACCTGGTCATCTCCGGCGTTTGGGGCGGTGAACATGGAGCGAACGGATTTGTGGCCGCGCACGATCAGAAAACCGGCAGGGAGGTTTGGCGGTTTTGGACTGTTCCGAGGCCGGGCGAGCCAGGATCAGAAACGTGGCAAGGCAAGGACATCGAGCATGCCGGAGCCCCTACCTGGTTTACCGGCACATACGATGCCGGGCTCGACGTGGTGTACTGGCCGACGGGCAATCCCGGCGACGATTACAACGGCGATTATCGCCAGGGCGACAATCTCTATTCCGATTGCATTCTGGCCCTCGACCGCAAGACTGGAAAGCTAAAGTGGTACTACCAATTCACGCCACACGATCTGTGGGATTGGGACGCCACGGAAACCCCCGTGCTGGTGGATGTGCCGTGGCAAGGGCAGCCTCGCAAGCTGTTGCTGCATGCTAATCGCAACGGATTTTTCTATGTGTTCGATCGCCGCGACGGCGAGCTTCTCTTGGTGAAACCGTTTGTCAAAAACCTTACGTGGGCGAGCGGAATCGGCCCCGACCGGCGCCCGATCCTCCTTCCCAACCAGGAGCCGACAGCAGCGGGGAGGAAAGTGTGCCCCTCTCAGGATGGCGCGACCAATTGGTTTTCGCCTTCGTTCAATCCCGCAACGGGCCTCTACTACGTTCAGACGTTTGAGAAGTGCAGCATTTACTGGAAGCGCGATTCGGGAGAGTGGCGGCCTGGGAAAACGTACATGGGCGGATCGCAGCATACCGCGTCTGATCCTGAGCCGCAGCAGGTTCTGAAGGCGATTGATATTTCTACGGGCGACATCGTTTGGACCCTGCCACAGGCAGGACCCGCGAATTCCTGGGGCGGCACGCTGGCCACTGCTACCGGTCTGGTGATTTTCTGTGAGGAAGGCGGCGCTTTGATGGCCGCAGATGCGACAAACGGCAACGTGCTCTGGAGTTTTCGAACCAATCAGACCTGGAGGGCGTCGCCGATGACCTATATGTTCGACGGCAAGGAGTACATCGCCGTAGCTGCGGGGCCGAACATCATGGTTTTCGCAATTCACGATTGACACAAACGAGATCGCACCGATTCGACGAGTTTATTTGCTTCTTCCAAACCACGAAGGTCGTGCTCTTAACAGAATCTATTCAACTTTCATGTCCAAACACAAGCGGCATACAGCGTAGCGATCATTCCTCAGAAAATAACCATAACCTCTTTCTTTTCAAAGGGCACTTTGTGGCTCTTTTCATGGTTCGTTGTGGTTCGAAGAACTGTGAGCTATTCCTCAGAAAATCGCATTCGTAGCGTAGGGCGCCAAAGCGCGTAAGTGGAGCCCTGAAAGAGAGAGCGCGCGGCTACACTTCAATTCACGCGAAGATGAAATTTTTGCTTGACAAGATTTGCCGCCGAGTATTTATGTATTACCACCAACGGGATTTCTCGCTACGATAACGTTTTTCTTAATGGGGGTGGTGTATGTCCAAACGCTTAGCCGCGTCTCTGGCTCTGTTCTCCTCTTGTGTCTTGTTGCTTCTAATCTGCGGAATTTCCCTCCAGGCTCAAGGAATCTTTGCAACTCTGACCGGCGTCGTTTCCGACCCGTCGGGATCAGTTGTCGCCAGCGCCAAAATCGTCTTGCGCGATTCCGTGTCCGGGTCCGCCCGCGACACCGTAACCAACGCGGAGGGCTACTACACATTTGCCTCCGTTCCTGTAGGAACGTACACGCTAACCGCGGAAGCTCCAGGTTTCGAGACGTACAAGGCCGATGACATCCGCCTCGGCGGCGGCGAAAAGCGCAATGTAAACGTTACCCTGGCCGTCGGCGCCACCACCGCCACCGTCGAAGTCAACGCGCAAGAACTTGCCCTTGTGACCACGGACTCCGGTGAAAAGTCCTTTACGCTGGAATCGAAAGACTTGCAGAACTTAACTCAAGTAGGCAGCGACGCGGCCGAATACATCAAGATCATGCCCGGCTTTGCAGTTCAGAACGGCACGTCAAACAAGGCCAACTATACCGGCGAGGTCATAGGCATAAACGCCAACGGGGACGCCGGCAGCCAGAGCCCGCTGAACAACGCCTATACCTACAATGGCTTGCCTGGCAACTCGCTGGACATCATCGCAGACGGCGCCCACGTATCCGATCCGGGTTGCAACTGCGACACACCCGTCAACCCCAACTCCGATTTCATTCAAGAGTTTCAGGTTAAGACCTCGAACTTCAGCGCCGAAAATCAGAAAGGGCCCATCATCATCACGTCAGTCACGAAGTCCGGTGGCCAGGAATTCCACGGCAGCGCCTTTTTCTCTGCCCGCAATTACGTCCTGAACGCCAATGACGCGCTAAATAACGCCGACAGAGCCCCCAAACCCCAAAATAAGTATTATTATCCAGGCGGCAGCTTCGGCGGCCCGGTGATCATTCCGGGAACCAACTTCGACAAGAACCGCGACAAGTTGTTCTTCTTCACTGGCTTCGAGTACTTCTATCAGGTGCTGGATACCGGCTTGCTCCGTGCCACGGTTCCCACACCGGGCATGCTCCAGGGGAATTTCTCGACCTCCGAGTTGGAGAAAATCGGCGACGCAACCCACAACTTCAACACAGCCGCCGGCGCGCCTGTGGCTAGCGCCTGCGCGGGTACGAGCGTCGCCCAGGGCAACTATACGCCGTGTCTTAACTCCGCGGCCTTGAATCAGTTTCCGGGCGGCATCATTCCGCAAGCGGACCTAAACCCCAGCACGCTCGCCTTGATGAAGCTGTATCCGGGCCCCAACGCCGATCCCAACGTCACCGGTGGCTACAATTACGTTCAGGCGGAAGTGTTCAACCAAAACAACACACAGTGGACCACGCGAGTGGACTACAACGTCAGCGACAGCACCAAACTGTTCGTGCGTTACAACCTGCAGCGAGAAACTCAGTTGTTCCCCGTCGGCCTCTGGTGGCGTAACGGTTCCCAGGTCCCCTATCCCTCCTCGATAGAGGGCAAGAACCGCTCGGACTCCTTGTCCGCGTCTCTGACTCACGTCTTTAACCCCACCATGACCAACGAAGTCGTATTCGCGTACACTTTCGTCGGTTTCCCGAACGTCTTCAGCGATCCCTCGAAGGTAGACCGTGCGAAGATTGGGTATGGCGTCGCGGGCCTGTTCAAAAACGGTGTCAGCCAGATTCCATCCTTTGGAAGTTTCGGGAACGAAGCCGCTTTGATCTTCAATCCGGGCGGGTTCGAAGCCGGCGGCCCGTCATCGGGTCTCTATGCCAACAAGTACATGCCCAGCGTGAGTGATGCGCTCACCAAGGTTGTGCGCACCCATACGATCAAGGCGGGTTTCTACTGGGAACGCATCCGCAATGCGCAGCCCGCGAACAATGACACGAACGGCCAGCTGCAGTTTGTGTCTTCTAATAATCCACTCTATACCACCGGAGACTCCTACGCTGACCAAGTCCTCGGTATCGCCAGTCACTATGATGAAGCTTCGTTCAATCGTATCAACAACATTGCATATAACACCTACGAGTTCTTCGTCCAGGATGACTGGAAGATGACCAAGCGGTTGACCCTCAACTTCGGCCTCCGTTTCACGCACTTCCAGCCCTGGATTGACCAACTCCCGTATGGCTATTCCATTTTCGATCCTGCGGCCTACACCGCGGGCGGCGGTCAAACGTGTACCGCTGCCCCGACCTTCTGCGGATTCGAGTGGCACGCCAAAGACAGTAGCGTTCCGCTAGGTGGCTTCCCGACGCGGGCGTTGTTCTACCAGCCGCGACTGGGTGCCGCCTATGACCTCTTCGGCAACGGCAAGACCGTGCTCCGTGGAGGATGGGGCCGCTACTACTTCCATGCTGGTCAATTTACCAACGGCTTGGATGCTTCCGCTGGGGTCAAGTCGATCGGTTTCGATGGGAAGGTTCCCACGGGTGGGAACACCAGTCAACCCATCCTCGTCAATCCGTTACCCGCGAGTTTGGCGTCCACAGCGCCGTGGTCCTCGGCCTCTGGGAATGCCGGGCTCGACACCGTTAATTTCAGCGCGGTGGCCTCGGGTCCCTCCGCCGTCGACAGCACGGACGACAAGCAAGCGTATACGGATAACTGGAACTTCACCGTTTCCCGCCGCTTGCCGTGGTCGAGCGTCCTGGAGGTCTCCTACATCGGCAATAGGTCAAGGGATCTTCCCAGCAGCGGCAACGGCGGCAGTGAGGGCTTCAATACTTTGAACATCAACTTGGTGCCCGTTGGGGCCATGCTGTCCTCGAAGAACGGCGGTGTGGATCCGGCTACGCTCAACGCCGATAGTTTCCGTCCCCTGTTAGGTTACTCGGATCTGTACCTGGCCACGAACAACGGCCATTCCAACTACAATGCCTTGCAGGCCGTGTGGGCGCGCTCAAGGGGGCGTTACACCATCAATCTGAATTACACGTTTAGCAAGGCCATGGGTATCGTCGGCTTCTACGATCAATTCAACGTGAACAACAACTATGGCGTGCTGCCGAATAGCCGCAAGCAGCTGTTCAACGCTGCCTACTCCGTCGAATTGCCAAAGGCCACCACAAACAAGCTGGCCGGCGGCTTCGTCAATGGCTGGCAGGTCTCTGGCATTTTGCAGTTGGAGAGCGGCCCCAACCTGACGGGTTACCAAGGCCAGAGCTTTGGCATGAACCTCAACAACGCAAAAATTCCCGGTACCAACTTCGCCATCAGCAATGTTTCGCTGCTGGGCACGCCGGATATCCAGCTCAACCCCATCTTGACATGCAACCCAACGTCGAACTTGGGCCCCCATCAATACATCAACGGGAATTGCTTCGCCGCGCCGACCACCATTGGCCAGAACGGCCCGACCATCCTGCCGCCCATCTACGGAGCAACCTTCTTCAGTTGGGACATGGGCCTGTTCAAGAGCTTTCCCATCACCGAGCACAAGAGTGTGCAGTTCCGGTTCAACGGCTACAACTGGTTGAACCATCCGCTGTGGTCCTTTAACGGAAACAATCTCAACCTTAGCTTTGATCCAAACACTCTGAAGCCGAACAATTCGACCTTCGGCATAACCGAGAACAAACAAGGTCAACGAATAGTCGAGCTGGCGGTCAAGTTCTTCTTCTAGTCTGGAAAGAGAGCAACATTTGTGGGCCAAAAATGGGGTAGTGGGTCTGTTTGAATTTTCTTGATCGTGACAATAGCGGTCAAAATTCAAACTGACCCACGGCCAAAAAGGGGATGGCTTCGGCCATCCCCTTTTCTTTTGCTACACTAGACCGGGAAATTTTTCGGTATGAGGACCTGCATTTTCTTTCTTGCATTGAGTCTTGGCGCTACTGGGCCGGCACTAACTCTGGAACTACAGATTCCGCCGCAACAAACTTCAGAAACGCAAATCGCACAAGCACACATTTCGCGGGCACCTCAGACGCAGGCACAGGCCCCTCAGGAGCAAACTCCTGAGGAACAAGCTCCTCAGGAACAAAATCAAGCGCAAACTCCGCACCGCCAGACTCCATCTCAAGCACAGGTTCAGACCCCTCAGCAACTCATCCAGGACGCCATCCAGAAGCAGCAAGCCGGCGATTTGCAATCGGCCGTAACCGAGTACAAGCAATTTCTCGAGCTGCATCCCGAAGCTACTGCAATACACTCCAATCTCGGCGCCGCTCTGGCCGGCCTCGGTCGCTTTGAGGAGGCGATCTCCGAGTACAAAATCGCACTAAAGCAATCACCTGCGCTGAAGGAAGCACGGCTGAACCTCGCCATCGCTTACTACAAAATGGGACGCATCCCGGAAGCGTCGGCGCAACTCGCCCGTGTTCACGCCGAAGATCCCGCCAACGCGCAAGCGGTTTTGCTGCTCGCCGACTGCTACCTCCGCACGGGCCGCGATAAAGACGTCATCCGCCTCCTCGAACCCGAAGAAAAAAAGCGCCCCGACGACCTCGCCATCGCCTACATGCTCGGACTCGCGCTCATCCATCAAAATCGTGCCGACGATGGCCAGCGTCGCATCGACCGCATTTTCCGCAACGGTGACTCCGCCGAGGTCCACCTCATGCTCGGCAGCTCCAAGATGAACATCGCCGATTATGCCGGCGCGCGCGATGAATTCGCCAAAGCGGAAGCCCTCAATCCCAATCTCCCGGACGTGCACGTCCTCTACGCCAAGGCGCTGCAGTTCACCGGCGATTCCGACCTCTGCGTCAAACAATTCAAGGCCGAATTCGAACGCGACCCTTACAACTTCGACGCAAACCTGCAACTCGGCGCCATCGCCCGCCAGGAACAAAATTACGAGCAAGCCCACCAGTACCTCGCTCGCGCGCTAAGCACGCGTCCCGGTGATCCCGGCGTCCGTTACCAGCTCGCGGTCATCGCCGTCGACGAAGGCAAGCCCGAAGAGGCCCGCCAAATTCTCGAGTCTCTCGTCAAGGAATCGCCGCAGTTCACCGAAGCGCACGTTTCGCTTTCCCTCGTCTACTATCGCCTCAAGCGCCCCGCCGACGGCAAGCGCGAACAAGAAATCGTCCAAAAGCTCACCGACGAAGAGCAAGCCAAGCAGCCCGGCGTCAAGCCGCAATCACAATAACGTGAAGCTCCCGAACCCCATGGCCGCTGCCGAATGAAGTTCTCACGAAGAGACTGGCTCCGCCTCGCCTCCTCCCTCGGCGCCGCACAACTGCTCGGGCCACGCAGCGCCTTCAGCCATTTGCAATCACAATCGGTAGCAGCACCGCAGGGGACGCAGCCCTTGTTCAGCGAAATTCCTCGTTCCGCCAGCGGCATTGACTGGCTCCACGAAAACGCCATGTCACCCAGCCGCTATCTCCCCGAAGCCCTCGGCCCCGGCGTCGCATTTCTCGACTTCGACAACGACGGCTGGATGGACATCTTCCTCGTCAACAGCGGCCCCAGCGATTTTTGGACGCCGCCCGCCTCCAAGCCCGTCCGCAACGCCCTCTACAAAAATAATCGCGACGGCAGCTTCACCGACGTCACCGAAAAAGTCGGCGTCTCCGGCGCCTACTTCGGCATGGGCGTCGCCGTCGGGGATTACGACAACGACGGCTGGCCGGACCTGTTCGTCACCGCCTACGGCAAATGCATCCTGTACAAAAACAACCAGAACGGCACGTTCACTGACGTCACCGAAAAAGCCGGGCTCGCCACTCCAGGCTGGACCACCAGCGCCGTCTGGTTCGATTACGACAATGATGGCAAGCTCGACCTCTTCGTCTGCAGCTTCGTCGACTACTCCGGCGTCAAAAAGCTCGAATGCGGCAGCAACCAGATCGGCCACAACTATTACTGCGTGCCGCGAGTCTTCAAGCCCACCGCCAGCTTCCTCTACCACAACAATGGCGACGGCACCTTCACCGAAGTGAGCAAGGGCACGGCCATCGCCAAAGCCCTTGGCAAGGGCCTCGGCGTGGTCGCCACGGACATCAACAACGACGGCCACATGGACCTCTTCGTCGCCAACGACACCGTCCAGAATTTTCTTTTCGTCAACCGCGGCCCCGGCCCTGCTGGCTCCTGGAAATGGGACGAAATCGCTTTGCAAGCCGGCGTAGGCTTCAGTGACACCGGGCGTCCTCGCTCCGGCATGGGCGTGGACGCCGCCGACCTCAGCGGCCGCGGCTATCAAGACCTCTTCGTCGCCAACGTCGATCACGAAATGTTTTCGGTCTACGAAAACAATAAAGACGAAACGTTTCGCGACGTGGCCCAGGCCAATGGCGTCGCGCGCGCCACGCGCCTGCTGAGCGGCTGGGGCCTGAAATATTTCGACTACGATAACGACGGCCTCGTCGACCTCTTCCTCGCCAACGGCCATCCCGACGACATGATCGACGCCTACTCCATGCAGGTGAAATACAAAGAGCCGCTGCTGCTGTTCCATCACGGCGCAGACGGCCTGCTCCATGACGTCAGCGAAAGCGCCGGCCCCGTCTTTCACAAAGACTTTGCGGCGCGCGGCCTCGCCATCGGCGACTACGATAATGATGGCGCACTGGACGTGCTCATCGGCGTCAACGGCGGCGCTCCCGTGCTGCTGAAAAATAACGCCGCCAAGGGGAACAATTGGCTCGGCCTGAAGCTTGAGGGCGTGATCTGTAACCGCGATGCCATCGGCGCGCGCATCGTGTGGAAGGCCGACGGCAAAACGCGCCAGCGGCTGAAGAACAACGGCGGCAGCTATCTTTCCTCGCACGATCCCCGCGAAGTCCTCAGCATCGGCGGCGCGACCCAAATCGACGAGCTAGAAATTCACTGGCCCCTCCCCAGCAAGCGCGTCGACAAATTCACCAATCTCGCCCCCAACCGCTACCTCCACATCGTCGAAGGCAAGCCGCCATTCTGATTCGGCGTCCTGCATATCTCTACGAGAAGGAATTTGGAGTCGGAGCTTTAGCTCCGACATAAGCCGTCCGCGCGACAAGGGCTTTAGCCCCTGAGGCTAGCTCCTCGTATTAAAATTCTTCCTCTCCGCAACTCCCATGAAGAAGAAAACCACGCCCAAGCCCGTCGCGAAATCCTTCAAAGCCACGCTCGAACGCCTGCAAAACAAATTCGGCGGCTGGACCATCCTGCGCATTCCCTTCAGCGTCCACAAGGTCTGGGGAACGCGAGGCAGCTTGCGCGTCAAAGGCGAACTCCACGGCTTCGCCTTTCGCACTTCTCTGCTTCCCACCCATTGGCCATCCGTCGCAAAGATGGAAATTACAGCCACGCAAACCGGCCAGCACTTCCTCATCGTCAACAAGAAAATGCAGCCCGGTGCGCAGGCCTTTGCCGGAAGCATCGCGCAATGCCGTCTGGAGCCGGATACCGACGAGCGCGCCGCGGTCCTGCCTGCTGAACTCCAGCGCGCCCTCCGCGAAGACCGCTCCGTCCGTGCCTGGTTCGACCGCCTCAGCCTTTCCATGCGGCGATGGTATTGCAACTGGGTCGCGCAGCCAAAAAGTGCCGCGTCCGCCGTGCCGAGCAGATTGCCGAGCAACTCCTTTCCGTCATGGAAGCGGAGCATGAGCTTCCGCCCGCTCTCCAGCTTGCCTTCTCGCGCGATCCCCGCGCGCTGGAAGGCTGGCGCCGCATGTCCCCCACCTGTGGCTGGCGAATTGTTATTTCTCTAACTATAATTTCTCCCGGCGGAGGTGTACCCTATGCGCTTCCCTCGCTTCGTTCTTCTCGTGGTTCTCGGACGTCACTTTTAACTTAAGGTCTTATCATGTTCTACTACATTCGTATGTAGAACTACTATGGTAGTATTTATGTGTCAATCAAAGGCCTTTTCACTTGCCTATCCGATCCGAAGGTTGGCGAGCCGCCGTGGTTGATTGCGGAGGCGGGCTCTGCGCCCGCCTGTTGACTTCGCCTAGTGGTACTCCTAAGATGGCAACCCCATGATAGGCCGAACGTTCTCCCACTTCACCATTGTTGAGAAGTTGGGTGGGGGCGGAATGGGTGTCGTTTACAAAGCTGAGGACACCCGCCTCCGTCGCTTTGTGGCGCTTAAATTCCTTCCGACGGAGCTTTGTTCTGACCACCAGGCGATGGCGCGCTTCCAGCGCGAGGCCCAAGCGGCCTCCTCGCTGAACCATCCCAACATTTGCACGATCTATGATATCGGCCAGGAAGATAACCTGGGCTTCATCGCCATGGAGTACCTGGATGGCGTGACGTTGAAACACCTCATTGGCAACCGGGGCCTGGATAATGACACGCTGCTCACACTGGCCATCGAAATTGCCGATGCCCTGGATGCTGCGCACAGCGAAGGGATCATCCACCGCGACATCAAGCCGGCGAATATATTCGCAACTAAGAAAGGGCACGCAAAGATTCTAGACTTCGGGCTGGCCAAGTTGATGCCGGTCAGCTTCAAGGTGGCGCAGCCCGCGGGCGTAGCGTTTGAGGCCACGGAGGCCTCTAGCGCTGACCACCTAACCGGTCCGGGCACAGCGCTGGGCACGGTAGCCTATATGTCGCCGGAACAGGCCAAGGGAAAGCAGCTGGACGCCCGAAGCGATCTTTTCTCCTTCGGAGCGGTGTTGTATCAGATGGCTACCGGAGCGATGCCGTTTCGCGGAGATACTTCCGCGACGGTTTTTGACGCCATTCTGAACAAGCCGCCCACGCGGGCCCTGCGCATCAATCCAGATCTGCCGCCTAAGCTGGAAGAGATCATCTTCAAAGCACTGGAAAAGGACCGCGAACTACGTTACCAGGTGGCGTCGGAAATGCGTGCAGACCTGAAGCGGCTGAAGCGCGAGACCGATTCAGGGCACTCGGCAGAAGCGGTAGCGAGGGCTTCCGCGATCGAGCTGTTGCCGACCGGGCCAGACGCGGTCCATCAGTCCGGCAGTTCCGCGGTGATCGAGGCAGTAAAGCACCATAAGGTGAGAGCTACGGGAATTGCAGGAGTGGCCCTGCTGGTATTGGTGGCAGCGGGGTTCGGAGTGTACTCGCTGGTGCACCGCGTGCGGCCTGCTAGTTTCCAGAGATTCACCATCACGCAGGTGACTACCTCCGGGAAGGCAACGCTTACAGCCATCTCCCCTGATGCGAGATACATAATGACGGTGCTCAACACCAAGGGCCTGCAGAGCTTGTGGCTGCGCAACCTGCCAACGAACAGCGATACACAAGTAATTCCACCGGCGCCCTCTTCCTACAAGACCCTCTCGTTCTCCCCGGACGGCAACTATCTTTATTTCATTAAGGCGGTAGACTCGACGAACACGAATTTTGATCTGTATCGCGCGCCGGTGCTGGGCGGAACGCCACTCACTGTGGTTCGCGGTATCGACAGCGACATCACGTTCTCTGCCGATGGCCGGCGCATCGCTTTTGCGCGGAGGAACAGTCCGGAGCCGGGCAAGTATCAGGTGATGACAACCAATGGGAATGGCGGTGACGAGAAGGTTCTATACGTTGCAAGCCCTGCCTCCGAGGCACCCTCGTTCGTGGCCTGGTCTCCGGATGGCAAGCAGATCGCTTTCCGATTGTTTAGGCCCGACAAGGCATTAGGGGGCTTAGGCTTGCTTGCGGTCAAGAGCGGGAATGTCGAGCCTCTGGCAACATTCGATGACCGCCTAACCCTGGACTTCAAATGGCTGCCAGAGCGGCGCGGAATCGTGGCGCTGTATTCGCAAAGAGGACCGGAATATTTTCAGCGGTCGCAGATCGCAGTCATCCCGGACGGAGGAGACCAATTCGAGCCGATAACGCGGGACACAAACAGCTATGTCACGTTGACGCTGTCCGCAGACGGGAAGACGCTGGCGACCGTGCAGACGAAAACGATACAGAATCTTTACGTTCTATCGGTGGGGGGCAGCCAGCCTGGCGATGCGAGTGCAGTGCTTCTGCCAGGACAATCCGTCTATTCGTTCGATTGGA
The DNA here is from genome assembly GCA_003224085.1 of Acidobacteriota bacterium. Taxonomy (GTDB): domain Bacteria; phylum Acidobacteriota; class Terriglobia; order Acidiferrales; family UBA7541; genus Acidiferrum. The sequence continues at coordinate 674 of QHYK01000030.1, read as the reverse complement.
CTGCCGATGGGGATCTGGCTTTCACCGACTTTAGCAGCCTGATGCGCATCGGCAGCGAGCGAAACGCTCCGACGCAATTGGTCGGAGATGCCAACGCGGCGATTGTGGACCTGTCAGGTTGTGGCAATCGTTACCTGGTGTTTTCTTGGGCATTCCATGGAGGTACCAATTCGACGAATATCTGGCGAGCGAATGCGGACGGCACAGGTCCCGTAAAGTTGTCTGACGGGAAGGCCGATCGCGCCCCAGTTTGCTCGATGGATGAAAAATGGGTTTTCTATTGGGATGAGGTCCTGCAGCAAATCTGGCGTGTGGCCGCGGACGGCTCTGGAAAACCAGAGGTACTTCCGGGGAGCGCGGTTCCGAAAACCTTACCGGTAGGGATGACGCTTAGTCCTTCGCGAGATGGGAAACGGATGGCTTTTGTCGTGGCGACTGTACCAACACAGGAGGATCCCTACCCTCAATACAAGGTTGCTCTTCTTGACCTCACGGCGAAGGCAGGGCGCCCGGAGCTTATCGATGCGGATGAGCGAATCTCGGCTGGAGGATTAAGCTTTACGCCCGACGGATCAGCAGTAGCCTATCCCATCCGCGAGAACGGAGTAGATAATATTTGGATGCAGCCGCTGAATGGTTCAAATGGCAGGCGAATCACTGCGTTTGACTCGGAG
>QHYK01000029.1 GCA_003224085.1 Acidobacteriota bacterium | reverse complement strand
ATCCTGCGAGACAAGGTCTGCTACCGAGACCTTGGACCCGACTACTTCGATCGCCTGAACCCCGAGGGGCTGCGCCGGCGCTTAACCAAACGCCTTGAAGGTCTGGGCTTCAAAGTGACCTTGGAGCCTTTAGCGCAAGTCGCCTAGAAGCGATTTTCTGAGGAAGTCGCCTAGAAGCGATTTTCTGAGGAATAGGACGCAGTTCGAAAAAATCTCCTGGGGGTGTTTCGATGGGCCGGCCTGGTTCTTTCCTCGCTCCGCTGTTTCTCGCTCTGGTGTGCGTTGTTGCTTCGCGTGCCCAATCTGGTCCGCCTCTAGGTACATCCCTGGGATTCAACGGCCGGCAGCGGTTCGCGGCGCAGCTGCCTTCGCCGGAAGGTTTGCAGGATCACGTCGCAAACGGCAAGCTCGTTCTCGCGCTGGACGACGGCATCCGCCTGGCACTCGCAAATAATACGGACATTCACATCGACCGCGCTCAAATTGACTTTGCGCTGGATAGTCTCAAACGCTCGTACGCCTTTTTCGATCCCCTGGCGACTTCAAGCTTCTCCGACACTAGGACCAAATCGTTGCCCATCTCACAGCTCCAGGGCGCTCCGATCGTGAGCAGTTTGACGCAGAACACCCAGATGAGCTACCAGGAATTGTTCCCAACCGGGACGAATTTTCAGACTTCCTTCAACTCCACCAAATTCTCTTCGAACAGCTCCTTTAGCACGGTGAATCCATCTCTTTCGACTACCCTCCAGTTCACACTTACGCAGCCGCTCCTTCGCAATTTCGGGCTCTTTCCGAATCGCGCCCCCATTCTTTTAGCGCAAAGGAATCTGAAGCAGGCGCGCGCCAATTTCACCGTCGAAGTCAACAACATCATTCTCCAGGTTGTGAACGATTACTGGAGCGTCGTCCTCGCGCGGGAAAACCTCATCGTGCAGCGACAGTCGCAAGAAGAGGCGCAAAAAAGCTACGAGCATGACAAAAAGGCCCTCAGCTTGGGCGCTCTGCCTCCCTTGGACATTTATCGTTCGGAGTCGCAAGTGGCTTCGCGGCGTGTCGGTGTCATTCAGGCCGAGTACGCGCTCAAGCAAGCCGCAGACATTCTCCGGCGCGACATTGGCGCAGACCTTGACCCGAACATCCGCGCCCTGGACCTCGACCTTGCGGACCAACCCGCTCCAGTCGGCGAATTACCTAGCGTCGACATTGCCACCGCACTTTCCCGCGCGCTCGCCAATCGCCCCGAAGTCGAAGCCATTCGGGAACAGCTCGCCAGCGACGGGCTCACCGTTCGCCTGGCGCAGAACGGTCTCAAGCCGGACCTCGAACTCTCCGGGTTTTATTGGGGGAATGGCCTGAATAGTTCACCGCTTCCGCCGTCCGACATTGGGTTGACCGGGAGCCTGAGCCAGACCTTCCACTTTACCAACCCGACCTACGGCGCCTCGCTTTCTCTCAACCTGCCGGTGCGGCGGCACGCGGCGCAAGCCAATCTCGCCGATGCCCTGACCGGCCGCAGCCGCGACCAATACCAGGAGCGCCGGACCAATCAGAGCATCACGCTCGAAGTGACGAACGCCGTGCATTCTCTCGAGCAAGCCAAGCTCTCCATGGAAGCGGCAAAAGTCGCTGCGGATCTTGCCCGCGATACGCTTCACGCCGACGAACGCAAGTACGAATTGGGCGCCGAGCCGGTTTTCTTCGTTCTCGACGCACAAACGCAGCTCGCTCAGGCGGAACTGAATCTCATTCAATCGCAGGTTAGTTTCCAGCTGGCCATCGCCCAACTCGACCACGCCACGGGCGACTTGCTTGACCACCATCACGTGCAAATCGTCGAGCCGCACAGGTAACTCTCACGCTAAAGCCCACAAAAAAGCCGTTGGCGCAGTGGCCAGGAACTTCCGCCGCAAATTGTGGCCTTTTCTTCTACGTCCTTTGCCATGAACCGGTTACCGCCGTGGTGCTGTCTTTTTGGCAACCAGTACCCAGGTACGCTTGCTTCTTGAAAATTTCCTAATCCATAATCACAGTACCTTGTATTGTGTCTGGGCGCGGCTTTCTGCGTCGCCGCACAATTGCCTCTAGGTCTGATGGAGCTGGGGCACGCCTGCAGGCTACACACAACACGAAGGAACTCTGCGCCTTCGTTTGAGCGCACGGCTGTCTGTTTGGTGGGCGGAGAAATAGATTGGGCTTGATATATCAGAGCTTCATTTCCTTCGCGCTGTTGATCGCCATGTTTCTTGTGGCGAGCTTCTTCGCCTACATCTACAGCATTAAGCGCCAGAATTACCTCCTGCTTTGGACCGCGGCCTGGTTCGTTTTTGGTCTTCATTACATCTTTCCGGCCGTGCCCAGTTCGCTTGAAAACGCGCTGACGCATTGGCTCTTCGGGCTTTCCGCCGTTCTGTTTTTTCTTGGTGCTCAGATTTATGCGCAGCGGAAGCCCTGGAAATTGCTGGCCCTTCTGGTTGTCAGCCTCTTGGGACTTTGGGCCGCAGCAAACGCCGCCAATAAATTCTCTGTCTCGGCGGTTATTCCGGCTTCGCTCCTCTACCTCGCCGTCGCCGCCATCTTCTGGCAGGAAAGCCGCCGCCAGGAAACTCTTGCCGACCGGCTCCTCGGTCTTTCTTTTGCCTCCTGGGGAGTCCTGTGGCTGGCGCTCCATTTCCTGAAGGCCACGCCCGAACTTCAAGGAGCCTCCCTGAGCGTGGTGGCCACCGCGCCCTGCGCCTTTGTCGCCATGCTCATGGTCATGGCGCTCTACGAGGAGGAGAAGCGCCGCATCGAGCGCAACATGCTGGCGCTTTCCAACCTCAACCTGGCCACTTCGAGTTTTGTCGGCGGTGAAATTCAACGCATGCTGTCGCAAGCGTTGGACCGCGTCCTCGGCGTTGTGCGTCTTCCGGCAGGCGCGCTGTTCCTCCACCACGGCGACCCGCAAGGTCCGACCTCCGTCGTTGCCGTTGGCTTGAGCGATGAATTCTGCCGCGCCACCCAGAACGAGAGCCTAGACGATTACCTGGTCAGCCTGGTGGCTCGTCTCGGCGGCTTGCTGGGTTTCCGCGATCTTCGTGACGATTCTCTCTCCGCCCTGGACAAGGAACAATCCATCCGTCGCTTCCGCGAATTGGCGCTCGCTCAAGGGCTGCGCAGCGTCGTGGCCATCAGCTTGCAAGCCAAGGAACAGGCTTTTGGCGTTTTGCTCCTCGGTACTCCGGACAACCGCCGCTTCACTTCCGCGGAATTGCGGCTGTTGCTCGCGCTGGGCCATCAGATCGGCATGGCTGTCGAGAATAGCTACTTGATCCAGCAGACTTCGCGCCGCTCCGAAGAGCTGCACGTGCTCAACGAAATTGGCCGCGTGCTCAGCTCCACGCTGCAGAAGGAAGAGCTCACCAAAAAAGTCTGGGAAGAACTGCGCCGTCTCTTCGATGTCGAGAATTTTTATATCGCTGAGCTGGATGCACTTCGCGACGAACTTCGTTTTGATTTGGAAATCATCGCTGGCAATCGCGTGTCCCAGCGTACCCGCCCCGCCGGAAACCACCTCACCGAGTACCTCATTCGAACGCGCCAGCCCGTTTTGATCCGCGAAAATTACGTCGCCGAAGTCAAAAAGCTCGGCGTCGAGCCGATTCGCACCGGTGGCTGTTTCTGCGGCGTTCCCCTAGTGGCCTACGACCATGCCATCGGCGCCATGGCCGTTTTCTCCGATCATGAGCGCGCCTTTGATGAAGGCCATCTGGAGCTGCTTCGCGTTCTCGCCAGCGAGGCCAGCATCGCCATCGAAAACGCGCGGCTCTTCCAGGAGGAGCGCACCAAGGCTCGGCATCTTTCCTTGCTGAACACCATCTCACGCAACGCCATTGCCACGCTGAATCCCGACGAGATGCTCGCCAAAATCACCGAGCAATTGGAAGCCGGACTTACTTACGACCATATCGGGATTGGCTCGTTGGATTACGCCACGCGCGAAATTGTCATTCAAGCCGAAGCCGGCGCGCGCCGCGGCACGCTCGGCCAGCGCATTCCGCTCGGCACCGGCCTCGTCGGCCACGTGGCTCGCAACGGCCACATGGCTGTCTTCCGTGCCGGCTCTTCGACAGATAGCGCCTGGAAGCCGCTCTTGCCCGATTCCGTTGCGGCCATCGCTCTCCCCGTTTTCTACGCCGAACAGCTTCACGGCATTCTGTACGTCGAATCTTCGGCGCAGGCGGACTTCTCCGAAGAAGAAACCCTGCTGCTCCGCACGCTTGCCGACCTCATTGCCGGCGCACTCCACAACGCGCTTTCTTTCCAGAAAGCCCAGGAGCAGGCCATCACCGACGGCCTCACCGGCGTCAAGACCCACCGCTTTTTCATGGAAGCGCTGTCCTCGGAATGGAAGCGCTCCACGCGCGCGGGGCGCTCGTTCGCGCTCGTGCTTATGGACTTGGACCGCTTCAAATTCGTCAACGACTTCTACGGCCACCTCGAAGGCGACCTCGTTCTCCAGCGCGTGGGGCAGATTCTCGAGACCAATTGCCGCCGCTCGGACGTTGTCGCGCGCTACGGCGGCGACGAATTTGTTATCCTGATGCCCGAAACCACCATGGAGCACGCGCGCCAGCTTGCCAGCAAGCTGCGCGGCTGGGTCTCCGCCGATCCGCTGCTCCGCGAGAAAAACATCAGCGCCAGTTTCGGCATCGCCTGCTATCCGCTGCACGGTTCATCACCGCAAGAGCTTATTCAGGTTGCCGACGCATCGATGTATCTTTCGAAACATCAGGGAGGCAACGCCGTTTCTACCGCGGATCATTTCGATCCCAACGAAGCGAAAAAGTGGAAGCGCGACGTCCTCGAAGCGTATTTGGGTGTCACCCTGAAGCGCCTGTTCTCCACCGGTCCCGAAGCGTTCGAAGAAATCTATCAGCGCTTACGGCAATTCACGGAATCGCTTAACGCCACCGAAGAAAACGGCAAGTCCCGGGCATCACAGGATGAGGGCCCACACGCGCTCCCGCAAGCCGTGCTCGATACCGTCACATCGTTGGCTTATGCCATAGACGCCAAGGACCACTACACGCAGGGCCATTCGCAGAAAGTGGCCGCTTATGCCGCGCTCATCGCCGAAGCCATGGGCATGAGCGACGCCGAGGTCGAAGAGATTCGCCTCGGCGCTGTGCTCCACGACATCGGCAAAGTCGGAATTCCCGAAAATATTCTTAACAAAAACGGCCCGCTTAATCCCGAAGAATGGGAGACCATGAAATCCCACGTAAGCTTTGGCGCAAAAATCCTCGATCCGCTCACGCCGCTCGGCCGCATCCGCAAAATGGTCCTGCATCACCACGAATTTTTCGATGGCTCGGGTTATCCGACCGCGCTGTCGGGCGAAGGCATCCCCCTCGGCGCGCGCATCATCGCCATTGCCGACGCCTACGACACCATCACCAGCGACCGCACGTACAAAAAAGCGCGCAGCGCCCCCGACGCGCTCGCCGAACTCGAGCGCTGCGCCAACGCCCAATTCGATGGTGGGATCGTCGAAGTTTTTGTGCGCACCATGCGCACTTTGCCGAATCCCATCATCGAAGTCGCCGCTGCTTCCGGTTCTCCGCGCAGCTCCTGATTCCCGCTCGTCATAGGCTTCAGGGGGCATGGGGAGCTTCTGGCTATTATCTCCGCGCAGTGTGCAATCTGGATGGGAGAGGTTTCTAATCTCGTCTTTTTCCAGGCGCTGTCATCCCGAGCGCAGCGAGGGATCCTGGCTTGATTTCAGCGCCGCCACGCAACGATGAGACCGCCTGCAGCCGACTCAGATGCCGGCGGCATGCCGGCTTGCCACGTTTTTCTGCGTCGCTTCGGTCGAAAAGGCCGAGAGTCGGCGTGTGTCCCTGTTCGTTCGTCGCACCGTGTTCGGTTTGTCGCGGGAGACACATTCCACCGGGAGGCTTGTGATGACCAGCCGTAGCTTCACGCCGCTATCTGTGTCTTTTGTGCTGCTGACTTCCCTGACCCTTCCGCTGGCTGCGGGAACACCGTCCGAATCCGCCTTCAAAAAACTACAATCGCTTGCCGGGCAGTGGGAAGGCAAAGATGCCCATGGTATGTCCGCGAAAACCAGCTTTGAGGTGCTAGCCTCTGGCACCGCCGTCCTGGAAAGGCTCGAAGCTTCGGGGATGGAAGAAATGATCACGCCTTACAGCATGGATCGCGACGGCATCGCGCTGGCGCACTATTGCCCGACCAACAATCAGCCGCGCATGCGCGTCGTGCTTTCTTCAACTGACGTCAAGGAACTCAGTTTCGACTACCAGGGCGCGGGAAATCTGAAAGCCCCGGAGACCGGCCATCAGCAATCACATCACCGAAACCTGGATCTGGCGCGAAGGCGACAAAGACACCCCCATGGTCTTGACACTTGACCCGCAAAGCAAAGTAGTTTCCCTACCCGCTCCAGGCGGAAACGTCCCGTCTGCCCCCAACTTCCCAGCTTCCGGCCCCAGCTTCCAGCCTCCACGCCCACCGAAACCGTTGCCTGCCCCCCCCTGCCCTGCACATCCCTTGACACGTATATGCGCCATGGAGTATATAAGGAGCATGGGATCTGTGTTCGAAGTCCTTGCCGAGCCGAACCGCCGCGCGATCTTGAGCCTTCTGGTCTCCTCACAACGGTCGGTGGGAGAGATCGAGCGTCAACTTCGTATGCCGCAGCCGACCGTGTCAAAGCACCTGCGAGTGCTGCGCGAGGCCGGTTTCGTGGAATCCACGGTGGACGCGCAGCGCCGTCTCTACCGGCTGAAGCCAGAACCACTTCAGGAGGTGGATGCCTGGCTGGCTCCGTTCCGTCGGTTCTGGTCCGCTCACGTAGATGCTCTCGAACGCCACCTTGACCGCATGGATCAGTCAACACCAACGAAAAGGAAGACAAGGAGAAGAACATGACCAATCGCGAGCAGTACACACCGGGTCCAGCCAGCGGGGCGCAGGTACGAAAGGACGGAGAGAAGTGGACGCTCATTCTGGTCAGAGAACTACGCCACTCGCCGGAAAAAGTCTGGCAGGCGCTTACCGACCCGGCGCATCTGCGCGAATGGGCGCCCTTCGACACCGATGGGAGCCTGGGTACGGTCGGAACGGTGAAGCTCACCTGGGTGGGAACGCCCACACCGATCCAAACAACAGTGACGCGAGCCGACGCTCCCAAGGTGCTTGAGTACAACGATACCCGGTGGGAACTTGAAGCCTTTGGCGGCGGCACGCGCCTGACGCTGTGGCACAACATCGATCGCCGCTTCATCTCGTGGGGCGCTGCTGGGTGGCACATTGCTTTCGATGTTCTGGATCGGCTTCTCGCCGGTCAGCCCATTGGACGCATCGTCGGCGCCGAGACCATGAAGTTCGACGGCTGGCAGCGATTGAACGCCGAGTACGCTAAGCAGTTCGGCGTTGAAACGCCCAACTGGCCGCCTAAGGCGGCTCAAAACTCGTGAATCGAGGTGGATCGCAAAACAATGCACCAACCACGCTCGCGGAGGCGACCATGAATACCGCACCTTGGACCGTGCAAGTGTTGCGGGGCGCTGCCACGTCAAACCTAGCGAGGGAAAAAAAGGCCCCGCGTTCAAGTAAGGAAGCTAGGGACTCCACTCGCCACTTTCTTTCCCAACCGGACTGATAGCCTGCCGAAGATTCTTCAGCGCGCGTCGAGGTCGACGTCCTTGATGGGCAGGTCCCAGTGCGCGTCGAGAATCTCGAACCGGCGCTGCTCTTCTTTCTTGTACGTTTCCTGGTCGGGATAAAGCTGCTTGATGATCGCGGAGCTGTCAAAGTTGTCGTTGGCCACGGCCGCGTTCTTGAAAAGAATGGTCACGCGATAGTCCCAACGCTGGTCTTCTGTCATGTGATACCTCGGCGTCACCATGCTCACTTTCAGCATGCGCCCGAGTTCCATCTCCTTCTTCAGCACGGGATAGTGATTCTTCTTGAAGAGCGTCAAAAACTCCTCGGCATGGCCCCATTTTGCCTTGTAGTAGTACTCGATGGCGTACGGCTGATCTTTGGCTTCGGCAGCCGAACTCTGCTGGGCTTTTACGCCCAGACCTGCAGGGCAAAGAACCACAATCGCCACGAATGTTGTCGCTAAGAACCTGCGGTTCCGTAAAGAAGTCCATGAAGATTGAAGGCGCATTTCACTTTCCTCCGTTTGTGGTCAAATCTTGGCCAAGCAGTGTAAGACAAAACACCAATCGAGCGGAACCGGCGACCTAGGAGCTCTAGGAGCTTGTTGATAAACGTAACCCTGTCATTCCGAGGAGCGAAGCGATGGGGCTTTTCGTGCCCGGCCTCCCCACCTGCTATTCTTTCCCCAAGGGGGCCGCATGCAGACTGCATCCGTGAAGTGGATTGGCGAACAACAATTCGTGGCCACGAGCCCGTCCGGCCACGCTGTCGCGGTTGACTCCGACCGCGAATCCAACAGAGCGCCTGGCCCGATGGAGCTGGTGCTGATGGCGCTGGGCGCGTGCACGGCCACCGACGTCGTGAGCATTCTCGAAAAGAAGCGGCAAAAACTCGCGTCGCTCGAAATTATTTGTTCCGGCGAGCGCGCCAAAGAGCCGCCCACCGTCTGGACGAAACTCGAAATTCTTTACCGGCTGCGCGGCCAGCTCGATGACGCCGCGGTCAAGCACGCCATTGAGCTTAGCGAAGACAAATACTGTTCCGTGGCCGCGATGCTCAAAAAGACGGCGATGCTTTCCTGGCGCTACGAAATTCTCCCTGTCTGAAACTGAGCATCGCCCGGCGCGCCAAAACACCCCCCCGTTGTTTCGACCGGAGGACGGCGCTCTTTGCTGTCCAGCAGTGGAGAACTTCCTCTCTCCGAGCGATTTTTGCGGGGAGAAATCCCATCTTCAAGTCTTGCGGTTCCGTGTAGATACACCTCAAGCAAACACGGCCCGGAATCCTCCAAAACCCTTGCCCGCGACTCCGAAATCCTCCTTACTGAAAACTTACAACTTACGACTAACGACTTCTTCCCGCCTTGTAACCGCGCTGCGCTATCGCATAAAATCCAATGTCTTCTTGTCCCAAGTCGCCGTTTTTCAAGGAGAGACATGTCCCACCGCATCGCGGCAAAAATCACGGGCGTTGCCGGCTACGTTCCGCCGAAAGTGATGACCAACGCGGATTTCGAGAAAATCGTCGAGACCAGCGACGAGTGGATTCGCACGCGCACCGGCATCCGCGAGCGCCACGTCGTGGAAAAAGGCATGGCCAGTTCGCATTTGGCCACGGAAGCTGCGAAAGCGCTGCTCGCACAGACCAAAACGGATCCTGCGGACGTCGACCTGATTATCCTGGCCAGTGTTACGCCGGACATGTTTTTTCCCGCAACCGCGTGCCTGGTGCAGTGCCGCATCGGCGCGAAGCGCGCCTGGGGTTTCGACCTTTCCGCCGCGTGCTCGGGGTTTTCCTATGCGCTCACGGTCGGCGCGCAATTCGTCGGTGCGGGGACGCACAAAAAAGTCATGGTCATCGGCAGCGACGTGATGACCGCGATTCTCGACTATAAGGACCGCTCGACGTGCGTTTTGTTCGGCGACGGCGCGGGCGCCGTGCTGCTTGAGCCTGCCAACAGTTCGAATGAAGGCATTCTGGACTTCGAGCATGACGTGGACGGATCCGGCGGCGAATTTCTCTACATGCCAGCCGGTGGCTCCTTGCATCCTTCGTCGCACGAAACCGTCGAGAAGCGCATGCATTACGTTCACCAGGAAGGCTCGCAGGTCTTCAAATACGCGGTGCGGCGCATGGCGGAGCTCTCCGTCAAGCTGCTTGAGCGCAACGGCTTCACCAAAGACGACCTGGCGTTACTTGTGCCGCACCAGGCGAATCTGCGCATCATCCGCGCGACGCAGGAACGGCTTGGCATCGATGATTCCAAGGTGATGGTCAACATCGACAAGTACGGCAACACCACCGCCGCCACGATTCCGCTGGGCTTGCGCGACGCGCTGGCGCAGGGCCGCCTGCGCAAAGGCGACCTCGTGCTGATCGCCACGGTCGGCGCCGGCTACACCACCGGCGGCGTTCTCCTCCGCTGGGATTATTGATAAGTCATTCGAAAGTCATAGGCCGTAGTTGCAAGTAAAAAAAGCGCGGCCCATGAGAGGTAGTTTTCGTCGCGGCGACCTTGGAACTCTCACGGGGCGCAAAGCTCACTCCATGCGCAAAGCGCGCATCGGATCGATGGACGCGGCGCGGCGCGCGGGAAAAATGGCCGCCGCTAGCGTAACCGCGGCGATGCCTGCTAAGGCCAGAAGAATGCTTAGCGGATCGTTGGGGCTTAGACCATACATCATGGAGCGCAAAGTCCGAGCTACCGCGAGAGATGCCGGGATTCCCAAAGCGAGTCCCAGCGTGGTAACAATCAAGCTCTCCGCCAAAACCATTCGAAGCACTTCGCGCCGCTGCGCGCCTAGAGCCATGCGCACGCCGATTTCCATGGTTCTTCGATTGATACCGTAGGAAATCGTCCCATAAAGTCCTATGGCGACCAGAAAGCCGGCCAGCCCGGCAAAAAAAACAGACAGGTTTGCGATCAACCGTTCTCGCGAAATCGTCTCCGCAAACTGATCCGCCTGCGTCATGGGCTTTTCCAGCGGCAAGTTGGAATCCGTGTCGTGAATCAGTTTCGCCGCTTCTCCGATGAGCATTTTCGGGTCGCCCATCGTGTGCAATTCATATTGCATCCCCAGCACGCCCTGCGTCTGAGAAAACGGCAAATACGCCATGGGGCGATCGGTTTCGCGAACTTCCGTGTAGCGGCTGTTGCCGGCGACTCCCACGATGGTGTATTCGACCTTCGGATCTCCTGCGGTGGCGACGCGGTGTCCAAGAGGATCCGCCCCTGGCAAGTAGCGATCGACAAAGGTCTGGTTGACAATGGCAACTTTGGGAGAGCTGGCTGTATCGGAATCTTGTATGTCTCGGCCCAGCCGCAGAGGGATTCCCAGTGTGCGCAGAAATGCCGATCCGACAAGATTCGCGCGCACACCTGCAAAGGGACGATCGGGAGCAGGGTTACGCCCATCCACGAGCACGCCGTCGTTGTCGCTGTCTCCGCTGCCGATACGCACTTCCATGATTGTCGCGGAATCCACTCCCGGCAACGCGCGCATGCGCTCCAGCAACGCCGTATGAAACCGAATTGCATCCGCGTCCGAGCGGATGTTCGACTGCGGGCTAATCCCAAAGACCAGCAAGCCGGCCGTGCGCATGCCGAGGTCGCTCGATTTCAGGTTCCGCAGCGTGCGGTAATGAAGACCTCCGGCGCAAAGCAGGACCATACAAATCGAAATCTGAAAGGCCACCACGAGCTTGCGGCCCCAAAGACGGTTTCTTCCGGCACTGACTGTCCCTCCTGCGGACCGCAGCGCAAGATTCAGCGGCAGCCGGCTGAGGAATGGCGTTGGCGCTAGGCCAAAAGCGATAGCCACCGCTGCGGCGATGGCTGCGGTGAACAATAGAACCCGCGTGTCCGGCTGAATCAGAATGTCCACGCCAGACCACGCGGTCAGCGCCTGCGTGGCTGAGCCGGCGAACAACCAGCCAAGACTCGCGCCTGCGGCAACAAGTACGACGCTCTCCTGGAACAACTGCAGAAAAAGGGCGCGTCAGTTGGCTCCCAGTGCCTGACGCAAGCAAAATTCCGGCAGGCGGCCGGCATTTCGCGCCATCATCAGCATGACTACATTCGCGCACGCAATCAGCAGCACCAAACCCACCATGCTCATTAAAAAGCGGAGCGGAAGTTCATAATCATCGCGCAAACTCTCAACCCCTCGAATGTTGGAAAGAACAAGCAACGGCTTTTGATCGCGAGGATCCACGGGCGATGCGCTCGCGAGCGCGTTCTGAAATGCGGGAGTGAGTTGGGCCGCGGCTTGCTCTGCCGTTACACCGGGTTGCAAGCGGCTGACTATGTCCAAGGCCAGCCAGTTTGGCGAGCCGTAGAGCGTGTGGTCGGTCGGTGGCGCCCCCCAGGCGTTCAGTTCCGGGCGGTTTTGCAGCGGAATCCAGAAGTCCATTCTTCGATGCGCAGGGTCCACGCCACCAAAGCCGGGAGGCGCGACGCCGATAACCGTGACAGGAATGCCCTTGATGTAGACAGTTTTGCCGAGAATTTCCTGGTCGCCGCCGAATCGGCCCTTCCACCAGGCATAGCTCAGAACAGAAATGGACGCGTGTGTGGATTCGTCTTGGAGCGTGAACCCGCGGCCCAGAACGGGCTGGACACCCAGACCGGTGAAGAAATTCCCACTGACCATTTCGCCCCAGACCTCTTCCGGCTCGCCCGCAATTCGCACGGCCACTTTCTCAAAAGCCAGCGGGGCAAATCCGATGACGTCCTGGAAAACTTCCTTGCGTGTGCGCATCGCTGCGAAGACCGGCATGGACATGGACATATCGCCGTAGCCTGTCTGCGAAGTGTTTAGGGGCTGATTCTTCAGATGGAAATAAACGAGCTGCTGCGGGTTCGGGACCGGAAGAGTTCGCAGGAGGACGGCATTCATTACGCTGAAGATAGCTGTGTTGGCCCCCATGCCCAATGCGATCGTCAGAATGGAAACAGCCGTGAAGACCGGCGATTTTGCCAGCTGGCGGAAGGTGTGACGAAGGCCCTGTGCAAGTCCAAACACGGCGTACCTCCCAGGCCTAGAGCTTCTTCCCCTGGCCATCGTAGCAGGCTGCCTACCAGAGCGAGAAGCAAAGGAACCTTTGCATTTTCATGAACTTACGCGGCTATTGTGGAGCTGCACCGAGGCCAGACTGTCCGGATCTGGAGAGCCATGTCCGAAAACGGACGGGCCTTTGCCGGTTTGCAGGTGCGCACAAGTGACGGTAGATGATCAGCCGGTGGAGGTGGCATGATTCAAGGCATCGCCCTCGCGCAACTCGAAACGAGGAGGTTTTCATACATGCGGCAACAACTTGCCTGTGATCGCGCGCGGCATCTGGTCAAAACTTTGGCGGCTCTCGTGCTTGTCATGTCCTTTGGCGTGCCAGCAGTCAGCCAGGAGGCCAGCGCCCCGGACGGAAGTTCTGCGGAAATGAAGCAAATTTTCGATGCAGATCAGGCGGACCGCGAAGTGAATATGGCCGCGATGACTCCCGCACAACGGATGGACTGGTTTAGCAAAATCGGTCCTCGCGACGCGGAGCGGCTGAAACAGGTCATGGATCTCATTTCGCGCGGCGTGCTACACACGGGCGAGGATTTTGACGAAGCCGCCTTCGTCTTCCACGCATGGTGATAACCCCGACGATTACCTTCTAGCCCACATAGTTTGGCGACGGTCGGCATCGCCAAAGGCAGCGCTAAGTCCTCCTGGATCGCCGCAGCGACGCTGGATCGTTATCCGCAAAAGATCAAGCAGCCCCAGATTTACGGAACGCAGTACCACATCGGCCCAAACCAGGGCGACAAGTTCACCCAAGACCCTTACAACCGCCAACTCATCCCGGATTCTCTCCGGATGGGGATGTGCGTGCCGGCTCAGGCGGAACAACAGAAGGTGCTTGGCCTCCTGAGAGCGGGCAAAGAACCTGCCGAGCGTAAGAGGCCTGCAGGCTGCTAGTGTAGTGCGTCACACAGATGGTCGTTTATTGAGGGCCGCTCGTCCGCGTTTCACTTTTTCCAGGATATCCGAGGCCTTGGCTGTCCAGATAAACGGTTTGGGTTCATTGTTGTGTTGCTCGACGGA
>QHYK01000138.1 GCA_003224085.1 Acidobacteriota bacterium | reverse complement strand
TTTTATCCTTTGCTTGATTCCTTTGGGCGGGCTCGTTTGGCGCGGCTTTCACAATGGCCTGGGCGCCAATCCCGTTGAGTTTATTCAGCTAACAACCGGCCGCTGGACTCTGCGATTTCTCGTCTTTACGCTTTGCGTGACACCGTTTCGAAAGCTGCTGAATCTTCCCGATCTGATTCGTTTCCGGCGCATGCTCGGTCTATTCGCATTCTTCTACCTCTGTCTGCACTTCCTCACCTACCTCGGACCCGACCAGTCTTTCGATCTCTCCGCCATGTGGAAGGATGTCGCCAAGCGCCCGTTCATAACTGTGGGCTTTCTGGGTTTTCTGCTATTGCTGCCGCTCGCGATAACTTCCACAGCCGGCTGGATCCGCCGGCTTGGCGGAAAGCGCTGGCAGGCGCTGCATCGCCTTATCTATTTCGCGGCGGTTTGTGGCGTAATTCACTACTACTGGAAGGTGAAGTCCGATGTGCGCTTGCCGCTCTTCTACGGTGCGCTCGTCGCGATCCTGCTTTTGTGGAGATTAGGGGATTGGTTTTTCAAGCGCCGTTCAAGCGCCGGCGCGAAACTTTCGCCGCAACACGCTCCCGCCAATCCCGCGCAGTAGTAAGTCTTTCTTGAAGCTAGTTGACGTCGCTTGGGGAATCCTGGAATTCCACGCCCCAGAACCGTGGCGCCGGAGTCAGAAATTCGATGCCCACGCGCTGTCCCTTCTCTACCGGCTCGCCGAGGTAAACGATCCGGCATTCCTGTTCTTCCTGGGTTTGCGGATTCGTGAGGACCAGCATCTCGCCGTTGTCCACTTCATGCTTGAGAAGCAGCAAACCTCCGTGAGGGCTCACGACCACCGTCTCGCAAGTTTCCTTGAACTTCTTGCGGTCGTGGCTGCGCCCCTGGGCCTGGATGCGGATTTTGTGGAAGGCCCGTGGGCTTCGTCTCGGTGTTTCTGAAATCGTTTCGTTCATAGCGCCATCATCAGCCGCCACTTGAACATCGTCAATCTGGCCTTGCGTACAGGTGTTCTCCAGCGGCAAACGTCGCGATGCCATTCGAATCGCAAGCGCCTAAGCGGTCGCGTGGGGCTGCGTGCCGTATCGAGCCAGAACTTCGTCCAGCTCTTGAAGCCGGATTGCCTTGCTGAGGTATCCGTCCATTCCGCTTGCGAGGCACTTTTCGTTGTCGCCCTTCATGGCGTGCGCCGTTAGAGCAACGATGATTTGATGGCCGCCGGTGCTGTGCTCTTTCCTTCGGATCGCCGCCGTGGCTTCAAACCCGTCCATCACCGGCATCCGCACGTCCATCAGAATGACGTGGAAGGCATTGTTTTCCAGAGCCGCCAGCACCTCCAATCCGGTGGCAGCCACGACGACGCGGTGCCCTCTATTCCCCAGCAACCTCACCATCAGCCTCTGATGTGAGGGAGAGCGGACTCCACACCCGCACACACTTCACACTTCCCGTTTTGGGGTTTGCACATCTCCAACCAAAACGTGCCCCTCCTAAGCTCTTTAAGGGCTTATTTCTCAGCGCATTAGCCATTGGAAGGGCCAATCCGATTGGCCCTTTTGTACCGATTCGGCGCACCTGTTTCACTTTTGTGGGCCGTCGCCTGAAGGTCAAACCAGCACTCTGCTTCAATGGCCGCTTCATAAAACAGGCGCTTGAAGGTCGACCCCGCCTTGTGCGTGGGCCAAGGCAGCCTTAAACTATCATTGCGTGGCGAGCACAGGTCAGCATCCCTCGGCTGCGCAACATTCGTTTCAAATTCTGCGCAGGATCTAGTTGGGATCCAAATACCGAAAGGATTCCCGTCTCCGAGAGCCCCATATGAATCTTGTTGAGTGGATTGACAATTCGCGCGATCAGCACCTGGCCGAACTCTGCGAATTCCTGCGCATCCCCAGCATCAGCGCGCAGAGCGAGCACAAACCTGACATCGAGCGAGGGGCCCGCTGGGTTGCCGATCATTTACTTTCTGCGGGATTCAACACCGTGGAGATTGTTCCGACCAACCTGCATCCTCTCGTCTATGCGGAATCCTTGGAGGCTCCGGGGCAACCTACCCTCCTTTTTTACGGGCACTACGATGTGCAGCCGCCCGAACCTCTTGAGCTCTGGACTTCTCCCGCCTTCGAACCGACCGTTCGGAACGGCAACCTCTTTGGCCGCGGGACGGCCGACGATAAAGGTCAAGTTCACATCCATCTGAAAGCGCTCGAATCACTGAAGAAAGTCAACGGCAAACTTCCCATCAACGTAAAGGTCTTAATCGAGGGCGAAGAAGAAGTCGGCAGCGTCAGCCTGTGGGATTACGTGAAAAAAAATAAAGCAAAATTGAAGGCTGACGCGCTGGTGGTCTCCGATACTTCGATGCTCGCAAGGGGCGTGCCTTCCATCACTTACGGTTTGCGTGGTCTGAACTATTACCAGATTGAATTGACGGGTCCCGAACGCGATCTCCATTCCGGCGTTTACGGCGGAGCGGTCCCGAATCCGCTGACCATCCTGACAGAATTGCTTGCCAAGCTGCACGACAAGAATTTTCGCGTCACGGTTCCCGGCTTCTACGATCAGGTGGCAAAGCTTTCGAAAGCCGAACGAAAAGCTCTGAACGCGCTGCCTTGGAAAAGGAAAGATTTCGAGAAAACTGTTGGCGCGCCTGGCTATTGCGGCGAGAAGGGCTTCACCACGGTCGAGCGGCTTTGGACGCGGCCAACTCTCGAATTAAACGGTATGTGGGGCGGGTATCAGGGAGAAGGCGCCAAGACGGTCATTCCCTCGAAGGCGTTTGCGAAGTTCTCGACGCGGCTGGTCCCCAATCAGGATCCCAAAAAAATCGCGCAACTCGTCGAAAAGCACATTCGAAAGCTGCTGCCGAAAACGGCTCACTGCAAATTCGACGTCTTGAGCATGGGCAAACCCTGGGCGGCTCCGTACCACAATCCGATTTTCCGCAAGGCGCAGGCCGCGCTCGAAAAAGGGTTCGGCAAGAGGGCCGTCTTTATTCGCGAGGGCGGCTCCATTCCCTTTGTGACGCAGATGTACGATACGTTCAAAGTTCCCTGCGTGCTGATCGGTTTCGGCCTGCCCGACGAAAATGCCCACGCCCCCGACGAACACATTGCCCTCGAAAATTATTTCCTCGGTATCAAGGCCATTGCGCACTTCTACGCTGACTTAGCCACACGGTAGACAGGCGGAAGCCTGTTTGGGGCTCCCTGTTTACTTCGTTTATATTAACTGGAATATTGCCCAGGAATTCCGTTCCGGGCCGCCGCAGGCTGTCTGGAACGCGTTCTCGCCTCATTTTTAGCGGTGTTTTCCACACCCCCACCCCAAAAACTGCAGTTTTCCGGGCTTTTCTTGCGATTTTTCCTTGCGTTCTCCATTTTCCTTGGCTATAGTCCTTCGCGGCCCGGGTTCGTTCACGGCAAAAATGAGGGGTAGCACGCACTCGGAGCCTGCTTCGATCGCATCGGGGCCTGCCCCCGATTGCGTCGGGGTGAAAAGAAAAATCAGGAGGATAAGCAGACTAGATGTCCAAGCCACTGAGCAAGACGAAGGTCGTTGGGCACATCGCCGAGAAAGTCGGAACTCCGAAGAAAACCGCCGCCATGTTCTTTGACGAGCTCTTCAAGCTCGCCGTAAAAGAAGCCAAGGGCGCGGCGGGCAAATTCGTGATTCCGGGTCTCGGCCGCTTGGTCAAGGCGCACCGCAAGGCGCGCATGGGCCGCAATCCGCAAACGGGCGAGCAAATCAAGATCAAGGCGAAGACCGTGGTTCGTCTGCGTCCCTCGAAAGCGTTGAAAGACGCTGTCCTGAAGTAGTCGTGGTTTGCTCAAAGTTTT
>QHYK01000028.1 GCA_003224085.1 Acidobacteriota bacterium | reverse complement strand
TAAGAATCGCCGCTTAGCCAGAGCCATCTCGGATGCGGGCACAGGTGAGTTCGTTCGCATGTTGGAATACAAGTGCAAGTGGCCTGGAAGAACGCTCGTCAAAGTAGCTAGGTTCTTCCCGTCATCAAAGTTGTGCTGCATTTGTCACCAAAAGAAGGTAGACCTCAAACTCCAAGACCGTTGGACGTGTTCGAGTTGCCATACCGAACATCAGCGGGACGAGAATGCCGTCGTAAACATTTTCGTCCAAGGTTTGAGAATCTTAGCCGAGGGACGCTCGGTATTAGCCTGTGGAGGCACAGTAGGACCTAAACGCGAGTTTAGGCGTGTGCCCGGGAAGCAGGAAACATCGTCGGAGGTATGTGGCCATGTCGCATAGTAACTCCGAGGAATCCCCCGCCTTTGGCGTGGGAGTCGTCAAGGTCCATACCTCAACGACAAGACACCTACTCCGGAAACTAAGAAATTGGAACGGGAAATCCTGGCAACGTTTTCGGTGCTTCCCAGGCCACGCACTTCAGCAAAATGAGTCCCTGCCAAGGATGCCAAGCCAAGGCCGTTCCCTTGCAGGAACCTATTTAGAATGCTACCTTTACTTTTCCCAAGCGGCCTGCCGGTTAGAGTCGGGGAATACGTTCGGGTGAAGCCGGAAGAGGCTGCGATTCCGTCCTAGAACCGATTGATTGAAAAAATGAGAAGCGTGTCACAGGATCACGTTTTCCAAGAAACTCTTGTGAGAAACGGATCATGCTGCGCAAGTAATGCATAAACGATGACCAATCGCGTTTCCAAATCGGAGCCTATCGACGCCGCCAAGGGAAGCGGGAATGCCGCTTATTGGCGGGTGGAAGGTTCGCTGCTGGAGCTCGGCGCCATGCGTCCGGTGGGCTTTTTCACGTGGAATTCGCGGAGCTTTGCGGAGCGCTGGGCGCGGCGGGCCGGCATGGCCGGAATGGCGCTGGCCCGTCCGTTCGCGTATGCGGCAAGCCGCACGTTTGCGACGCGGTTTCTGCACTCGCTGTTGAGAGGGGTCAGCCGGGATCGGCTGGACCTGCTGGGGGAAGAATATTTTCACTACGTCCTAAAACCTCAACTCCGCGAGGAGGCGGTGAAAAAGGTCGTGGGCGCGATTCTCCAAGGCGAGCGGGTCGTGCTGGTCGGGCAGCTGCTTGAGAATATCCTTCGTCCGCTGGCGCATCATCTCGGCGTGCCATTGTTTCTAGCGAACCGGCTGGAATATCGGGATGGCAAAGCAACCGGGCGGTTGCTGGATCCGGTAGTGCGTCCGCGCGGCCCTCTCGCTTGGCTAACGGGTGGTTCCGTAGACGGGCGCGTCCCACGGGAAATACTTTTGAACCAGTTGGGCTGGACGGCAAAGCCCGAGCTATTGGAGAAGGGAATCCAGTCAACCCGCCGGCCAGCATCTTCGATCAAGCGCCCGGTCGCGGTATTCGGGGATGCGCCGAGGGTGGAGAATTTCTCAGTGCGGGAGACACTGACGGGCCGCCACATTTTGCTGATTGGCGTGACGGGATTTATCGGCAAAGTATGGCTGGTCGATTTGCTCGAAAAGATTCCGAACATCGGTAAAATCACACTGCTGATTCGGCGCAACCGCACCACTTCAGCGCAGCGACGATTCGACAAACTCGTCGAAGAGTCCCCGGCCTTCGATGCGTTGCACGAGGAATACGGGCAAAAGCTCGCTGCATTCTTAAGAGAAAAAGTGGAAGTGGTCGAAGGAGATGTGAGCTTGCCCTGCCTCGGGCTGGACGAAGAAACACAGGCGCGGCTGCAGAAATCCCTCGACGTGGTGGTGAACAGCGCGGGCCTCACGGATTTCAACCCTGATTTGCGGGACGCGCTTTCTTCGAACGTGGATTCGACGCTTCATTTGTTGGACTTCCTGCGAAAGTGCAAGCACTCCGCGCTGATGCATCTTTCCACCTGCTATGTCGTGGGAATGCGCGACGGGCGCGTGGGCGAACAATTGGAAGGCAATTACAACCCTGTGCGGGATCCGCGGTTTGATGCAGAAAGTGAAATCGCTTCCCTGCGGGAAGGAGTCCGACGCATTGAAGCGCGCGCCGAGGGTCCGGAACTGAACAAAGCGCTTCTCCGGCAAGCCTTGGGGCGCGGCGGCGACGAAGCGTCGGCGCCTGCGGAACAGCTCGAGGGCGTCCTGCGGCGCAACCGCGCACGCTGGGTGCGCAACCGCTTAACGCACGTGGGCATGCGTCGGGCACAACACCTGGGCTGGCCCAACACGTACACGTTCACGAAGAGCCTGGGCGAATCAATTTTGGCTCGGCACGGCAAGGGTCTGCCCATTGCCATTGTGCGGCCGTCCATCGTTGAAAGCTCGGAGCGCTCGCCGTTTACGGGATGGAATGAGGGGATCAATACGTCGGGACCGCTTTCGTATTTGCTGGGAACTAACTTCCGGCAGCTGCCCTCGAACGAGCGGAAATGCCTGGACGTGATTCCGGTAGACATGGTGAGCCGAGGGATGACACTGATTGCGGCGGCGCTGGTGGCGCGCAGGCACGCGCGGCTGTATCAACTGGCGACTTCGGCCATCAATCCGGTGAACATGGGACGCAGTATCGAGCTGACAGGACTGGCACACCGGAAGTATTACCGAACTTCACAAACGGTGGAGAACTGGCTGAAGGTCAAGTTCGAGACCATTCCCGTATCCAAGCAGCGCTACGAACGGCTTTCGATTCCCATGCAGAAGGCCGTGGTCTCGGGAATCAACCGCGCCGCGACAACGTTGCATATGAAGAAGGCGCCGTTCGCGAAAGCAGAACGCGAATTGATTCGCGCCCAGAAACTCATCGAGCTCTACGAGCCTTTCATCCTGCACAACGAGCATGTCTTCGAGTGCCAGAATGCGCGGTTGCTTTCCGCAGCGTTGCCCCCGGAAGAGCGCCAGCTTTTTGATTTCACGCCAGAAGCGGTGGACTGGTGGGACTACTGGATCAACGTGCACATCCCAGCGCTGCGACGGTGGTGCTATCCACTGATGGAGGGCCGACCGCTCGAAGCACGCGAACCGCGCGCGCTCGCTGAGCAAGAGGCTCTTTCCAGAGCGGCGCCGTCGTCCGATTAACTATGGCGATCTTCGTAACCGGCTCAACCGGCTATTTGGGCAGCTACGTGGTGGCGGGGCTACTGTCCGGGCATCGCAGCAAGCTGAATCTGCTGGTCAGGGCAAAAACGGAGCAAGAAGCGCGCGAACGGCTTTGGCGCTCTCTGCAGCTGCATTTTGAGTTTCCTGTATTCCTCGAATATCTCGACACGCGCGTCTGCATTTTCGGCGGAGATTTGACAAGCGAACGTTTTGGCCTGTCCGATGACGATTACAGCGCGCTGGTGGAAACGACGGATTCCGTGATTCACTGCGCGGCTTCGCTGAACCGCAAGTCGGAGAAGCAATGCTTGAACGTGAACCTGCGCGGGACGCTGGAAGTGATTCAGTTGGCGCGACGGGCACAAGACCAACATGGCTTGCGGCGGTATTCGCACGTTTCGACTGTGGCGGTGGCGGGAAAAAGAAAGAACCAGGCGGTGACCGAAGACGAGGCCATCGACTGGGAGCGGTCCGATTACGATCCGTACGCGCGCACGAAGAAGTTTTGCGAGCTGATGGCGAACCGGTTGCTTCCTGACGTGCAAAAGACGATTTTCCGCCCGGCGATCGTGCTGGGAGACAGCCAAAGGCCGGAGACTTCGCAATTCGACATGGTGCAGGCGGTCCATTTCCTGGCGCGGATACCTGTGCTTCCGCTGCGACCTTACGACAGAATCGACATCGTGCCGGCGAATTACGTCGGCAAAGCGGTAGTGACGATTCATCAAAAAGATCAGCCGGCCCATGGCATCTATCACCTGTCCTCCGGAAGAGGATCGCAGACGTACGCGGAAATAACGGATGCGATCGCGAGGGTGGGGGGGATGCGGAAGCCGGTGTATTGGCCATGGATGGGTGGGGCTTTCTCGCAAACGGTGAATTGGGCGGCGAATCGCGGAGGCTCAGTCGGGCACGCCGCTTCCCGGCTGAAAGTGTTTTGGCCGTACCTGGATTGGAATACGGTGTTCGATAATTCGCGCGTAGTTACGGAATTGGGCGAGGCGCCGGCAAAGTTTTCGTCGTATGCGGCAGGACTTCTGAGATTCAGCCGTGAGAATCATTTTCGCTATCCGGCAAAGCCCTGGCCGGCCAATGCAAGCGTGGAGAAGACGGCAGTGGGGAGAGCCAGGCCATGACCGACTTTCTTCTAGTCGCGTGGGTCAGCGCGCTGATCGAGTTGCGGCGCTTCGGATGGATGCTGGGCCTCGGCAAACCGTGGACGCCCGGAGAAAAGCTGAAGTTGTTGTTTGCGGGATACAACGGCACTCGGAACACGGGAAGCGACGTGCGTGTGCAGGAAATGTTGCGGCAGGTTCGGCATGTGCTGGGAGCGGACAACGTCGACTTCAGCGTGATGACGCAGGATTTTGGGCGCACCAAGGGATATTTCGAAGGCACGCGGCAGGTACATCTGCCCGATGTCTACCCACCTTTCTTGTTTCGCGAGGTGCGCCGGAATCACGGCGTGATTGCGTGCGAAGGTTCGATGTTCAAGAGCAAGTTCGCCAACGCTTTGACGACGATGATGATCGGCTCGCTGGGGCTGGCTTCCGCGGAAAACAAGCTTTCGGTCGGCTATGGCGGCGAAGCGGGGCATATGGACCGACTATTGGAATCCATGTGCGGGCGCTACGTCAAGGATTCGCAGGTCATTACGCGCAATGTGGAATCGCAGCAGCTTCTGAGCGCGCTGGGAATCCCTACGGAGCTTGGCACCGACACAGCCTGGACATTTGAACCGCACCCGCCAGAGTATGCGCGGAAGGTGCTGCGAAAGGCGGGCTGGGACGAGAAGTCGCCGGTTTTAGTCTTATGCCCGATTCATCCGTACGTCTGGCCGGTAAAAGCGTCGATTGCAAAGTACATTGCCCGGGCGACGACGGGAGCTTTCAAGGACAGCCAATATCGGACGGTTTATTTCTTTCAGTCGGGAGCAGAAGTGGATCGAAAATACGAACAATACATCTCCGCGTTTAGTCGAGCGACGCAAGCCTTCTTGCAGCGGAGCCGCGTGTTTCCGATTCTGGTGGCCATGGAACGTCTCGACGCCGACGCTTGCCGAAAGATCGCCCAACAAATTCCCACTACCCCGGTGTTTACATCCGACGATTACGATATGTTCCAGCTCGTTTCGCTTTTGCGAGCCTGCTCGTACATGGTTTCTTCGCGCTACCACGGTATTGTGGCGAGCATGCCGAGCTTGGTGGCCTCTGCGGGTGTGACGATGGACGAGCGCATCCGCAACCTGATGCGCGAGCGCGGGCATCAGCACCTTTTGCTTTCCGTGGATGACCCTGAACTCGAGTCAAAGCTGCTACAAACGATGGAAAAATTGGTGAAGGAAGCGGAGGACGTGCGCGAGGGAATTGGGCAAACGGTGGTGCGTAATCTCAAGGTGATGGCGCGCATGGGCACGTTCCTGGAGGATGCCGTACACCGCCGGTATCCGGAGTTTCCCATTCGAAGCGGCGTCCTTTCCTGGGAGGATTATCTGCCGCCGCTAAGCGAGAACCTGTTCCAGCTAATGAAGCGCTACGATTCTTCGTCGGCCGCAATGGCGGCAACGCACTGATTTTTTCATGCCAAATTTCCTCGAAAATATTTTCGCGCAATTGAAAAGGGCAGATGGCCGCGTCGTCTTGCGGGAAATCCGCGGCGAGCAATTTGTTGGCGTGACGGGGAGCGAATTGCTCGAGCAAGTTGGGAAAGTGCGGGTGTTCCTGCGCAGCTCTGGCATTCTGCCTGGAGAGCGCTGCGCGCTGCTGGCGCCGAATTCCATCAGGTGGGTTGCGACTGATTTGGCGATGATGGCGGAAGGAGTGATTGTGGTGCCGCTCTATTCGCGCCAGTCTCCAGATGAACTGTCCGCAATGATGAAAGATTGCCAGCCGCTGCTGCTGTTTGTAAGCGATGCCCAACTTGGCGAAGCCCTCGCGCAGTCCTGGCCCGAGGCGCCACCGCGAATCTTGCTAGAACAGGTGCTCAAAGAAAACCCGGCGAAGGCCTCTCCTGATGGGCCAATTTCACGCGCGGATTCCGATATCGTTACGATCATCTATACCTCCGGAACTTCCGGCGAACCGAAAGGCGTGTGCCTCAACGTAGGAAACCTGAACTATATGCTCGGGCAGACCACCGATCGCCTCGGGCAATTGATGTCTGCTGCGGCCGCCGAAGGCCCAGACCGCGTATTTCATTATTTGCCGTTTAATTTTGCGGCGTCCTGGCTTCTCCTGCTTTCGTGTCTCAAGCGCGAGACGACGCTGACTCTCTCGACTGACCTAAACAAACTTCCGGATGAGATTCGGCTTTCCTCGCCGAACTACTTCCTGAATGTGCCGACGCTGCTAGAACGCGTGCGGTGCGGAGTGGAAGAAAGCCTTTCCAAACGCGCTACACCCATCCGTTCCCTCTTCGAAAAATCGCGCGTGGCTTGGCAGCGCAAAAGCGAGGGACACGCCAGCGGGTTGGACCGATTCCGGCTTTTGGTGGCGGAGAAACTGATCTTCAACAAAATCAAGCAGCGATTTGGCCATGATTTGCGCGCCCTCATTTGCGGCTCCGCGCCGCTCGCGCCGGAGACGCAACAGTTTTTCCAGATGTCGGGCATTCCGGTACTCCAGGCCTACGGCCTTACGGAAACCACCGGCATCTGCACGATGGACGGTCCGCGGGAGACCGCTGAGCCCGGTTATGTCGGCGCAGCGATCCCGGGAATCGAGATGAAGACGGGCGAAAACGACGAAATCGTTACGCGAGGACCGCACATTTTTCCTGGTTATTGGAGCCGCCCCGAAGAAACGCTGCGGGTATTACAGGATGGCTGGTTCCACACCGGCGACCAAGGGGAAGTAAATGCCCGCGGGAAGTGGCGCATCAGCGGCCGCATTAAAAACCTGATCGTCCTGAATTCGGGTCATAAGATCGCACCGGAGCTAATGGAGGAAAAAATCGCGCGGCTCCTGCCTGCCGCACGGCAGGTGGTGATTGTGGGGAATGGGCGCGGCTACCTTTGCGCGCTGATTACGGGGACGTTGGAATCGGCTGCCGTGCAAGCCGTGCTCGAGGTCATAAATCGCGAACTCCCGCATTACCGGCAGGTTAGAAATTTCAAGCTAATCGGCAGCGGCTTCACGCCCGAAAGCGGGCTGCTGACAGCCAATGGCAAACTTCGCCGCGACGTGGTGAACTCGCGCTACGCCGTAGAAATCAACGCGATGTACGAAGAGAGAAAAGAACGCGAAGCGGTCAGCAGGCAGCACCCATGAAAAGCTTCACGGGAAAGACGCTGCGCTGGGAATGGAGAGACGGCGGGCTTGAACTGACGCTCGACCGTGAGCCTGCCAATGAAATCGGCACGGCCATGCTTGAGGAGCTGGAAATATTCGCCAGCTCTTTTGAAGCGCTCGCCCTGGAAACCTCCTCGTGCATCATTGCCAGTGCCAGAAAATCTGTTTTTTCGGCGGGCGGGGACTTGCGAGAGTTGTATCACCAGGCAGCGTCAGTTCCGGAAAACGAGCGTCCAAAAGGGATTCGCAGCTTCTTGAAACGGATTCATGCCGTCATGAACGCAATCGACGCGGCTCCGTTTGTCACGATCGCAGCGGTTCACGGAGCGTGCCTGGGCGGCGGGCTCGAACTGGCGCTTGCCTGCGACATCGTCATTGCCGACAAAATGGCGCGCTTCGCGTTTCCGGAGATGCGGCTCGGGTTTATTCCCGGATTCGGGGGTATTCCGCGTTTGAAGCGCGATCTTGGAAATGCCGTTGTGCGCGATTTGTTGTTTACCGGCCGCACGCTCAATGCTACCCGTGCGCACGCCGTTGGCCTAGTGGCGCAGCTTGCCGGAGAAGGCGAGGCTCTGCGCATGGCGCGGTCCACCGCCATGCAAGTAGCAAAGTACGACCCGGTTGCGCGGGCGGCGACCAAGGAATTCATGAAGCCAATTCCACGGGAAGAATTAGAAAGCGAGATCGACATTTTCTGTGAACTGTTCGCGCGTCCCGAAGTCATGGCTGCGCTGAAGAAATTCGTAGAAGACTCCGGACCAATGCCATATCTGCCTTGAAAGCGACTATCCGGACTCAGCTTGCCGAATTTTCTTTCTTTTGAGGGGAGTGTTAGATTTAGGTTCTCATGCGCACTCTGGAACAAACGACGCAGGAAGTAATCGACTTGGCTGCGAAGCATTTCCAATTGCCTGCTGGTTCGCTCGCGCCAGAAGATGATTTTTTCAAAAAGCTCGGCATCGACAGCCTGCAAACGCTGGAAATGCTTTCGCGTCTGGAAAATCACTTTGGCATTGAATTGCCCGACTATGAGGTCCAAGGCGTGAGTGATTTCAAAACCCTGGCCGAACGAATTCAGTCCCGCCTGTGAGTAAACCGCATCAGTCACAGAGATTCAGAGAGCAGGAGAAGACTCGCGATTGAGCCCGCAACGCGCAACGACGATTTGACCGGCAGGATCATTGGCCGCGCAATGGAAGTTCATCGACATCTTGGCCCGGGTCTTCTGGAATCCATTTATGAATCTGCGTTGGCGGTTGAATTTGAGATGGAGAATGTTGCGGTTTTGGACTGAAAAGCGTGGAGCGGTTTGATCCCGTTTTTGAGGCTCAGGTGCTGACTTACATGAGAATCGCGAACCTTAAGTTGGGCCTCCTGATCAACCTCAATTCCTGTTTATTGCGCGAAGGCGTCAAGAGATTTATTCTTTGAAATTTATTTTCTCTGTGTCTCCGTGACTCAGTGGCTGAATCTTCTTCGCCAATGCTGGATCTGAACAAATACCAATCCATCGGGTCGGCGCTGAAGGATGCGCTGGACCGCTTTGCAGGCGAAGTGTGTTTGATTGAAGCCGACCGCGAGCGCGAAAAAGAAAGGCTGACGTATCGCGATTTCAAGGGACGCGCACATCCGTTGGCCAAGGCCCTACAGGAGGCCGGTTTTTCGCCCGGGGATTGCGCCAGCATTATTATGACCAATCAGTCAAAGTGGCTGATTTCGGCTTATGCCATATTTTTCGCGGGCGGAGTGCTAGTTCCGCTCGACTACAAGTTCACGCCAAAAGAGCAATGGCAGCTCCTCAAGCACTCGGGCGCAACGGTGCTCATTACCGAGTATCCCATCTGGCGGCAACTCGGCATCTGCGCCGGACGCCCCCTGGCAAAAGCGCAAACGGTTCTGGTGACGGAGGCTCCGATCAACGCTGAACTCGCGGGGGCGCAGCGTTGGGAAGAATTTCGAAGCGAGGGGGAGCCGACCTTCGTGCCGCGCAAACGCAAGGACACTGCGTGTATTGTGTATTCTTCCGGAACCGGCGGCCGCCCCAAGGGCTGCATGATGACACACGAGAACTACCTAGAACAGTGCCTCGCCCTGACTTCGCTCTATCCGTTTTGGCCCGGGGTGCGCTATTTGAGCATCTTGCCGACGAACCATGCCATAGACTTCATGGTGGGTTTTTTCGGTCCGTTTACCTGCGGCGCAGCGGTCGTGCATTTGCGCACGCTGCGTCCGGAGTATGTGCGAGAAGCTTTTCCAAAGTACAAGATCACTTACGTCAGCCTGGTTCCGCTGGTGCTAAAGAATTTGCAGAAAGGCCTGCAAGCGCGCCTAGTTGCGTTACCCGCAGGAAAACGCAGAATTTTCAGCGCACTCGTGGCAATCAACAAAATGTTGACGAAGAGCCGGCCACGTCTGGGCCTCAGCCGCGTGTTGCTCAAGCAGGTTCACGAAGCGTTTGGAGGCGAACTGCGGGCGATCATTGTCGGCGGGGCCTTTACGGAACCACAGACGCTGCAGTTTTTTTATGACCTGGGAATTCCCGTGGCCAACGGGTACGGCCTGACGGAAGCAGGCACGGCCATCACGGTCAATGATCTAAAGCCATTTCGAGCGGATACAGTTGGCAAGCCGCTTCCGGGAATGCAAGTGCGTATCGCAAATCCTGCCAGTGACGGCGTCGGGGAGGTTGCTGTGCGCAGCAAAACGGTCATGGCTGGCTATCTCAACGATCCGGAGCTGACTGCCGAAGCGATTGTGGATGGCTGGCTAATGACCGGCGACCTGGGCAAGTTCGACGAACACGGCCACTTGCAGCTGCGCGGCCGTAAAAAAAACATGATCGTCACCGAAGAAGGAAAAAATATTTATCCTGAAGACATCGAGAGCGTTTTCGAAGGGCTGCTCGTCAAGGAATTCTGTGTTTTTGCCGCCAACTATATCTGGCCCAAACGTTCGATGACCGGGGAGCAGCTTGTGCTCGTGCTTCGTCTCGAGCAAGGGCAGCAATATAGTGACGAACTTCGCGCCGACATCAACACGCGCAACCAACGCCTGCTAAACTATAAGCGAATTCACGGGGTCGTTCTCCTGGAGGAGGACTTTCCGCGGACGGCATCTCTGAAAATCAAGAGAAGTGTCCTTGCGGAGCGGCTTTCGAAGCTCGAGAGGGCCGCCGCGATTCTGCCTTTGTGAATCTTCTTTTCCGATATTCGTGTGAGAATTCCTTTTTCCTTTGGGAAAGGCTCCAAGTTCGGTCGTGTCCCGTATGGAATTTTTCGCTATCGTGAATCCGGCTGCCGGCAACGGGCGCTCTGCGAAACTCGCCGGACCTGCCCTCACCCGTTTGCGGCAGAGTAGGTTGCAAATAGACAGCGTGGCATCGATGGGACCCGGGCACGCGGTCGAGCTTGCGCGAGAGGCCTACGATCAAGGCTACCGGCAGTTTCTCGCCATTGGCGGAGACGGAACGGCGCATGAAATCCTGAATGGCGTTTTCGCGGGCCGCAAGACTGTGGAGCGCGTCGCGTTGGGATTCCTCCCGTTGGGAACAGGCAATTCCTTCTTAAAGGATTTCAGCAAAAACGGCGCAGAGGCTTCCACACAAGCTATCCTTGAAAACCGCAGGCGCCCGATCGACTTGCTTCGCTTGAACCATGCCACGGGCGAGATTTTTTCCTTCAACCTGCTGAGCGTCGGTTTCACCGCAGACGTGGCGGCATTGACGAACCGCGCTTTCAAACCTTTCGGCCCTTTCGGTTACTTGCTAGGGGTATTTGTCCGCGTTGTGCAATTGCGGCGGCGCTCGTTTTCCCTGCGCTGCGACGAAGATCAGCAATGGGACGAACGCCGTTCGCTGTTTCTCACTTTCAATAACAGCAAGTACACTGGCGGGACAATGCTTATCGCCCCGCAAGCGGATCCCGCTGATGGCCTGATCGAGTTCGTCCGCTGGGGCCCCATCGGGCGGCTGGGCTTGCTGCGCAACTTGCCGCGCCTTTACGACGGCTCGCACATCGAGCATCCGCTCGCTTCGCGCCGCGCGGTGCGCCACATAGAATTCAACATTTCGACTCCGGTGGACATCATGATTGACGGAGAAGTTGCCACGCTGGAGTGCCGTTGTCTCGACGTGCTTCCCGCTGCCGTCGATGTGTTTCTATGAAGAGGGCCTGGTTCATCCTCCGCAGCGTATTTCTTTGGATTGTCAGCGTTTTGCATTTTTTCCTCGTAGTGCCGGTGCTGGTGTTTCTGGGAATTTTTCTCGACGCCCGCAAGCACGATTGGCTGCAGCGGAGCTTATGCCGGCGCATCGCCTTTCTCTCCGGAGCAAGAGTTGAGGTTCGCCGCGCGCCCGGGTTCGATCCCCAGCGCACTTCAATCTTTTTCTCGAACCACGTCAATTTCTTCGATCCATTCATGCTGTACTGCGCCATTCCGCAATTTGTCCGCGGGTGGGAACTCGAGTCGCACTTCAAGATTCCCGCGTATGGGTCGTTGATGAAACGTTTTGGCAACATTCCCGTACCGGACGTGCGCCGCCCTTCGGACTTGAAGCGCATGTGGCGCAAGACACAACAAGCGATCGATTCCGGGACGAGCCTGGTGATTTTTCCCGAGGCCAAGCGCACCCGCGACGGTCATGTGAATGAATTCCAGGACGGCGGCTTTCGCGTCGCGCAACAACTCGGTGTTCCTATTGTTCCAGTGAGCCTGGTTGGCTCGTTCCAGCATTTCCGCACGGGGCACTGGATGCTCCGGCCGGGAAAAGTTACCGTCTATTTGCACGACACGATCGAAACAAAAGGTCTTCGCAAGGAAGATGTGCCTGCGTTGCGCGACCGCGTGCGGAAAATCATCTCTGCACCAGTCGAAGCGCAGCTGGAAGGAAAAGAAATGAAAGCTATCTTGATGTCAGCGGGTTGAATACTCCGAGACCGAATTTCCCAGCCGCGATGCAAAGTTGACGGTCAGAAGAGGAGAACTCCACTTCCCGATCGTATTTCGAAGGACCCGCTCCCAACCTTGCTGCATCTCGCAGTCAAAGGGCGGAGGCCAAGTGAATCGCGTCTGCGCCAGGTAATGGGTGAGCCTTGGTGAAGCCTGGAACAGAAGCCAGTACTCCTACTGCGAGCTCGACTGGACTTATCTCGAATACCCAGCGTTGTCGCTACATTGATAGCCCACCGCAACTACAAGGAAAGTTTGATTCCCGGCAAGGTGCGCCCCGCCTTGGTCTCTTGCCAAGTGAAAATGATGCGATGAATGACGGTGATCGTGGACACCACCGCGATCACCCAAAGCACCGGCCCCATGCGGTTGAAGAGCCCGCCAATGATAAGCAGCACCAGCCGCTCGGGCCGCTCCATGAATCCGACTTTGCACAAAGGAATGAGGGACTCAGCCCGCGCCCGGGCATAGCTAACCATCACCGAACCTGCGGTCGCGACCGCGGCCAGCATCACGTACGGTGTGCGCCCGCTCACGGAGTAATACACCAGCAAACCCATGTACAGGGCCATGTCCGCGTAGCGGTCGAGCGTCGAATCGTAGAACGCGCCAAACGCGGTGACGCGGTTCTGTTTCCGGGCCACCTGGCCATCCAGAATGTCCAGAAAACCGGCGAAGAAAATGATGATGGCCCCGGTGCGAAAACCGCCCACGGCAAAAAAGGCCGCGGCACCGAAGTTTACCACCAGGCCCAGAAAAGTAAGGATGTTTGGATTGATTCCCGTTGCCGCGATGGCGCCAACAATTTTGTCGAGCAGCCACTTACTTCCAGTGCCAATTGCCCCCGTGACCGTAGCCATATTCAGTGAATAGTCTCTCAGAACGAACTGTTTTTCGCGAAATGCAATGGACCCCGATTCCGCGGCATCCTACACCAGCCCCGCCAGACACAGCAATTGGGAGAACCGGGAATGGTATAGTGCTTACAGCAGCCAGGGAGCAGGATGCTCGACCAACCAAAGTATAAAACGACCGACGAAGTAGATTTCATAATCATCGGCAGCGGCGCGGCAGGCGGCGTCCTGGCCAAAGAACTTTCCGGGAACGGCTTTCGCGTCGTGGTCCTCGAACAGGGACCTTATCTTACCGAAGCGGATTTTACCCACAACGAAGTGGAAGTTGTAAACCGCAACCAGCTGACGAATCATCCGGAGCTTCAACCCGCCACGTTTCGCAGGATTCCGCAGGAAAAGGCGAAGCGCCATCGCGCGCTTGTTTACGGCGGAATGGTCGGCGGGTCTCGCCGACTGGCCTATTCCCTACGCTGACCTCGAGCTTCGATGAAATCAATTTCGTGGAAGCGCCAGTAATTGGCCGTGAAATGCACACTGTACCGAGGGGAGCCGTAAAGCCCCTTGCCTTCAGATTTCTGAGGAATGCTGTCAAGGAGAAATTGACTTTCCACAGGAAAATTCACCCCCCCTCCTGCACAGTTTTCAAACACGTTTCTCACAACGCCACCGCTTTCG
>QHYK01000084.1 GCA_003224085.1 Acidobacteriota bacterium | reverse complement strand
CGCCACTTGCTTAACCCGCATGGATCCGCTTCAGCAGCGGCTCTTTTCTCTGCTTGAACTACAACGCTACGCCAAGGGTGCGCTGAGTCAGTCCAGTTAGGACATACACGCTCTGGCCGCCAACTCACTCTATTCCCAACACTTGCCCCGTCGGCGCATGTATCTTGTAAACTCCTGCTAGCTGCTGCCTCTCTCGCGTCCGAGAATCATGCGGTCGAATGCCATCGGCAATCCCTCGCGGGTCGAGTACGGCCCCGGCTCATAGGCTCGCGAACTCACGCCTTTCTGCGACCACTCCGAAATCTCCCAATCTTCCCGGTTCGTGGCGTCCCAGAATTCCACGGCGTCATCCGCTCGGAAATCTGGCTTGGCCATTTCTTGCGGATGGAAATACCACTCGCAGACGACTCGCGTTCGGTCCACCGCCAGCGGCCACAAGCGGTGCGCCATCACGTAGTCCGGGTGCAAGCTCAAAAACAGATTCGGATAAATCGCGTAATAAAGCACCAGCTTTCGTTGTTCCGCACTGAGACAGGGGAGATAGTCGCGCCGCCGGACACCATCCACGCTCATCGTCTGCGCACCCGCCCGGAACTCCATCGAGCCGCCGATGTAGGTGGGCTGTGGCGGATCGTTGTTCCCGCTCATCGAATCGGATACTCGGCTGAGCATAGGATGCAAAATGGGACAGTGCAGGCATTCGTTGTAATTCGAAACAATCAACTTCCAGTTTGCCTTTACCTCGTAAACGCGTTGCTCGTGCAAGCGCAGATCCTGAAGCCGCCACGGCGCAAACTTCTTAGGCAAGTCGCCCAGTTGCTCGGCGAGCGGTTTAGCACGCGCGGACAGGTTCAGAAAAATGGATCCGTCCCAAACGCCCAGATGAACAGCATGTAAGGGGTAATCTTCCCGGCGGAACGCGGCCTCCTCCATGTGCGGTGCGCCGACCAGCCTCCCATCCAACCCATACGTCCAGCCGTGGTACGGGCATTGGATTCGTCCGGCGAATTTTCCTTGTTCCTCGCGGCACATCCGCGTGCCGCGGTGCCGGCAAACGTTGTAGAACGCCTTCACCTCGTTGGCGTTGTCTCGCGTCACAAGGATGCTTTCTCCTGCAACTTCGCACAAATAGTAGTCGCCCGGGTTGGCAATCTGCTCGCTCCTGCCGCTGGAGATCCACATCTGAAAAAAGAAAGTCTCGATTTCCTTCTGGAAAATCTCAGGATCGGTGTAGTAACGCCCGGGCAAAGTTTTCGCTTGCGCGCTCATAGTCGGCTCCAAGGCGTCCAATCTATTCCCGCCGCGCAACCCTTGGCAATGCCCTCCGTTGTTTGGTTGATGTTTGGTTGCTTTTGTTCTTGACTCGGTTTCTCTTTTGAGATAAAGAAACCGCGAAGTTCGTCTGTATTCAGGCTTTGACTGGAGCGCCATTTCCGGTGGCCCCATGAATCCACCTGCCTGGTTGGCCGTTGCTGCCATAGTTTGTTTTTCCATTTCACCGACAGTCGTTGCACCTCCGCCCTCGAATGCCGCGGGTGAATATGCCAAGCACTTCGCAGCTCTCAGCCAGCTGTCCGTCGCTGTCGCGCAAGCCATGCCGGCGGACCAGTATGGTTTCCGTCCTCACCCTGATTCCATGGACTTCGGCCAGTTGATGTCCCACATCGCCGTGACCAACTACCAATTCTGCGCTAGTCTCAAGAACTCTGCCCCGCCCGCTTTACCTGTACCCACGGAAAAGAATGCAATCGTTAGGTTCCTCAGCGATTCCTTCGAGTATTGCGCGTCGATTATTTCAAACCTTACCGAGGAGCAGCTCAAGGACAAACATAACTCCCCCGATGGGCGTCTTCCCGGCCGCGAAGTTCTTCTGGCGATGTACATTCATGTCGCGCATCACCGCGGCCAAGCCGAAATCTACCTCCGCGACAAAGGCATCCGCCCGCCCTCCTACCGAATCTGAGGGGCGCACCAGCTAACAACCGTCCAGCTCTTCGCAACGAAGTTCACATGGAGTGTGGCAGCCTTGCTGCCGCCTCTTTTCTTCGCAGCGAAGTTGTCCTCGCGTTGGCGCCTGCTGGCTGAAATTTGCTAACCTCCAAGCTATGGCCACGCCTAGTAAAGCCGCCCGCAACGTTCGCGCCCCGGGCGAATCCGCGCTCCTCACCAGCCGCGACAATCGATGGCTCAAGGAATTTCGCATGGCGCTCCGCGGCGGTCTGCCAACGGAAAGCGGCTTTGTGGGAGTCGAAGGGGTTCGCTTGGTCGAAGAAGCGCTGCATTCCGGCTGCCCTATCCAGGCCGTGCTCTTCAGCGAGTCCGGCCAGCGCCATCACGAGCGGCTCGCGCCACTGATCGATCGCCCGGAGATGAGCTTCCCCACCCTTGGCACTACCGACCGTCTTTTTGAGGGCGTTGCCGACACCGAGCATCCGCAAGGCGTCGCCGCTCTGGTGAAGCCTCGCGAAACTTCCTTCGACGGCCTCGTCCGCGTTCCTGATTCCGCGTGCGCCCCGCTTCTCGTCGTCCTCGCGGGCGTCCAGAATCCCGGAAACGTTGGCACGATCCTGCGCACGGCTGCTGCCTTTGGGGCGACTGGCGGTGCCACTGCCGCCTCCGGCGTCAGCGGCACCGCCAGTCCGTTTTCGCCGAAGGCGCTGCGCGCCTCCGCCGGTGCAGCTCTTCACCTTCCGATCCTCGCCGGGATGTCTCTCGCCATTCTCCTCGCGCAATTCAAAATCGCCGGCATCCGCACGCTGGCCTCCAGCGTGCGCGAAAGAGGAAGCACCCCGCACAGTCCCCGCAACAGGGCCGTGTCTGACGCTGCTGTTGTAGGGGCGCGCTTTGGCGCGGCCCCTTCTTCATCTCGCCCCTCGTCACTCGCCACTGGCCCGTTCGGGCAACCATCACAAGATGATGATGCACCTGCCACCGAGACATCTCCGACCAACGCTCCTCCCCTCCTCGCCCCCTGGGAAGTGGACTGGTGCCAACCGATCGCTCTGCTCGTCGGCAACGAAGGTGCGGGCCTCCCCGAAGAAATCGAGCGCAGCGCCGACGCTCGCATCCACATTCCCATGGCCAGCGGCGTTGAGTCTCTCAACGCCGCTGCTGCCGCCGCGGTCGTCTTCTACGAAGCCGCCCGCCAAAGAAACGCCGTTTCCGCGCCGAACATCCAACCATCAGACGCTTCGCGTCCTCCAGGAAAATCG
Organism: Acidobacteriota bacterium; assembly: GCA_003224085.1. GTDB lineage: Bacteria > Acidobacteriota > Terriglobia > Acidiferrales > UBA7541 > Acidiferrum. Next base: position 64,371 of record QHYK01000084.1, on the reverse strand, counting down.
TGAACCTCTTCTCCAAACTGCCCGCATCCGCCGCGGACTCCGACGTCCCCGCCGCCAACCAGCCTCTCGCCGAGCGCATGCGCCCGCGCACGCTGGACGAATTCATCGGCCAGGAAAAACTTCTCGGCCACGGCAAGCCGCTGCGCATTCAAATCGAGTCCGACAACATCGGCTCGATGCTTTTTTGGGGACCGCCCGGCTGCGGCAAAACCACGCTTGCCCGCGTCATCGCTCGCCTCACGCACGCCGATTTCGTTTCCTTCAGTGCCGTCCTCGCCGGCATCAAGGAAATCAAGGAGGTCATGGCCGCCACCGAATACAAAGCGCGCTCGGGCTACCGCACTATCGTCTTCGTGGACGAAGTCCACCGCTTCAACAAGGCCCAGCAAGACGCCTTCCTCCCTCACGTCGAAGCCGGCCACATCACTTTTATCGGCGCGACCACCGAGAATCCTTCCTTCGAAGTCATCTCTCCGCTGCTCTCGCGCACCAAAGTCTACGTCCTCGAACCTCTCGCCACGCCGCAAATCGTGGAACTGCTTCGCCGCGCCCTCGCCGACAAAGAACGCGGCTTCGGCAACGAATCCATCGAAGTCTCTGACGACATCCCCTTTCGCATCGCTTCTTTCGCCAACGGCGACGCCCGCATCGCCTACAATACCCTTGAACTCGCCGTCAAAAGCACGCGTCCCAAGAAAAACGCCCCGCGCGTCATCACCTCCGAGCTTCTCGAAGACATTCTCCAGCGCAAACTTCTCCGCTATGACAAAGCCGGCGAAGAGCACTTCAATCTCATTTCCGCGCTCCACAAATCCGTCCGCAACTCCGACCCCGACGCCGCGCTCTACTGGCTCGGGCGGATGATCGAGTCCGGCGAAGACCCGCTCTACATCGCGCGCCGCATGGTGCGCATGGCCAGCGAAGACGTCGGCCTCGCCGAGCCCAGCGCCCTGGCCATCACCATCGCCGCAAAAGACGCCTTCCACTTCATCGGCCCGCCCGAAGGTTATCTCGCGCTCGCGCAGGCCGCCGTCTATCTCGCGCTCGCGCCCAAATCCAATGCGCTCGAAACCGCCTACGGCGAGGTCATCGAAGACGTCCAGAAAACCGAAGCCGACCCCGTCCCGCTGCATCTCCGCAATCCCGTCACCGGCCTCATGAAACACATGGGCTATGGCGAAGGCTACAAGTACGCTCACAATTTCGAGGAAAAAGTCACCGACATGCCCTGTCTCCCCGACAATCTCGCCGGCCGCACCTACTACCATCCCACCGACCAGGGCTTCGAGCAGCGCCTCCGCGTTCGCCTCGACGAAATCCGTAAGTTAAAATCCAAGCCTGTACCTTAATTCCTGAGGTGATCTGATGCGCCGCATTTTGATAACCGTGGTTCTGTCGCTGGTTGGTCTGCGGTTGGCCGTCTCGCTTGCTGGCCAGGATCAGCCTGCTCGGCCACCCATCACCGGCATCACTCACGTCCGTCTGTGGTCCGCGGACCCGCACATAGCGCTCAATTTCTATAGCAAGATTCTCGGACTTACCTCGCGTGACGCCGGTTGCACAGGCATGATTCGCCCCTGTTACATCATCAGTGAGCACCAGCAAGTCGCGCTGGCCGAATCCGCCTCTAGCCCTCACGCAAGCCTCCTCGCGGAAATCGGCTTCGCCACTGCTGACGCTATGGGGATGCACGGCTATCTTCAAGCTCACAACATCCGTGTCAACGCGGTTACCAGGGATTTCAACGGCACGGTGCACTTTTCTCTTCTGGATCCCGAGGGTATTCCCATTACATTCGTCCAGGCCCCTGTGCATCACCAGATGACCGCCCCTGCGAACCGGATCAGCACGCGCCTGATCCATGCCGGCTTTGTCGTTCGCAACCGCGCCGTCGAGGATAAATTTTACAAGGACATTCTCGGCTTCCGCGTCTACTGGCATGGTGGCATGAAGGACAACGAAACCGATTGGGTCGACATGCAAGTCCCTGACGGCACGGACTGGATCGAGTACATGCTCAACGTTTCGCCCAACGCCGACAAGAAGGAACTCGGCATCATGAATCACGTCGCCCTTGGTGTTCCCGACATCAAGGCGGCCAAAGAACAGCTTCTAAAAAATGACGCCAAGCTCACCGAAGAACCTCAAATCGGCCGCGACGGCAAGTGGCAGCTCAATCTCTACGACCCCGACGACACCCGCGTCGAACTGATGGAATTCGCCCCCGTTCAAAAGCCCTGCTGTTCCACCTTCACTGGCCCGCATCCTGGTCCCCAATCTCCGTCGACGGCGCCCGCCAAACCATGATCTGTCCTTTCTCTTTTTCCAAAACTCGTCACTCGCCGTTCGCCACTCGCCACTCTTTTCTGCACTCTCTGCCGGGTGCCGCACCCTTGGCGTTTAAGGGTGCGGGGTTTTCTTCTCTCCTCTGCTCTATTCTTTGTGCCCTCTTCGTTGATTCTTTCCTCTTTACTTACCCCGGTCGCGCCCAGAACCTTGAAAAGCCTCTTCAATCCATCGACGAAGAAATCACCGCTTTCTCTTTCAGCCCCGACGGCTCCATCGCCTTTTCCGTCTATCACAACTTCAAAACCAAAAAGTACGACCTCGAGCACGACGACATCTGGATTCAGGACGCCCGCGGCAAGCGACGCCGCCTCCTCGAGGGCCAAAAATACGTGCGTGGCACCCAGCTCCTCAGCTACTTAACAGATTCCATCCGGTGGTCCCCCGACGGCCACTATCTCCTTGTCCAGCTGATGACCACCACCGTCGAAGATGACAGCGGCAACGCCACAAACTCCTTCCAAACGCTTCTCTTCGACGACTCCGGCCGCGAAGCGCGCATCAACAAAGGTGATAATATCCTCCTCGATGCCGCCAACGCCGCATTTCTTCCCGATAACAACACTATCGCTTACCTCGCCAACGCCGTGCGCACACTCCCCCTCTTCTCCATCAAAACCACGCGCCTCTCCTCCGGTTCGTTTCCTTCTCCTTACGAAGGCCGCACCTTCCGCGACGTCGCCTGGCTCCCGGGGATGAATTTCGCCGTCGCCGTCGAGCAGGACCATTCCATGTCCGGCCCGCCCCGCTTGCAATATCTGGATGTTCTTAACGACTCCGACAAAGAACTCGCCACGCTCGATGGCTTTGAAAACGGCCTCACCGTTTCTCCCGATCGCACCATGGCGGCCTACTTCATCGACCGCGAAGTCCTTGAAATTCGCAGCCTGACGAATTCCAATCGCCTCGCCCGCGTGCGCGTCGGTCTCGGCGTTTATCGCTGGACTCCTGACGGCTCGCGCATCTTCCTCAAGCGCGCCCTCGAAAAAAAATCCGCCGACATCGTCTGGTTTCCCGTTCCACCACTCGCCGCCGTCGCGCCCAACAAGGAAATCCCCGTCGCGCAGCCCACGCCCGTCTCTATTCTTCACGGCCTGACCTTCCGCGAATTCTCCATTTCTCCCGACGGCCACCTCTTGGCCGTCGTCGTCCCCGGCAAGCGCGACCTCCTCGTCTTCCCCCTCCCTCACTGACACCCACGGCGTGCTTCTCTCTTCTTCCTTCTTTTTCTTCTCTGTGCCCTCTGTGCTCTGCCCTCGGTGTCCTCTGTGTTGAAATCCTGTCTTGCCCTCTCTCTAAAAATCAAGCGCCCGCGCAGCTATTCCACGCGGGCGTTTCTCTCGTCTTGCCTAACCCCTGGCCCCTATCTCCCAATCCCCCTCTTCCGATGCTCCACCAAAATGCAGGCATCCTCCACCACCGCCAATCCCGCCTCTCGCGCCTTCTCCGCCGCCACTTCGTTCTCAATTCCCAACTGCATCCACACGACCTGCGTGCCTACCCGAATCGCGCTCTCCACTATCGGCGACACCTCATCCGCCCGCCGGAAAATATTCACCACATCAATTTTCTCGGGCACGTCCTCCAGCCGCGCGTAACTCTTCTCCCCCAGCACTTCCTTTTCATTCGGATTCACCGGAATAATCCGGTACCCCGCGCGCTGCATGTACTCCGACACCGCATGGCTCGGCCGCATCGGGTTCGAAGACAACCCCACCACTGCAATCGTCCTGCACTTCTGCAAAATTTCTGAAATCGGGTCCGTCCCGTTCTTGGCCCCAAACTCCGACCCTTCCGGCACCAGCACTCTCATCGCGTCTTTCCTTTTCTTCTCTGTGTTCCCCGTGCTCTGACCTCTGCGCGCTCTGTGTGGTATCTTTTTTCTTCGCAGAACGACTCTGTCCCATAAAATCAAACGCCCGCGCAACCAATTCACGCGGGCAACATCTTCAGGTTTTCACCAGCTTGCCCCGACCGCCAGCGAAGGGTCATGCGGTCAAGGTGAACTGGTCGATTCCGCGGAGCGAGGAATCCCACCTGATTTTCTCTCGCTACTTTCCTTCACCGCGCCGTCAGCTCCGGCTTGCCTTTGCGCTTCGCCAGCACCCGGCCGAGCGCCACAAACAACTTATCGTTTTCTTCCTTGGTCCCCACCGAAATCCGAATCGCCTCCGGAAACCCCATCCACCCGAGCGGCCGCACAATCACGCCTTCCCGTAACCATTCCTCGCAAATCGCCTTGGCCTCCGGCCCCGCTTCCACAAAAACAAAATTCGTCTCGCTCTTCACCGGCTTCAATCCCAGCCGCGCGACTTCCTCGGTGATCCGCCTCCGCTCCGCGCGGTTCGCCTCGATGCACTGCTTCACGTGCTCGTGATCGTCCAATGCCGCCAGTGCCGCCGCTTGCGCCACCCCCGACACGTTAAACGGCGTGCGCAGCTTGTTCATCGCGGAAACCAACGCCGCCGCCCCGATGCCGTACCCGATGCGCATCCCTGCCATCCCATACACTTTCGAAAACGTCCGCAGGATCAGCAAATTCTTGCGTTCCCGGAAAAGTTCCACCGACTGCGGCATGTCTGGGCGCTCGGCGTAATGGATGTACGCCTCATCTAAAACCACCAGCGTGTCGCTCGCCACATGGCTCAAGAAGCGCTCGAAGTCTTCTCCTCCAAACGCCGTTCCCGTCGGATTGTTCGGATTTGCCAGATAGAGGATTCGAGTCGTGTTGGTAATTGCGTGCGCCATCTCTGGCAAGTCGTACGCGAACGCGCACATGGGCACGTGTTCCACCGCGCCCCCATTCGCTCGAATCGCCGTCGAAAACGGCGGGTACGTGCCTTCCGACGTCAACCCGATGGTCCCCGGCCCCAGCAGCACGCGTGCCGCCAAGTCAATCAACTCGCTGGAACCCAGTCCGATGAAAATCTCATCCGGCGAAACCTCGTGCAGCGCCGCAATTTTTTCCCGCAGCCGCAGCGTTCCGCCGTCGGGATAGCGGTTTGAGTCATTCAGCACCTTGCGCGCCGCTTCCATCCCCTTGGGGGACGGCCCCAGCGGATTTTCATTCGAAGCGAGCTTCACCGCGTGAATTTTCAGCTCGCGTTCGACTTCTTCAATGGGTTTCCCTGGAACGTAAACGGGCAGCCCGCGCAGGTAATCCGGTATCAGTTCTTCAATCGTCTTCGCCATCGCTCCCTATCTTCCCTGTGCCCCTCTGCGTTTCCCTTGCGGTTGGCTTTCGGCTTTCTGCTCCGTGTCCCCTGTGCCCTTTGTGTCAAATCTTTCCCGTTAGTGCTTGGCAGCACACACCATTCTCGCACCTTCGCCAATTTCCTGCTGGTTCCGCCCAACCAAACTTACCTCAGCCGTTAAGTCCACTTTGGTTCGCTTCTCCATTACCTGATCCGCCGAAACCCGCGAGCGTTAGAACGCGAATCGTACTTCTTCTCTGCGCTATCTACTGTCCTCTGCGTTTCTGCGTTATCTTTTTCTCTTTCTTCTTTCGCCACCACTCGCTCACCACCCGCCACTCTCCTCAACTCTTCCACTTCCTCCTTGGTCAACTCCCGAAACTTCCCCGGCCCCACGTCCAGCACCAGCGGCCCAAATTGCACCCGCTTGATTTTCTCCACCTGATGCCCCACGTGTTCAAACATCCTCCGAATCTGCCGGTTCCTTCCCTCAATCAAAGTCACCTCATACCAGGGGTTGGCCCGCTCGCCGCTCGCCGCTCGGCACTCGCCACTTCTTCCGTCCTCCACTAGCCGTATCTTCGCCGGCGACGTCTTCAACCTGCGCCCATCTTCCAGCTCAATCGTCACGCCGGCTCTCAACCGCGCAATTGCTTTCTCATCCGGCTGCCCGCTGACTTTCACAAGATAGCTCTTCGGCACATGCGAGCCCGCCTTCATCAACTTCTGCGCCAGCGCCCCGTCATTCGTCATCAAGAGCAATCCCTCGCTCGCGTAATCCAGCCGCCCCACCGGATACACGCGCTCTCCACTCTTCGGCAACAAATCCATCACCGTCGGCCGTCCCTCCGGATCGCTCACCGTGGTCACATATCCCTTCGGCTTGTTCAGCAGCAAAAACCGCAACCGTTGCCGCTTCTCCAGCGGCTTTCCATCCACGCATATCTCATCTCGCTCCGCATCGGCCTTTGTTCCCTGTTCGGTCACCACCTTCCCATTCAGCGTCACCCGTCCCGCCGCAATCATCTCTTCCGCCTTGCGTCGCGACGCAATCCCGCTCCCCGCCATAATCTTCTGCAACCGTTCTTGCATGGATCCGCTTCCAAGGGAAGAAATTCTATGTACTACTGAGCTCTGCACAACATGGGGCGAAGCCTTTTGGAGTGCGGCGGCTTGCCGCCGCTTTTCTTTCAACGCTCCATAACATGTGCCCTTTGCTAGTTCTCTGCGTCCTCTGTGTCTCTGCGTTATGTTTTCTGCTTGTTCTCTGTTCTCGCCACTCGCCACCCGCCACTCGCCACTTTTCTCAATTCGCCTACTTCCTTCGCCCCAAGCATCCCGTATCTCCCCTCCGCCACTCCCTCCACCGTCAGCGGCCCCAATCCCACGCGCTTCATCTTCTCGACCGGATGCCCCTCGCGAAACAGCACGTTCCGCATTTCTTCTTTTTTCTTTTCTCGCCACTCGCCACTCGCCACTCGCCACTTCTTTGTCTCCCGCATTCTCATTTCATACCAATAATTCGCCGCCCGCCTTCGCGTCGCATCCGGCTGCCGCAGTGTTCTCATCCGCACGCCAATCTCTTTTCCCAGCCGCTCCAACTCCTCCAGCGTCAGCATACCTTTCACTTTTACAAAGTACACTTGCTCCAACTCGCCCCAATGTTTCAACATTTTCGCCGCCAAATCGCCGTCATTCGTCAAAAACACCAGCCCCGACGCCGTATACTCCAAATTCCCCACCGGGTACACGCGCGCCGGAAAACCCCGCAAACAATTCTTCAGCGTCTTCCGTCCTTCCGGGTCCGCCATCGCCGAAACCACTTCCGGAGGCTTGTTCAGCACCAGGTACACGTGCCGCTCTTCGCCCTTCACCACTCGTCCGGCTGCCTCGATCCGGTCGGTCGCCGCGTCAGCTTTCGTGCCCAGCTCCGTCACCACGCGCCCGTTCACGCGCACCTGTCCGCTCAGGATCAGCTTTTCCGCGTGCCTCCGCGAAGCAATCCCCGACCGTGCAATAATCTTCTGCAATCTCTCCTGCATGTCGTGGATTCTTCTTCTGAAGGGCTCTTCTGCCAGCTATCCTCTTTGTTGGGCGAAACCAAAAACTTGTCATTGCTAGCGCAGCTGGCCGACTTTTTCTTCCGCGTTCGTTCGAGCGAACGCGTCGACCTGCGAAGTCGCGGAATCTCTCCTCCTTCTTCTCCTTGTCCTCTGTGCTCCGACCTCTGCGCTCTGTGTGTGTTGAATCTTCTCTTTCTCGAATCTCGAATCTCGATTTTCGTATTTCGAGTTTCGGCTTCTCCTCACTCTCCCGCCGCCGCACTCTTCGTCGAATTCTCTTCCTCCGGCATTCCTTCGTTATTCGCCGCGGTCTCTTCCAGCACCTCTTCCCGCGCCTCCATCTCCGCGCTCGCGCCTTCCTCTTTCTTCTCCTCGCTCGCCACTCGCGACTCGCCACTCGTCGCTTCTTTCCCAATGCTCGCCTCATTCGTCAAACTCGCATCCACCGGCGCCAAGCCTTCGTCGCTCCCCAGGGCTTCCCGTGCCAGCGCCTCAAACTCCTTCAAGCTCGGCAACTCTTCCAAGTCGCTCAGCCCAAATCGCATCAAAAACTCTTTCGACGTCTTGTACAAAATCGGCCGCCCGATCACTTCCTTCCGCCCCGCCGTCGTAATCAAGTGCTTGTCCAGCAGCGTGCTGATCACTCCCGAAGTGTTCACTCCGCGAATCTCCGAAATCTCCGGCGCCGTCACCGGCTGCTTGTACGCGATCACCGCCAGCGTCTCGAGCGCCGGCATCGACAGCCTCAGCGGCGGCCGCAAACTCTTGATGAACCGCCGCACCGCGTCATGCTGCTGCGGCTTTGTGTACATCTTGTAGCCGCCCGCCACCGCGCGAATCTCGATCCCGTGCTCTTCCGCCGCATGGCTCGCCACCAACTCGTCGAGCGACGCCTGCACCGCCGCTTTCTCTTCGCCCAGCGCTTTCATCAACTGTTCGATCGTCGCCGGCTCATCTGCCGCGTAAATAATCGCTTCCAGCGCCGCTTTTCTCTCTTCATTCGTCATCAGGAATGCCTCGCTTTTCGTGGCTGCAACTTAGGCTCGTTCTTGGGTGGTCTTCCCCGTTGGCCGGGGCGCCATGGATTATGTCCGCCTGTTCTCTTCATCTCTTTCTCGCCTCTCGTTTACCCCGAGCTTCGAGGGGTCACTCGGCACTTCCTACCGATACTCTTCATCCACCATTCGAATCGCCCCATTTTCATCAAAAACCACGTCAAACGCCTTCCCCTTCTTCACCAGGATGTCCCCGAACATTTTTTCCTGCACAAGCGCCACCGCTTGCAGCTTCACCATTTCCAGCACTGCCAGGAACGCCACGATCATCGCGTGCCGCGACGGGCAGGCCTCGAAAAACGGAATCAGGTTCACGCTGTTTTCCGCGCTCGCAATGATTTGCGCGCGCAACTGCACGATCATCTGAGCCACGGTGAACTGCTCATGCTGCAGCTCGATTCGAACCGTTTCCTTGCGCCGTTCCAGCACCTGCTGGAAAACTTTTACCAAGTCAACCAGCGAAACCACCAACTCGCCTTCCGTCCCCGGGTCCTGGTACAGCGTTTTGTCGGGCTTCGACCACACGTTTTCTTCAATCTGCTGCTTTTGGTACAAAATTTGCGCGGCGTTTTTGAATTTTTCGTGTTCTACGAGCCGTTGCACCAATTCTGCGCGCGGATCCGTCGCTTGCTCCTCCGGACTCGCCAGCGCGTCCGTCGGCAGCAGCATTTTGCTCTTGATGTAAATCAGCGTCGCCGCCATGTAAATAAATTCCGCGGAAACGTCCACGTCCAACTCTTCCAGTTTGTGCAGATAATCCAAATATTGCGCGGTGATCTCCGAGATTCGAATGTCGTGTATGCTCATCTTCTGCTGTTTGATGAGGTCTAGCAAAAGGTCGAGCGGACCCTCGTACATCGGGATGCGAATCTTGTACCCGCCACCTGAATAGGCCTGCTCGGCACCGCCGCCCGCAACTTCTCCTGCGGCCATTTCCGCGCTCTTGTGGGGACCGCCTTCTGAGGCGGCCTGCTCCGCGCCGCCCGAAGCAGATTGCTCCTCTGGTTCCGCGCTTTTTCCTGTCAGCTTGCTCTCCGGCGTCGCCATTCTTCTCTGTGTCCTCTGTGCTCCGACCTCAGTAAACTCTGCGTTAAATTCCTTCTGCCCGGAATCGCCGGGCTGAAGCCCGGCCTCTACAAACCCGGAGGGACGCGCCCTTCGTGTCTCAGGGTAAACTTAAGCCCGTCCCTACAAACTACGCCTTGGCGCTTCCCGCGGCGCCGGTGATTTCTTTACGTTTTTTCTCCCAGCCGAAGACGGCTTCGCGGACGCGCTCCATCGTGGATTGCGCTAAGACGCGCGCCTTCTTCGAACCTTCGTCCAAAACTTCCAGCACGCGCGCGGGATGCCGTTCGAAATCCACGCGGCGCTCGCGAATCGGCGTAATCCACTCAATCAGATGGTCCGCCATTTTCGCTTTGCACTCGATGCAGCCGATTCCCGCCGTGCGGCAGCCGTGCGCCGCCCACTCCAGGGTCTCTTTGGTCGAGAACAGTTTATGCCAGTCGTACACCGGACAAACATCCGGGTTTCCAGGATCGCTACGCCGCTTCCGCGCCGGGTCGGTCACCATCACTTTCGTCTTGGCGCGAATGTCCGCGTCGCTCTCGCTCAGCGTGATGGTGTTCCCATAACTCTTGGACATCTTTCGGCCGTCGAGCCCCGGCACACGCGGCGTCTTCGTGAGCATCACCTGCGGTTCAGTCAAAACATCAACGCGCTTAAAGAAGGCAGAAGCGTTTCCGACACGCTTTATAAAATTCTCAACTCCTTCCTCAGTTGCAGTGGTGCGAAGCTTGCCAACAAGATACGTCCGCATGCTTTCCCGCAGGGGATATTCGAGCTTTGTCGCAGGGCCCCAAAACACCCTCCCATGTAGACAGTTCAATAGAGAGGCTTCATTCCTTTTTTCAAACAGTTCGCCTATCACATCTAGCCCGTAAAGAACGTCAAATCGTCGGACGATTTCTCGGCTCACTTCGACGTGCGAAACCTGGTCTTCGCCGACAGGCACGCACAGTGGCACGCCGGGCTCGCCGTACATCACGATGTCGCCGCATTGAAGTACCGGATAGCCCAGAAACCCGTAATTGTGCAGGTCCTTGTCCTTGATGTTTTCCAGGGCCTCTTTGTAGGTGGGCACCCGCTCGAGCCAGCCCAGCGGCGTCACCATGGACAGCAGCAAGTGCAACTCCGCGTGTTCGGGCACGAGCGACTGCAAGAAAAGGACGCTCTTGTCCGGATCGAGGCCGCCGGCCAGGTAATCGGTCGCAATTTCGATGACGTTCTGCGCAATCTCGGAAGTGTCTGCGTAGTCGCTGGTCAGCGAATGCCAATCGGCAATGAAGTAGAAGCATTCATAGAGAGGAAGTCGCGAGTGGCGAGTGAGTGGCGAGTAGCCCGTGGCTACATCTGAGGCAACTTCGTTCTGCAGGCGCACCCAATTCGCCAGGGCGCCAAAATAATTGCCGACGTGCATGCGGCCCGTCGGCCGCATGCCGCTCAGCACGCGCGCCCTTTGAGGTGCTGGACGCCTGCTGGCTGGCTCGCCGCGGCGCGCAGTCGCTGGGGCGCTCCCGCTTTCTCCGCTCTTCCCTTTATCCCCCGTCGCCACCTTGGCTCCCAAACTATAAAACGGTCATTTCTTCCGAAGCGAGAACTTCTTCCTCTCCGAGCCGCTTTTGCGAGGAGAAACCTCTCTTCGTTCTTTTCTGTGCCGCCTGTGCTCCGAACTCTGTGCCCTCTCCTGTTAAATCTCCAATCTCTTTTCTCGCCACTCGCAGCTAAACAAACCTAATTCGCGGCGACGGAGCGTTTCGCACCTTCGCCGAGCAATTCGCGGGCGATGATCATGCGCTGCACCTCGCTGGTCCCTTCGTAAATGGTCAGCGCACGCGCATCGCGATACATGCGCTCGACATCCGTCTCCCGCGAATACCCGACGCTGCCGTGCACCTGGACCGCCTTGTACACCACGCGGTTCACCATTTCACTGGCATACAGTTTGGCTTTGGAGGAAGCTGCGCCGAGCTTCGTGGGATGCGCGTCCTTCAGCCACGCCGCGTAATGCGTCAATCCGCGCGCCGCCTCGATTTCCGTCTGCATGTCCGCGATCATCCACTGAACTGCCTGAAACTCCGCGAGATTTTTCCCGAACGCTTTGCGCTGCTTCGCGTACTTGACCGTTTCTTCCAACGCGCCTTGCGCCAGTCCCACGGCCTGCGCGGCAATGCCGATGCGCCCGCCGTCCAGCGCGCTCAGCGCAATTTTCAGCCCTTGCCCTTCTTCGCCCACCCGGTTCTCTAGAGGCACGATGCAATCACTCAGTAAAATTTCAACCGACGGCGACGAGTGCTGGCCCATTTTTTCTTCGTGGCGACCCCTGCGAAATCCGGGAAAATCCGGTTCAACCAAAAACGCGCTGATGCCCTTCCCGCCCGCCGCGGGATCGGTCTTGGCGAAGACCATGTAGACCCCGGCAACGTTTCCATTCGTGACCCAAGTTTTGGTGCCGTTAAGAACGTACTGGCGAGCGGCGAGCGGCGAGTGGCGAGCTACGGCGGTGGCTTGAATTCCCGCGGCGTCGGAGCCTGCCGCCGGCTCGGTCAGGCAAAATGCTCCGAGCGTTTCGCCTGTAGCCATGCGCCGCAGGTATTTGTTCTTCTGCGCGTCGTTGGCAAACATCAGGAGCGGCGCCTGCACCGCGGAATTCGTCACGCCTAGCGCCGTAGACATGGCCGTGTGCACGCGCGCCACTTCTTCCAGCATAAGCACGTAAGAAACGGTGTCCAGCCCCGGCCCGCCCCACTTCTCCGGCGTGAGCATTCCGCAGCAGCCCATTTCGCCGAGTCTCTGGATGGCTTCCGCGGGAAATTTTTCCTGCTTTTCCCATTTCTTGACGAACGGGCGCACCTCCGTCTCCATGAATTGGCGGACGGCGTCGCGAATCAGTTTTTGGTGGTCCTTAAGGGAAAAGTCCATCAGTCCATTGTACGCGGGTTAGGCACGATGGTACCACGAGCCTGCGCAACGACAATGAGCGAAGCTCTCAAGAGTCGAAACGAGAGCACGGAGGTCACTAAGAACGCGGAACGTCGTTTACGAAACGGCCCGCGACATTTCGTATTCGAGGACGCCGGTGTCATGGGGATACGGTCCCGTTCTGCCCGTTCGCCCGAACCCCAGCTTTTCGTAAAACCGCATCGCGGGCTCATTGTTTGACGTGACCATCAAGAGCAAGCTGCTTGCTCCACGGAGACACGCCCAACGCAGAACCTCGTTTACCAACAAGCGGCCCACGCCGCGCCGCCGATGTGTCGGAGCCGTCCACATGGAGACCAGCTGCGCCCGCGTAGCGTTCGCATCGAGGAATGCCTCGACGATGCCGCAAGCGTTGTCGCCATCCACCGCGAGGAATCCAACACCCGTCTCCCCATTCCATCGTTCTGCGCGCCGCGCCCATTCTGCGTCGGGAAACTGCGACTCCTTTGCGTAGGTCGCGCTGAAGGCGTACGGTGCATCTTGCAGCGCGCGAAGCCGCACGGTTTTGAAAACGAATGCGTTGCGTGCAGTAATCGGCTCAAACAGAGCCCGCGGCACACACCTCAGGCGACTGGGGCGGCCGCCGGCGCCACCGAGCGTTTGCGTGGAGCCAGCGCGAGCAGGACTACGCCGATGAGGCCAAGCGTCACGACACCCGATGCCTCTGTGCGCGGGATCAAGTTGTAGTAAACCTGCAAGGCCATAACCCCGGCATGAGCAAAGCTGGACCAGGCCGTGAACGCAATCAGGCTGCGATGCTCGGACGGATTCCGCGACGCAAGCAGCAGGAAGGTTCCCAGCGTCGCGTACACGCTGAGCATCATGCGCAAGGCTTCCTCCAGCTTCATGGCCACAAGCGGGTAAAGCGCCGCGGAGAAGAGTAACCCCACCAGAACCAAAACAACCTGCAACGCTCGCTCTCGAATCATGGCGCCCTCCTGCCCAAAGAAGACGGTCGACAGTTCGCAGTTAAAAGTTGAGAGTCAACAGCCCCGGGGATGGAGAACAAGTTAACACAGAGAGCGCGGAGACGGGAGCACAGAGGTCACGGAGAACTAGTTTATGTGACGCCCGCGCCTAGCACGGAAAGGTTCATACAACAGCGGCTGGAGCTCGACGATGCTCGGGGGGCATGCCTCCTCCCACGGATAGTAGCCATTCTTGCCGGGCCAAAAGCACTGCCCAACCGGAAAATCGTCGCTTTCATAGAACCATTGAAGAGAAACACGCATATTCGTGGTATGGAGAGGGATCAACCGCGCGGAAGCGACATTTGGCATTGTCGGGAGGATGTCCGTATTTCTATATCTTGAACAGTTCGCGCATGCGCTTGATCTGGCCGCGGCTGACGGGAATTTCGGTTTGCTTCTTGTCGCTCACTTTGAGCATGTAGCTGGCCTTGAACCACGGCACCACTTCCTTGATGTAATGAATGTTGACGAGGAAGGAGCGATGCGGGCGCCAGAACGTGTCCGAATCAAGCGCGGCGGCCAATTCATCGAGTGTGCGATAGTTCGAAGTGCCTTCCACGTCCTTGGCCATGATGGTGATGGCGCCGTCCTGAATGGAAGCCCAGATCAAATCTTCGGCGTCCACAAGCAGCAGGCGCTGCTGCGATTTCACCAGAATCTTCACCGGCTGCGCGGAGCCTTGTTTCGAACTACCCAGCTGGCTGACGAGCTGCTCGAGCCGCTCGGTGGGACTGGTTTGCGCTTCAATTTCTTTGCGCGCGCGCTGGATGGCTTTCGAAATGCGCGCCTTGTCGAACGGCTTCAAAACGTAATCGACCGCATTTACATCAAACGCCTGCACCGCGTAATGATCGAAGGCCGTCGCAAAAATAACGTGCGGAACTTTGGTTTTGCGCTCCACGAGTTTTTTTAAAACACCAAAGCCATCGAGTCCCGGCATCTGCACATCAAGGAAGACCAAATCGGGAGAGTGTTCTTTGATGAGGTTGACGGCATCTACGCCGTTGCGGCCCTGACCGATGACATTGATTTCGGGAAAGCCCTTGAGCAGATAGGCGAGCTCTTGGCGGGCGGGTTTCTCGTCGTCCACGATGATGGTGTTGATGGGCATGGGGAGATGTTAGCAGATAAGGGAGTGACTCGTGAAAATCCTACAAAGCATGGGCCGGGGAAGTGGATTGAGCAGGCGCTTTGTCTATGGTAGCGGGAGCGGCGGGATTCAACACCGAGTGCACAGAGGACAAAGAGAACGCGGAGAAGACAGAGAAGAAAAACATAACGCAGAGACGCAGAGAACACCGAGCTCCGCAGAGAGGCGTAACCTGCCAAGTGCGCATTTCCGGTATGATGGCGTGGCGTTTTTGTGAGGAAAATCGATGAAGAAGGCGGCGGCCGGAGCTTCTAGAAAGAAAGTGCAAAAGGAACGCGCCAAAGCGCGCCCCTACACAAAGACTGAGGATGCAAAAGTTGTGAGGCGCGCCCTTCCTGTCTCCCCTCGCAGAACCCAGTCAGGGCAAGCAGGGCAAGCGGAATCGCGCGCGTATATGAGTACGTCGGGGAAGAAGCCGCACGTGCTGAGCAGCCAGCTGGTTTACAACGGAAAAGTGTTTGGGATTCGGCGCGATGAGGTGGTGGAGCCGAGCGGCGTTCGAACGACGCGGGAGATGATTACGCATCCGGGTTCGGTGGCGGTGCTTCCGGTGTTGCGGGATGGAAGGGTGCTGCTCATTCAACAATATCGTTACGCGGCGCGGCAGTTTTTGTGGGAATTGGTGGCGGGACGAATCGATGAAGGAGAAACGGCGCTGCAGGCGGCGGAACGCGAATTGAGAGAAGAAACCGGTTATCGGGCGAGGAGTTTCAGAGTTTTTCTCGAGTTTTATCCTTCGCCGGGGTTTCTGGAAGAAAAAATGTACTTGTTGCTTGCGGAAGGACTGACGCCGGGGGAAGCGGAGCCGGAAGAAGACGAGATGATTATCGCGCGGCCTTATACGAACAAACAGCTTGAGCAGATGATTCGAAAGGGAAAGTTGCGGGACGCGAAGACCATCGCGGGGATCCTGTATTACTTGGAGTTCCTTGCCCCGGCAGGAAAGAGGAAAGGCAGAGGAGCATGAGTTACGCCGCTGTTTTCGTTGACGGGAAATGCAATCGCAGCACATTGCCTTCGAACTTCGCCAACAATCTCGACGCCGAGAAATCGGAGGAACTCCTCAGAATTTACCGCGAGGGATTGATTCCGCAGGCGCGGACGGAACTGCGGGCGGGATTAGCCGCCTGGCCAGCAATCGATCCGACTGGATTCCAGGCTTTGCCGACGAAAGGCCTCCCGATCTTGTGGGAAAGCGGAATCGGCTCCGACGTTATGAAGCCAATCGCAGCACCGATTGTGAGAGCACGCATTACGTCGCGGCACACTCCAGCGGCTTGACGGCTACCGTCACGCACTAAGTCCGCACACAGACGTCCTGGTCGATTCGCGCCGATGTCGTCCGCAAGCTCAATCGCGGCGAACCCGCCGCGGAAACGCTCGCTGCGGGTTCCGGTGCTTCGAGTGAAGCACGCTCATCTTTGCAAATCGTCAGACGATCGCGGGAGTCTTATGATTATCCCCGTTACCTTCGCGGATAAGAGAATCTCGCCGTACGTGCAAAGCAATACACTTCATTTCGCCGATAAGTCCTTCATTTTCAACTACCAAGGAGGCAAAGGCTATTGACTCGGAAGAATGTTCTGGCTACACTCCCGGCCAATTTAGTATTTCAGGCGCTGGAGCGCAAGCATCTCTGGCGCCAAGGCGGATGGGGACTAGCCCCACGTATAGTCAGGAGGCCAAGGGAAGTGAAAGGAAACGTAAAGTGGTTCAATAATTCCAAGGGCTATGGATTCATCGGTCGTGACGACGGGCCGGATGTGTTCGTGCACTATTCGGCGATCGTGGGCGACGGGTATCGAACCTTGCAAGAAGGAGATCCAGTCGAATTTGAGATCGTTCAAGGGCCAAAGGGTCCCCAGGCCGCCAACGTCTCGAAGAACGGCGGAAGCTGAAGATCTCCAGACCAGAATTAGCAAATTGGCCGGCAGTTTACCCTCCTGCCGGCCGTTTTTATTTTTTGGAGTTAACAGTTGACCCCTCTCGGGTGGCACTCGGCCAGAAGTGGACTGAGCCACGTTGCCTCTTTTCAAAACAAGCATTCTACACGCATGTCCGTCACCAAAGCGGGCCGCAAGAAATCCCCGTCCTAGAGTCCGCGCCATGGCTGGCAGCTCGGAAACTGGGCTTATAATTGGGCGCTATGGACAACAAGCAAATCGCACGCATTTTGCGCGACACCGCGCAGCTTCTGGAAATTGACGGCGCAATCATTGGCCGCTACAGAAGTTACGAGAAAGCCGCGGAGCTGATTGACAGCTTGCCAGAATCAGTGGAGCAATTGGTCAAGGAGCCGGAGAAGCTCGAAGAGCTGCCGGGAATCGGCGAGCGCATGGTCGAGCATTTGCAGGAAATTGTGAAAACCGGCGATTATTCGCTGCGAAAGAAGCTGCTGAAAAAATATCCGCCGACGATTCTGGACGTGCTGCAACTGCAGTCGCTGGGGCCGAAGAAAGTGGCGTTTTTGTGGTCGCACTTCAAGACAGCCACCGTCGCGGACGTGGAGAGGCTGGCGAGAGAGCAGCAGCTGCGCGATCTGCCAGGGTTCGGCGAAAAAAGTGAACAAAATATTTTGAAAGCCGTGGAGGTTTACAAGAAGTCGACAGGGAGGTTCCTGATTCACACGGCGGAAGTGGCGGCGCTGGCGATTGCAGGGCATATCAAGAAAGCAGGAAAAGCGGTGGATTCGGTAACGCCGGCGGGTTCGCTGCGGCGAGGAAAAGAGACCGTTGGCGACTTGGACTTGCTGGTGACGCTGGGGGAGGGATTCACTTCGCAGAAGCATGTCGACGCGCTGGCGGAACACATCCTGAAATTTCCGGACATCGATCAAAAGCTGGCGCATGGAGAGAACAAAGTCAGCTTCACGCTGACGAATGGACTGCAGGTGGATGTGCGCTTGCTCGAGAAAGAAAATTATGGCGCGGCGCTGATGTATTTCACCGGCTCGAAGGAGCACAACGTGGCGCTGCGCGGGCGAGCAAACGACATGGGGCTGACGCTGAATGAATATGCGCTGGCAACGTTGAAAGGCGAAAAACCCGTAGCGGGGCGCACAGAAGAGGACATTTACGCGAAGTTGAAACTGGATTACATCCCGCCAGAGCTGCGGGAGAACACCGGCGAGATTGCCGCCGCGGAACAACACAAGCTACCTCGCTTGCTCACATTGAAAGACGTCAAGGGCGATTTGCAGATGCATTCGACGGCGAGCGATGGAAAAAATTCGATTGAAGAAATGGCGGAGGCGGCGCGGCAAATGGGCCATCAGTACATCGCGATTACGGATCATTCTAAGGCAGTGACGGTGGCGAACGGGCTGGACGAAAAGCGCGCAGCGGCGCATATCAAGAAGATTCATGGGCTCAGCGAGAAGGAATTGGGAATTCGCGTGCTTGCGGGCGCTGAAGTGGACATCCTCAAGGATGGCGAGCTGGATTATCCGGACGAAATTCTGGCGCAGCTCGATGTGGTGGTCTGCTCGGTCCATTCCTACATGAACTTGGACCGCGCGGCCATGACGGAGCGGCTGCTGGCGGCGATCGAGAATCCGTACACGCAAATCATCGCGCATCCCACGGGGCGGCTGCTGCTGCGCCGCGATCCTTTTGACTACGACATGGAAAAAGTGCTGGACGCCTGCGCGAAACACGGCGTGGCCATGGAATGCAACTCTTATCCGGACCGGCTGGACTTGAAGGACGTGTATTTGCGGATGTGCCAGGAACGCGGCGTGAAAGTGGTCATCTCCACGGACGCGCACACGACGACGAATCTTGCGTTCATCCGCTACGGCGTGACCATGGCGCGAAGGGGATGGCTCGAAAAGAAGAACGTCATCAATTCCCTGCCCTGCGAGGAATTTCTCGCCGCGCTGCGGCCCAAGCCGGGTGCAGCGAGCAGAAAGCACGCGGCAAAAGCCAACCGGTAAAGGTTTCCCATAAAGCGCCAACCCGCCGCCCGCCCGCTAAGTCGGTCATTTCATATGTTCAGTCACGTTTCTAAGACCCCAGCTATGCAACGGCACATGCGCGGTAGGCGCAAATCCTTGGAGCCGAGCGACGGGACGACCAAGTGATAGCGGAAAGCAAGCGGGCCCTGGAGTTGGATCCACTTTCGCTGATCATCAACGCAGGCTGGGGCCCTCGTCTCTACCGCGCGCACAGTGACGGCGAGGCCATTAGCAGTCTGAACCAGGCGCTGGAACTGGATCCGTATTTTTTCCCAAACGCGCTGGAGTTTATACGGGCCTGGGAGACAAAGACAAGGTGTGTGCCTCGCCGAAAAAAGCAATCGAGTACCATGATTGCTGGTTCAATTTTCTAAATGCCGAGCCAATGCTTGATAGCCTTCGTGCGGACCCGCGATTCGGGGATTTGCTGCGCCGCATAAAGCGCGCCAATCCAAGAGCACCTGCTTCCGCGGCAATGTCTATGCGCCGCCTAAAGGGGCCGAGACGTGCTCGTGGACGACGATCCAGCCCTTGGCGCGCTTTTCGAGCACCATGGTCCACCGCGCGTCGAGGTGCGTGGTCGCGCCTTGCTTGCTGGTGATGTCTGCGCCGAAGGTGAAGGTGGCCCAGGCAAACTTACCGCTGGAATGCACGCGCAGGTCGTCGTTTATTTTGGCCTTGATGCTGCTATTGGGTTCGAAGAGACCCTTCTGCGCACCGGCGCGATACTCGGCCCAGTTATTGTATTTCAAAGGAGCGAGGTCGAAGTAGGTAAGGTCCGCGTCCGCCGCATAATACGGTTCAATCTTCGCAAGGTCAAAAGTCTCCCAGGAAGCGACAATCTTCGGCACCAGGACGCGCAATTCCTGTTCGGTTTGTTGTCCAGACGTGTTCACAAGAAAAAAGAAACAGACTCCCAGCACGACCGCAGCAGTCAAGAATCTTTTCATCGTTCCCTCCGTATTTCAGAGTTTGGGCTATAGTTTGGGTCGCGATTTGCGGGCTAGCATAGGCCTGATCTTGGCTTTTGGCAACGTCAGAGGGAGGATGGAAACGAATCGTGGCAGTAGCCAAGGGGAACATTTTGGCAGAAATTGGCGTACCTTCTGTCAGAGCAAGGTATTACGCACCCACGGAGGAAAACTACGGTTATGCAAGTCATCGCAAGCGCTTATCGCCTAGGAATCGCGTGCGCGGCCATCCTGGCAGCTTCACTGGCCGCGCCACAGATGGTTCGAGCCGAAGAGGTCACCAAGTCTTTTCCCGTGTCAGGCCGGCCTAGCGTGGGCGTGGAAACGAACGACGGCAGCGTGCGGGTCACGTCGGGAGACGCCAAGCAGGTCGAATTTCGCGTGGAATACCAAGGCTATGAATTGGGCAAGAACCTGCGCGTGGATTCGCGGCAAGATGGTGACAAGGTTGAGCTTATTGCGCGCGTGACGGGCCACTGGGGCATCAATTTTGGCTGGGGCCACAATCGGCGGCTGCACATTGAAGTGCGCATGCCTCAGCAGGGCGATTTGCAGGTCAATACGGGAGATGGGCCGGTGGAAACCAGCGGGCTCAGCGGGACGCTGAACGTGCACACCGGCGACGGGTCGGTAAAGGCCAATAACCTGGATGGCACGATGGACCTGCACACCAGCGACGGCGGCATCACAGTTGATGCGCTGAAAGGCGACATTAAGCTGCGCACCGGGGATGGCTCGATTGAGGCCCGGGAGTTGGACGGCAAAGTCGAGGCCGATTCCGGCGATGGGCATATCCGGTTGGTAGGACGGTTCGAGGCATTAAACGTCAGGACGAGCGACGGCAGCGTAGACACGCGCGTCCTGCCCGGCTCCAGGATGGCGACGGCTTGGACCCTCCGAACCGGTGACGGAAGCGTGGACATTTCCCTCCCAGCGGATTTTCAGGCGGACATCAACGCGACGACGGGCGACGGGCACATCAGCTTGGGGGTACCCGTGACGGTCGAGGGCACGTTCAGCAGGTCGGAAGTGCGCGGCAAGATGAATGGCGGAGGCCAGACGCTGACTATCCACACGGGCGATGGCTCGATTAGGCTGACCAAGAGCACTACCTAGTCTGGATGCACCTACGGCAACCGAAACAGGAATCTTGAGCAAGTACCAGTACAACAGATGCAGGAAAATTGTGTCAGCAAGATGTCCTGTTTCCTTGCCTTGTGGAAGTGCCAGCCGATCTGTAAACAATTGAAAAGTCGGATGTTGGTGCTTGGCGATCGAGTTGCATCTCCACGGGCAAGACCAGGAGAAATCCCTTGATTGTTATCGTCCTGCTCGCCGCCATTCTGATGCTTGTGGGGATCACCGCCGTCAGCGCAATCGACCTGAAAGACAGCAAACGCCGCTAGCTGCTAGGGTCCAGTTCCTTCGCAAGACTTGTCGGTCGAGCCAGCCATCAGATTCCGCGAGGGCGAAAATCATGCACTGCCATTGCTACCTTTGAACATACAATTCCTAGCCACTCAGAAAGGCGGGGGAATGTCTGAGAAGGCTGATCACGGCGAGAAACTGCGTGGAGGCGCACAGCGAGGCCGGGGCCTGTGGATCATCGCCGCGTTCAAGCTGCTGAAGGCTTGCGGATTGATCGCGGTTGGAGTCGGCGCGCTGAGACTTCTTCATAAAGACGTGGCCGCCATTGTGGTGCATTGGATCAACATGTTCGGAGTAGATCCACACAATCAGTTCATCGATCTCTTGTTGGCGAGACTCTCGATCCTGGACGACCGGCGGCTGAAAGAACTGAGCGTGGGCACCTTCATTTACGCGGGGATTTTCTCAGTGGAAGGGGTGGGCTTGGCGCTGCGGAAGCGCTGGGCGGAGTATTTCACGATTGTCACGACTTCTTCCCTCCTACCGATTGAGATTTATGAGCTTGTGAGGCGCGCGAGCAGCGGCAGGATTTTCGCTCTAATGGTCAATCTCGCGGTCGTCGCGTACCTGATTTTCGAACTGCGGCGGTTCCCGAAGCAGCGCGGATGACAAACCTGAGAAGCAGATCCCTCTGCCCCAGGCCGCAGAAGACCGCGACCCGAGGGTAGGGATGACAGCGAGTGACTTTGCGACTCGTGTTGGAAAATTCTCATGGGGACGCGCCCCTTCGTCGCTCTGGGTAAACTAAAGCGCGCCCCTGCAAATGATTCGACGGACGCCGTCTTTTGCGAGCTGCAAAATACCTCATGCCCAATAGGGCGCAGGGCGAAAAATTACGGGAGCGTGAGGGTATAGCCTTCGCGAACGATCGCCGCTTTTTCCGTCCCTTGGTTGCGGTAGATCACTACCAGGATTTTGTCCGCCCCGATGGCGGGGTCACCGCCCATGGCGCTGTTTGTAACAACAAAACTGAGTTGACCGTCGCGCATCCGGCTGCGCAGCAGCTCGGTCACATTGTTGGTGCTTGCTTGCCAGCCGTAGTAGGCGCGGACGATGGAGAGGCCATTGGAATATTCGCGGTCACGATCCCGATCACGATCGCCGTAACTGACCGGGCGGTCGTTCCAATCGTCGCGGTCGCGGCGCACGGCAAACATGACAGCATCCACAAAGCCACCTTCTTTATATTCGAATTCCCGCTCTTCGTACTTGCGGTTTCTGGCCCAGATGCGCAGATGCTTCTCGGCGCCGACGGTGGGATCGCCGCCCATGGTTTGATTGTTGACGGCCACGCGGCCGTTGACGCCGCCGCTGCCGACAAGGTCTTTCACGATGTCGGTGACATCTTTATGCCGGGCTCGCGTGCCGTACTCGGCGCGCATGATCGTCCAGCCGTCATCCTGGGCACCTGACGGGGCGCTGAACAAAGTGAGAGCCGCAGCGAAAAGTACCGCCGCCGCAATCACAAAAATTGCATAGCGAGTGGAAAGCTTCATTCTAGACTCCTCCGTGGCGGAACCCTCCGCCTGCTTTCTTTCAATCTAAGCCAGAAAGGGAAAAGTGAGGCAGCCAAAGGAAGAGCCATTGTCCTAATCGTCTATACCTTCCTGAGGCGGCCTAAACTAGAATGGCTCCGCGAAATGTCGACAAGACATGATCTGACAGCCAAGTCTTTTTGTTTTCTGCGATTTGCAAATTGGCGGCGGTTCCCGCATCATAAATGCTTTGTTCGGGGCCGCAGCGCGCTTCCGCTGCCGCAATCCTTGATTTCAATTGTTTACAATTCCAATTTTCATGGTCGGGTCCGCTAAGAATCCGATCATGCACTAACAGGCTGTTGACAAGCAGATGACAGAAGGGCGCAGCACTGCTGCGCCCCAAAACGCGCCTACATACAGAATTCGGACGCGGTCGGCAGTAGAAGGCCAACCCTACAAGAACTTGACACAAAAGGAGCGGCATGGAAAAGCCAGCTAAAATCGCGCCCGCAAAAGGAAAACTGGGCATTTTGACGCCAGGCATGGGCGCTGTGAGCACCACATTCATGGCGGGAGTCGAACTGATCCGCAGAGGCAAGGCGTGCCCGGTGGGCTCGCTGACGCAGATGGGCACGATCCGCCTGGGCAAGCGCACGGAAGGGCGGTCGCCGCTGATCAAGAAATTCGTTCCACTGGCGGACCCCAAAGATCTCGTCTTTGGCGGTTGGGACATTTTCAAGGACAACGCGTACCAGGCCGCAGCGAAAGCCGGCGTTTTGAATCACGAGCATCTCGCGCAGGTGAAGACGTTTCTCTCCGGCATCCAGCCGATGAAGGCGGCGTTCGACCGCGAATACGTGAAGCGGCTGGAAAGCTCGCACGTCAAGAAGGCCAAGAACAAATATGAGCTGGCGCTGCAAATCAAGGAAGACATCGCGAATTTCAAAAAGGAGAAGAGAGTCTCGCGGGTGGTGACCTGCTGGTGCGGGTCCACGGAAGTGTTCATCAAGCCGGAAGAAGCGCACTCGACGCCGGAGAAATTCGTCGCGGCGATGAAGAACAATCATCCGGCGATTGCGCCTTCGATGTTGTATGCGTGGGCTTCGGTGACGAGCGGCGTGCCGTTCGCCAACGGCGCACCCAACCTCACCGTGGACATTCCGGCAATTCAGGAACTGGCGCACGACAACAACGTGGCCATCTGCGGAAAAGACTTCAAGACCGGGCAGACGTTGATGAAGACGATTCTCGCGCCGGGGTTCAAAGCGAGAATGCTGGGGCTCGAGGGCTGGTATTCGACGAACATTCTCGGCAACCGCGACGGCGAAGTGCTGGACGATCCCGGCTCGTTCAAAACCAAGGAGGAGTCGAAGCTGGGCGCGCTCGAATACATTTTGCAGCCGCAGCTTTACCCGACGCTCTACGGCAAGATTCATCACAAGGTGCGCATCAACTATTATCCGCCGCGCGGCGACAACAAAGAAGGCTGGGACAACATTGATATCTTTGGCTGGCTCGGCTACCCGATGCAGATCAAAGTAGACTTCCTGTGTCGCGACTCGATCCTTGCCGCGCCGATTGTGTTGGACCTAGTTTTGTTCCTCGACTTGGCGCAACGCGCGGGAATGCGCGGCATTCAGGAATGGCTGAGCTTCTACTTCAAGTCGCCCATGACCGCGCCGGGGCTGTATCCCGAACACGACTTGTTCATCCAGTCCATGAAGCTGAAGAACACGCTGCGCTGGATGATGGGCGCGGATTTGATTACGCACCTGGGGCAGGAATACTACGATTAGGCGAAACTGACTCTCAGAAACGTTGGCGGAGGGTGGTCGGGCTTTGGCTGGGCTACGAGCCAGAAGCAACCGTTCAAGCGAAGCAAGAAAAGACTGCGTGTGTCCGGGGAAAGGATGGTGTTGTCGCGGATGCGCGCAATCCGCATACGCAGCGGCAACCTGAAAATACAGCTTCGGCAGGACCTCGTCCGGCAACTCCCTGAGGCATCCCGATGCCAACTTGAGGCTCAGCGTCCGGATTTAGCACAAATCGAGCCGGTCCAGATTTTCCCAAAACTGTTGCGGGGACCCCAGAAACCATGAAACCACTGACGGCGTCTGGTCTGGCTCTGGATTTCGCTTCAAGATGCCGTGCTGAAGCACGGCGCTACCTGAAAACCTCAGTCGTTGGCGGAAGCATGCGCGCCGGACTTGGCTTCGACGGCGTCGAGGACGCGCGCCGAGTAAATCAACGCTGCGCCGGCGTTCATGCTGACCGCTACTCCCAGCGTTTCGGAGATTTCTTCCCGAGTCGCGCCGGCCTTGAGAGCCGCATCGGTGTGAAACACGATGCAGCCATCGCAGCGTGTGGTGACCGCCACGGCTAGCGAAATAAGCTGGCGCGTCTTCTCGCCAAGCTTGGTGGTTTTCGCGTTCGCGCTGCTGAGAGTCTGATACCCCTTCAGAGTGTCGGGAGACAGCTTGCCCAGCTCGCCGACGCGAGCGCCGATTTCCTTGTGGTACTGATTCCAATCCATGACCATGCCTTTCTCCTGTTTGCGGCAGCCTAAAGCGGCTGCTACGGATGGGTAATGGGCTGGCATTATACTCGTCGCGCGGCGCGATGTGATATCTTCTGTAGTTTGCTCGATGCTGTCCACGCGATCTGCATCGCGGGCGGGGTCCTTCAGCTACGCTCAGGATAAACGAGCCCCGCCCCTGCATCGTAAGGGGCATCCGGCCGGGCAATTGTCAAAGCGATAGCAGCAGAAAGCAGCGCGGCCCATTCCTTTCATGCCCGCAACGGAGCATAAGCCGGGGACGCGCGAAAGCGCGCCCCTACATGCCCGCAAGAAATCGACCCTGGCATAAGGAGTAGTCTCCCATGAAAAATTCGTACAACGGGGAATCCATACCAGCTGACGGAAAACCGATTGGCTACAGCGGCGGCGACTTGCAGGTGCCGGACACGCCGATCATTCCCTTTATCGAGGGCGACGGAACCGGGCGAGATATCTGGAAAGCGTCGCGGCGCGTCTTTGATGCGGCGCTGGAGCAAGCCTATGGCGACAAGCGGCGCGTGGCGTGGTTTGAGGTTTTCGCGGGAGAGAAGGCATT
The DNA here is from genome assembly GCA_003224085.1 of Acidobacteriota bacterium. Lineage (GTDB taxonomy): Bacteria > Acidobacteriota > Terriglobia > Acidiferrales > UBA7541 > Acidiferrum. Next base: position 38,606 of record QHYK01000084.1, on the reverse strand, counting down.
CAACGCGTTCAAAGAATGGCTGCCGAATGACACCGTCGACGCGATTCGGGATTTTCGCATTGCGATCAAAGGGCCGCTGACAACGCCAGTGGGCGGCGGGATTCGTTCCTTGAACGTGACTTTGCGGCAAGTCCTCGACCTATATTCCTGTGAACGCCCCGTGCGCTATTTCCCGGGAGTTCCCTCTCCCGTGCGCGCGCCGGAAAAAATGGATGTGGTGATTTTCCGCGAGAACACGGAGGACGTGTACATCGGGATAGAGTGGAAGTCTGGAACGCCGGAAGTAAAAAAGCTACTGGAATTCTTGAACAACGAAATGCTGAAAGACGGCAAGAAGCAAATTCGCTGGGATTCCGGCGTGGGCCTCAAGCCGATTTCGCCGACGGGGACGAAGAGGCTCGTGCGTCGCGCGATCAAGTACGCGCTGGCGCACGGAAGGAAAAGCGTCACGCTGGTGCACAAGGGAAACATTCAGAAATTTACGGAAGGCGCGTTTCGAGACTGGGGCTACGAGTTGGCGCGCGAAGAGTTTCGCGCACAGACGGTGACCGAGCGCGAAAGCTGGATTCTCGACAACAAAGACAAGAATCCAGCGCTGACGGTCGAACAGAATGCGGCGATGATCGAGCCCGGCCTCGAGCAGGCAACGGACGCGTTCAAAAAAACCGTCTACGACGAAGTGAAAAAGACGCTCGACGCGATTTACGCGACGCATGGGAAGGGCCAGTGGAAACAGAAACTAATGATTAACGACCGCATCGCGGATTCGGTATTCCAGCAGGTGCTGATGCGCGCGGATGAGTACAGCGTATTGGCGACTTCCAATCTGAACGGCGATTATCTTTCCGATGCGTGTGCGGCGCAGGTCGGCGGGCTGGGTATGGCGCCGGGCTCCAACATTGGCGACGGCTACGGCGTATTCGAGGCCACGCACGGAACGGCGCCGAAATACGCGGACAAGGACGTCATCAATCCGAGTTCGGTGATGCTCTCGGGGGCGATGATGTTTGAGTTTCTGGGATGGAAAGAAGCTGCGAAGCTCATTGAGGACGGGATTGCGCGAACGATTCAGCAGAAGCGCGTGACGTACGACCTGGAACGGCTGATGCCCGGGGCGGTCAAGCTGGGGACCTCGTCGTTCGCATCGGCGATCATTGAGAACATGCGGGGAGCGACGGCGGCGAGGCGTTAGCGACGGATTTAACCAGCTACTTGCGGAAGAAAAGAGGAGACTTCATGCGGAAGAAAGTGACGGTAGTGGGAGGCGGCTTTGTGGGATCGACAGCGGCGCAGCGGATAGTGGACAGGGAGCTGGCTGATGTCGTGCTAACGGACATTTTAGACGGGCCTCCCGCGGGAAAAGGCTTGGACATGCTGGAGTCCGGGCCGATTACACGAAGTGATTCACAGGCGCTGGGCATTTCGACCGTGAACGGCGACTATTCCGCGACTGCAAACAGCGACGTGGTGGTGGTCACGTGCGGATTTCCGCGAAAGCCGGGGATGAGCCGCGACGATTTGCTGAAAGCCAACTACGACGTGGTGAAAGGCGTCGTTGAGCAGATCGTGAAGCACTCGCCGAACTGCGTCCTCGTCGTGGTGACCAATCCGCTGGACGCTATGGCCCAAACGGCATTCAAGGTCAGCAAGTTTCCGAAGAATCGCGTGATCGGTATGGCGGGCGTGCTGGACTCGGCACGCATGAGCGCGTTTGTGGCCATGGAATGCAAAGTGAGCGTGGAAAACGTGCACTCGTTCGTGCTGGGCGGGCATGGCGACGACATGGTGCCGCTGCCGCGGTATTCGACAGTAGCGGGAATTCCCCTCCCTGACTTGCTGCCGAAAGAACGCATTGACGCAATCGTCGAACGCACGCGGAAGGGCGGCGCGGAAATTGTGAATTTACTGAAGACCGGTTCGGCGTACTACGCCCCATCGGCGGCAGCAGTGGAAATGGTCGAGGCGATTTTGAAGGACAAGCAAAAGATTTTGCCGTGCGCGGTGTATCTCGAAGGCGAGTACGGAATTAAAGGATTGTTTGTTGGCGTACCGGTGAAGCTGGGCGTCAAGGGAGTGGAAGAAATCATTCAAATTAAATTGACGCCGGAGGAAAATGCGGCGCTGCAGAAGTCGGCGAATTCGGTGAAGGAACTCGTGACAGTTCTTGGACTCTGGTGATGTCTCGCTCAGGGTGAGGAAAGCGATGAGGCGCTTCAAGGCTTTGTTTTTTGTGGGCCTGATGGTGTTTGTGGTGACGTTGTTTGCAAAGAGCGGTGAGGGCGAGACGAAGCCGGTGCGCGTGGCGCTAGTGAAAATGCCATACGTCGGCGAACGAAATGTTCCGGACATTTCGCGCGGGCCGGATTATTTGGAAGAAGGCGGCATTCGAAAGCTTCTGGAGCAGCAAGGCGTGCAGGTGAAACCGACCGACACCGTGGCGCTAACCGCGGAAGAGGAGAAGGCCTACGGTTCGTGGAATCATCTGGCGCTGGCGAGCGGCGACATGGGGAAGATTGTTGCCGAGGAGCGGCGCAGTGGATATTTGCCCATCGGATTCCTCGCTAATTGCAGCGGGCTTCTGGGAATGCTCAGTGGGTTGCAGCATTCGGGGCCGACCGCGAAACCGCTGCGCGTGGGCATGGTGTTCGTTGATGCGCACGGGGATTTCAATACGCCGGAAACGACGCTGAGCGGGATGCTTGGCGGCATGCCAGTGGCGATTGCGGCCGGGCAATGCCTCACGCGAATGCGGCTCAAGGCGGGATTGCAGCCTGCGATTCCCACGCGGCACATCGTCGAAGTTTGCGTGCGGGACACGGATCCGCTGGAGCAGGAACTGTTGGACCGTTCGGACATTCAGCAGCTCACGCTGGAGGACGTGCGCACGCGCTCCGCGAACTTGCATCGCGAGGTGAAGCGGCTCTCGGATCTTACGGACGTAATTTACGTACACGTGGACATGGATGGGCTGGATCCCAGTGAAGTGCCAGGGCATCCGCTGAAGGTGCCTGGAGGCCCAACCAGCGTCGAACTGGCAGCGGCTTTGACGGAAATGTTCCAGTGCGAAAAAGTGGGGGCGTTTGGCGTGGCGTCTACGCCCTTCGACGATCGCGACAAAACAGGCATTTCGCGACAAGCGGCTTACAACCTGATTCTTGGCGCGGTGAAGGGCGTGCAGCAGAGGAAGAGCGAGTAGCCACAACTCGCTGCGCCTTAGGAACGCGTCGTCCTGAGCGGAGCGAAGGATCTCAAGCGAGACATAGTTTCTGCGTCGGAGCAGTTGAGATTCTGCGCGCATCCTCGTCGGACGCGCTCAGAATGACAGCAGCTTGCAAATCGCATAGTCTACCAGCCGAAGATTTTGCTCGCGCCGTAGACCAAACCCAGCGTAAAGCCGGCGATGACGACTTCCCCGATTGCGCCAACCGCGAAGGGACGAAGACCCTGTTTGCGCATTTCCTGAAAATTCGTGCGAAGACCAACGCCCGCGAAGGTCAGCAGAAAAGCCCAACGCGACAGATTGGCCAGCGTGCCGACTTGATCTTTCGTGAAGAATTTGTACGTCGCGAGCACGGAGATCAGCAAGAAGCCCAGAACGAACTTCGGAAATTTTTGCCAGAGAAACGCGGCCTTGTTCCCTACCGCTTGCGCTTTTCCTTTGCTCGCCCAATAAATGGCGTAGGCGAGAACCACGAAACCGATCATGGCATTGCGCGTGGACTTAACCAGCACGGCGAGCTTGCCGGCGGCGTCGGAGTAAAGCGCGCCGGCGGCGGTGGCTTCGGCAGTGTTGTCCACCCCGAGTCCGGCCCAGAGGCCGTAGGCTTTGTCGCTGAGATGCAGGAAGTGGCCGATCACGGGGAACGTGAAGAGGGCAAAGGCACCGAGCGCGAGAATTGCGGCAATGGAAAACGACGAATCCTCGTCATCAGCTTCGATGGCGCCTTTCGTGGCGATGATGGCGCTTACGCCGCAAACGGCCGAGCCGACAGCGAGCAGCGAAGTCAGCTTGGGTTTCAGCTTGAAAGCGCGGCCTAGAAACGTCATGAAAGCGAGGGAGCCGGTGATTTCGATGGCCACGAGCACGAGGCTGACGCCGCCGAGCTTGAGAATGTCGCCGAGCAGGAACCGCGCGCCCAGAAGCACGATGCCGGCCTTGAGCCAGAATTCGTAGGTGGCGACGCCGCTGCGAAAAATTTCGGGAACGCCCACTGTGTTGGAGATGGCCAAGCCAAGCAAGATGGCCCACAAGACGTATTCAATGTTCGGAAACGTCCAATAGTGCGCCTTGGCGTAGGCGCCGACGTTTTGTTCGAGCAATTTTCCCGCGTAGCCAATGGCGAAAAGCAGCAGCACGCCGGGTATCGCGCGCAAGTACCGGAACACGGGCTGCACCAGTTGGACCTGGGTAACCGTGATCACATCAGCCATGACTGGTCATCTCCTGTTGAAAACATTTTTCAGTCCCGCTTACTCCACACAGACCTCACCACGGAATGTGTTTGAAAACCCCGGCGCGAACCAGTAGCGCCGCCAGAAGCGCCAACACGACGGCCCAGGAATCGAGCGAGAGCTTCCACCACTGGCCATTTCTTACCGCGGTCATGCTTCCACTTGCGTTTGGATCTGCGCTCATCGACATGCTCCTTTAAGCCGCGCACTCGCCGCGGCCAAGTTTGAGAGAAAAGGTTTCCGTATCGCCCCAATCCAGGAAAATGTCCTCAATCGACTTCGTCACTTTGGTAAACGGATGCAGGCGCTCGACGATCGCTTTGTCAGGTGTGCGTCCCACCCAAGAGTTGAAGGACTCGCCCGGCTGGCGATCCTGCTGATAAAAGGCCAGGAGTTCGCGGATGATCGCCGGGATTGGACGCGCTGGCACGGCCATGATTTGACGCGCGAAGCGAACGCCCTCGGCGTTCACGCGGCCACCGAGAAGGAGTTGGTAGTACGGCGCCTGCCTTTCCTCGATCTTCCGAACATTCCCATAGAAGCCGATGTCGGCAATGTGGTGCTGACCGCAGGAGTTCGGGCAGCCGCTAATTTTGATGCGGAGCTTTTTGATTTCGGGGTCGTCGTAGCCTTCCAGAGCGCGGGAAAGCTCATCGGCCAGAGTCAGCGAGCGCGTGATGCCGAGGTTGCAGGTAGTGGCTCCGGGGCAGCCGGTGACGTCGGAAATCGTGCGAGCGCCGGGAATGTCGAGGTCAAGGGCCTGAAGATCATCGTAAATCGCGCGCGCGCGGTCAAACGGAACCCAGGGAATCACCAGGTCTTGATTGATGGCGATGCGCACGCCGGGGAGATCGTGTTTCTCCAGGAGGTCCGCGAGGCCGCGCATCTGCCGGCTATAAAAAGTCCCGGAGGGAAGCTTGATCCAAATGGCGACGTAGCCGGGCTGGCGCTGCGGCATCAGGTTGTGTTCGGCCCAGCGGTCGTACCCGGAATCGGAGGCGGCGTTTGTCAAACTGAGCGTCAAGGGCGCGGGAGAGATGTTGACCAGCGTGGGCCGGATCGGAGAAGGCACGGTGAAGACTTCGGCGGGCGCTTGTGAAGTTTTGCGCTTTTCAAAAACTAGGCGGCGAAACTCTTCGATGCCTTTTTCGCGCAGCACGAATTTCAGGCGCGCCTTGAACTTGTTCTTGCGGTTGCCGGTTTCGTTGAAGACGCGCAAAACGGCTTCGATGGTAGGCAGCAATTCTTCTTCCGGTAGAAACTCGGCTAGCACCGCCGACTCGGTCGGAAAGCTTCCCAATCCGCCGCCGACAAGAACTTTGAAGCCACGCTGCCCCGTGCCGTTTGAACCGCGCACCTGTGCGATCAAGCCCACATCGTGAATGCCAGCGACGGCACAACCGCCATCATCCGCGCAGCCGGAGAAAGCAATTTTGAACTTGCGCGGCAAATCGTGAAAATCCGGATGGCGCAAGAGGTAACGCGAAACGCCCAAAGCGTACGGCGTAACGTCAAACGCTTCTCCGGGGCAGATTCCTGCAACGGGGCACGCCGTGACGTTGCGCACGGTGTTGCCGCAAGCTTCGCGCGTGGTCAAGCCGCAATCCGCCAGCAAGCGCATCGCAGCCGGAACTGTTTCGAGCTTCACGAAATGGAATTGGACGTTTTCGCGCGTGGTGAGATGGCCGCGGCCGGTGGAGTACTGGTCGGCAATTTGCGCCAGGATGCGAAGCTGCGACGGCTTGATCACACCGGCCGCAACTTTCACGCGCAACATCTGGAAGCCGGGTTGGCGCTGACCATAGGTGCCGTGCTTCAGGCGGAAGGGGCGAAATTGTTCTTCGGTGATTTCGCCGCGGCGGAGTTGCTTCGCGCGCTCTTCGAAACGAGCGATCTCCGCCTCCACGGCCTCGCGGCTGTGCCTTTCCTCGACTTCAGTTGTTGTAGCAACGGTCATAAAATGTGGCTCCCAAAATCTGCTCCTTACGAAAACTTCGCCCAAAAATAAAAAAGCCCACTCGCCAGTTTCTCTGGCTTGTGGGCTTCGGAACTTGATGATTAGGCTAGGCTAAGTCCGGAAACTCCTCTGGCCAGAGATGGGTGTCATTTGACACATAGTGCGACACGCGCACTCGCAACCCTTCATCTGGCAGCAGGTCACCATGAAAGAGCAGGATACTTTCCAGAGACTCCCTTGTCAAAGGGAATCCCTGCTAAACATTGGATGCATTGAATTCAAAAAAGTAATCAACGACTTTGTTCTTCATCAAATAAGTCTGCGTATCTGGGAGGAATACGCTAAGGTGCGCTTCTCCAACTGCTTCCCCGGATAGTAAGAAAAGATCCCCGTCATTTATTGCGGTTTTGCGGCCGCCGGAGCCGAAGCCTTGGCTGCGGGTTTGGCGGAAGCTGTTGCCGCAGCGGCGCCAACGGTTGTGGCGCGCTTAATGACATCCAGCTGGGGATATTTGCTGTCAAGATAGGCTTTCCCGGCCCTTGCGATTTGGTCCTGTTCGTTCGTGGGCTGGTCGGCATACTGATCGTAGAACATTTCGACCACCTTCATGCCAGCCGCATCCACCACCGCAAAAGGCGCAAAACCTTGGCTGTCGAGAAACGAATTGTCCTTGAAACTGATGAAAATCTGCGTCGAACGCGAATTGGGAGCGGAAGTTTTGGCAAAGGTTACAAATCCGCGCTTGTTGCTCTGGGTGACGGGATCATCGTTAATATTGGCATGGCTCCAGGCCGCGGACACCGCCGGGTAAGAACTGATGCCGAATTGCACCACGAAACCCGGGACAACGCGAAATAACACCATGTTGTCGTAGAAATGATGCTTCACAAGATTGTAGAAGCGGTCCACGCCAATGGGAGCCCAGGCGCGCGTCACGTTCATCACGAAATCGCCGCGCGTGGTCTCGAATTTCACCTGGAAAGTTTCGGGCGCTTTCTCTTTGAGCAAGGAAGGCCGGAGCAAGGTGCGATCGTAGGTGGATCGAGCAGCGGACTTTCCGGCTGCGGATGCACCTGACCCTGGCTTGGCCGGGGCCTGCGCTGGAGTTTGCGCCAGCGTTTGCATGGCGAGCGCGAATAAAGCAACGAACACCTTTGTTACAAACCTTGTCATTCCGGGTCCCTCTCTCCCCTTAGAGTCCACCTGCAAAAAGCAAATCTTACTCGTGGGCCTGCTTGGACAGCTCCCGGCTGACGCGCCCCACTTCGGCCATGACGCGCAAAGTATTTTCGCCGAGTACTTTCTTTACGTCATCTTCGGAATAGCCCTTTTTCAAAAGCGCATCGGTAATTTGAGGGAGATGCGAAGCGTCTTCCATGCCATGAGGCATGTTGGCGCCGTCGAAATCGGAACCCAGGCCCACGTGATCGATGCCGGCCACTTTCACGGCGTGGTCGATGTGTTCGATGATTTTTGTCCACTCCACGCGTGGAAGTTTGCCTTCCGCGACGTATTGGCGGGTAACGCGGTCGCCCTCGATGAGCTGGCAAGCTTCACTATCACCGCAGTTTTTCTTCACTTCCTCAGCGATGGCTTGCTCCCATTCGGGATGAGCTTTCTCGGCATTGCGAAATTCCTGGCTGAGAAAACCAACGTGATAGTTGATTTGCACGACGCCGCCCTTGGCCGTCAGGTCCTTCATCATTTGATCCGTCATATTGCGCGGGGCGTCGCAAAGCGCGCGGCAGGAGGAATGCGAGGCAATCATTGGCGCTTTGCTGATTTCGAGCGCGTCGTAAAAAGTCTTGTCGCTCACGTGAGAAATGTCCACCATGACGCCGAGGCGGTTCATCTCGCGGACGACGTCCTTGCCAAAATCGGTCAGGCCGTTATGCGCGGGCTTGTCCGTGGAAGAGTCCGCCCATTCGTCGTTGCCGCTGTGCGTCAATGTCATGTAACGAACACCGAGATCCGCAAACTTTTGCAGCACCCCGAGGTCGGAGTTGATCATGTGGCCGCCCTCCACCCCCATGAGGGCGGCGATTTTGCCGTCCTTGCGCGCGGCGCGGACTTCAGAGGCGGTTGTGGCCAGAGCGAGATCTTTCGGGTTTGTTCGCACTTGCTCGCGAACCGCTTCAATCTGCGCTAGCGCGCGATTCACTGCTTCTGTTCCCGTGATTTTGCTGGGAATCCAAATGGAGAAAAAAATCGCTCCAAGGCCGCCTTCGCGCATGCGCGGAATATCAATGCTGCCGTCTTTATAGCGCCTTCCAAGGTCGAATTTTCCCTCGAGGAAGCGCTGCGTGGTGTCGTCGTGCGTATCCACAACGATGGAGGAGAAATGCAGCTTCTTTGCGCGAGCAGAAATGTCGTCGGACTTCACAACCGCCGCCAGCAAACATCCTGCCGAAACGCACACCGCGGTTGTACAAAGGATTCGCAGCATCTCAATTCCCTTCTCCATGAGAAGCAAAGGATTTTACGGCAGAGAGAGTTTACCTTAAGAAGGCACTAAATCGCACTGACACCTGGAAAAAGCGCTTAACCTAAGAACCAACCGAGCAGCGCCTGCTTCCACGCATCGCGATTCACTTCGGCAATGGATTCGGTGAGCGGGATGCCCTTCGGGCAAGCCTTCACGCAATTCTGCGCGTTGGCGCATTCCTGAATGCCGCCGGGGCCCATCACGGCTTCCAGGCGCTCCCGCTTGTTCATCGCACCGGTGGGATGCATGTTGAAAAGTCGCACCTGGCTGATGATGGCCGCGCCCATAAATTGGTTGTGCTCGTTTACCTGCGGGCAGACTTCCAGGCAGTTGCCGCACGTAATGCAATGAGAGAGCGGGTAACCCTTGGCCTGAACTTCCGGCGAAACGCGCGGGCCTTCGCCAAGATGGTATGTGCCGTCGATGGGAATCCAGGCTTTTACACGTTTGAGGCTTTCAAACATGAACTGGCGATCCACCGAAAGATCGCGCACCAGAGGAAATTTCGTTAGCGGCTCGAGACGAATGGGCTGCTCGAGTTGATCCACCAGCGCGGAGCACGCCATGCGCGCTTTGCCGTTGATGAGCATAGCGCAAGAGCCGCAAATCTCTTCGAGGCAATTCGAATCGTACGTGATGGGCGTAGTTTTCTTTCCGTCGCGCGTGACGGGATTCTCAGCAATGTCGCGCAGGCAAATGATGACGTTCATCGAAGGACGCCAACTCAAGGAAAATTCCTCCCGGCGCGCCGGGTCATTCGGGCCCGCTTGCCGCTTCACCTTCACGATAACTTTTTTCGTTTCCGCCATACACCCTCAAGCCAATTTAGCAACTACCGTTTCCCTGGAAGAGAGATTCCTCGTCGCCGCGCCTGCCTACCGCAGGCAGGCTCCTCGCAAAGACCATCCGCAGCGGATGGTCACTTCGCGGCGTCGTATCTCCGCGCGCGCGGCTTAATCAAAGAAATGTCCACCGGCTCGTACGTCAGCTGGATGTCGCAATTGACCCACTTCGCGCGCGTCGTCTTCAGCCAGTTGGTGTCATCGCGGTCCGGGAACTCCGGCTTGTAGTGTGCGCCGCGCGATTCGTTGCGAGCCAGCGCACCCAAGGTGATCACGCGCGCCAGAATCAGCATGTTTTCCAGTTCTCGAGCAAAATTCAGCGTTTGGTTCGACCACTTCGTGCGGTCGCTCAAATTGATCCTACTGTAGCGCTCCAGCATGGAATGAATCTTGGCATCAGCCGCTTGCAAGTTCTTGTTCAAGCGAGTCACGGTGACGTGCTCGGTCATCAAGTCTCCGAGTTCGCGCCAAATCGTAATCGGATTTTCAGAGCCGTCCCGACGAATCAATTTCTGATTCTTTTCTTCCTGGCGCTTGCGTTCGGACTCGTAGACTGCCTGCGCCGTGGCTTCGGCTCCTTTTTCCAAGTTGTTCACATGCTTGACGGCCGCGGTTCCGGCAAGACCGCCACCAAAAATACAAGACACGAGCGAGTTGGCGCCCAGGCGATTCGCGCCGTGATATTGATATTCGCATTCGCCTGCGGCATAAATCCCCGGCACGTTGGTGGCCTGATCTTCGCCGTTCACCCAGATGCCGCCCATCGTGTAGTGCATCCCGGGAAAAACTTTCATCGGCTCTTCGCGCGGATCGACGCCGAGGAACTTTTCGTAAATCTCCAGAATGCCTTCGAGCTTGCGGTTCAGCGTCTCGCGCGGAATTTCTGTCACGTCCAGATACACGGCCGCCTGCCCATCGAGCCCCAGCTTCTCCTGATACACGATGCGGTGAATTGCGCGCGTCGCGATGTCGCGCGGCACCAGATTGCCGTACTTCGGATACCACTCTTCCAGGAAGTAGAAGCGGTCCGACTTCGGAATATTTCTAGGAGGACGATTTTCCTTCGGCTTCCGCGGCACCCACACTCGTCCGCCTTCGCCACGCGCGGATTCGCTCATCAATCGCAGTTTGTCCTCGCCGGGAATCGCCGTCGGATGCACCTGGATGAATTCACCGTTGGCATAATCGACGCCCTGCTGAAACAGCGCCGCCTGCGCTGAGCCCGTGCAGACCACCGAGTTCGTCGAGCGCCCGAAGATCGCGCCGATTCCGCCGGTGGCAAAAATCGCAGCGTCGGCCGGAAACGTTTTCACTTCCATCGTGCGCAAATCCATCGCGCAAATGCCGCGGCACACGTGCGCGCCGTCCATCACCGCGGAAAGGAACGTCCAGCCTTCACACTTTTTCACGCGGCCTTCGGCTTCGTGTCGCCGCACCTGCTCATCGAGCGCGTAGAGAAGCTGCTGGCCGGTGGTCGCGCCGGCGAATGCGGTGCGGTGATACAGCGTGCCGCCGAACCGCCGGTAATCCAGGAGCCCTTCGGGCGTGCGGTTGAACATGACGCCCATGCGGTCCAGCAAATCGATAATGCCGGGCGCCGCTTCGCACATGCGCTTTACGAGCGGCTGATTGGCCAGAAAATCGCCGCCGTAAATCGTGTCGTCAAAGTGCTTATCGGTAGTGTCGCCCTCGCCCTTCTGATTTTTCGCGGCGTTGATCCCGCCCTGCGCGCAAACCGAGTGTGAGCGCTTCACCGGAACGATAGAAAAGAGGTCGACGGAAATCCCGGCCTCGGCCGCTTTGATCGTGGCCATCAGCCCGGCCAGACCTCCGCCCACGACGATGATCTTTGGCTTTCTCATTTGTTTATGTAATAGAAAGCGAAGGGATGCCAGTTCAGGCGGAAACTTAGTACGATGAGAATCCCCACGAAGCTAAACGCAACTCCGATCACCACGCCCAAGCGGCCAGCGGCCTCCTGCGCTTTTGCAGTAGTCGCAAGCCCCCATTTACAAAGAAAATTCCAGATCCCCACGCCCAGATGAAATGAGGACGCGAGAATCCCGACCACGAAGAACGCCAAATACCATGGATTGGCCATGTCCTGGGCCACGGTCGCATACGTGGACTTGCCGTGCGTCAGCCAGCGTTCGGTGTACAGGTGCCAACCGATGTAGGCAAACGCGATGAGCCCTGTATAGCGCTGCGCCACATACTGCCAATTCCCCACCCACGGGTAAGCGGAGACGTTGGACTTCCCGCGCAGCCAGATGTAGATGCCGTACAGCCCATGAAACAGTATCGGCAGGAAGATGAAAGCCCATTCGACTACCAAGCGGAACGGAATCGTTTGCAGGTCGCGTGAAACTTCGTCGTACTTGCGCGGATCTACCAGCGCTGCACTGTTCGACCAGAAGTGTTCCGCTAAAAATGCTCCAACAGGAAGTACGCCGGTAAAGGAATGAAGCTTTCTGAGGAGATAACTTGCGTCAGGCTGACTTGCCGTGTCAGACATGCCCTCTCCGCCGCGGGTTTCCGTGCCGGTGCACGCTTGACAAACCGAAGGAGCGATGAGAATCGCGGCTAACCCAGTATAGGCAGATGCATCGGTCGATGCAAACTAGCCCAGGGCTCCGCCCCTGATACCCCGAGAAGCCAGGAGCCAGAACCACCGCCAAACGCTAGCGAGAACCAAATTCTCGTTGGGGCCCCAATAACGGTCGAAAGCTGTCCCAAGGGACGGTTTTTTTTGTGAAACTGTACTCCGTAATTTCTCTTGAGGCTTCGCGCAGGCGGCATGAAAATGACATTGTCGTACGACGGGATCCCCAGCCCTGGGCCCGCCCCGGGCTGGGCCCCTCCTGGTTGCACTCCCTAGTTTTTTCAAGGATGGGTATGAGCACAACCCTCGGTCTTGTGTCGGAACTGGAGCGCATCGCCCGCGAACTCGATTCCGAGGCCGCAGGCGCTGCGCGACCCTCGCTGCCCGCCATTGCAGAAAAGATTGCTAAAATCATTGGAGTCCGCAATGAAGAAGTGGCCGTCCTGGCGGTTTCCAGGAAATGGAAACACCTGCACTTTTTGGTTCCCGAAGCGCTGAGAAATGTTGGCTTCATCCCGCTGACCAGCAATTCCGCCCTTGCGGCGAGGACGGTTCGCGAGAGCCGGCCCGAAATTGACAATAATTTTAGCGCCGCGCGCCACGCCAATGTTTTCGAAAACATAAAGCTCAGCGGCGAACCCCAGGAACTCATCCAGAAAATCATCAGCGCGCCGATTCTCCACGACGGCAAAGTCATCGGGGCCATCCAGGTGAGCCGCAAAGGAGCAACGTCCGTGGCGGCGGGACCGGATTTCACGGCGCAACATCTCGGAAATCTGCTGGCGCTGTGCAAGCCGCTGGCGAAATTCGTGCATCGCGCCGCCGGAGAATAGCACCCGTCAAATCTCTGTTAAGCCCCGTTCACAATTCCGCAAGCCGTTCGAACGCGGCCATCAAAATAAATTGACACTCGAAAACCTTCTTGTTACTTTTGCTTGGCCCTAAAATTTTTTGCTCTCAATCCTGTCAGGGAGGCCCGGAAAACCGGCACCATGGCGTTTGTAGCGAAGAAGATCTTCCTCACAAAAGGTGTCGGGAAACATCGAGAACGGCTCTCCAGCTTCGAGCTGGCCCTGCGCAATGCGGGCATCGCCGCGTGCAACATCGTCCGCGTCTCCTCCATCTTTCCGCCGAATTGCAAGTTGATTTCCCGCAGCGAAGGATTGAAGCATCTCAAGCCCGGCCAGGTGGCCTTCACCGTCATCAGCGAAAATTCCACGAAAGAACCGCACCGCCTCATCGCAGCGAGCATTGGACTTGCGCTGCCGAGCGACAAAAGCATGTACGGCTATCTCTCGGAGCACCACTCGTTTGGGGAAACAGAAGAAGTCGCCGGCGAATACGCCGAAGAGCTCGCCGCAGAAATGCTTGCCACTACTTTGAACGTGGAATTTGATCCCGATTTGTCGTTCGACGAAAAAAAAGAAGTCTACCGCATTTCCAATAAAATTGTCCGCACGATGAACATCACGCAGTCCGCCGTCGGCGACAAGCGCGGCCTCTGGGCCACAGTGCTTGGCGCCGCCATTCTGATCGGCGAAGACGACTAAAGCGCACGGCAAAGCCAGAAAGCACCAGCCCTGCTGGCGCTTTTTGTTTTTGTGCTAAGGAATTCTGCGAGTGCGAAATCCCTGGCGGGAATTACGAATCCAAATCATACGGCGTTTTCAGCCACTTCTTCACTTCCCCGTCGATTTGCTCGGGCGAAGTCAGTTCGATGCGTGATACGGTCTTTTTTGGCCAGCCCGCCGGTATCCATCAGTCGCTTGGGCAATTTCCCTTTGTAAATGTGTCAGCGCAAGCCCGAAGTCCACGCGCGAATTTGTCGTCGGCTTGATTTGCGCGAACACATGCTCGCGATAAAGCGGAACGATCGTGTTTTTCACCAGCGCGAGCCATTCCTCGAGTGAGCGCCCCGTTTCGCTTCTCCGTTCGGCCGCCCGCTTCCGCACCGCCGCACCCGGATGCACGTCGTAAGTGCTTGCAGTTTTGCGGTAGCCATGACCTCAACTCCTTGAAGCAGCGTCGGTTTTCACCAACGCCGCGACAACCAGCCCTATCAGCGTGAAGCCGATGATCTGCGTGACCATATAAGCGGCGGCGTAGTTGCCGGGAAACTCGTACCAATTCCAGTACTCGACGTTGGTTGTCACCGCGGCAAGCGCGCCGAGGATAACCACGAATCCTGCGCGCTCACTGTACCCTCTTCCTGCTGCTGCCCACGAAAGCAGCCAAGCCGCAAGCAAAGCTTCCAGAAGGTTTAGGCCACCCTCTTTCGCAAGTGCCACACCAAAATTAAACGCGCCCGACGGGGGATGGTAGACCAATAGTCCGTGAGGAGACTGCTCATACTTCTTCCTGTACGCCGGCATCGCTGCGTTGCGCTGTTGCATCGTTGGGTTCGGTCCGAGTCCCAGCCCAGGAAAGAGATAAAGCCCAGCCTGGGGTATCGCTGACTGCATCGCACTGAGCACGAGAGCTTCATTGGAAACTTCTCCGACGCCCAATTCGCCGAGCGGCAGAAACTCATGCGCCACAAACAACCAAACAAACATCGTCAGCCCACCCAGGATTCCCGCAATCACCACTCGTTTTGCCATGACTGCACCTCCTTCCAAGATGGAGAAACAACTTTAGGTTTTGCCTGCTTCCCTCCTCGGATTTGTGTTCTTGTAGCAAGGAATTCTCCATTTCATTTGTGGTGTTTGAAGTGGCCAAGTCGCGCCAGCACCGCCCCAACAATCAGCGGCAGGGCCACCGTGGCATCATCGAAAACTTCCGCGAACTGGCCGCCCTCCTCGCGCGGAACAAATTTCCCCCAGGAAACGGCTTCGGAATACGTGCTGCCACTTAGCCCTCCCCAGCTCACCGGCTCCGGACAAATGCGCACGCCGTAGTCATAGCGCTTGAGCGGCAATTTCTTATAGCCGCGCCGAGCCAGCAGCTCCGCGTACACGCCAAATTGCTGCGACCAGTTGCGCGGCACGCCGCCGCCCACGGTAAAAATTCCCATTCGCTTGGTCGCCATCATGATCCCGGCGAATTTCTCAAAATCCTCAAAAGGATCGAATCGCAGAACCGGCCGGCTTTCTCTCTGCCGCGCGATTTTATGCAGCGCGAAGTCAATGCCCAATTCGGAATCGCTAAACGCCGGCACAAAAACTGGAACATTGTGCTCGTACGCCGATTTCAGGATTCCCCTATCCGCCGCCTGTTTGTGCAGGTACTCGCCAATACGATGATGAATCTTCCAGCTGCAAACCACTTCATTCGCGTCCCACTCGTCCAGCAGGCGCTGCATCACTTCTTCGACGTGATCGAGATTGACTTCGGGCTCGAGCGAATCGTAAACGCGGTTGTATCCGGCCTCGAACAGCGTCTTGTCGTCCATTCTCGGGTCGTAGCGGAAGTGCGAATGGCCCGTCGCTTCGACCAAGCCGTGGGCCATCAGCGCGCCCGTCGAAACAATCGCGTTCACCACACCCGATTCGATCAGGTCGCAGAAAATCAGCCCCATCTTTCCAACCGTCAACGCTCCGGAAAGCGTCATCACGACGAAGCACTCTTTGTCGCGGGCCATTGCCTCGAGGACGTCCGCGGCGTCTCCGATTTGCCTCCCGGTGAATGCGGTATTGCCCATGGCGCGAACCAATTCGTCAATGGTGCGGCAGCGAGATAAGTCCAGCGGAAAAATCGGCCGGAGCTTATCCTTTACCGGGTCGTGCAACACCCGCTCGGTCACAGTCTTTTTTTGCTGCTTCCCCATCGCGTCTCCTCAGACTGAATAGGTTAATTTCCTGGAGCGAATGAACTGCAATCTTGCCGGTGGTTCGTGGTGATGCTTGTATGTTCGCATGATTTTTAGTACAAACGCGGCACAAAGAAAAGCAAAATCGCGCATGAAAAGCCGCTTGTTGCTCATGCTAAACTAAAATCCATGGCAGACAAATTCACCGTTGGGCTCGTGCAGATGAGGTGCACGACGAATGTAGAGGAAAACCTCGAACGCGTCATCGGGAAAATCCAGGAAGCGGCTCGGCGCGGAGCGCAAATCATCTGCATGCACGAATTGTTCCGCGGCGAATATTTTTGCCGTAAGCAAGACGCGGATCTTTTCAATCTCGCGGAGCCCGTGCCGGGGCCCACCACGGAAAAACTAGCTCGCGTCGCCATAGAAAGCAAAGTCGCTCTCGTCGTCTCGATTTTCGAACGCCGCGCCCCTGGCGTTTATCACAATAGTTGTGCCGTTCTCGATGCCGATGGACGCTTGCTCGGAAAATACCGCAAGATGCACATCCCGGATGATCCCCTCTATTACGAAAAATTTTATTTCACTCCAGGCGATTTGGGATTTCCGAATTTCGATACGAAGTACGCGCGCATCGGCGTCCAAATTTGCTGGGACCAGTGGTATCCGGAAGGTTCACGCCTCACCGCGCTCAGCGGCGCTCAAGTGATTTTTTATCCTACAAGCATCGGCTGGCATCCTCATGAGAAGGCGGAATTCGGCGCCGCACAGTTGGAAGCCTGGAAAACGATTCAGCGCGGCCACGCTATCGCCAACGGGGTGTACGCCGCCGTGGTCAACCGCGTCGGCTTCGAAGGCCACCCGGAAAATGGCGATCCCGGACTGGAATTTTGGGGCAATTCCTTTGTCGCTGATCCTTTCGGCCAAATCATCTCCGAAGCTTCGAACTGCAAGGAAGAAATTTTGGTCGTCGAATGTGATCCCGCCAAAAGCGAAGAGACTCGCCGCAACTGGCCTTTCCTGCGTGACCGCCGCATTGATGCCTATCAACCCATCCTCAATCGCTGGCTGGGCGAAAAATAAAGTGTCTTTTTCCCTGCTCCCCGCGACCTCATTATCCGCCGTTTTTTGCCAGCTCTCCTTCTTCTCTGTGTCCTCTGCGAACTCTGTGTTAGAACAACACCCGCTGTTCAGCGCGAATTCATGATAACCGTCTCCCCTTCATCGACCCCGCGCACGCTTGGCTTCCGCATGCCCGCCGAATGGGAGCCCCACGAAGCCACCTGTCTCGGATGGCCCCACGAAACAACCGACTGGCCCGGAAAATTTGCTGTCATCCCGTGGGCCTTCGCGGAAATTGTGCGTCACCTGTCGAATGTCGAGCGCGTGTTTCTGCTGGTCGAGAGCCGCGCAGCGCAATCCCGCGTCCGTTCCATGCTGAAAAAATCCGGAGCGAATCTCGATGCCGTGGATTTTTTCGTTGTGCCCACCGATCGCGGCTGGATGCGCGACTTGGGCCCTATTTGCGTTCGTAATGAATCGGGGGAAGTCGCTCTCAACAATTTCCGATTTAACGGCTGGGCCAAATATTCAAATCACAAAAAGGACGCGCAAGTCGTTGCGAAAGCAAATGCGAAACTCAAGCGCCGCCTCTGGCTGCCGCAACACAAAGGCCGCCGCGTCGTTCTCGAAGGCGGCAGCATTGACGTCAACGGCCGCGGCACACTGCTCACCACCGAAGAATGTCTCCTCAGCAAAGTCCAGGAAAGAAATCCCGGCTTCACCAAGGAAGATTACGCCGAAGTTTTTCGCCAATACCTCGGCGTGACCAACGTCCTGTGGCTCAAGAGCGGCATTGCTGGTGACGACACCCACGGCCACGTGGACGATCTCACGCGCTTCGTGAATCCAACCACTGTCGTGACGATTATCGAGACCGATGCGAAGGACGCCAACTATGCGCCGCTTCAAGAAAATCTCGCGCTGCTGAAAACCATAAGAGACCAGGGCGGCAAGCCCTTGACAGTGGAACCGCTGCCCATGCCCGCTCCAGTCTATTTCGACGACTTCCGCCTCCCCGCAAGCTACGCAAATTTTTATATCGCGAACAAACTGGTGCTCGTGCCCACTTTCAACGATTCGAACGATCGCGTGGCTCTGAACACCCTCGCTCGCCTCTTTCTAGACCGTGAGGTCGTCGGCATTCCTTGCCGCGACTTGGTGCTTGGCCTCGGCGCCATCCACTGCATGACCCAGCAGGTACCCGCTTCCATTACCCATTAAACGTTGTCATTGCGAGCGAAGTCGAGGAATCTGGTTTCGCTTTTTGAACGCAGCAGCAACCAGCCTGGCTTTCCCATCTGCGCTAAACATAAATTATCGTTTCACCTTGCCGGAACCGCAGAGTCAGCTACAATCTTTTTTTCGCCAAGGAGGCCTCGTGCTCGCTGCTCATATGCTTGTGGACAGGTTTTATGGTGTCTGGTTCGAGACACACGGCATAGTTTCGTGGCTTATCCTTGGCCTGATTGCTGGCTGGCTCGCCGGAAAAATCGCGCGGGGCCGCGGCTTTGGCTGCCTCGCCGATATTCTCCTCGGGTTAGTGGGCTCCTTCATCGGCGGCTGGGTTTTCACCAAGCTGGGAGTCTTCGGCGGCGGCTTCTGGTATTCGCTCGCCGCCGCGACCCTCGGCGCCATAATTCTCGTTTCGATCGCCCACCTTTTCGCAGGCGACTCCCATCAATAGATCCACATCTCTTGCCCGTAGATTCCAGAGCCGACACACGAGCCAACAACCACCAGCGACCCCCGGAGTCTCTCCTGAATCCTCACCAGTCACAAGTCACTTTCGTGTGATACGATGGTTGTTTAAGCTGCGGAGTCAATGTTTCCTTGAGTAAGGCCTCAGAAAAAAGCGCCCACAAAACAGCGCGGTCCCTCACCGCCATTCCTCTCGGGGGGCTCGGTGAATTCGGCATGAACATGATGGTGCTGCGGCTCGGCGACGACATCATCGTCATCGACGCGGGCATGATGTTCCCGGAGTCCGAGCTTTTGGGCGTCGACTTGGTCATTCCGGACATTTCCTACCTCAAGCAAAACCGGGCGAAGGTTCGCGCGATTGTGCTGACGCACGGCCATGAAGATCACATCGGCGCGCTGCCGTACATTCTTCGCGATTTGAATGTTCCGCTGTACGGAACGCGCTTCACGCTGGCGCTCGTGAAAAAGCGCGTGGAAGAAGCGGGCTTGCTCGATTCCACCACGCTGCGCGAAGTCCTGCCCGGCCGCACGATCGAAATCGGCCCATTCGAAATCGAATTCATTTCCGTAACCCACAGCACGTTGGATTGCGTGGCGCTGGCCATCCGCACGCCGCTTGGCGTGATCATCCACACTGGGGATTTCAAAATCGATCAAACTCCGGTCGACGGCGCGTCCTTTGATTTGCACGCTCTCGCCAAATACGGCAGCGAAGGCGTGCTCGCGCTCTTCAGCGATTCCACCAACGTGGAGCGTCCGGGCTTCACGCCTTCGGAACGCGCGGTGGTGCCGCGCATCGAAGAATTGTCCCGTTCGGCGCCGCGCCGCGTGATTTTGTCTTGTTTTGCGTCTTCGATTCACCGCATTCAGCAAGTGATTGACATTGCCGTGCGCGTAAACCGCAAGGTGGCGTTTGTCGGACGCAGCATGATTGACAACGTCGAAATTGCGCACTCGCTCGGCCTGCTGCAAATTCCCGACGGCATGGTCGTGCGGCCGCAAGACATTCGCGGCTTCGATCCCAGGCGCCTGGTGATTCTCGCCAGCGGCAGCCAGGCCGAGCCGATGTCCTCGCTCTCGCGCATTGCCGTGGACAATCACCGCCACGTTTCCATCGATGAAAATGACACGGTCATTCTTTCCGCGCGCATCATTCCGGGCAACGAAAAATCCATCTTTCGCATGCTCGATCACATGTTCCGCCGGCGCGCGCTGGTGTATTACGACAATTCGGGCGGCTTGATTCACGTTTCGGGCCACGCCAGCCAGGAAGAGCAAAAATTGATTCTGCAGCTGGTCAAGCCGAAATATTTCGTTCCTGTTCACGGCGAATACCGGCACCTTTTCCGCCACGCGGCGCTGGCGCACCAGCTGGGCGCCGTTTCGGAAGAAATTTTTCTGCTGGAAAATGGCCAGGCCATCGAATTCACGGAGGAGGGCGCGCAACGTCGCGACCCCGTGACGGCCGGGCGCGTGCTCGTGGATTCGGGATCGCTCGAAGAAATCGAAGAAGTGGTCATCCGCGACAGAAAGCACCTCTCGGAAGATGGCGTCGTGGTACCGATTATTGCCATCGATAAGCATACCGGGAAGCTCGAATCGCAACCGGAAATTGTGACCCGCGGCCTGATGAGCGAGAACGGACAGGAGCTTCTGGTCGGGGCGCGCGAAGTTCTGATGAAGACCGTGGCGGAATCGAACTCCGAGGAAAACTCCGACTGGGGCGTCATCAAAGAAAAGATCCGCGTCGACCTGAAACGCTACATCAACAAGCAGACTTCCAAGCGGCCCCTCATCCTTCCTGTGATTCTTGAAGTGTAGACGGCTCGAGAGCCTCCCTGCCGCAGCGCGGAGATGCGAGCTATTGAAACGCAGCGCGGTAAGGGAGGATAATCTGAAGAAAGACACAGCAGCACAGGCGGGGTGGTACTAGCTTTTGCAAATCGAATGAATGCTCTCCGGATGGCGAGCGTGGAGGAGTTCTGTGAGTGAGACCAGACCGGAAGGCAAGAAGCCGGAAACCGCTGGAAACGGACGTGGCAGAAGGCCGATGGCTGTACCTTCGAAAGAATGGTGCCTTTGCGGCCACCGGGCGACGGTCCACGCGGCCTACCGGTACGGGTGCCAGGCGCCGGGCCCGCGCAAAGGATTCTGCGAATGCATGCGGTTCATCGCGCGCAGTTCGCCCGTGGGGAAGAGACTGCGAACATTAGAGCGGTCGAGAGTCGCGCCCGCCGTCAAAGCAGAGTAAAGATTCTTCGGTACCCTCTAGTTTTATTCGCCGCGGCGTGATCGCCCGAGAGCGCCATCGTTGCGAATCATCGAAGATCGTAAATCATTAAAGTCGGCTTAGCCAAATTCCCGCCAACCAAACGCCCAGAAACCTCACTGGAAGAAATCGGACATGGGGATGCGGTTGGAGGAGCCGCCGAGGCCGGAAGTCTTTACGCCCAGTGCGTCGGCGATGGTGCGCAGGATGTTGGCTTCATCGTAGGTGCTGTTGAAGTTGGCGGGATCGCCAGCGGTAGACTGATAGCCCGGTTTGCTGCGCGCGCTGATGATGACCGTCTCGACTTGGCCACCGCAGCCTTGCCCGACCGTCGTGGTAGAGCAGTTGGGCGTGCCCGACTTGTCGTTTTCGTCCCAAGTGACGATGAGCAACCCGTCGGCTCCCGGTTGAAAATAGCTGCTGGCCAGGAGCGGAGTGATTACGGTTTGCAGCCAGCTGTCGAAAGCGGACGCGGACGTGTCGTGCCCGTCATCGCTGCCGTTCGGCGAGAGCCAGGAAAGATTCGGCAGCGTTTTGTTGGCCAGGTCGGTGGCGAATTGGCTGAAGCAAACAAGATTGGCCTTGTTGATGTTTGTAAAGTACTGGAGCGGGTCGTGGCGCACATAGTAAGTCCCGCTATTCAGGGCACCGCAGCCGTTCCCACTCTCCACGTAGTCTTTCCAGGTTTTGCCAGCCTGCTGCACCTCGAAGGCGATGTTGTCGGAAGAAAGCGGCATGGTGGACGGCGTCTGGTTGTCGTCATTGGTAAAGATTTGTCCCGCCGTAAGCGCCTCGTAGTTGCCGATCGAAGGATGGGTGTCCGCCCAATATTTGGTGGCCAGCCCATACTGATTGGCGAGCGAGGTCAGGTACGGCATGTTGGTGCTGTTGTAGGTTTGACCGTAGGCGGAGTTTTCTCCGATGACGATGAAGACGTGTCCGAACTGCGGCATCGTGCCACCGCCTCCGCCGCTGATGGTGATGGTGAACCCGGCGGAAGCTTTGTTGCTGGCGCTGTCGGAAATTTGAATGGTGAACGTCGACGTCCCGGCCGTTGTCGGGGTTCCCGAGATGGTGCCGGAAGAAGCGGCGAGACTGAGTCCTGCGGGAAGGCTGCCGCTTGATACGGACCAGGTATAAGGCGGCGTGCCGCCAGTGGCCTGCAAGGTTGCGGAATAAGCCGTTTGCACCGTGCCATTGGGCAGGCTCGTAGTGGTGATTTGTACGGGGGACGGGGATGTCACGGTGAGCGTGGCCGTGAGGCTGGTGACGCTTCCATAGGCGTTGCTGACGACTACATCGAATTGCGCGCCATTGTCCGCGGAAGTGGTTGCCGGAGTGGCATAGGTCGCCGAAGTTGCGCCGCTGATCGCTGCCCCATTTTTGTTCCATTGATAGCTCAAAGGGGCCGTTCCCGTGGCGGTCACGCTAAAAGAGGCTGTCTGCCCCACTGTGACGGTCTGGTTGACCGGCTGTGCAGTGATCTGGGGAGCGGAGTGAGGATTCTGATTTGGAGAAGTGTTCCCCGAGCATCCCGCGATAACGAGTCCCGCGGTGTTGATAACGACCAAAGCAGCCAGCCTCTGAAAGCGCATCACTATACCTCGTTATGATGATGAATTTTTCTCGCCGGGAATCCAAGGCTGTGGCAGCGGCGCGAGAACTTGCCGCCTGCAATTGCTTTCATAGTCTGCAGGATTGTAGCGTCCACGAGATGCCGCAATGTTGTCAATCAAGAAAACACCTTACGGCAGACGGATTCAGAAGAATTTCCACCACGGGCGAGAAGCAAAGCAAACAGGACTAAACTAGGTGAGGCACCCTTCGTCGCGTTGCTTGCATTTCGCGCAGTTGAGCGTTGGTTCTATTTGGTCATCGTGTGCATTTCTGGAGCCCAGCCTTGCTTGCCTACTTTCTTTTGGCGGTATAGGCTTCTGCCCTTTCAAAATGAGGGGGCCATGCGAGGGGTCATGACGGACACAACCGGTAATGTTAGGAAAACGAGCTCTTGCTTTCTTGCGGGAATGCTCGGGGCGATCTTCTTCTTTGGAGGTAGCACGGTGCCCGCACAAAGTTTACAAGATTCCGGGGTAGCACAAAGGCGCGCGACGCACCTGAAGCACGGGATTAACCTGAGCGAATGGTTCGCGCAGGTGTATGACCAGAAGGGCTACACCAAGGAGCACTTCGAAACGTGGACCACGGCGCAGGACATCGCGCTGATCAAGACGATGAACTTTGATCACGTGCGGCTGAGCGTGAATCCGCAGCCGATGTTTCGCCAGAAACAGGCGGATCGCATTCCCGAAGATTACCTGGGATATCTCGATGCCGCGGTAAAGACGATTCTGGACCAGGGGCTGGCGGTGATCATCGATATCCACCCGGATTCGGACTTCAAGGAAAAATTAGCGAACGACAACGAGTTTGTGGAACAGTTCGCCGATTACTGGCGCGCACTGGCAAAGCACTACTCTTCGTGGAATGCGGATCTCGTGTTCTTCGAGATCCTAAATGAACCGGAATTTCGCGACCGCTACCGCTGGGAGGGCGTGCAATCCAAAGTCGCTGTGGCGATTCGCGATGGCGCTCCCGCGCACACCATTATTGTGGCGGGTGCGAATTGGTCCGCGGACAGCGAACTGCTTTTCATCGACCCGCTGCGGGACCCGAACATTATCTATAACTTCCATTTTTATGATCCCCATGTGTTCACGCACCAGGGAGCGACGTGGAGCACGAACTACGTGCATTACCTGAAAGACCTGCCGTACCCCGCGAATCCAGAAAACGTGCAGCAGGCGGCAGCGCTGGTTCCGGATGCCGTGAATCGCTTGGCGGTGATTCACTATGGAATGGACCGGTGGAACGCAGCGCGGATTGACGAAGAGATTGGGCAGATTGCGGCGTGGGGGAAACGCAGGAACGTGCCGCTGACGTGCAACGAGTTCGGCGTTTACCGCAAATCGGCACAGCCGAAGGATCGGGCGGCGTGGATTTCCGATGTGCGGACCACGCTCGAGAAATATGGCATCGGGTGGACAATGTGGGACTACAGTGGAGGATTTGCGTTGGTGGTCAAGCAGGAGGGCCGGGCGGTGCCGGACGAATTGACGGTGAAGGCGCTGGGACGAGCGATGCCGCAGGTTCAACCACAGAGGTAGAAGCTGATCTAAGCAGCAGCTTAGAAGCAGGTGCGAAAGAGCCTGCAACAGCCGTTCTGGACTACAATCCCGCCATGCCGCCCACCCTTCGGTCGTACGAGCCGCACGATTTCGCGACGCTGTACAAGCTGGACCAGGCTTGCTTTCCGCCGGGCATTTCGTATTCGAAGACGACGCTGCGCTATTTTTTGACGCTAGCGTCAGCGGACTGCGTAGTTGCGGAAGAAGCCAGACGAATCGTGGGGTTCATCGTGAGCGAAGAGAATCCGCCGCTGGCGCACATTATTTCGCTGGACGTAGATGCGAAGCATCGCAGACTCGGCGTCGGGACGATGTTGTTAGAAAAACTGGAATCGAATCTTGCGGCTCGCGGCGTGCGGTCTATCTTGCTGGAGACGGCAATTGATAATGAAGCCGCCGTTGCCTTCTGGAAGGCGCACGGCTATCGTATCGAGGCAACTTTGAAGCGCTACTATCTCGGCCGCATCGACGCTTATGAGATGCGGAAAATCCTGCCGGGCACCGCACACAAAACCGGCACGCGATCAGGAGAGGCGAGTTGAACGAGTTTCTCTTATCGGTATTGCTGGGAATTGTCGAAGGGCTGACGGAGTTTTTGCCGGTGAGCTCGACGGCGCATCTGCGGATCAGCGAAGCGCTTTTCCACATTGATCTGACCAATGGCTATTGGAAGATGTACACAATCGTGATTCAACTGGGGGCGATTCTTTGCCTGCCCGTGTATTTTCGCGAACGCATCGCAGAATTTTTGGCGGCAGGAGAACGCGGCGACCGGACAGTTTTGACGCATCCGCTGGGGTTGACGTGCGTGGCATTCGTGGTGACGGCGCTCCCGGCGTTTTTGCTGACCAAGGTCATCGGTAAACACCTCGAAAGCCTCTTCATCATGGGCAGTTCACTGCTGATTGGCGGCGTAGTGATGTGGATTGTGGACGCCATGAACGCCAAGTCGGAAAAGATGGGCCCGGGTGCAGCGGGAAACCGGATTCATACGTGGCACATGGAAGACATGAGCCTCGGGCAAGCAGTATGGATCGGTTTCTGCCAGATCTTCTCGGCGGTATTCCCGGGAACTTCGCGGTCGATGTCGACGATAGCGGCGGGGCAAATTGCGGGCATGTCACGCGCATCGGCGTTGGAATTTTCGTTTTTTCTGTCGATCCCGACGATGGTGGTCGCCACAGGATATGACTTACTGAAATCGCTTCGGGGCAAGGGAGAAAACGCAATGGGGGTTACGCACATTGATCCGCACGGGTGGGTGGTGCTGGCGATTGGATTCGTGGTTTCGTTCATCGTGGCTTATGGCTCCGTTGCGTGGTTTCTGGCGTGGGTACGCAAACACGGGTTCGCGCCATTTGCGATATACCGGATTGTTGTAGGAGCAGCCGTGCTGGCTTGGGCGATGGGAATATTGGGCTAATGACTCTTAGAAAAAACGAGCGCTCAAAGCCTTTGCGCTCCAGTGCGATTCTGCTATAGTGAGTGTCGGTTTGGGCGTTCCTCGGGGCGGGATTGCGATAGCGCCAGCAACCGCCTCCACACTCAGCCTTCCCCAGAAGCTGAGGAGATTTCGTGCGCTTTCTTACTCCGACTGAAAACAAGCGACTGAACGAGTTAGTGGGCTTTTTGTGCATTTCGCTGGCGGTGTTAATCGCGCTGGCGCTGCTTTCCTATTACCCGCGCGATGCATCGCTCAATGTCAGCTCCAATGCGGTCGGCGCGCAGCCGTCCGATGGGGGCGTGACCAACAACTGGATGGGGCCGGTTGGCGCCTATGCGTCGGACCTGCTGTTCCAGGTTTTTGGTTTCGCGGCGTTTCTGCTGCCGATGGCGCTTGGGGTCGGTGGCTGGCGAAGGTGCCGAAGCCGCGCGATCAATTCGCAATTTGCCACGCTGGCGGGCTATCTCCTGTTGCTGGTTTCGTTGCCCGCGCTGCTAGCGCTGTTTCCCTTCCCTGAAGTGCGCGGAGCAATTCCCGCGGGCGGCGTCGTTGGCTCGCTGATTTCCAGCGAGCTGCTCGCCGGATTTAACTTTTGGGGAGCACTGCTGGTTGCGGTGGCGCTTTTCTTTACCTCGTTGTTCATGACGACGAGATTTTCCTTCGCGGGCACGCATGCCTGGGCCACCGGGCCGAAGGGGCCTATCGGCGCGGTCGAGCGCCTGGGCCTTCTCCAGAAAGTGCAAACGCGCTGGCACGATTGGCGCGAGCGCCGCGAGCAGGAGCGCATGCGGCGTCGCGTGGAAGAATCGCGGCTCTCCGGAAGAAAGCCCGTGCCGCCACAAGCGATCAGCAAGATGCTAGATGCAGGCAGCGTTTTGAAGGACGAGCAGGAGGAAGCGGAAGAGAAGGAGATCAAGTCGAGCGTCGTCAAGGCGCCAATCTTCGTTCTTCACCGCGACACGGAACAACCAGCAGCCAAGAAAAGTGGCGAACCGAAGATAGCCAAGGGCAGCCAGAATTACAAACTGCCACCTCCGTCGTTGCTGCGAGAAGGCGAGCGCAGCCAGAAGTTAGATGAAGAAGAGCTGAAGCAGCGCGCGCGGGCGATCGAAGCGAAATGCCAGGAATTTGACGTGCAAGGGCGCGTGACGCAGATCAACCCCGGGCCCGTGGTCACGACGTTCGAATTCAAGCCCGAAGCAGGCATCAAGTACAGTCGCATTATCGCGCTGACCGAAGACTTGTGCCTGGCGCTGCAAGCCGAGTCCATCCTGATTGAGCGCATCCCCGGCAAATCCACGATTGGCATCGAAGTTCCGAACGACCGGCGGCAAACGATTGCGCTGCGGGAAATCATCGAAGCGTCGGAGTTCATCCATTCACCGAGCAAACTCACGCTGGCGATGGGGCGCGATTTGCACGGGCGGATTCGCGTTACGGAATTGGCCGCGATGCCACACCTGCTCATCGCGGGCTCCACGGGGACGGGCAAAAGCGTCTTTATTAACTCGTTGATGATGTCGATTTTGTTCAAGGCCAGCCCCGACGAAGTAAAGCTCGTGCTGGTCGACCCGAAGCGGCTCGAGCTGAGCCTCTACGAGAACATTCCGCATTTGATTGCGCCGGTGGTGACCGACCCTAAGATCGCTTCGAACGTTTTGCGCAACGCGACGCGCGAAATGGAGAACCGCCTGAAGCTGCTAGCGCAGCGCGGCGTTCGAAACATCGACCAGTACAACCGCACGTTCAAAAAGGAGCAGTCGCTTTCGCTTTTTGACAATGTTGAAGAGCCCGAGCACAAGCCGCTTCCCTATCTCATCATCGTCATCGATGAATTGGCGGACTTAATGATGGTGGACACGAACAACGTGGAAGAGTCCATCACGCGGCTGGCGCAGATGGCGCGCGCCGTGGGGATTCATTTGATTCTGGCAACACAGCGGCCGTCGGTGGACGTCATCACGGGCTTGATTAAAGCGAACTTCCCTGCCCGCATTTCTTTCCGCGTAGCCAGCAAGGTGGACTCACGGACCATTCTCGATTCGAACGGCGCGGAATCGCTGCTCGGTCGCGGCGACATGCTCTATTTGCCGGCAGGATCGGCTCGGCTACATCGTATTCACGGGCCGCTGGTTAGGGAAGAAGAGATCACGGAGGTCTGCGACTTTTGGCGCAACCAGGCGCAGGCGAAGTACCAGGAGGAACTGCTCGAAGCGCCCAAAGAAGAAAATGACAAGAACGCCGAAGGAGCAGGCGACGCCGAAGCCCATGGCGGCGACGACGTCGACGACCATTTGTATCAGGACGCGGTGCGCGTGGTTTGCGACGCGGGACGTGCTTCCACTTCCACTTTACAGCGCCGGCTGCGGATTGGTTATGGCCGCGCCGCGAGGCTGATTGACCTTATGGAAAAAGACGGCATCGTCGGCCCGCCGGACGGCACTAAGCCGCGCGAAGTCCTGAAAAACCGGAATTGGATGAAAGAATTCGACGAATCGCAACAATAATGCGGCTGGTGCGATTTATTTCCGCGATCGGGCTCCTTTGCATTTCATTGTGTCCTGCATCGGCACAGGCGAAACCGCGAGTGGTCCATGTTTTCGTGGCGCTTGCCGATAACCAGCGCCAAGGCATCATTCCAGTCCCGTGCGCATTGGGGAATGGCGAGGCCTCCACACAATTTGTATGGGGGCACAGCATTTGCAGTGAGGGCCTTCTTCCACAACAGCGCCGACTGGAAGGAGGTCCTCAGAGTACAGAATCCTTACAAGGGTGTTCTTGAGCGAGTTGCGTTTCAGCACAGGACGCACCACGTTGTGCTGGTGGCCGATGCGTATCAAGGGAGCGAAATCAAGCAGGCTTTGACAGGCTTCTTCCAAACGGCGGCGGGTGTCAACGTTCACATGGGTGAACCCAAGGGATGCGTGGGCGGCGGATCGGCCTGTTGCTCTCCCGATGATGCGGACCTGGTGGTCTAGGTTGGTCATGATGGCTTGATAGATTTTTCCTTGCCGCTCGAGTTTCCGAATCCCACGGGCGCAAGCAAGTCGTTTTTCAAAGATCTTCTCCACAAGACCGGCGCAGAACCCTTGCTTTGGACGACCGGCTTAATGACTCCTGAAGCGTATGCGTTAAAGGCTGCAATGGACGGCTGGGTTCTGGGTGAGACCAGGGAACAAATCAGGGAGCGATCGGCGGAGGCGTACTCGAAATACCAGAAGTGCGGTCGCGGCCTTACGGCTTTTCTCCGATTCCTGGTGAGCGCCGGCGGATTGCCTGGTGCCTCTGGTGCCTGCGCTGAATTGACACTACTGGGCTAACGCCCCTAAAATTGAAAAGTTTCCAAAATGCCGGGGTAGCTCATTGGTAGAGCGCCGCCCTGAAAAGGCGGGCGTAGCCAGTTCGATTCTGGCCCCCGGCACCACCCACGCGTGTAAGAGCCTCTTCCCCAAAGAAGTCTATATCTCCGTTAGCTTTAAGGCTGATGGCGCCATTTTCCTCTGCCCGCTGCAAGGTGAACTTCCCAACCTGTTCAGCGAGAAGAGCCCGGGCTTCGTGAATCGCATTGGGATTGGCCAAGAGTTCACGCAGGCACGTGAGCCTCGACACAGCGAAGGTACGTAGCTCGTCGAGATTTTCCTGGAGCGATTCGGAGCCTGGTCCGATCAGTTGATTCACGATTTCCCGAACCCTCGCCTCCCGCTCGGTAATCGCAGCCATGATCGTGGGCGAACCGTTCCCGACGGCAATCATTTGGACCAGGCGCTTTAGTTCCAGTTCGATTCGCTGCTTCTCATCTCGCAACGCTTTGAGGCCCGACTCAAACTCCCAGTGGCGTTGCTGCAATTCCTCTTGGAGTCCAGCGATTACGTAATCGATGAATTCCTCGCGGAGCACCCGGTCTTGTAGGCCAGAGAGGAGCCGGTCCTCAAGCTGCTTTCGCTGAATCCGCAAACCGTTGCCGCAAACGGCACTGCCACGCTGCGCATGGAGTGAGCAGCCGTACTCGGAACGCGAAGTCTTTGCGCGACCACCAACCAACGTGACGCTACCTCCGCACTCGCCGCACTGTAGCAGCCCCGAGAAGAGATATACCTGCTTTTGCTGTCCACGGGCAAGCCCGGAGCTGCCAGCGCCCCAAAGTCTTTTTGTAGTCTGGAATCTCCGCTCGACGGCGGCAAAGAGTCCATCGGAAACAATCCTCAGTTGTGGGGCTGCCGTTATAACCCATTCCGATTCTGGACGGCGGCGGTAAATTCTCTTGCCCGTTCCTGGAACGCGCACCTTGCGTTTTGTATTCCAGAGGACCTGCCCGGCGTATCGGCGATTCCTCAAGATGTGGCGAACTGAAGAGACGCACCAGGACTGGCTTACTCTTCCCTTTTGGGGTTGGGGCGATTTCACGCCCTCTGCGTTCAGTAGGTGGGCAATGCGCTTCAGGGAATAGCCGCCGCTGTACAGTTCAAAGATTCGGCGAACCGTGGACGCTTCAGACTCTACGACCTCGAGCTTTACGCCGTCGAGTTCACGCACGCTTCGATAACCGAATGCGCGGCCGCCGGTATGGAGCGCCCTCAGCGCGCAGCCCTGCATTCTGCGGTGAGTCTTAAGCCCGAGCTCGCGAGAGTACACGCTGTCGATCAGGCCATGAACACCGAATAGGATTTCAGCTTGAGAGCTTTCGGAGTCGACGCCCTGGCTCACGGCTACCAAGCGGACGCCGGCAAAGGTCAGGCGCTCATAGAGGTTCAGCGCATCGGCAAGTTTGCGAGTGAGTCGTGTCCACTGCCCGGAAACGATTGTGATGCTCCCCCGGCAATCCGCGCACTCAAGAAGGCCGGTGAACAAATACGGCGAGCCGGCGGTCCGGCCGAGTCGCGGCCGCTTTCCAGGTCCGCAATCGTAAAGCTTCTCAACGATCTCGATGCGGCGCCGCACAGCATCCCAGAGATCTTCGGAAACGATGCGCTGCTCGGGGATGTCTTTGATGATTGGCTGACGCAACTGGCGGATGCCCACACACAGGCGAAGATTGCGACCCGAATCAACCGGCTTGCCGCCGGGAACTTTGGTGCTTGCAAATCTCTGCGCCTGGGATTGTACGAGCTACGGATTGATTGGGGACCGGGCTACCGAGTGTATTACGCGATGATTGGCAATGAATGTGTGTTGCTGAAATGTTGAAGCACCCTTCCCTGGGGTCATCCCCTGTCTAAGACGTGGGCTCTACTGCGTGATAATCCTCTTTCCTACAAAGTTCTCCGCCTAATATGTCCAGCTTATGCCTGATTGACCTTCGCACTGGACGTCCCTACGCTCAAGGGGGCTGGCGGAGCGCTCCATACGCCCATCATTGTTGTTTCTATTCGGTTTCAGCAGACCAGAACTGGAAACCGCTAACCGCGGGTTCTGATCGAGGGGGATCTCATGTGGAAGTGTGCTTCGCCACATCATTTTTCGAAGCTTGTCGTTCCTACATTCCTGTTGTCGACCCTGCCCATGTTCATCCTGCGAGGGGGGAAAGCGACACAGCCAATTTCAAATCAAGCTCAGCGGCAAAGCTCTCACCAAGCGAAAGGCGATGCTGGCGCCAGGTCGCACCACACCGTTGATCGGCAGAGCCCCACGAGCCAACGTACTTTGCTAGAAAACTATGGCAAGCTGCCCCTGAGCTTCGAAGCTAACCTGGGTCAGATAGACTCAAGTGTGAAATTTCTCTCGCAGGGCAGGGGATACACGCTGTTTCTGAGAGGCGACGAAGCAGTCCTGGTCCTGCGCAATGCCAATGGTGGAGGCGAAAAGTCGAAGAGCAGAAGAAGCGACCTGAACGTTTCGCTCAAGTCTCGTGCGCTTGATCTTCTTCATCTACCGGGCTCAGAGTTAGACAACAACTCTGCGTCGCGCGAACCTCGGTCCGAAACCCCTAGCGGCGAGTCCCAGACTCCCGAGGTCTTGCGTATGAGATTGGTGGGCGCGAATCGAGCGGTAAAGGTCAAGGGGGTCGACGAACTGCCGGGCAAGTCGAACTACTTCATCGGTATGGACCCGATGAAGTGGCGGACGAACGTGCCGACCTATGCAAAGGTGAAATACGAAGGCGTCTATCCCGGGATTGATCTCGTCTATTACGGTCACCAGCGGCAGCTCGAATACGACTTTGTAGTTGCCGCCGAGGCCAATCCGAAGACCATCCGTCTGGAAATCGAGAATCGAAACTCGAAAATCGGCGTGGATGGAAATGGGGACTTGGTGGTTGGGCTGACGTCCGGCGAGGTGCGCCTTCATAAGCCCCATGTTTATCAGCCCAGCGACCCGAACATTGAGTCGACCAATTCCCCACTTGTTATTCAGAATGCAGAATTTGTAGTCGCCAATAACTGCATAGGGCTCGACATTCCTAGCTACGACAAGACCAAGCCGCTTATCATCGACCCCATCCTGGTCTATTCGTCCTACGTTGGCGGTAGCGGCGCCGATTGGGGTAACAGCATTGCTGTAGATTCCTCCGGGAACGCCTATGTGACCGGTGCTATGCACTCCACCGACTTCCCCACTGTTAACGCCCTCCAACCCGCGTCGGGCGGAGGGTATGAAGACGTCTTTGTGGTGAAAATCAACCCTGCTGGCAACGCTCTGGTTTATTCGACCTACCTGGGTGGCAGCTACGATGATGCGGCCTCAGGCATGTCCGTGGATTCTTCCGGCAGCGCCTATGTCACAGGAACGACGGATTCGCCAGACTTCCCAACAGCGAATGCTGTTCAGGCCCATCTCGCCTCTACGGTTGGTCCGAATGCTTTTGTAGCGAAATTCAGCCCCGACGGCAGCGCTCTGGTTTACTCGACTTATCTGGGTGGCAGCAGCAACGACCACGGCAACGCAATCACGGTCGACACTTCCGGTAACGCCTATGTGACTGGCTTGACCCAATCGCTCGACTTCCCCACGACTGCCGGAGCCTTCCAGACGATCTGTGGCTGCAACAGCGATGCTTTTGTCACTAAGTTCAGTGCGGATGGCACCAGACTGGCTTACTCCACCTATCTCGGAGGTGGTGCCGAAGACCAAGGCAATAGTGTCGCTGTGGACCTGTCCGGCAGCGCCTACATCACCGGGGCTACCCTTTCCTCCGACTTTCCCACGACCAATGGGGCCTTCGAGAGCACAAGTACGGGTGGTGCCTTTGTGACCAAGGTCAACGCCGCCGGCACCGCGCTGGTTTACTCCACCTACCTGGGAAACGGAGGAGACCAAGGCTATGGCATTGCCGTGGATTCCTCCGCCAACGCTTACGTCACCGGACAAACCATCCTAACCAACTTTCCCACCACCAACGGGGCCTTCCAGAGTACCTTTGGCGGCTACTACGATGCCTTTGTCACTAAGCTTAACGCGGCAGGCAGCGACCCGGTTTATTCCACCTATCTCGGCGGGAGCGACTACGACTTTGGCTACGGCATCGCCGTAGATTCCTTTGGCAATGCTTACGTCGTCGGAACTACTTCTTCTGGCGATTTCCCCAGCAAGCAGTCCTTCAAGTCCTGCGCGGGTGCTGCCGGGCCGGATGTCTTCGTATCGAACTTGAATGCTCGGGGCAATGCCCTTCTCTATTCCACGTGCCTCGGCGGCACCGATGAAAACCAGGGGCGCAGCATCGCTGTAGATTCTTTTGGTGAAGCCTATATCACGGGATTCACCTTTGCCGGCGACTTCCCTCTTGTCAATCCCTTTGGTACCGGTCACGGGGGCGAGCCGGATTCTGATGCCTTCGTGGCCAAGATCGCTCGCTCACGTACGACGAACCAACATGCATATCGATCAGGTCACTCAAGCGCCAGGTGACGCTTTCAGTCCTCGGCACAGTGAAGAGCCGGCCAGGGCTGCCAAAGTGGGCGAATTTATCTGGCAGCTTGGTCCCCTTTGACGAAAAGCCCAAAGTGCTGTGTCTTTCCCTGCGGACCGCGCGATCATGCGGCCGAGTGCCAGTGGAAGTGTACCGGCAGATGCGCGGTCCAATCCCCTGGCCCCGGTACCACCACCTTTCCCAATGATCTTGTCGCCGATAATTCAGTTGTCAGAACACAAGGAATCAAGCGCTACGCAACATCTCGCCATCGATCGTGTCGAGGAGGACAAATGGTGCCGCCCGCCCTACGATCCAGCTCGCTTAAATCTCACCTACCTCCTCCCCGCAGTGGAGTGAGGGTTAAACTTACCAGCGCACGCTCCACCTCCCTTAATGGAGATACTTGCTCATTACTGCCGTACTCGGGTCGAACCTGCGGGCCATCGGGAATCGCCGTCCGCGCAAGACGAGGATACGTTGGACATCGTCTATCACCGCTTGGCTGCGTTCTACTAGCTCGGACGTACGCGACGCCCAGTCATCTTCAAAGAGCTGCACGCGACGGACGGCACATTTTACCAACTCGACTGCCTCACATAAGCGGACGCGGATCAAGAAATCTTTCGGCGCACGAGGAACGTAGCCCGCAAGGAAACTCTCATACATCTCGTCCTTTCTGCGGTCATCAAGGTCGGCTTGCCGGAATTGCCAGTCGGCCAAGAAATATCCCACGTCGAGTGCTGGGTCCGCTAAACAAGAACTGTCGAAATCCATCACGGTGAGCCCGTCCGCGGAAACCCAAATGTGCTCGGTTTTGAGGTCCTCATGTGTGAAAGTAGGTGGCTCCTGGGACAGTCGCTCGTGCAGTTCTTGCGCACGGTTGAGGAGCGCCTCCATGGCTGATCCCACGTCCGGCAGTAAGGCGCGAATATGATTGCTCTTCCGTGCAATCGAACGAATCTCCGCTGCAAGACCATGGGGCTCAGGCCGACTGGCGAGCCCCACGGGAAGCTGATGCAAAGTGCAGAGTGCTGCTCCGGCCCGGCGCAACCACTTAGCAGTGTCCGCGTTAAGTCGCCGCGCGTAATCGGACAGGGGCAGGCCGCAAAGTCGCGGATAAAGGACCACCGCGTCCGGAGCCACGTGGGCGAACGGCCTTAGGCCCTTCAGGTCCCCGCCCGCGTTCTCCCAGCCAGTCTGCTACCTCCCGCGCAACGCGGAAGATCCGGGCCCCATCTTCGCGCCGAAAGGTGCGCGCCTCTTCTTCGCTGATGTACAGCTTGGCGAATACCGTTTCCCCGCTGACTGGATCCTCCGGATCGTAGCGCAGCACGTGCCGTCTACCTGGTCGATATTTAACCGACGCGATTTTATAAGCGCTGATTCGACGCGGATCCCATGCCCCACTACCTGACGCGTAAGTATCTGCAAGCATTGCGCCCACGTGCTGCGGGTCCGATAGTCGAGCAAGCTGCGTGAATCGCGCGTCCAACGGCGAGACCCGAATATGCATGCTCCAGTCGGGAAGGTCGGCGATCAATCGCAGGAAGGGGGCCGCGACTCCGCGGCGCAC
This sequence comes from Acidobacteriota bacterium, assembly GCA_003224085.1. Classification (GTDB taxonomy): domain Bacteria; phylum Acidobacteriota; class Terriglobia; order Acidiferrales; family UBA7541; genus Acidiferrum. The sequence goes on along the minus strand of QHYK01000084.1, from coordinate 3,440 downwards.
CGCCTCGGCGAGCGCCTTGGTCATATCGATCCTCTCGCCGCTGCGATCCGCGTCGGGTTCCGATCCCCAGGTCACTGCGACGAACGCAAGAAGCTGCCCTGCCCTTGGTGAAAACAACCACGTCGTACTACGCGGTGAGCTTGCGCCTAGGCTTAAATTGCACCTCTCTTAGACGAAGCGGCCCCACTGCAGCCCCCGCGGGGAGGAGTGCTGTCAGCTGATCTGCTAACACCTTGCGGGCCGCGGCGGAGAGTAGCGCCCTGCGGATACCTCTTAGCTTAGCTCCGGACACGACGTCCCCGATGTCCATTCTCGACTCCCTTCTGCACAAATCTGCAAAAAAAGGGAGTGCCCTTCCGCTCCGAATAACTATCTTTCAGACATAAATTGCCTATCTTTGGCCAGTCCATTAGAATGTGATTCACCCCTCTTCAAACGGTGGGGCATCATGAGATTTCGGTCATGCAGGATCCGTTATCCATTTTTGTTCCGGCCAACCGTAGGAAATTGTTGGTTGCGGCGGGAGTATTCGGAGCAGCGATTGCCCTGCTCGACTGGTGGGCGGAGCCGTATCTCTCGTTAGGCTTTCTTTACCTTTTTCCGATCATGATTGCAGGGGGATACCTGTCGCGCAAAGCGACTATCATCGTTGCCCTGCTATGCGCTGTTCTTGATTTCAGCAATCTGCCCAAGAATGAGAAGCTCGTACACCTTGTATTTAGCTCCGCTGGTTTCATGGGCACGGGGCTGTTTGTTTCGGAGCTTATTCGCAACCGCAATCTCGCACTCCGACGCCACGCTGACGAACTGGGAGACCAAATGAAGCGGCGGCAGGAAGCGGAAGAGCAGTTGCATGTTCTGGTCGAGAGCAGTCCGGCGGCTATCGTCATCATTGATTCGGATGGAAAGATTCTTCTCTGCAACGACGCGGCTCAGCGCCTGCTGGCGTCGAGAGCACAGCCGCTGCGAGGGCAACCAATCAGCACTTTCCTGCCTGCCTTGCAACGGCCCCTTCAGGCGCCATCTTTCGCTGCATTTCGGACAACAATGCAATGCACCGGGCAGCGAAACGATGGAGAGGTTTTCTTGGCCGGCGTCTGGTTTTCCACTTACACGACCGCCTCAGGCCCGCGCTTGGCCGCTATCATCGTGGACCTCTCAGAGGATCTGCGTTCCCGAGAGGATTTGAGCCTGGATTTTCTATTAAAAAACAGCCGCATTCTCATGAGCGCAGTTGCTCACGAGGTGCGGAATTTGTGCGGTGCGGTATTGCTAGTCCACAAGAATCTTTCGCGGGTACAGGAACTGCAGAACAATGAGGACTTTCACGCCCTGGGCACGCTAGTGGAAAGTCTGCACAGGGTAGCAGCTCTGGAGTTACGGACCACCCCTGGTCAGACCGCGACGGCGGTTGAGTTGAAAACCGTGCTCGATGAATTCCGCGTTTTAATCGAGAATGCCTACCGCGAATCAGAAATCCAAATCATATGGCAGGTCGCCCAGCCACTGCCTTTAGTTTGGGCGGACCGCTACGGACTCATTCAAGTCTTCTTGAATTTGGCCAAGAATAGCCAACGTGCAATGCAGTTCACGAAGTCGAAGAGGCTGTGTGTAACAGCGTCGAAGGAAGCAACCCGGGTGGTTATCCGCTTCGAGGATACCGGCGTCGGCATCGCTTGTCCTGAAAATCTGTTCCGGCCTTTTCAGCGCGGTGCTGAGTCTGGGGGCCTGGGCCTTTTTGTGTCGCGCGCGGTAATGAAGAGTTTCGGCGGTGAATTGGCCTACGAGGCCAGAACGGCAGGGTGCTGTTTCGTTATATCGGTGCCCGCCCTGTGCTCTACCGAAGAAACCGTCCATGACTGAAGCAATAGAAAAAACGATCGCGATCTTAATAGTTGATGACCATGCTCTTTTTCGCGAAAGCTTGGTGCGGCTCCTACACGCCGAACCGGGATTCGAAGTAATAGCGCATTGCGGCACAATCGAAGAAGCCCTTAGGGTTCTGCAGAAAAGGCAAGTTGATGTCGTGTTGCTGGATTTTGATCTGGGCGAAAGTACAGGAACGCAATTCCTGGGTTCCGCGAAGCGACAAGGCTTTGGCGGCAAGGTCTTGGTCGTGACTGCCGTTGTCAACCAAGGCCAAGCAGCCGAGTTGATCCACGCTGGTGTCTCAGGAATTTTCATGAAGCATCACTCTGCGGCCTTGCTCACGCAAGCGATCCGCGACGTAGTGGACGGAAAAGTGTTCCTCGACCAAGAACTCTTGCAGGCGGCCGTAGCAGCCAAGACGAGACATACGGCTCATTCTCGTCCAGAACACTTTACGCAACGGGAACGGCAGGTCCTTTCTTTTGTCTTTGAAGGTCTGGCTAACAAGGAAATTGCGGAACGCATTGACGTTTCAGAGAGTTCTGTCAAGGCTACCCTCCAGCAACTCTTTGCCAAGACGGGCGCGCATAATCGCGCTCAGCTCGTTCGCATTGCTTTGGAACACCACAAGAACGAGCTCTTGTTTAAGACGTGAGTAGGTTCAAAGAACAGAGCCAGTCTCGCAGTGCGCGAGTGATTCGCTTCGCTGGTCTTTACGGACGTCCGCGGGTTTGCGTGTTGGGAACAGACTGGAAACAAACGACGGAAGGGTACAGAGGACCCACGTGGCGGGCCGCCTTAGCATCCCGCCTGCGCCATCTGGCATTTGATTTGGGAATTGAGACTTTGAAAGCAGGATAAGCGGAAGAACCCTGTGGACATGCGCGGACGTTCGCAATTCCACTGCGGCGCCACGGACGGGATTTCGTGACCGAACATATACGAAAATTTTCTTCTGCCCGAAACGCTGTCTGACCATGTTGACAGCTGGCACTAGGTCGGAGTCCCCACTTATGATCCGGATGCGCCTTATGTCATCAAGCGGTCGAAGCAGCCTGCAAAAACGCTCAAGATTCAGCCACTTCAGCGCTGGAGTGCTCTTTACGGCGCCGTAATACAGATTTAGGCCATCGATGTAAATGACTGTTCGGGGGGCGGGATGCACTGGGGCGGCGGGGGCCGGCCATAAATGAAAGAGGGCGGTCATATAGGCCGCCCGAACCGGCCTGTAAGAGCCGGGGAGTCGTACAAACTCATTCTATACAGGGCGTCATAAGTAATTGCGCATGTGGGTGATTTGTGGTTTCCTGGGAGAATGAAACCACTCACCGTTGCAGATTCCGAAACCATCATTCTGGCATTGCAAGATGAAATCCGACGAAGTGAAGAATCGCGTTATGACCATCGGCTGCACGGTCTGCTACTGGTGGCCCACGGTAGGACCTGTCCAGAGGTGGCGGCATTGTTAGGCGATGCGCCGAGAACTGTCGAGTATTGGATTCGCGGGTTCGAAGAGCGGGGTCTTGCTGCCTTGCGTGAGGGCGACCGATCCGGGCGGCCGGGACGCCTGA
>QHYK01000027.1 GCA_003224085.1 Acidobacteriota bacterium | reverse complement strand
AAGGCATCAATCTTTTTGAAGAAAAACGGTATGCTCAGGCGCGTGACGAGCTATTGCGCGCGGTCCGTGCTGACCCGCGCTCGGCACGGGCCTTTTTCTACCTCGGTCTCACCGAACTCCAACTGGGGGATGTTTCTTCGGCCGCGGAATCATTCCGGCAGTCCACAGCTCTCGACCCTCAATCATCAAATGCTTTCTACAATCTCGGCGTCCTCTTGCTAGAGAACAAAAAGGCCCGGGAGGCGATCCCATATCTCGAAAGGGCAAATCAGTTAGGACCGGCGAGCGCGGCTCTTTCTGTTAACCTGGTGAGGGCTTATCTTCGCGCGGGGGAAACGGACCACGCGGTTGAGGTTGCGCGCACTTCCGCCGCCCGATTCCGAGACTTACCGTCGTTCCATCTGGGCGCCGGAGAGGCGTTCTTGGACCAGGGCCTGTCGAGCCAAGCCAGAGGCTTTCTCGAGGAGGCTAACCGCCTGGCGCCTTCGGAACTGGAAATCGTGCTGCCTTTGGCAGAGGTCTATTTGAGACAAAGAGACCCAGGCCGGGCTCTTGCCGCACTCCACACCATAGAAAAAAAGGCCCAGCGTATCGCTCAGTACCATTATTTGCTGGCGCAAAGCTATTTCGAGGCCGATCAAATCCCGAGCGGCAAGACAGCCGCGGACAGACCTGAGGAACAGCTGGCAACGAGCGAGCGCACCTTCTCTGAAATCGACCAAGCTATTCGATTGGATCCTCAAAATGCGCTTTACCTATTGACCCTCGGGCGCTTTTACCAAAAGGATGGCCGCCAACAAAAGGCGCTCAATATCCTTGAACAGGCCGAGAGCCTCAGTCCCAAATTGCCTGATGTCCCCTACAGCATTGCGGTCAGCTACTTCATCGCCGGCGACTTCCAACGGACGAAGGAATACGTCCAACGCGCGCTCGCCCTCGACCCCGCATATGACCGGGCCGTCTTCCTCCTGGGAATTTCCGACTTCGCTTTGTTTCGTTACGAGGACGCCGAGCGGGTTCTGAGCGAAGCGCTCCGGTTGAACCCCAAGAATCATTACGGTGAGTGCTTTTGCGGGATGGTGCTGCTTTCCGAAGAGAAGCTTGCGGAGGCTGAGAAGCACCTTCGGAGATCTCTTGCGCTCGAACCGTCGTACGCGTTGGCCCATTACCAGTTAGGCCGGTTGCTGGCCCGCGAGGGCCACGATGAAACTGCCCGAACCGAACTCGAGCAAGCAATCGCCCTCGAGCCGAACTTGTATGAAGCCTACTATCCACTGGGCCATGTTTTGGAGCGGCTAGGCCATAAGGCGGAGGCAGCTCAAGCCCTCCAAACGTTTCAGAGGTACCGCGCCACAAGTTACTCCGAAGGGCAAGAATTGTTGAGGCAAATGCGGGATGCCATCCAAAACCAGCCGTGAAGATCCGGGGCTGCGAGCAAAAGAGCGACCCCGCACATCGCGCGGCCCGAACTCGATTCCTTCCGACCTCTTGTTTGCCCAGAGGCAGGGGCGAGGCTCGGATCTCGCTACGGTGGTATCGGACCCGCGGAAGGATTGAAGTCGTCGGGCACGGGCGCTTGCCGCATCAGGCCATCGACCTTTTGGTGCTGCCGGCTGTGAATGGCCTGCACCCTTGCCAATTCCTTTTTTCCTTCCTCGGTCTTGCCGAGCTTCATTAAAGTTTTGCCGAGCCAGTAATGCGGTTCAACGCGGTCGGGCATGAGTCTCGCGACCTCGCGGAGGAAGGGGAGCGACTTTTCATACTGTCCCGATTTGGCATAAGCCTCGCCGAGCCCAAGGCGGGCCTCACCGTAGGACGGCGCAAGACGCAAAGCCTCCCGGAAGTAAGCAATGGCCGGTTCAATCCGACCCTGTTTCAGGGCGATATCGCCGAGATAGAAATAAGGCGCAGTAAAGGTTGGATCGACGCGAGTCTCGGTCTCCAGCGGCCCGATGGCCTTCTCGTATTGCCCCCACCTCCAATAGAGGTAACCCAGCAGGAAATGGAGTTCGGGCGCATCGGGATAAGCTCGGATGGCCTGCTCGAATTCGCGTTCGGCTTCGCGCGGCTGGCCTGCGGCGTCATGTGCTTCGCCGAGCATCTCGTACATGAAGGCGGAATCGGGATGGCTCTCGAGAAGCTCCGCCGCTGCGTGAAGTGATTGCGTCCGGTCCCCAATATTTCGGTAGCTGTTGAACAGCAGGAAAAGAATCTTCTCGTCATCCGGGCGCGCCTTGCGGGCGGTCTCAAGTTCCTGGATCGAAGTTTGCCATTCCTTCCTCTCATAATGGCAAGCTCCCAGGAGATAATGCGCATCCGCCATGTGTTGGGGAGATGCCGCGCCCGCAGCCAACGGCGCGATCGCGTCCTTGCAATTTCCTGTTTTGTAGAAGGCCAAGCCTAAATTAAAGTTGATGTCTGCATCGCCCGGCCGCAGACGGCGGGCTTGAAGGAAAGCGTCCACAGCCCGGCGAAAGTCACCGCTTTCGAAGTAGATCACTCCGAGGTTGTTATAGGCGGTCACCGACCCGGGGTCGATCTCAAGACCCGCGCGGTATTCCCGTTCTGCTTCCGGCAGCTTGTGCTCTTTGGCCAGCACGCCAGCCCGCTCAAAATGTTTCGCCGCACGCTGGTCAGGAGTGAGTTGAAGGCCGTAAGCGGAGACGCTGAAGGCGACCAACACAAGAACTGTCCCCAATCGATAATGGCCACACTTCCTGGTCATCATATAAAAAAGGCGATGCGTGCTCGGATCCCGTATTGCTCCCTCAGTTCAGAGACGATTTCCGAGACAGCCCCTGCCATTCTCGCTGTTGCGTCGCCGTCCTCCCTAGCAGCTAGCATAGCTCGGCGCTCGGGGCAAGGCCGCTTCAAGGCAGGTCACGCCACGGTTCTTTAACGGAAGCCCAGCGGACGATAGTAGCGGCGGCGAAGAGAGGCCTCGCGGAGCACAATCGCCTGAAGAAAGAGGTAAACATCCGCCAAATAACCTTCGTACCCGCAGGGTTTGCCGTCCCAGGTTGTCCAATCGACTCCCTCAGGAAACTTGTTCCGCACCCCATTCTCGAATTCGCCCTGCACCTCGCGGCGCAGCATGGCGCGGAGAATAGGATCTGCTTTTTCGGGCTCGCCGATGACGTAATGAGCTGCGAGGAAGTGCAAAACCTGCCCTGCCGTGATTCCACCGTTCATGTAGGTACCAAAAGTGTCCGCTCCGTCCTCTTTCTTGGGACATCCTAAAGAGTCCGGAAGTAAATAATCACTGCGATGAACGGGAACCAAAGCGCACGGCAAGCCGAGCTCGAAGTGATGGAACCCCGCGGTATGGATCCTCTTCCACAGCCGGTCCAGAATCCTTTTACCTTCTTCCGGCGGAACCAACCCGTACTCCACCGCCATACCGTTCACCACGGGTGTGGCGTAATCGTGCAACTGGCCATCGGCGCTCCTCCACCAGGCGAACCAACCTGTCTTCGGATTGTAGAGCGCACTGGCATAAGCGGCTTTCAGACGGTCCGCTAAGCCATCGTAGCGGGCTTGCTGTGCCCGGCGACCCAATCGGGATTCGAGGTCGGCCAAGCATCGCCAAGCCCGGTAGATCACTGCGTTCGTGTAGCCGTCCTTGTGGCCGGAGTTCAAAGCATCCCACCACGAGCAGCCGCGCGCGGGCTGGGAAAGCGTATTGGGATTCCCGCTCTGCGTCGCCTCTACGAGGCCATCACCATCCGCATCGCGTCGCGCCAGATAATCCGCAATCAGCTCCAGCCGATCCACCCACCGTTCGAGCCAGCCGTCATCACCGGTTGCCTCAACGTAATCCCAGGCAGTGAGAAGGGGTCCTGTGTTCGCGTCCAGGAAGGTCTGGTAATCCCAATAACCGGTCACAACGCCCTCGGTGGAAGTGCCGCGCTCCATCCACCACTCCGCAGACTGACGCGCCAGGCGGACAATGGAAATCCCCCGGGCTATTTCAGGAATCCAGTATGCTGCGTCGGCATAGAACGGCAGCGACATGCTGCACGGATCGCTGATGACGTTGTTGGCAAGAATTCCGGCGGGACTGTTGAAAGCTCTTCCCTCTCCGCCCCACTTTGAGCTTGATTGCCAGGCGTTGAACCAACCCCGGCGGGCCAGCCGCCAGAGCTGTTGGTCCTCCATTCCTTTTGGCGGCTGCAGATGAACGGGGGTGAGGCCGATTTTACAGGGCGCGCCGACCTGCAGCAGGGGTAGTTCAAGAACCAGATCCACGGTTTGGTTTTCGCGGCTCCCGATCAACCGGCCCTTTAAGTCGGGGTGGGTCTCGCTTTCGAGCAGCATCTGGCCGAAATCCGGAGCGCTGATAACAGCGGGTAAAACGAGATTCCGGTCCTCCGTCCACGCGCTCGGAAGCGCTGTGGTTGGGGTTACCCGCGGGTCAAAAGGGAAAACCAGTTCGATTCCCGTTGCGCCGTCCGGTTCCGCAGCCTCAGCTGACAACCGAAGCGCGAGTTGGCCTCCGCTCGGGTGAATGAACCAGACCAGAAGAGAGCCTGCCGCAATGCTGACGCGATAGCTTGCGCCTCCGTCAGCATAAAGCTGAGGTTTCGTGACTAACTGCTCCGCCGGACGCCACTGCTCGCCAACTCGGACGCGCAAGCTCACGCCGGAGCCGTGCCGCAGCAAGTTGATGCGAGCGCGGTCACCTCCTTCGGTGTCCCAGGATAAGAAGGGAATGGCCGGACGCTCGAGGTCGGTACGGATCCGCAAAACGGGGCTGTCAGCGGATGTTCGAAGAACTCCGCTCCAGTCCATTGTGCGACTCGGTTCGAAGAGCGCACCTGTGACACCGGACAGGCTTAAGCTCATAAAATCCCGGCGATTCACGGAGCGGTATCTCCATTCTGCTCTCCGGTCCCGATTCTTCGAACGGGACCGCTCATGTTGATTCCTTCATTCCTATCGGCTGTTTACACGGCCGGCTGCACATGTAGTGGGCCATTCCAAGCGAGGCCTTCTCGCCCGCCAGAAAGTGAAACGGCCCGGAGAAAAACCTCGCGTTTCCTGGGCGGCATCACCGCGCCATTCTTGTAATGAGGTTGCCGCGTCAGAAATCCAACCGCAGAGCAAACTCGATTTGGCGCGGCTCCAAGGCGCCGGTCACCTGACCGAAGTTCGGACTGCCAAAGCCGGTCGAAACACTCGAAAAGCTCGGATGGTTCCAAATGTTGAAGAATTCGGACCGGAACTGTAGCTTTACCCTTTCCCTAACAGGAAAAGACTTGTACATAGCCCAGTTCCAGGTATTTTCTCTCGGCCCCCGGATGATGCCTGTCCCGCAATTTCCGAACAACCCGAAGGCCGGAGCAGCAAAGGCGGCAGTGTTGAACCACTGGCTGACGGTTTTCGGCCCGGAGATGCTGCCGACGCAGTTTGGCCTGGAAGCCAACCCGCTGGTGCCGGTCGCCATCCCGGGAGCAAAGACGAACCCACTTTCTATCACCGTGACGCCCGAAAAGGTCCAGCCACCAAAGGCCTTCGCCACAATGCCGCTTCTGGCCTCGAGGAGCGGCAGGTTCCAGACGTAGCCGGAGGTGAAAATATGGGTGCGATCAAACCCCACAGGTCCATACTCCACCTGAAAGTTGCGTGGATTCTGGGCGCCGTTGTTGGTTTGCCTGGCGTCAAAGCCCCGGCTGGCAACGTCGCTCAAGGCCTTGCCATACGTATACGCAGTGGTGAAGGTCAGGTTGCGGCCGGCCCGATAATTGAAGCCTGTTTGCAATGAGTTGTAATTGGCCTGGCCTTCATAGGCGCCGGCATCCGTATCGCTAATCCCGCTCCATCCAACAAACGGCCTTGTAATAGCCGACGACACAACACCTCTGTTCAGGCAAGGATCAAATTGGAATCCGCCGGTTGGATTGGCCGATTCGCCGGGGGAGAGGCAGCGAGGGTCGTTCACCGAAGGTGCAGAAACGGGAAGCGGAAAGTTGATATCACGGCTGCCCGGTATATTGCGCGAAGCCGTCCCCACGTAGGCCACACTGAGGACTCCGTTCGGCAATACCTCACGCTGCACCGTTAGGCTCCAGGTGTGCGTTTTCGTAGGTTTGAATTCTCCGCCAGGCGGGCCAATACTGCCCATGCCTTTTACCGTCAACGCCCCTGGACTGCCCAGGGCCGGAGCTGTCAGCGTCCCATTGAGAAGCGTGACCGAATTGATGAAGGGAGGATTCCCGAGGTCCTGGTTGTAAATGTCAAAGGGAATTCGACCATAACCGATTCCATAGCCTCCTCTCAAGGCTGTCTTGCCGTCACCGAAGACGTCCCAGGCAAAGCCCACACGCGGTGCCCAATGGAGAGTGGTCGTAAAAATCCCGTCCGGTACGTCTGACGTTCCGCTTGGAATGCCTGGTCCGCCCTTGAAATCTTCCGGAAACGCCACGCCGTTCAGCAGGTCGGCGGGAGAGCCGGAGGCAGTGACCGGCTGGCCCTGGGCGTTCGTCAGCAACTGACCATTGGACAGAACCACGGGAGCGTTAGCCGCATTCCACCGATTTGGATCGAAGTCGCTGACACCGTTGCCTTCGATCTTATCCGAGGTAAAGTAAACGGCCCGCACGCCCAAGTTGAGCGTAAGCCTTCGGCTCGGCTTCCAGTCGTCCTGGATGTAGGATTCTGACTGCCGGTAGCGGAAATAGCCGCGAAGACGCGTGTTGCTTTGGGAGAAGGACGAGTCAAGGCCGAGCAGGTAGTCGGCCACCGGGTCGCCCGCGTGGACTCCCGAGAAGCTGAAAGATCCTTCGGGCGTGGAGAAACCGCTCTGACGCTTGATCCCGAAGATGAACAGCGTCCCAGCCTGAATCGTGTGAGGGCCCCGAACCTTCGTGAAATCTTCAGAGAAAACCTGCTCTCCGTCGCTTGCGTCTTGTGGCAATCCACCGTCGCTTGTCCCAGCCCAGCCGCGGGCCAGAGAGATGTTCGGGACGCGGTTGCTGATGTCGGCCTGCTGCCCAAAGGGCAAGTCGATCGAGAATCCGGGAACCGTGTTCCGAGTATCGTTCAGGTTTCGAAGTCGGGGCTTGTCGTAGGTCTGAGTCCAACTGACCTGGTTAATGGTGGTTGGGCTGATATTGGCCGTAAAGCGCAAAAGGTTGTTGAATCCCGTGGTCTTGATCTGCTGACTTTCCGTCGGCGCGGGGTTGCTGCCCCAATTCAGCGCGGGTGGCGAGTCCGTCGCCGTTTCATAAGAGACGCGAGCGAGAAGCTGGAATCTCGGGCTGAAGTACTGATCAATGCGGTAAGTGTGGTCCTGCACGTTGAATTCATCGACCCCGTTGTTGATGTAGTTGAGGAAGCCGCCACCGGGGTTGTTGGGAAGTGGCCAAAAGCGGTTCATGATCGCCACCGCGTTCGTGTCGAAGCAAGCGGAATTGAGGTGAGTCGAATCGGGGACGCAGTTGACCCCTGGGTGAAATTTCTGCATGAGCGCCGCCCCGGTCGAATCCAGCTTCAAGCCGCTGCTGGCCAAAAATGTGGGGCTGTTGGTAAAGTCGCCGTTCCGCATGGGCTCCGGAATCATCGCCCCGCGCAGAACCAGGCCGACGTTCCGCCGCCGAGCCTCGACGCTGGCAAAGAAGAACGTCTTGGTCTTATCCGTGTTGTATTTCCCGGGAATGTAGACAGGCCCGCCGACGCTCCCCCCGAAGATATTCTGATGAAGCTTTTCTGTGTTCGGGTTGAAGAAATTCCTGGCATCAAGTTTGTCGTTCCGCAGGTAGTCGTAGAGAGAGCCCCGAAATTCGCGGGTGCCCGACTTCGTCGCCAGCGCAATTTGGGCGCCGCCAGCGATGCCGTACTTTGCGCTGTAGTTGTCTTTCAGCATGCGGAACTCTGCGATCGAGTCGATCGGCTGGGTCACATTGAGGTTAATCTCGTTGCCCGTGTTCATGTTATAGGCGCCATCGGTGGTATACATGTTCATCTCACGTCCTTCGCCGTTGACGGAAATGGGCGTCTCCCCGGTCAGCCCGCCGCCGTTCAGCGAGCCGCCCCCCACGGACCGTCCCGTGATCGCCGCGCTGTTCACCCCAGGGATCAGCAACGCAAGGCCGCGGAAGTCCCTGCCGTTCAATTGGAGTTCCTGGATTTCCGTTCCCGTGATCGTGCCGCTTGACTCCCCGCTCGAAGTGTCCACATGGACCGCTGCAGCCTCCACAGTCACTTCGCTGACGCTGGTACCCACACTAAGGGTGACATTCAGCGTTACTCGCTCGCTGGGAGAGAGCTTCACGCCCTGCGAAATTTCAGTCTTGAACCCTTCCTTCTTCACACTGACGTTGTAAAACGTTCCTGCGGCGGGGAGAGCCTCCAGGTCGTAACGCCCGCCGGCATCGGTGTGCGTCACCCAACGCGCTCCCGTATTAATATTACTGATCGTGACCGCGGCATCCGGAACCACCGCACCGGAGGGATCCGTCACGGTCCCGAGGATGGCGCCGTTACTTGCGGCCTGCGCGTGGGACCACGGTGCGCCCGGACCCATGAGGATAGACATGCAAAGTCCGGAGATGAGCGCCGCACAAAGATTTCTAGTTGTCATTTTGCTCCTTCCCTCGAAAATAGCGCCAAACTGAAAGTGGGCAGAACCTCCGGCTGGCAGCTTTTCGGGTCTCCTGATGACCGCCGGGTTCGGCAATGGAGGATTTTTGACTGGGCATGGCACGCCTTCTGCCAAGCTCTCGCTTGTACCCATTCGCGGATAAATCGGAAATTTACGGATGCGATAAATAATGCATGAGGAACTCACCAGGTCGCGTGAAGCATTCGCGACTCCCAGATCCCACTCGCCATCCCCCGGCAGGGAATCAGCGAGCGGAACCTATTCGAATCTGAAACTGCTGTCAATCGAATAAATACCTGAATTTGAGGTGCAATGGCGACAAGAGTCCAGGGTGAATGTGGGTCTCCACACATCGCGACTCATTGATCGGGGAACTACCTTTTCTATGGGCAGGCGGCAGCCGTTCAAGTCGAACTTCGGTCCCTGCGTTGGGTGGTTGGTTGTTTTATTTGTTTTCTCCTGTCGCTTAGGTTTCATGCTAACCTTCCCATGTCAAATTCAACTTGGCCCGGCCCGGTTAGCGAAAACTACTCAATCTCCGCAGCGGGGTTGGACCGTTCTCCTTTGCAGGACAACGCCCGCCACCATCTACATAATCGCCAGAACCGGAGCCATGCACTCCATCGGGCAGGAACGCTCCAGGGAAAATGCTGTCTTTAGCTGCCGAGCCAGGTTGTAATGGAGATTCTAAATTAAATTGGGCAACTCTGATCTGAGGTGAGGGCTCCGGCTCTCGTAGAGTTTCAGCGTCACATAACCGCCGCGCAGCGGCGGCCCGTGCTCCGCAGAAACTCTTGTTCTTTAGGCGGCCGGAGCTTGGACGATCTGTCTGGAATCCCAGCTTGGCGGCTTTCCACTTGAGCTGTTTGATCTGTACTTGCCGGTGTTGAGCCTCGTAGAACGCCACTCCTTGATCGACATATTTCATCCCGTAGCGCAGCATGCGGTAGACCAAGCGGGCCAGCTTCGCGGCCATGGCCTTGATCGCGATAGGAGCCCCCAACCTGGTTCTCAATCGACGAAACTGCGCTCCCAGATAGGTCTTGCTTTGCCGCAAGGTGGTGGTCGCCATCTTCAAAGCAATACTGATCGGATTATTGGTGGGCAGCCGACCTTTGCCAATGACCTTGCCCCCGCTGATGCGATTGTCCGGGCACAGCCGCAGCCAGGGAAACAAAGTGATTCTCAGTCTTCCATTTGCTCATATCGTATCCGGCTTCGCTAATGACTGTCGTCGCAGTCATGACATCGATGCCGTCGATCCGGGTTAGGTCCGTACCGGTCATGCGAATTGACCGATATCAGCGGCGCCACCGGACAGGCCATCATCAAGGCCATTCTCGCAGGTGAACGCAATCCGCATAAGCTGGCTGAGTTTCGGGACCCTCGAGTGAAGGCGAGTGAGGAGCAGATTCGAACCGCGGATTATTGCCCCTCTTTTTCTTGAGCCGACCCTTGCGCTTCTCCTCCGGCAGTGGGGCACCCTGGCTGCGATCCTCTCTCTGCTGGAGATACTGCGCGAGCTGGCGATCACACTCTGCTATCTGCCGCTGGCAGAACTCATAGCCATCCTGCTCCTGCTTCAGCAGGAACAGCAAATCTGGTTGCCAGTTGCCTTCCAGACTCTGAGCACATAACATTCCAGATGAAATGTGAAGTTTCTAGAAATGTGGAGTTGGTACGCCAGGCCTCGGTAAATTGTGGTTTTCTGGGTTCCCGGACGACCCGCCCTATATATTTTCCTTGCACCGATAACTGGGTTTTCCCCTAATTGACGTCTGCCACTTCAGTGACTACAACCTCGCTAACATCGGTCCGGTGTCCGCGGAGGTTGCCCATGCCAAATGCATATCCACCTTGAACCAGCGCCTTTTTATTTCTCCTGTCTGCCTTGCCTTCACGATGCCCCGTCCGGCCCGCGCACAGTTGCGGCTGTTGGGCACGAGGGTCCCGGCCACGGCGGGCTGCGTCTGGCCCATGCTTTGCCTTCTGAGGACCGAACATGCGATACCTAGTTGCAAAGATGGGAAGCTCACGCCAACAGAGTGGGCTAATGAGGTGCCTTCGAACGATTGCCTGTGTGCCATTTCTGCTGTCCGCCATGTTGGCGACAGCGAACGCTCAAACCGTCAGCGGGCAGATTTCTGGGCGTTTAGTCGATCCCGCCGGCGCCGTTGTCGTCGGCGCAAAGGTGCAGTTGACGAATGATCTCACGAAACTGACGCGCACGTTCATCACCGATTCCAATGGAGGTTTTGTCTTCCCTGACCTCGCCCTGGGCACTTACAGCCTGCATATCGTCCACCCAGGGTTCAAAGCCTATGATCAGAAAGGGATCACGGTCAGCGCCGTGGAACGGGTGGACCTGCACGACGTGAGGTTGGAGATAGGACCAATGTCTGACAAGGTGGAGGTTCAGTCCGAGCCAGTGCATGTGGCCACCGACAGCTCCGACCGTTCTGTCAGCGTCACTCTCACACAAATTCAGGACACGGTCACACGGGGCCGCGACTTTATGGCCGTCATGAGTTTTCTCCCGGGGGTCCAGGACGCCAATTCGTACGACACGCGGGGCTGGGGCACGGGAAGCCCGACCATGCTCGGTGGCCAGACCGGCCAGAAGCTGCTCACCATCGATGGTGCCGCCTCGCAGGACTCCGGGAACCGTGATTTCGGTTACATCGCGCCCAGCGTGGATGCCATCAGCGAGGTGAAGGTGCTGATGGCGAATTACGATGCCGAATACGGGGCGCGCTCGGGCGGCCAGATGAACGTGATCATCAAGAGCGGCACGAATGAGTTCCATGGCAGCGGATATTTTTACTTCCGCAACGAGGCGCTCAACGCCAACGATTTCTTTAACAACAAGACCGGCGTGGCGAGGTCGCTGTACCGCTACCAGAATCCCGGCGGCACGATCGGCGGTCCGCTCATCATCCCGGGCACTGGGTTTAACAAGAGCCGCACGCGGCTGTTTTGGTTCTTCTCCTACGATTACCTGCACAATACGGGAGTTACCGGCGCCAACCGCTTTACCATGCCCACCGCCCTCGAGAGGCAGGGTGATTTTTCCCAAACGTTCACCACGACGGGTGCGCTGATTGTCATCAAGGATCCCACCACAGGAATGCCGTTCCAGGGCAACAAGATTCCTTCCTGGCGGTTTGACCCGGCCGGACTGGCGATAATAGACCTGTTCCCGCTGCCCAACACCACCGATCCCACTGGGCAGCGCCAGTACAACGCACAATTCGTAAATCCTTTCTCCCGGCCTCGGACCGACAAGATCCTCCGCGTGGACTATCCCATTAACTCCAAGACCACCTCCTACGTGCGACTGTTGCAGGATTACACAGGCAACGACGGTTATGGCCAAATCCTCGGCGCGGCCGGGGATGGCTGGCGGCAGTTTCCTCATGGCTATGACATTCCCTCGGCGGGTGTGGTGGCGGCCCTAATTCACACCTTCACTCCCAACCTGATCAGCGAGACCAGTTGGGGTATCAATCGCGGCCATCAGACCAACCACCCAACCGACCCGACGCTGTACCAGAACAGCCTCCTCCCGCTCAAGGATTCCAATGGTAATGCCATCGCTCTGCCCCGCATTTCCCGATCCAACTATCTCAACCTGAGGCCCAACTTCAGTTTCGGCTTCCCGTCGAGTTTCGGCCCCCAGTCCCAGGGGCAGAGCGTTACGAACGCCCCCGGTTACGGATTCGACAGCCGCTGGCCCTTCGACGGAACCGACCAGCTCCAGACCGTCAGCAGCAATCTCACCTGGATCAAGGGTCGACACGACGTGAAGCTCGGCTTCTATCTGGAAAGAATGGCCCGCAACGTCAGCATATATTCCACCTACAATATTGCAGGCACTTATTACTTTGGGTCGGACACCGCAAGCCCCGTGGACACCAATTACCCCTTTTCGAATCTGCTCCTCGGCAGCTTCTTCGCTTACGGAGAAGACGGCACCAAGCAGGTCAATCACGCGCGTTATACGCAGGAAGACTGGTTCGTGCAGGATGCCTGGAAAGTGCTGTCGCGGCTCACCCTGAACCTCGGCGTGCGATTCCAGAGAATGGGAGCGATCCATACGGCCGGACAATCGCTGGGCTTCTTCGATCCCAGGTTGTACGATCCCAGCAAGGCTGGGCA
Source organism: Acidobacteriota bacterium (assembly GCA_003224085.1). Lineage (GTDB taxonomy): Bacteria > Acidobacteriota > Terriglobia > Acidiferrales > UBA7541 > Acidiferrum. The sequence goes on along the minus strand of QHYK01000027.1, from coordinate 1,429 downwards.
GCCGCTGTACCCGGCGATGGTGAACGGCAATAAGGCTTCCATCAACCCGGAAACCGGGGCGGTCTATCCCTACGGCCTGCAGGGCACTTTTGATCCGGCCAGTTTCGCCGCCACCGGTACGCCGTTTACGGGCATCGCCCAATATACCGGCAGTTATTGGAACACTCCTTCCATCGCCGTCGGCCCGCGGGCCGGCTTTGCGTGGGATGTGTTCGGGAAGGGCAAGCTCGCGGTACGCGGCGGCTTCGGGATTTTCTACGATCGTGCCCAGATCGTTGATGACATCGGCGCGGAAGGAGTGGGGACCGGCCCGCAGGCGGCGCCGCCTCATTTTCTGGCGCCCATTATCCTCGACTCCACCATCTCGGCGCTCTCCGGCGCTCAAGCGCTGTACGCTCCCCAGAACATTCAGTCCGGGCCGCGGGATTTTGTGCCTCCCTCCTCGTACAACTGGAGTTTCGGCATCCAACGAGACATCGGCCACCAAATGATCCTCGACGTGGCCTATGTAGGCAACACGTTTCACCATGGATATGTCTGGAACGCGAATGATTTGAACGCCGTGCCGCCATTCACCACCTGGACTCCATCCGGAGGCGCTAACAAGGAATTCGTGGACCCCACTAGCTCCAGCGGGGCGCTCTACTCGGCGAACCTGATCCGCTCCCTGGTGGGATACAAGGGAGTGGGACAGATCCCCACGTACTCGAGCATTGGCGCGTCGAACTATAACTCCCTCGAGGTTCAGGTGAACAAGCAGGTCGGCAAGAACCTTCAGTTCAGCAGCAATTACACGTGCTCCAAGACGCTGACATATTCCCATCAGCAATTCACTGACGACCAGTTGACCAAAAACGTGACAGGGAATCGGCCGCACGCGGTCAACGCCATTTTCGGGTACACCTTCCCCGCCGGCTCCCACTGGCATAACGCGATCGGCAAGCAGTTGCTCGGCGGTTGGAGCCTGAATGGGACTGCGGCGATCTATTCCGGCGCGCCCATGAATATTGGCTGCAACTACAAGAACAACCCGGTCGGCTGGCCCAACGGCACGCCCACCGGCGGCGTTCTCTTCCGTTGCCAGATGCTGAACCCCGCTAATCTATGGCTGCCTCCAGGAACCACACCTGCCTCCGTCGGCTCCACCGCGGACCCGCGGCTGTGGTATCCGCTCAATCCCACCAATTTCGTTTTGCCGAAAGTGACCTCCACCTTCACCCGCGGCATGATCGGCAACGAACCTCCGACTCTGACCTACGGTCCGGGCATGGAGATATTCAACGCGGCCTTGGTCAAGGAATTTCATCTCGCGGAAGCCAGGGTGCTCGACTTCAGGATTGAAGCCATCAATGCCCTCAACCATTTCAACCCCGGTAACCCCAACACCACGCTGACCTTGGACTACAAGACGGGGGCCAATACCAACGCG
>QHYK01000083.1 GCA_003224085.1 Acidobacteriota bacterium | reverse complement strand
TGTTGTGGACATTCCCCAATGGCACATCGCCGATCTCGGGGAGAATCCACTTATTTAGGGCCGCTTCGATGCTCGAAGTGTCCTTAATTGGCTCCCGATCCCGAGTTTGGACCCACCGAAGGTATGTTTTCGCTTGATCGCGGAAGGTGGTCTCACCGAGAACCACACGGTTAAACCGGTCTTCCGAATTTGCTCCCGACTTCTCGACAATTTCACGGGCCTTACGTAGCACATCTATCGATGGCGGCTTTGGGTTACCGCTCTTGTCGAAAACCACAGGTGCGACCTTCTCATTCATGTTGATGCGTTTTTCTTGACTTTCGACATCCATACGCCATCTGACCCGATACCACTTTCCTGCGATGACGACGGTGCCATTCTGACCGCTGCGACGACTCATGCACTTCTGTCCTTTCCGTCGTCGCTTCGGTTGCGCATCAGGGAGGATGCCATGTTCGACATCCGCGCGCAACGGCTCGGAAACAGTTGGGGAAGAACTTGTGATGGAGAGTCCTGGCGACGGTAGACTGGCCGAGTATTCGAGAAGCGATGTGGTGTGCAAGCAGACGTTTTGGCTTTCCGCTGCCAGCGTGTCGAATTTCTTGCGTTTGCTCGACATTCTCTGAACTCCAAGGGACAAGGGATTGGAGTGGAAAAGGAGAATGGGTAAGGGGAATGGGTTAAGGGGAATGGGGTCCGCCCTGTGGATCCCGGAAAGAAGGCCGGAACGCGGCGGTCAGTTGGCCGCCGCGTTCCGGCGCTGATGGCTCTCGTCTTTGTGGGCGCTGTTTCTTTTGTTTGCTGTAGGAACTCGCGCGAGGAGAGGAGTGTCCTCCGAACGGTCCCCGCGTAATCCCTACGGCCTGTAAATTCTCGCCGCTGGTGGTGGATAAATCCCGCTCGGCGGTTCGACTTTGTAGCGTTTTATCAACACGTGCCGCAATTGCTCTTTGTACTTGTCGAACTCACCACGCATACGCATCAACTCGTTATCGAGCTTGAGACGGCCTTCATAGTCGCTAAAGAGAGTTTGCTCCATCATGGAGCATGTAAGCAGCATGGCGAACTGGCTCAGCGTCCATAATTTGTGGTCTTCCGGCCCGGTGTAATTCAGGCGAAATTCGATGTGATCATCAGCCGTGTTTTGCACGAATCGGTCCACTATAGCGCTGATATTGGCGTGCGAACCCGTTTCGGACAATTCACCCCATGTCTTGTGCAACTCGTCGAGGCCTTTGAACATACCGGCCTTCTTCTGACGCTCGAACGCGTTTTTGAATTCCTCCAAAGCAGTGTTGCCGTCATTCTTGCTGAGCCACGTCTTTTGCAATTCGGGATCGCTGATCATCGTGTGGGCGTGCGCCACGAATTCAATGGCATCGCGCAGAATTGACTTTGCTTCCCCCATGCAGCCCGAGAAGGCTAGTTCCATCGCGGCGCGCATCTTGGCATGCGCATTGAAGTACAGCAGGAGCGGAAACATGCGCATAGCATCGCGCGCATTCTGGAGATCGGCGAATTCGCGCATCCAGATGGCATCGAGGCGGAGATAGTATTGCCACATCTCGGGGAAGCCTTGGATGCTCGCGAAGAAATTGTTCCGTTTGATGCCGTAATAGGCGCGATACTGGTCCGGAATATTCTCAATCTCGAATTTGTGTAGCAGCTTGTCTATCTCTGCAAGGCTGCTCAACGGCGTAGCGGTTGAGGTCATCATAAATGACTCCAAATCCTCGGGACGATTTTACCCTCCCTCTGCTTGACCGAACTCCCGCATTGTTGGGGCCTAGCACCTGCTGGTGTCCCCCACGTGTCCAGCGCCAGCGGCGGGCCATCGCCCGCCGCTGGCAGTGCCTTCTGCGTTTGTGGCCGCCGTCTTTGCGATTGTGGACTTTGGCGCCATCTAACCGAGCGGCTGTACTGCAACTGTCGGCGTCTCCTCCCTAGTGTGGGCAGACTTGCTTGTTTGTTTCGGTTCGGGCACGAGCTCAAACGTGACTTTGGGCAACGTCGGCAGAATCGCCTGCGGGATGATCGTGTTTGTCGCGAAGATCAAGGCATAGAGTTCGACCGGGCCACGCTTCCCCGGTACACTGATCCTCTTCACGCATTGACGGTGTTCATCCGCTTCCACAACTTCTGCTTGCGCCAGGAGGTCATAGAGGTGGTGGTTGGAAGGCAGCCTGATACGATCCTCCTGCTTCAGGAAATCGCGGGCCGCGGAGAGCGAGCGCGGTATGACTACAGCGGCTTTGTCGCCCGTGACAAAGACCGGCGCGCCGAGAGTATTGACGCTCAGCCGACCGTCTGAGATCAGCTGCCTAAGGGCACGGATGAACTGATTGACCTTGCTGTCGGGTCGCTTGATCATCCACTCGGGCGCCGCTTGCTCGACGCTCTGCTGATCGAGCTTGCTCACGAGACGCGCCAGAGGGGTTGAGTCGTCGTCGGCATGAGTACCGGTAAGTGCGCCCGTGAGTTCAGGCAACCTTTCCAAACCGATGAATCGGATATCGGCGGGACTCAAAAGATGGTGCATAAGCCAGGGCGAGAACTGAGCATGACCACCGCGTACCCGCTTCTTATTCCATTCCAGCACCGGCTCCCTTTTGACTTCTCTCAGAAACTCGGCGTAGGTCTGGTTCAGGGGAGACCAACGCTGCTCTCCTACCACCAACTCAATGTCAAACAGCTTACCGAGGTCGTGTCCCAGGCCAGCGAGGAAGCAGAGGTACTGCGTTTGCAGAGGGTCTGCCTCGGTATTGAAAAGGGCCACGTCGGGAGGGGCATCGGGGAGAAGCGTCTTTTCAAACTCCTCCAGCATCTTGAGGGCGACTTCGAGCGAGTGCTGTAGAAGCCCAAAGCGGCTGCTGTGGTGATGGTCGGCGCTGGCCGGCAGGTCGCCGACCAGGTCGCGTAGCTTTGCCATGACACGCGCACCGCGTGCACGGCAGCCCATCTCTTCCGGCAGCCGAGACAGGATGCTCTGGGTCAGATCATCGAGCAAGACTCGCTGCGATTCCGGGGGCGGTTCGAACGTCCCCAGGACCGCCCCCGATTCTTGCCCCCGGGGGTGTTCCGGTACAGGAAGGGTAAGGGTTCCATTTTGGCGGAAAATCTGCCGAGAAATCTGTCGCCAGATTTTCCGCGCCACAGCCGTTGCGGTTTTCACCATGACGTGCCTCCTTCTTCGTTCGAAATTGCGGTTTTCGTATGGGTGCCCTTGTTGTGGATGACATGTCTGGTCTGCTGCTGCGCGTCGCTCAGCCCTTGGTTGGCGAGCTTCCGGGCTCGCAGCTCGCGAAGTTGTTGCCTGTTCGTGATGACCGGGCGGACGACGGGCACCGCCCGTCGGACACGGTAGATCGTCACCATGTCCCGCAACGGCAGGTATACGCCTTGGCTCTCCAAGAGCCGCTGTAGCCCCGTGCGGTTGAGCTGACGGCGAAATAGCTGTTCACGGCGCTCGGAGCTGACCACGATCATCAACCCCAGATCATGTGGGCCGAGGGTCGGGGCAAATCGTTTCAAGTGCCGGTACAACTGGCGATAGGGATGCCGACCGAAGTGGTCAACCATCGTGAGGACGACTTCTCCGGACGGACGCTGAAGGACGATGTCCTGCCAGAGATACGGCTTACTGCTGCGATGCGGCAGCAAGAAGGGTTCGTGAATCAGCTCGCAAATCTTAGAGATCTTCTGCTTATGGTCGAACACGAATTCAACTGGCCAGTGGATCGCCTCCAGGTAAAAGTTCACCGTCAGAAGGCGGGTTTGAATGGTCTCAAGGGTGTGCTGACGCCGGGCCGACAAGTCAGCGCCCATGAGCCGGGTCACGGATTTCGTGACCTGGTAAATCGACGGGTACGCACTGACGGGTTTGATAAAGCGCCAGGACTCCAAATCCTTTAACTGGACATGGACCCTGGTTACTGAGTTCCTGATTCCAAGCTCTTGCGCCTGTTCCGGGGTGACGTAGCCACCGAGCCAAGCCACAGTCTTCAGGAAATGCCGCGACCGTTCGTCGAGGATACCCAGGCGGTCGCGAAACCGAAAAATGTTCACAGATTCACCTCTGAACGGAAAATTTGGAGTGGATTCCGCGAGGTGGAAGGAGCCGGTTGTGCAGTTCAGAAACGGATGGCGCTAAACGGTGTGGCTAAGACATTCTGTGGTTGGTGAGACTTTGGATTGGTTCGGCACGGTTGCCGGGCGCCTCAGTGCCGGTACCGAACGCCCATCAAGCCACGCAGGCGAGCAACCCTTTACTATACTAATGCACAGCGACTCGAGAAAAATGTTCGCGTCAAAATGCAAAATACAGTTTCTCCCCTGTGGAAAAGACGGGTTTTCCAGTAGTGATTGATCATACGTGGCGCTTCCGATCGGGATCGCTGCGACCGCTCGTCGAGAACTCCGACGCGGTCGCGAAAACGAAAGATGTTCACAGATTCACCTCAATCGGAAGATTTGGAGTGGATTCTGCGAAGTGGAAGGAACCCGCTTGTGCAATACGAAGCGTTTGGGAACTAAAGAATGTGGCTAAGGCAGGTGGGTGGTGATGAGACTATGACTTCTTTTTTAGACGGCGGCCACGGGCAAAAGGTTTCATCGCCGAAGCACGGAAACCTTCCCTCTGCCTTCGGAGACTTCTTGGGGGGGCAAACCTCAAAGAAGGAACGATTTAGAGCTGGCGTGCGGTTCCACGGCCCGTCTCGGCATACTTGCTCCGCAGTATAGCGTGAGCTAACTGCGGTAATGTACTAGGGATGGGCAACGTAGCGCACACGGTGGACGAACTGATTGCGGCGGTGGGAGCCACGTATCGAGCAATCGACATCCGCTCCGTCGCCATTCTTAAACAAGAGTCGTGGGTAAACGTTATGGCGGCGGTTCGCCTGACTTACGAAGACGTGGAGACGGCCAACGCCCGACTAGCCAAGCTCGCGCACCGTTTTCCGCCTGTCCGCACCGAATTGCTGAGAATCGATTCCTGCGTGCGTCCGTTCAAGGACTGGCCTGACTTTTGTTTGGAAATCAAGCTCAAAGGCGCGCTTCAAATGGGCGAAGTTGAATTCCAGCTACGTCAAAAGCCGGATTTGCCAGCGGCCAGTGGCTATATCCAGTGGGGATACTCTCGGCTTCGCTCTTTCGATGGGCGAGCGTGGCCCGGACTAACCATCAATTTCGATATTGGCGGGATGAGCCCTTTGTTCGAAGGACAGTATAATCGAGAAGCTCATTTGCTTGGCTATGGCGATGCGTTGGAGGCGGTCAATGCGCTATGTGAACTGAACGTATCGCAGCAGGACTTCGGCTGCGATCTCTCCTTTTGCTTTCCCGTGTTTGTGAACATCTCACAGATTCGTGTCAACGCACCCAAAAAGCGGATCGATGTTGAGGTTCAGCGACATCGGAGTTTCTCAGGCCTCCGAGCTATAGCCTGCGTGCGTGGGCAAACCGTTCTCGCGGACGCCCCGTTTCGAGAACAGATTTCCCTTCGACTCATAACGCAGATGACGCCTGCGTCGAAATTGTTTCGACGCAGGGCTCTGTACAAATTCAAGACTTAGACCCTGATAACGATTGGCTCGAAGTCCGGCTCGTCCATCCACGCCTTGGAGAGGTCAAGAAAGACTCGAATTACGCTCGGATGTTCATTCCGCCCAGCGAACGCAACATTTTGTTAGAAGCCGTCGTCCAGCAATTTTGCAAAGGCACAACGCTTGATGACCTGCTGACTCGTGCTTACAACGTGCAAACGGCAAAACTGAAACCAAGTGCAGCGTTTGAGCTTCACGTATCTTGGCTTCTAGGAATGTTTGGTCTTTCGACCGTGGTTTTGGGCAACTATGAACGTATCCTTGCGCCGGATACGCCAGTGCAAAGAGCTTCGGTAGATATTCTGGCAGCCAGTCAGCGAAGCAAACTGCTGCTTCTAGTCTCCTGCACTCTTAATCCGCCGAAACCCGAGGATGTCAGTAATCTTCGCTATGCTCGTGAAATTCTCGCACGCGGAATTTTTGCCGGAACTGGAGTTCGCGTCATCCCCATACTGTTTACATCGTCGATGGGCGGTCCCTCGTACTTTCAATCCGAAGATCATTTTGATTGGGTTCCAGTGGTGGACGCAGATAGTATCGGAATCTTGCTTGAATTTCTCAGGTCAGGCCAAGAAAGTCGCTTCTTCCAATTTTTGGCGAACCCCACACTTGGACTGACGACTTCTTCTCAACCACGTTAGTTTCTGCGTTCTATAGCCGACGATTCAACAATCGCTCCTGCCAAGACCGGATCATGTCCTCGTCGCTCTTGTTCCAGTTGAACAGTTCGTAGACACGACGGACGGCCTTTCGAGCAAGCTCGTCATAGGCCGCTGCCAGTTCGGCAACCGTGCACTTAGTTTGTATTTCGACTTGCGGTTCCCGGCAGACGTATTCTGCGAACAGCACCCCTTCGCGCAAATCTCCAAAAGACTTTAGCACCCTGTCTTGCGTGTCTGTCAGGCGGATAGTCAGATTCACCGTCCCTTCAGGCGCGAGCGTTTCGTAATATCGCTTTGCGAAAAGGAAGTGCTCCGTTATGTCTAGGATCACCCCAACGAACGACAGGGCTTTCCCTCTTTCCCTCATGCTGGCGACGGTTTCCTCCCAGAGGGCTGATCTCCACACGAAAGCACCACTCTGATACGCACGGTAGGCTTCCAGATGCCCGGAAGAACTTCCACCCATATAGGACTGGACGCCTCGGGCGAAGTTCGAGGTGTTGCGTCGGTCAAAATGGGGGAAATACCAACCTCTTAGAGTTACCTGACTTTTCTCCAAGAGTGTGGAAATAGAAGCCAGATTAGGCATTCGGTCACGCAAATAAGGCAGGACAGAAAACTCTACTTCCCAATGACCGACTCGACGGAATTCGTCCGGGAGGTGCTCCCTAATGAAGTGGTCAGCGTCAGCGACCTCGGTGTTGATCTCAGTTGCCGCATGCTCGTCGAACCCAACTGGCTTCCCCTTGATTAGCCGCTCCACCATTCGTAAAAGCTCGTCACCTCGTTTTACCATCGCCCGGTTCAGAAGGTCGCGCATTGTCTCCGCATCCGGAACGACCTCGGACGCTGCCCGGTTGGTGCGGATGTAAGTAGCACCGCGCTTCAACATCTGATGTCCTTGTGAATCATTGGCGTCGGCTTTGCAGATGATCGGTACGACGCCGAATTCTGGAACCTCGATTACCGCGAATCTCTTGTTGTCGATGGTGAGCTTGTGGACCGCACAAGGGAAAGAAGGATCAGCGTAGCGATTCAACAAATCAGCAAAACGTGTTGTGTCGAAGGATTCAAACTCTTCGTCCGTCAGCCCAGTTGGCTCAAAGTCGCTATCACGCATGCCGAAGATAATTTTCCCGCCGTCTTGCGTATTGGCCATCGCCAGTGTGTCTTTGACCAGTGCTGCCTTTTGCTCTGCTGTTGCCGTTCTCCAATTCATGGACTGCTTGTAATCGAGATTCTTGGTCTCCGACCTAACCGCCAGCAGTTCACGGATGTCCCGTTCACTTAGCAAATTCACCCTCCGCCACAGCTCAAGAGTCACCTTCGAATCAGATTCGGAGGAGATGGCTCAATCGTTCTCAGTAATAGAGCCATTCCCTCATTTTGGTCGAGCATCCAAGCACAACCGGGATATTAGATGGCCACTTGAGATCGACGTACGCAGTTGCTCGACTGTGACCTTCGACAAGGACCAACCTTTCATTTCCAGCCTCAATTGCGATAAGTGGAGGCATCATCTTGCCGCTATTCAAGTCTTTCTGGATGCAGCGAACGCGAGTCGCTGTTTCTCGTTCTGTTTTGCTTGCTGCCTCCATGCTGCATAGTCTTGCCGCTATATGTTGAATCGAGCGCGTGCCCTCGGACACCTCTACCCAACTTTTTTGGCTCTTGTCGTTTGCGCAATAGAGCATATGGTGATCGTGCGGCTCGATATCAACGAAGCGCCAGACCACGTCCGTCGGAAACCCTGTGAATAGACAGCTATTCGTTCCATATCCTCGATATTGCAGTAGCAATCGTCTGATTTGGTTGTGGACTTCGTTCTCAAGGTCAGGCCGATCAATTAGATCGGCTCGCGCCAATCGATTGCGTTCAAGGTTTGGGAGTATGAACTGGGAATATCGATGCGAAGATATTTCTGCCTGAAGAAAGGCTGCTATCATGTCGCATTCTCTTGCTGAACCTCGTTCGACCACGCATTCCCCCGTCCGTAGTATCATAGCAAAGAAAAAGCGAAGATGCTTGGCTGGACTGTGACCGCTGGCCGTGCTGTAATTTCGGTAAAAGCTGTTTCCTGCGAGGTGGATGTTGACAGAATTGCCGGGACAAACAGAAACGTCGAGCCCGAAAAGAAACAGGCGCGATCACTATCTTCCTCAAAGCTACCTGCGGGGTTTCATCGATCCTGTACGTGGGAATCATCAGCGACCGCTTTGGTATTTCGATGTTCCCAATGACAGTTGGTCTGAACGGAGCCCACGAGAGATTGGGTATCGACACGGTTTTTATGACTATGCCTCATCAGAAGCGGGCGTGGGAACCGCCGATGACTCCTTCGCTGAACTCGAACGCACCTATCCAAATGTTCTCTCGGGAATGATCTCCAACAGATTCGGGAATTGGAAGGAGCACCTCAGCTTCCTACTGCGATACATCCAGATGATACGAGCGCGTTCTCTCTTATTTTTTGACCAGATGCAAATTGAAGGACAGAATCTTCGGGCTTGGGTAATCGAAGAAGTCAGTCCTGACCGAAAGAGCGTCAAAGTTCGCTCCATGACGCCGGAACCGCTCCCTCCTAAATTCATTCGGAATTGGACGATCACTCAGATGCGTACACAAATACAACAAGGCGCGACGTGGCTGAATGATTTCAATTGGGCATTGCGATATTGCGAGTCCAGTGTCGAACCGTTCGTTATTTGTGAGATGCCCCTTATGGCTTGGGGCAAACAACATAGCGATTTGGCTGAAATGTTGAGGGATGCCGAGACACTGCTGTTCTTCCCTTTGTGTTGGCAGGCGTGTCTAGTCGGAAGTCGGCAGTTCTTTCACGAGGAAACCAGAATCTTTGGCCAGCACGACATGCAAACGGCCCGCACAATGTATCGAGAAAAAGCGAGTTTGTTTATCGTGTCCCCGAGACAACTACAGTTTCCCAAGTCCGTGACTACGGCAACTTCGAAGTGATTGATGGAAGTGGCCTTTTGTCGCTCCGCTACTCCATTGCCGTCAAGTGTTGGGCCGGATGACTTCCTGTTTTCCTTTCTTCAGCTATCGGCTTCCGCCCCATCGGGCATATTCTTTAGCTTGGCTCGGACGAACCCGACAATTGCATTGTCGATTACCTTGGTGGCACTCGTGTTCATTCCCTGTCCAATCCGCGCTTGGATTTTTCTACGACACTCGACCGCAATTCTATGGAAGCGCGGATAAATTTCCCGGAACGCGACTTCATCCCCTTGGCTCAGATTCTTGTGATGAAAGAAAAATCGGATCGTGTATTCTCGATCCATCGGCGGCACGAGTTCAGGCAGGACGTGGTGAAGCGCCTTTGATCCAGCAACGATTTTGGTCAGTCCGCACCCGATGTTCAATGCAGAAATCATTGACCATACCTGTTCGCTTACACTGGTGACATCTTGGATGCGCAGGTCCGCAAGCACGAGAACCGACAGCTTCCGAATCGGCTTTTCTAGCCTTCGAAAGCTATCGGCAAGCACGGGAAACTCAACTAACTTAGCACCGCCCGGTCCCATGCGGTGCATACCCCATGCAGTTAGAGTCGCATACAGCGACTCAAGGAAAGGGGTGTCCAGAATGGCGTCTCCGGCTGACTTGTGCTGCCGAAGTAGAGCGAGCGTCTTGGAATGGAAATATGCACTCGGCCCGGTGAAGAGATTAGCTTGATCAAAAGCATCACAGCAGCCGTCAAAATCCTCGATCAGTTCGGTAACCCTATCTTCGATGCGACGAATAGTGCCAGGCCGCAAAGTCATTTAGCTGTCCGTTTCTCTTGTTTCGACGGAGCGCCATTGTTCGAATCTTCGTTGGTGGCAGTACGGATTCTGGCGAGGAGGGCGGAGGCGGGTTCATAGGTGCGTCTTTCGCGGCGAGCGAGTTCGGCTTCGGTGGGAACGAGTTCGCCTCGGAAGGCTTTGGCGAGAATTGCTTGCGTCAACTTTTCAGTCCGCCAAGTTGCAGTGGCAACGCGCATTTCAATCGCGTCGGCTAGCTTGAATAGAGCCTCGACACGGCGGGCGATCTCGTGTTGTTCACCCAGCGTGCAAAAGGGCACCTCGAAGGTTCCCAGTTTTTGTGCGTTGATATTCGACTGTCCCACGGCGTCCGTCTTAACGCGGGAGCAGAAATCCCTCGCATAGTTGGTGTTCAGGCAAAAGTTAAGATAGCGAGCGTCGATTTCGGGAAGACGATTGATTTTGATGAGGTAGCCCGCGAAGATCGCAGGATGCTCACCAAGGTAGATTGCGGTTTTGCCGACTAGTTCGGGACTGTTGGTTCGATTAAACAGCACCGTTTGCGGCGTCAATTCATATTGGCGAATCTCATCTCTATCCGAACTGTACGCAAGATCAGTCCAGTTGATCTTGCCACCTTGAATATTTCCCATGCGGAGAACAGGCACTTTCCCTGAGGGCTGTGATTTGGCCGACGTTCCGTACTCGAACGAAGAGCAGAGCTTATTCAATCTGACAAAGCCCCAGCCTTCCGGCAGTTCACCCGAATCCCCTTCCTCTGACTGCGTATAGATTTGTCTGATTCTTTCCTTTTCCTTGGGAGAGTTGGCTTCGGACTCGCGTCTTTTTTGAATTGACGAAATGATTGGCGCAATATCCTTCGTGTTTGCCTCTTCTGTGCGCCAGTCTTCAGTGAGACGTCCGGAGCAAGCCGATGCTAGTACGGCTTGGCGGAACGCCCTCAGGATTTTGGGAACTTTGGCGAGGCGCTCACGAGAAACATTTACTTTTTCGAGGAGTTCGTCGATTTTTGCAACGATGCGGCGCTGCTCGACTAATGGTGCGAAAGGCAAGTTGATTGAGCGAATGTCGTCAAGGCCAAGCCCTACCTTCGTTGCTCCTCTCTGGAGATCCCCCAGCTGTTTTTGTCCGCCCGTCGAAGCAATGTACCAGCTGACATACGCATCATCCAGCCCTTCGGCCAGTCGTGCCAGCGCGATATGCTGATTGATGTAAGCCTCGCCCAAATCATGTTTTACCAAGCCGACCATTCCCACATCAGCTGTAATCGAGATAAGTAGATCTCGGAGCTTCACCCGCGTTCGTGTGCCTTCTGCGGACCTTGGGGGATTAACGTACTTCTTCTGTGAAAGATCAATGGCAATGTCGTCGTGATTCAGATTGGCGATTCTGAGGAATAGTGCACCCGTTTCGGCATAGTATTGCGCCCAGCCCCGCGAACCGCTTGTCACGAATGTAAATACGTCGCCTGCGGGGGCGAGCGCCCAGCCCTCCGGCAGATCGCCGGGGGTCTCGTCCTCGCGCACGGTTTGCGTTGTTGCCTTTGCCCTCATGCTTTCTCCGCGAGTTTCTCAGGTTGGTCTATGCCTTTGCCTTGGCGTTCCCGTTCTCAAGCGCAGCGACCACGGCATTTAGTCCCTCAACTGCGGCTTCAAGCTCGGCGATGGCGTCTGTGACTAATTCCTCGGGCTCCATGGAGTCGTCGCCATCATCAAGAGACTCGTCCTTGAGCCACTTCAGGTTATCTATCTTGAAGTCGCGCTCCTTGATTTCTGCCATGGAGAATGAACGCCAGCGGTTTTCCTTCGAATCGGCTACCTTGCGTTTAGCGCGGCCATTGGGATCGCTGCCGTAGCAACTCTCGAACTCGGCAAATTGGTTGGGAGCGAGGGGGCGATCCTTCTTCGTGATATGCGGAACGTTTGTGCGGCTGTCATAGACCCAAACGGTCTCGGTCGGATAGCCTTTAGTGAGGAAAATCACATTAGTTTTGGTGCCAGGGCTGTACGGGACAAACGTGCCATTCGGCAGCCGCAGCACGGTGTGCAGGTTGCAATCCTCGGTAAGAATTTTGAACACCTCGCCTGCTTGATCAGCGAACAGGCAGTTGTCCGGCACCACCACTGCTGCGCGTCCACCGGGCTTCAGGATCGTCATTACATGCTGGATGAAATTAAGCTGTTTGTTGCTCGTCTCGACTGTGAAGTCGTCCCGTGTGGGCGCTTGGTTTGCGCCTTTCGTCCCGAAAGGGGGATTGGTCATTACAACATCAAAGTGGCGTCCGTCCTGAATCTGGTAAATCGAGTCCTTCCGCTCAATGTGCGGTTCCAGCCCGTGCAGGTACATATTCATGAGGGCAAGGCGTCGGGGCCGCTCCACCAAGTCCTGCCCAAAGTAAGTCTCCGATTTCAGACGCTTCGCCAGTTCCCGAGGCATTGCAGCGCCCGTCTGCTCGATCAGCCACTCGTAGGCACAGACTAGAAATCCGCCTGTACCACACGCCGGATCGCATACTGTGAACTCTTTGTGGGCGCGTGGATCGGGCTTCATGCAGCGGACGAGAGACTGGATTAGGATCCGTGGGGTGAAATACTGTCCGGCACCCTTCTTGCCTTCGCTTGCTGCTTTTTCGAGAAGACCCTCGAAAGCGGCAGCCTTCACATCAACATCGAGCGAGGTCCATTCCGTTTCATCGATAAGACCCAGTAGCTTCTTGAGGCTAACAGGCTCATTGAATCTGGACTGGGCACCAGCAAAAATGTCCCCAAGAATGCCGCGTTGCTGGCCAAGGGCACGCAGTACGTCCGAATAGTGGTCACGCAGGGATGTTCCCGACTTCCCCACGAGGGTCGGCCACGAGCAGTCCACTTCGATTTCTTCCACTCTGCCTTTCTTTTCGATTTTGAATTTCTTTTCGCTGAGATCAATGCCGCGCTCATCAGCCATCTTCAGGAAAAGTAGATAAGTGAGTTGCTCGATGTAATCGCCATAATCAATCCCTTCATGGCGCAGCGTATGGCAAAAACCCCACAGTTTCTGGACAACATCGCTCATAGTGTCAGGCCCCCGGATTACTTGATGACTTCTTGAATTTGCCTGAGCAGCCCAGCAAACTCACGGAGCTTGCCCATGTCTTCGGGTGCCAGACCATTCGGGTTGAAATGCATAACCTTGTTGCGGATATCTCGAACCTCATCGAGCTTTTTGATGAAAAGTTTTTGGTCCAATGGGAGGCCAATTTTCCTCCAGCATTCTTGTTTTTGCAGAATCCTCACGTAATCCCCAAAACTCAAGTTGGCGGCACCCGAAACCTTCTTACCAGCATCCAGAGAATCACGGACCTCGCGCATTTCCGACAGGGAAATCTTCCCGCCCATGTGATTCCTGATGTGCTTTTCAATTTGTTCCAGTAGGAGGAAAGGCTCTGATCGTTCTGCAAAACTGACGCTCAAGTCGTAGGAAGTGAGGATTCCCGAAATCGTCGCATCGGGGTCTTTGATTAGTACGCAGTCCGACTCGGCGACCAGCCGGGCAGCCTCGAACAGCGAGCGGTTCGAATCGATGACAACTGCTTCTTCCATGGCGTCTTGAACAAAACCTGGGTTCTTGGCAAACGCAACCTTTTGCGCCAGTGACCTCCAGCTGAAAATCCCTTTGACTGCCCGACTGCTGCTCATGACTGGGAGTTGGGAAAAGTTATGAGTCATCATCAACGTGATTGCTTCGGAGATCGAGGCTGTGGGCTTAACGGAAACAGGTTTCTTTCTTGCAGAGTTGAGTTGCACCACGCGATGAGTGGGGTCTGTCGTCACCAAGGCCGTGGCTGAGTCAGAAAAGGACAACTCGTCTGACACAGCAACAGCAAGTTCACCATTGCCTGTAGATGTCTGAGGTTCTGTTTGGTTCATGCCGCCACCGCCTCATTAAACTGAACGATCAAATCCTGAAGTTGGCCCGCGAAGACCCGAGTCGCTTGGCTCAATCCGCCCTTTCGGGCGAACACCGGAAGCAGATCAAAGTCGCCGAGGTCAATCGTGAGATTCTCAATCAGATGCGCCTCGATGAGGTTGAGCCATTGCTGCTGTTCTGGTGTGAACGTTCTGCCTGTCGTGACGTGAGCAAATGCCAGTTTAACCCGTTCTTCCGCCGTGAGCAGTGGCCTCTGATCATCAGCCGCGTGTTTGACCATCGAAATGATGTCCACCAGCGCCTTGCGATATTGGATTTCGTGTGCTTTGCGTAGGTGCTCTTCGCTAAATCGCTCAGTCGTAGCGGCCAGTTTGGTCCGAAGCTCCCCCAGTACCGCTGTGTTCCAATCCTTGGGACGGCCCAGCAGAATGCGAATCGCTTCTATCTTGTTGGGGTTTTCCTGTACGAATCGGCCAAAGGCGCTGAGGTAGTCCTCGGTGCGGTACTCCCTGCCGTCCGCCCCGCGCACGAGCCACTCCGATGTAACGGTATCTTCGGTCTCGTAAGCTCTGATGAAGATGCGTGGAGCACGCGGGTAATTCACCAGCAGGTCTTGGAAGTTCTTGTCGCGCAGCAGCGCCATCGTGCCAGTAAAATCTTGACGGAGCTTCCCCGGAAGATCGGCGGCATATTCGCCAATGTCGCCATTGGGCACATAGGCGGCGAACAGTTCCCGCCCTTCGGCGGACATTGCCTTATTGATCCGCTGGAGCCGCTTGACGAGCCGCCGGATGTTGTAGTCTCGGTCCCGGTTAGCCCAGATGTCTTCAATGATTTCAGCGATGGTCTTGAATTCCGTCGTTGGCATCTCCGCCGTGATCGCTGTCGCTTTGCGGAAATACTCCAACAGTGAACCCCCGAAACAGTCAAAGACCGTGAAGTGATCTTTGTGCGGAAAATGTTCGCCCTTGCGGGTGCCGCGCCCGAGCATCTGCTCGAACAGAATGCGGGATTTTACGGGGCGCAAAAAGACGATACCTTCGAGGTCAGGAATATCCACGCCGGTCGAGAGCATATCCACTGTCACCGCAATACCCGGAGCAGGGCGATTTCGGAATTCGCGGATGCGTTGGAGCGGACGGTCTACACGCCCGGTTATTTTCTGAACAAACGAATCTCCTCGGCCAAAAATATCACGAGCCGTATCCACTAACTGGTCAGCGTGGGACGTGTGGGGAAGATCGTTAGCCCCGAAAATCAGGGTCTTGGGGAAACGCCCAGTTTCCTGCTCATGATCCAGCGCCCATTTCTTCACCTCTTCCAGAATTTTGCGATTCGAGTCTGGAGAGGTGACCTTCTCTTCGATCTCTGTGGTCGGGAACTCGCGCTGATCCTCGATCAGGTCAAGCTGCTCCGCGCCCGATTCCGGGTTTACGACGCCCACCTGCTCGCCTTCTTTGAGAAAAATGCCGTTCATCCTCACGTTTGATTTGACAGCCACTACGTCATAATCGACGAGGAACCCTTCGCGGACGGCGCGTTCGTACTCATAACGGTAGACAATCTCTTTGAAGGCAGCCATCGTGTGTGCCGCAGGCGTGGCCGTCAGACCCACCTTGATGGCGTCAAAGTGATCGAGTGTCTTGCGCCAGATGGCTTGCTCCTGAGCCGTGTAACCACGGTGGCACTCGTCGGCGATTACCAGATCAAAAGCGTGAATGGGGATGTCCAGTTTGTTGGCGTCTTCGTCGAGTTCCTCATCTCCGGCTGCGAAGATCGCATCCCGGCCAAAGAGGTTTATTGTCATCCGCTGGATGGTGCTGACATAGACGAAGGCGTGGGATGGTTGCGGATTGGTCAGGTAGGAACTGGGAAGGACCTTCGGGTCGTATTTCTCCTCCTCCCCAAAATCCTCGCGGTGAAACCGCTGGCTGTACACCTCGTAAATGTTATCGAACTTCAGGCCCGGCTCCGGTTCGAAGGATGCGAAGGCAAGAACAGCCTGTGCTGCGAGCGCACGGCGATCCACCAAGAAGAGAATGCGTTTGGCAACACTTGACTTCATAAGGCGGTAGACCTGATTGACCATCGTAAAGGTCTTACCCGTGCCCGTTGCCATTGCTACAAGCATTTGCCGCTTTTGGTCGCCGATTGCCTTCTCAATGGCGGTGTTTGCGTCCCGCTGATACGGGCGCAGTTTGGGATGTTCATTCGCCGTCTGAATGAGGCACTGGCAGCTTCCATCAAAATCACTTTCAAGCTTCTCGGCGAGGGCCTCAGGCGTGTGAAAGCGACTGATCGCGTGTGATCTGCTCAATTGATGGCGGATGTCGTGGTGCCAGATGATCTCGCCGTTAGTGGAGTAAAGGAAAGGGACTCGATAGCCCCGAAAGCTCATTGGGTTGCTGGCTGCGCCCTTCGCGTACCGCTCCGCCTGTGTCAAGACATTCTGTGGACCGAGGGTCAGCTTCTTGGCCTCAACGATACCGAGAAGCTTGCCCGAATCGCACAGGGCGTAGTCGGCTGGACCATTGTCGGTAGGGAACTCCTCAATTGCGCAGCGGTCGTACGCAGAAAGGGGCTTGCCGTCGCTGAAACGAACCACCCGCCAGCCCGCAGCTTTGAGCTTTGGGTCGATCAGGCGTTTCCGCGTAAGCCACTCCGAGTCTCTAGGCAAGGCTGTGCTCATGGGATTGAGAAAACGATAACACATCACCTTCGCCTGGCTTGGTAACCCGAAAGCAACGGTCGCGAGTCGGGCACTACCAGAGGGCAGATGTTTGCTTGCCCCACGACCTTAGACACAGGACCACGCTCGCTTGAAGTTCTATGCGGACGCGGCCCCGCGATGCCACGGACCGCCTTTGGGCCAATTGAATGCGAACGGCAGTGCGGCTTGCGCTGCTTGCAAAGGCGCTACAAGAAATGTAGCGAGCTCGGAAGCTACGGAATGAAGGGTAGCTTGCTCGTGGTCAAGACCGCTCTTGTTGAGAAAGCCTTGCCACTGTCTGGCCTTCTGCGCGTCTCGCGCGAACTCATCCGTTAGGGCCAGGGGTGTGCCTGTTGGCAGTTCAGTTCCTCTCCGCGCAAAAGTTGCCTCGATCGCGTCCGTCAATAGCGAGCCGTCAAAATCGAAGTCTTGCGATAGTTTCCAGAGGTCATAAAAATCTTTCATACGGGTGTTGGCCATTCCCAATTTGACAAGAGCTTCGAGTTTTTCCGCAACAACTGCTTCACGTGGGTATGCTCGTAGACGCGGGCTCGGAAAATTCAGCAGCGCGGGATATTGAATTTCTTTTGGAGCGGGCACGATCACATCGCCGAAGCCGATATCAACCTGCATGGTGATTTTGGCGCGTTCCAAGCGAGCCACAAGATTGGCGCGGAGGCCCTCGTATTCTTGCTCTTCCTTAATCCTCGCAACTCGGAGGGATTTATGATCGAAAACCAGTCCGTCGTCCTCGACGGCTTGGCCCATGATTTCAATAAATAGCCGTTTGATTCGCGCGATGCTATTTTCGCCCTGCCCTTCGAGGTCAAGATCGCGAGTTGGGCGATACGGGTGATGGGTCCAAAGCTCGAACAGTAGTGCGCCTTTCAGGATGAATTGGTCGCGATATTGTGACTGTGCCAGACGATACAGAAAGCGTTCCAGGCCGTACCGCGTTAGAACCAAGCCAAAGTCCTCGTGTCTTTCCTGGGCGAGATTAAAGAGCCGTTGACGAACCGAGGCGGCAAGATTTCTGGGTTTCTCCCGGCTCACGAAAGCGACTCCAGATACGGGCGCATTACATTTGCCACACGACACACCTTGGCGGCTTGCCAGAGTTGGTCCGAAGTCGCTCGGCGCTTGCGTCTGCATTCGCGAAGGGCTTCAAGTGCAACGTCGAGCCCGATCTTGTTTCGATATCTGAAGCAATCCGCCACTGTTTTTGCCGGGGAGAAGATGCGGACAATGACGCCTTCGATGCGGTGTTCTTGAACTCCGTAGGCGAGTGTTTTTTGTGAGAATCGAACTATGCGCAGCGGCGGGCTGTCGGCCTTCGGAAGTCGAGCCTTGTCACTGATTGCGAGCCACACTTGGTAAGGCGACTGCGTTGTGAGGTCGTGAAACCGGAGCGCCGATAGCAGACAAACGATCCCGTGAGGGACGCGCTTGGAGGCTTGTGCAAGACTGTGATGCTGGGTTGGGCGCGAACCGCGAGCGATGTAGAGGCCACGTCCCACTCGCATGACCAGGTCTTTGTCAGCAGCCATGCGAAGATACTGTCTAGGAATACCGTGCGAGCGGAGGTCTCGTGGACGGAGTATTCCCGCTTTCTTGACGAGCCTAACCACATCGCCGATACGGTCATTAGCCATGAGAGTGTTTACTAAACGTCGGCAATTATATACAACTACCGACATATTGTAAAGATTGGCCCACCTCTCTAAAGCGGTCGCGACAGGATAGGTGCCTATCAACGTGTGCCGAATTCCCTTAAGCTATATACCTGTACCTGAAACCGCTGCGGAAAAATAAAGCGAGGCAACGCCAATGCATTCCTTCCCCTGCTGCGTTGGTTTGTGCCGCCTAGTAGTAATTTATCGTGCGCAGCGTTGCCAGAACGATCTTCGGCTGCATGGGTTCGGCTTTCGTCTCCCAAACGATGGTTTTCTTCTCGACCCAATTCCCATGCGAGTCGTTCCGGTATTCGGCGGTCGATTTGTCAAGGACGTTGCCAGCGGCGTCGTAGTTGATCTGCCCGGTTGAACGGCCATCCTTGTCGAAGGAATAAGTGCAGCGGATGTACTGCGTATCGGACTCCTCGATCACTTCGATCAGGTGACCCTGAGCATCGCTCTTCTGGTAGGTGTGGCTTTTTGTCAGGGCAGAGTACCTGTCTTCAACCGTCGTTCCGTCCGACCTCTGCTCGCGCTCATTGTAAGAGCCATCGGCGTAAACAATCTTGTCCTTAGCTGTTCCGTCTGGATTCCGCTGAATGACCCAGTCAGTCTGGGGTTTCCCGTTCCTTGTTTCGACCTGATACGTTATCCCGGTCTTGGGGTCTGTAGTCTCGCTGATTTCCTCCATGCTTTCGATCCCATCGGCATTACTCTCTGTGTGGCTGTAGCTGCTTGAATTGGGTTGATCGTCCACGAACTCGCCTTTGGACTTTGAGACGAGAACTCCATTAGCGTCGTATCTATCCGTTTCGATGACCCGTCCCCGTGCGTCGAAGACGTTCTGAGTGGAACTGCTCTCGAAGGGCGGGGTGCCTGTCACCTGCATTCTCGACACCAGCGGTCCTTTGCGGTCAATGACTGTGTGCACCCAGATGGAGCCATCAGGCTTATATCGATAGACATCTAGCTGATAACCCTCTCGGTCGTAGATTTCCAGAACCGAGCCAGACGGCTCACGATGCACTCCGCCCTCGCTCGTGAACTCTTCGGTCAGGACCGAATGCACTGGTCCCTTTAGCCCGATGGCAAGCGCCTCCTGCGCCCACGCAGAAAGCCCGGCCAAGAGATTCAGAAACAGAATGGTGAATGCAAGTCGCACGACGGCTCTATCCCTGCTGCACGCTCTCGATTGTTAGACGCCAAAATGATAGTCCGTGTTCCTGTCAGGTGTGCATAACGGACTGGCCGCAGCGTGAGCAGAAGTTCGCGGTCGCGGGCACCGCGTGTCCATTCAGGCAGCGCCGGACACTCACACTTGCTTTCGCTGCTG
Organism: Acidobacteriota bacterium; assembly: GCA_003224085.1. Classification (GTDB taxonomy): domain Bacteria; phylum Acidobacteriota; class Terriglobia; order Acidiferrales; family UBA7541; genus Acidiferrum. Next base: position 24,651 of record QHYK01000083.1, on the reverse strand, counting down.
AATACAGAGTCGCCAGCGCAGCGGAATAGAACAGCATCCAGTGACCTGAGAATCCTCGCCAAACTATCGCAGGTGGATTTGCACCACCACCCCCGGTTGGAGCCTTGGAGATGAAGAGAGCGAAGTTCACAAAAGCGTATCCAAAAAATCCGTACACCATGTAGCGCATCCACTCAGGAGAGCCTCGCAACACGAGCCTCCAGTAGTCCTTGCTTCTCCGATTGCCGACACGCTTTCTTGCCACCAAGACTGTAGGAAGCCAAACGACGAAGATACCCATATGCAGAATCCAGAAAAACGCCTCGGGTGCGACACGGCGACCCATGACCGCCCCTAGATGCACCCACAGGCTGAGCACCAGCCCGACCGCCGACAGCCCAACGCAAGCCCAGAGAACCGGCTTGGGCCATGACAGTGAATCATCCGCGAGGGCGGACTTGAACAGTTCAACCTCAGCTTGCGGCTTTGGCGGACGAGTGTTCAGCAGAGTCTCGACAGAGGATTCCAGCAAGGTTGAAGTCGAGGGCTTGCTCGGGTAGTATTGAACCGCGACCGGTTTTCCCTTCGAGTCCCTGACGAACTCCAATGCTTCCTCTTCGCTTCCGAATTCCCGCTTGTAGCGCCCGGCGTACGTGCTTCCCGCGACGAAATACGAATAGCCGAGCTCCCCAACGTATGTGGGGGAACTGCCCCGTGGTGCCGTCGAAATGAAGAATCGTTTGGCTTCGCTGACCGAGGCGTATTCGATTTGCCCCGATGCGGTCGGCCAACCGCTTGCTCGCTGCCGCAAGTACCATCGCCAGACGGGTTTGAGCCACCCTGCAAAAATGAGCGCCAGCCACACATAAACGAACCACGGCCAACTGCTCGGGTTAGTCCAGCCGAATGGATTTCCGGAAATCATCGGAAAAGAAATATCGCAGAAAAGGGGTGCAAGCAGAAGCGTAATGTGTGTGTAGTTCCGCTAGAAGACCAAACGAGTTGCGGTCATGATAAAGTTTTGGGGGTGAACATGGACACGGCCCTCAAAATGCTGCCACCGTCGCAAGCGTGGGAAGAGGTCGAAAGAAGGTCTCTTGCGATTGGAATTGCAGGATTCGTCTTTGTCGGAGCCTTGCAGGCTGCCGGAGCCGTACCGGCGATTTACCGACAGACTTTAGCGCCTGTGTCAGGCTCGGTGGCAGCCTTCCTCACAGCCCTGACACTGTTCGTGGCTTACTATCACGACCGATGGAGCTTCGGAGTTTTTGGTGTTGTTCTCACCTTGACTCTGCCTTACTCCGTCAATTTGGCGTGGATCCGATTCACTGGGCGCTCGCTTCTGTACCCTGTGGCTGCACTTGTCCTCCTCGGAGTAATCAGTCTGTGGTTCATACACCGCAGGATTTCAGGGCCCCAGTGGGATGACGACGTTGAAGAAGCACTCATCCGCAAGATGATGGAGGAATTCGAATCCAATCTCACATGGGCCGACAGGGTCATGTGGTTCTGCGTTGTGGTCGGCCTAGTGCTCTTGCTGGTTCTTTTGCTTCGATGATGAAGGAGGCGCTCCTGCAGAACCTAGCCGTACCAGATGACGGCGTATCTTGCATTGATTTGGCTCAGCGGGTCGAGAAAAGCGGATTCGTCGTAGTTCCTCAATGCCTTCAAGGAGCGATGAAAGTGCGGCTTTCCTCCTACCTCAACGCGACCACGTATGCAGCGAGAAATCTGCTCTCCGTCCCGATTGTCCGAGAGTTAGCTGGGTCGGCTCCCGTTCGTGTCCTAGCCGAGACCGTTCTCGGAAAGAATTGCTTCGCGGTCAAAGCAACGTTCTTCAACAAGACCCAAGAGGCCAACTGGAAGGTTGTCTGGCACCAAGACTTGACCATCGTGGTTCGTGAACGGAGGGAACTTCCCGGATTTGGCCCGTGGACAATCAAGGCGGGCATCAATCACGTCCAGCCGCCAGCGCACATCCTGAGTCACATCCTTGCCATCAGGCTCCATCTCGATGACAGTGGGCCGGACAACGGGCCACTCCGAGTGATTCCCGGCTCTCACAAACACGGTCGCTTATCTGCGGAGAGGGTGACAGCATGGCCCAAGGCGGACAGCATTGTCTGCACAGTTCCTCGGGGTGGTGCACTTCTCATGCGACCGCTACTGCTTCATGCATCGTCTGCCTGCGTGGCTCCCAAGTCGAGAAGAGTAATCCATTTGGAATTTGTCGGTGATGAACTGCCTCAAGGACTGGAGTGGTTTGACAGAGTCTAGTCTGTGGCGCAAAGGGTTTGCCCCTCACCGCCTTCCAACCCTCCTTTTGAGGTGAGTGCGGTTGGCCAATTGGCCAATTCAGCGGCGATCCGAAATTCGTAAATGACGCCAAAGCAACGACTTAGAGATTTTCACCCCCGGCTGTTAACCGAAGGGTTGCAAAGGCCCAGAGGCATCGGCGTAGGCTGCGCGCCATTCCTGCCTTCGGTAGTGGGCTGCATCGCGGTACACTCCGTTGGTCAATCTGCGCGGCCCACCGGCTTGTAGGGCGTCCCCAGCGCAATGGCTCAAAAACCTTGAGCTCTCGGTGCCACCCTTGAGGCTTATTGCCGCCTTTTGCCGCCTCGCGAAATCGCTAAGTCATTCTTAGCAAATGGGATGGTTGGTAGGGGCGGTGGGGATCGACCTAGTAAGGGCGTCGAAGACGCGCAACTTATTGATTCTACGAAGCTGCAAAGGAGAGAAAAACCGCGAAAACGCCGAATGAAGGTACGCGCGCGGTACACGGAATAACGTTAGAGACTTCTCGTTTTCTAATGGCTCACGGGCGAAGGGTCTGGAATTAGATTCCGCTACTCAACGAGTTGCAGGTTCAAGGCGATGCGCACACCGTTGACAAGGATGGCGCTTTGATCCAGAAGCTGCTGGTTCGTAATCTCGGCGTTCACGAATTGTTTGAGAGCGGTTCGCGGACAAATGAATTCAATCGCTTCAGAAGTGCCTTTCGCGCCGGGAGAAAGCTTGTTCAGGACGGAAAAGTCAAAGAGTTGAAAATCAAGCTCTGGTGAAATCCTGTCTGATAAATCCTTGAGCTGAGGAGCCAGAAACAGATCGAAGCTCTGCGCGGCACGCTTGTATATGGAGCCCTTCGCAGGTCCGAATTGAATGGAGTTTCGCAGTGTCATTTGAAGCGCGATCTGATCGCGGAAGATCATGAAGGTGGGGGGAGAGTAATCGAGGAAATGAAATTTGGCCGCTCCCTCTTTGGCCATGGAAGCTAACTGCGCCTGGTACTTCTCGTTCAGACGATCGGCGTCCGCGGGCGCCAAATGTGGAGCTGCGGGCGGCGCATCAGCGGCCGTGGGCGCAAGTGAGGCGGGATTAGCGCTTGTGGGAGCGGGATCTGCCAGGGCCACAAGCGCAGGGGGAGAGACGGTTGGCGCCGATTGATTGGATTTCAACAAGGGGGAGCGGGCTACCAGGGTCGAAGAGCGCGCTGTGGAAGTGGCGTCGGGCTTGGCCGGGATGGACCGAGGGAGGGCTTGAACGTTAAGGGGATCGCGTTCCGTGAGGGAGAGGCCGAAGTCGGTGCCGCTGACGTAGATTTTATTGCGATTCAGAATATCCTGGCGCGCGGAATCCGTGGTGGCGCTGGAGAGGGCCCAGGCATCATTGCGGTCGAGCACCACGACAAGGATTTCTTTTCCTTCGTAGTCGTAGCTGCGCTCCCGAGTGTGGGCGTGATGAGAGATTTCGAAACCGATGCCATCACAAGCCAAGTCTTGCGGCAGAGAGGCTGTCACTAAATTCAGGATCGGAAGGACTACGGTGCGAAACGTAGCTGCAGCACGTTCGTTCTGCGTGAGACGAGCGGTGTCATACGCCGCATTGTAATTTCCGGTCACTTTCAGAATCACGCGATCTTGAAAACGGACGAACTCCAAGCCGCGTGAATCGGCCTCCGCTTGCTGCGCAGGGTCGAGGCCAACAAACCGGCTCAGATAGAAAGGAAAGGAGAATTTCGCTTTGGCGATCGATTGATTGAGAGTCTTCAACTGCTGGAAATAAGACTCTTCGAGTGCCTTGAGATCGGGATTCAGGATTTCAGAAGGGCTTACCTGTGCGGACGCGCGTGGCACGGAAAAACTCATCGCCAGTGCAATTGCCAAGAAAAGTGGTCGGCGACTGAACCGAAAAGAAAGTCGGAGTTTCATAGGTCGCACGAGAGCACCTCCTATTTTCCGGAATATTGCGATCCGGCTCGTGCCGGGAGCTGGTACGGCGGCTGGGCGATGGCGCGCGTGAACGCAATCACAGAGCGGATTTCCTCCGTCGAAAGCATACGCCCGTATGGCGGCATCATCGCCGATTTGCCCATCGCGGTGCCACCTAGCGTGATGATGTTTTGTATATATTCATCGCTCTCGGCATTCAACGTTGCACCGTCATTCAACAACGGTGGAACAGGCGTCAGGTTTGAACGGTTGGATGGACCTGCTGGCGTAGCGTCTGCATGGCACCAGACACACTGTTGGTAAAAAATACGCTTCCCTTGCGCTTGCTGATAGCTCAGAGGAATGACGTGTTGCGCATCGGTCCAGTCGACCTCCGTATCGTACGCCGCTAGAAGCGGATCGGCTTTGGCAGTCTCGCCACGTTTGCGGCACCCTGCGGCGCCGGCGAGAGTCATCAATAGGAGGACACCGATCCAGACATGGAATTTCATCGACCGGCCCCTTGAGTTGCAGCGTGCTTTGCAGTGGTACTTGCGGTTTTTTGTGGTTTGATGCTCTGTCGCAAGGTCCTCAGGTAAGCCGTCAAAGCCCTGACCTCATCTTCAGTAAAATTTCGTCGCGGCTCGATGGTATCCGAAACGAGTGCCTGAGGATTTCTCAGCCAGGCCTCGATCCATGCGGGTGTCAACCAGCCGCCCGCATTGCTCAGGTTGGGCCCGACGTATCCGCCGGTACCGCCGATCGTGTGGCACGACTGGCATTGATACTTCACTTCGTAGAGCTGCTTGCCGAGGGCAACCATCGCCGGCGTGAATTGCTTGGCGTCGACAGCCGTGGGATTCGCTGCGGGATGCTGGAGCACCATGGTCATATAGTCAGCGAGTGTCGCGGCGTCCCTGTCGCTCATATTGAATTGCGGCATGCGCAAGATGAGCGTCGGTCGCAGCGTCTGCGGATTCTTCAGGAAGTCCACGAGCCACTGCCGCTGGGCGCGGCTACCTTCGAAGGTCAGATCGGGCGCGAGGTCGCCACCGTAACCGTCGAACTTGTGGCAGGTATAGCATTTGTAGCGCTCGTAGACTTCGCCAAACGAACCCGTCGGATGGAAAGCAACTTCCTTGCGAGGCACAACCAGATTTTGCGAGGCGCTCGTCGCGGGCGGACCCTTCATGCTGAGGAGAGCGGTAGTGATAGCATCCAAATCAGATTGATTCCAGTTGTACTGCGGCATGCGCGCCGCAGGATTCACTGACGTGGGGTCTTGGAGTTTGGCCTGGATGTAGGCCACAAGATTGTGCGGAACCTTCGCGGCGCCGAATTCCAAATCCGAGGCGTTTTTTCCGGCAATTGTGCTCAAGTCTGGGCCAAAATCTTTCTGCGGATTCAGACCATCAATCGAATGGCAGCTCGCGCACCCCTTTTCCAGAAAGAGGCGATGCCCAAGCTGAATTTCCTGCTCCGTTGGTTGTCCGAGCTGTGGGACGCTAGTGAGCAGGTCGGAATCGGTTAGCTTGGTGGTGATGTATTGCGTGACCTTGTAGAGATCTTCATCCGACCAGCCATAGCGTGGCATACGAGTATGCGGTAAGTACCCCTGCGGGTTGCGAAGCCAGGCGATGAGCCAATCGGGATTCACTTTGCTGCCGACTTTGGTGAGCTCCGGACCAATGTCGCCGCCGATCAGCTTCGTCTCACCGGCACGAGTGACTGCCAGTGAGTGGCACGTCGAGCAGAACATTTGTCGGAAACGTAATTCACCCTGCGAGATTAATTCCGGATTCCTACTCCAGGCTGTAACGACTCGGGCGTCGATCTTATTTGGCGCGACAGCCTTGGCCTTTTGAACGCTGAGATAACCGGAAAGCCCGCGGAGTTCGGTCTCGGTTAGGGGGAACTTCGGCATGCGCGGCTCTTCTTCCGTCTCGTAGCCATTCACCGTGACATTGCCGTCTTTGTCGACAATCGTGCGCGGTTCCTTCAGCCACTTGTAAATCCATTCGCGGCTGACCTTGACGCCGACGTTCGTGAGGTCGGGACCGAGCATTGCGGGACGCTCGATTCCCGGCAACCGATGACAGCCTTGACAATTCAGTTCGGCTAGAAGATCGCGGCCCCGTGTCAGCTGTGGGGTCTGGGGCAGGTCGTCGTAGTGACAGGTGCCACAAGACGCTTGAATGTACCGGATCGGCAATATCGGCTGTTCCCAGGCGAGCGTCGATTCGTGGGCTTCAGCCACTTCCGTGGCGGGCCCCTGACCCCGATGACAGACAGTACAGCCCCAGTCGCGAACGTTGTGCGGAATGAGCGGGTGTGCGCGGAAAGGCTGGGGCACCGCTTTATCCGCAAGGCTCGCCTGCGTGATTCCCTGGTGGCAGGTCGTGCACCGGTCGACAACGTTCATTCCGGGCAGCCAGATCTGATCGATGTCGGGACGGTAATCGGCCAACAATTTCTTTGTGTCGGGACGGCTCTGCGCAAATCGCAGATAGGAGCGCTTGTATTGCTTCCACTCACGGCGAAAGTCCTTGAATGGCGAGATCGCGAGGACGGCCAAGAAAACGACACTCGAAACCGCAAAGATCAAGCGCGTGCGGTTCGTTAGTTTGCCCATCTCTTCAGCCGGCATGAGTTCTCCACGGCCAGTACCAAGACCAACCCGGGCCCCTGAAAAACGTCCCCACGACGGTCAAACAGATAGCAACAGCAATGAACCACGTCATAACCCACCAAGAGAGTGGCTTCGTAGCGAGCGCATTCAGCCAGCCCTCCCGTCCCTGCCTGACGGTATAAGAAAAAAGCAAGAGAGCCGCAACGAGCGCCGTCGGAGCAAAAATCGTCCAAGCATGGAATACCGCAAGAAACGCGAGGAGGATGATCACAGTGACGAGAATGGTCCTCAGATTTTGCGACGGCCGCCGAGCCCAGATCGCCTCGCCTTCGATATTCACGTTGAAGTAAGGAATGACCACGAGCGCGATCACCACCAATGTCGGAATCAATATTCCCGCCACGAATGGCGGGAAAAAGTGCAGCAGTTCCTGGAGGCCGAGAAAATACCACGGGGCTTTGGCGGGATTCGGGGTAAGCAGCGGATTCGCGAGTTGCTCGAGCGGTGCGTCCCAGAGAAGCGCAGTGAGCACCATAGCAATCACGAGCACCTGAAATGCAATCGCCTCGCGTATCAAGAGATGGGGGTAAGTCATCAACTGAGGACCGGGGTCGCCAACTACCTTGGCAGAGGTCTTCTTCGTGACAAAAACGACGCGGCGTGGCTCCTTCTTCGCGTCCGAGCTAATACCGGTCTCGATTTTATTCTTTTCCATCGTCGTTCCTCGGCTTTACGGTCAGCCCGCCGTCCTTTTGCACCCGCCAGAAATGAATTCCGATGAGCAAGAACGCGACGAGCGGGAGAATCACGACGTGAAGCACGTAGAAACGCAGCAACGCGTTTTCTCCTACGATGTTCCCACCAAGCAGCAGGAAGCGAATTTTGTCGCCAATGAGTGGCATCGCAGAAATGATGTTAGTGCCAACGGTCACGGCCCAAAAAGCGAGTTGGTCCCACGGCAAAAGATAGCCCGTGTAGCTGAGGAACAGCGTGACCAGAAGAAGCATGACACCAACCACCCAGTTGAACTGGTGCGGCGGTTTGTAGCCCCCGCGGTAGAACACGTGAAACATGTGCCAGAACACGGCGAAGACCATTAAATGTGCGGCCAGCCGGTGAAGATTTCGAAGGAAGACGCCGTTCGAAACGACGAATTGAAGATCTTTCATGTCCCGATAGGCATGGGGCGTCGCCGGGTGGTAATAGAACATCAGCAAGATACCCGTGACAAAAAGAACGATGAAAAGGATAAACGAGAGCGAGCCGAGATAGTACGAGGCTCGCACGCGGAGCGACTTCTCTCGAACTTTGACTGGCAGCCAGTGGAGGAAGAGATTGCCGAAGACAGCGAGACTGCGTGTGCGATTCGTATTCGCGAGGCCGCGGCGGAAGATGGACTTCCAGACTTTCGTTTCGCGAAGACTGTGCAGCACGGAGTGAAGAGTCGTAGCCATTGTTTCCCTTAGACTTTTAGAATCTGTTCCGACTTAATGTTTTGCAGCTTGTCAATGAGCAGCTCGCCGTCCGCTGTTAGCGAGATAGCGAAGTGCGGAAGGGGCCGCGGGGCGGGACCTTCGATTTTCGTGCCATCGGATTTGAACTTACTGCCATGGCATGGGCACGCAATTATTTCGGCATCGGGCTTCCATTGCGTAACGCAGCCAAGATGGGTGCAGACGGCGGAGACCGCATAGAACCCTTCCGGCATGCGCACGATGTAAACCTGCTGGTCCTGAAGAAAGGTCACTGAATGCATGGGATAAAGATCGGGATTGCCAGCGCGAAAGGTCGTCGGGGGCTCAAACAAGACGTTGGGCGAAAAAAATTGATAGGTCACGGCAACGGAGCCTAGACCGGCGATGCCGAGAGCGCCTAGGGTGATTTCGTTCAAGAAATTGCGCCGGGTGATCTCATTAGCAGCATCCCCGGAGAGGGGCACTCCAGGAAGCGAAGAGTGTTTGGTTTCACTCATGAATGGAGAACCATCTCCTCAATTTGGACTAAGTTCGGGTCGCGATCGAAAACTTCAAAAGCTTCCATGGTGATGGTGTTCACAGGGCAGCGCTCGGCGCAGAGACCGCAGCGGATACAGATGGTTTCGTCTTTGACCATCACCGAACCTTTCGCGGTAGAAAGCTCTTCGAGCGAGAGGTGGAGAAGTTCGTGAGCCCGAGAGTCGGATGTGGCGGACAACTGTTGTGTGGTCTCCTCAGAAAATTCGAATTGGCTGAGTGGGACAAGCTGCAGGCAGTTTTCCGGACAGACATCGACGCAGCCGCCGCAGAGGATGCACTCACTGCCATTCGCCTCGGTCCCTTCAAAGATGGTGTTGATCCAGCACTGAAGACAACGGGAAGCTTCTTGCCTGGCCTGCTCTTCCGTAAAGCCAGTTTCGACCTCGGCTATGCCGGTGCGGCGTTCGAGAGGGATGACAGGTACAGCCAGACGGGAATATTCGTCGTACTGCTCAGCCATCTTATGGTGATCGAGGAGCGTGATCTGTACATATTTGGGCTTGGCCTGCCACTCGGGTCCCCGAATGAACTTGTCGATTTCTTCCGCGGCTTTTTTGCCATCCGCAACGGCATTGATGATCAGGCGCGGACCAAAAGCGATATCACCAGCTGCGAAAATTCCCGGCGCCGTGGTCATAAGCGTCGCGGGATCGATCTTCAGGGTGCCTTGCCGCGTCGTTTCGAGGCCATCGGCAGCGTTGAGAAAGGAAAGATCGGAAGCTTGCCCGATGGCCAGGATTATTGTGTCGCATGGAATGATTGTTTCCGTGCCGGGAGCGAAGGTGGGGCTAAACCGCCGTTGAGCGTCGAATACAGACGTGCACCTGATCACTTCGAGGCCAGTTACCTTGCCATTCAGACCGACGAACTGCTTCGGGCCGAGCGAGGGATGAATCCTGATCCCCTCGATCACGCCCTCTTCAATCTCTTCTTCAGAAGCGGGCATTTCTTGGCGCGATTCGAGACACACCAGGTGCACTTCACGAGCGCCCATGCGTAGCGCTTGGCGTGAAACGTCCATGAATTCCTTCATGGCGACGTCCATCTCGCTGGAAGTCAGTTGGTCTGGTAGGCCCGCGCTGGATTCTGTGCCAGCCGTGAGCTTTTCCTGTTCACGCATGGCGGAACGCGCCACGTCAATCGCTACGTTACCCCCGCCGATGACCACAACTTGCTTGCCGATAGAAAAGCGGTAGCCAAGATTGACGTTGAGGAGGAAATCGATGCCCTTCACGACTCCATCCAACTCATGTCCCGGAAGATTGAGTTCGCGGCTCCGGTGCAGGCCAAACGCGAGCAGCACTGCTTTGTAGCCCTGACGGCGGAGGTTTTCTAGCGAAAAGTCACGACCGAGCCGCATATTCAGGCGAAGTTCCGGGCCAAGATCGAGAATTTCTCGAATCTGGGCCTGTAAAACATCGCGCGGCAGACGATATTCCGGAATGCCGAGATGCATCATTCCACCCGGCACCGGCGCAGCCTCAAAAACAGTCACGGGATAGCCGAGCAGCGCCAGATCATGCGCGGCCGACATGCCGGCCGGACCGGAACCGATGATTGCGATTTTCTCTGGTCGTAGGGAGCGTGGCCTTTCGGGAAAGACATCGATGGGATTGCGCGATTCCGGTCCATGGCGCTCGGTGACGAAGCGCTTCAAGGCGCGAATGGAGATAGGCAAGTCAAACTGCCCCCGGCGGCAGGCGGGCTCGCAAGGATGCCCGCACACGCGGCCACAGATGGAGGCGAAGGGATTGGGGACCCGAGCGTAGCGGTAAGCTTCCTCGTACCTCCCCTGCGCAATGAGGGTGACGTACCGCCCGGCCTGCGTGTGGACGGGACAGGCCTGCATGCAGGGGAAGTTCGATTCGAGCCATTCGAGATCGACTAGTTTTGTTCGGCTGGTCACGAGGTGCGTCCCGGGTCCCTTTCTCGCTTACTTCTTGACCGTCAATTCCACCGTCGCTGTTGCGGCGCTGACATCCACAGCTTGCGTGGTTGGTTTACCATCTTCGCTCCAAGCCTTCAACGTGTACTTTCCCGCGGGAATATTCTTGATTTCGAAATTGCCGTCCTTGTCGGTTACGGCAAAATAAGGTGTCGGAACAACGACGACATAGCCGGACATTTCGGGATGGACGTTGCAAAGGAGAGAGGCCGTGCCGAGATCATTGAATTGGAACGGTTTCTTATCGCCCTTCGGCCAAGTGCCGAGATTGTGCGACAGCTTTTTGTTGCCGCTAATGGAAGGCCAGTAGACGTTGTGGCCGACAGGGTCGCTGTTCAGAAAATCCACCGTGGTGCCCTGCTCTACGGCAACGACGTGCGGAAGGAACGCCATTTTCCGTTGGTCAACCACGATGTGATCTTTTGGCGGATCGAACTTCTTGTCCGCAATCACGTCGACGTATACGGCGATGTTTTCTGCGGACTTGATCCCCTGCACGCTGACCTTGCCTTTGATTTCATTGGCCCAACTCGCCCCAGCCAGGGCCAGCGTGACACTTGCTGCGATTACTGCCTTTGCTACGATTCCCGCTAGACTCATGACATTCCCCTCGTATTTGATGTGCGTGCGATTCAACTTCTGAGCCCGATATTTCTAAAACACGTAGTCGATGCCCGTCTGGAACGTGTTCGGGCGGAAAAAGAGAATGTTCCCCGTCACCGAATCGGTGTAGGGCTGCCCGAAGGTGTATTGATATTCGCCGACGACCTTGATGTTGGCGCGCACCAGCACCTGGAAACCCGGACTGAAGCGGTTCCGCGTGTGGTACTGCGATGCAGGCGTGCCGTTCACGAAGTCGGAGTGAGAGTTCACGGCGTCGTAGTGAAAGGTCCCGATCAGCCACGGATAGAACCAGTAGTTGGCTCCAGCGAACCCGCCAGAGAATTTCACGGCAGGAGCGCCAGCGATGGTAGAAGGCGCTCCGGCAGTGACCACATGGTTGTCGTCATGGCCAAACATTCCGAGTCCGAATAGTTCCAATTTGCGATATTTGAAGCGGAGATCGCCGCCCACGCGATAGAACGGTTCCTCGACAGTTGCCAAGCCAGGGAATAGTTTGCCGTCCTGATTTTGTTGATTCTTCCCGTAGTAGTAGTAGAACCCGAGGCGGATCGACGTATGGTCACGGGGGCCGGTTGGCCCCGCTGCCTGGATCGCATTGCGGCTTTCCGAATCGCGCTCCAGGTTGAATTTCTGAGATAGACGAACGTAAACGTCCTTCGAACTCCGCGTCGTTGTTCCGACGTTGCTTCCGTTCGTGACGGCGACGGACCAATTGAAGTTTCCATTGTTTGGAGTGCCGCCGAACTCGATGCCTCGCTGGGGTGCCCCGAAAATCACGGGGTTGTTCGCCGTACCCAAAGAGCCCGCGACGTTCGCTTCGCCATAAATGTCAAAGGGGGAGAGATAGATGGTCTTTGCCTGTGTAAAGGGCAGGTCCAGTTCGAATTGTCCGAACCGGACGTTCAGCGCATTCTTCGGCAGCCCGATGCCGTGGCCCAAATCGCTGTATTTCAACCAACCGTCACCCATGCCGCCATCAGCATTGGCCGCTCCGACAGAGATGTCATCGTCGATCCAGAACGACAAATTCTGCCCGAAACTTCCTGCGCTGATGATCGTGAACGTGTTCGGAGCAAAAAGGTCCGTATGCGGCGCGAATCCGTTCTGAGCGATGATCTCCGGAGGCTGCTTGCGGTTGAGAGTAAAGTTCCCCTCGTACCTGAACGCGATCGGCAGGTATCCAGGAATCTCACCAGGATAGACCGCGCCGGGGAACGCTTCCTTCTGTGCCTTCGACCCCAGCAAGACAGGAGGCTCTTTCACAAAGACTTCGTCGTCCTTTGGGAACTTGAATCCGTTTTTCTTGAATGCCTCTCCGAAGTCATTCAATTCCGGATAGTTATTGTGGCAGGTGGTGCACGACGTTTGGTACTTCCGCGAAAACGCGGGGATCGCGGAAGTCTTCGGCACCGAAGCAAGCATGACCCACATAACAACCACGAACCCAGTCAGACTCGCCATAATGCTGCTGTTAACGACATGCCTTTTCATTTCGAATACCCTCCAAAGCTTGCCCGCCGAACCGTGGGCCAAGTTTCCGAACTCGCTGGCTCGACTTCACTGGTGTGCATTGTGCTTGTAGTTCCAATTGCTCTACCGTGACGCACGTCACCAATTGATGTGACGCACATCACAAGACCTACTTTGAAGGGAGACAACTTCCGGGAAGGGGAAACAGGGAGCTAAGAACTCAGAACGCTTTCGAGCCCCGCTTTACTCTTAATGATAAGCGTCGAACCTCTTACTTGCAAAAGCTGTTTCTTCTTGAAATCGGCGAACAGGCGCGTTACGGTCTCTCGGGAAGCTCCGATCATCTGAGCGATTTCTTCGTGTGTGAGGGTAAGCGTGAGCTTTACCTCGCCCTTTCCTTCGTCATGATTTGCAGAGAGATCTAACAAGAAGCGAGCCAACTTCTCAGCTGCGGAATGAGAGAGACCAATGGTTCTCATTTCCGATATTGCGGAATGGTAGGTTTCACCGAGCTGCTGCGCCACACGCAATGCTGCCTCGCCGTGCTCGCGGAGAAAGAGCAGGAAATCCGTCCGAGAGATGAAATTGGCCTGCGTAGGTTCGATCACATCGGCTGTTAGCTCATAAGGTTTCCCGGTGACTGTCGCGGGCAAGCCCAGAACCTCTCCCGGTTCCGAGATCCTAAGAATGAGACTTCTCCCATCGGCAGACGAGGTCGACAATTTGACCTTGCCACTGCATAAAATGAATACCCCACGCGGTGACTGCCCTTCTACGAAGAGAGTCGCCCCTTTCGGATAGGCTGCAGCCGAGGTGATGGCTGCCAACTTCTGCACCGCAGGAGGAGGGAGGTTGCAGAAAAGCCGGTCCTCGCGGTGGGGACAGGACAAACAGCTCTCAATGATTTCTAAGCCGTACGGGGCGCGCATGAGTTCACCGCCCCGGAGTATACCTCCCTCCCTACGCGACACAAAACGAAACCCGCTTGGCATACGCAGCCGTCCGCTAGATAAGAACGAATTCTTACTTTTCTACTGGAATCGATGGTCCCTAGCTGTGATGGCCGTCACGCTGCAATGTGATGCAGGTTACAGCACCCCCTTTGGTCTGGGTCCATATTTTGAGTTGAGTGGGAGGTGCATGATGCAAAAAGATGAGCGCGACCTCTTGGAAGTTCTGAAATTCGAACTTGAATTCCTCGAACAGGGGGGATATGGGCGTTCGCCGAGGACGCCATGGAGACCTCAATATATTTTCGAAGATTCTCTTACTTGCATGAACTTCGATTCCAAAGTGAACCCAAGCCCGTGCAGTGATTGTGTTCTAATGCAGTTAGTGCCACCTGAGCGCCGCTCCGAAAAGATTCCCTGCCGTCACATTCCGTTCAACACATTGGGGGAGACATTGGATTCCCTGTACCGGTACGGCAACCAACAAGAGACTGAAGAAACGGTTGGAGCCTGGCTGAAGGCCACTATTCAACGTCTGGAAGAAGAACGGGCAGTGGCTCGACAAGCCCAAAGCAAACACCCGCCCGTCGACGGTGGAACGTTGAGAGGAACCCCTCTGTACCAGAAGCAGCATCCCAAGTGTGCAAACCCGGCGTGTCCGACTGCATTTCATTGGACCGGGGGCGGCAAATTCTTCCGATTTCGGCCCGATCCGGTTTCAGCAAGTGGGCATAATCCAGCAGCTGAGGCCCCAGGCGGAATCCACGGCGTGAGGCATTATTGGCTGTGCGAACGTTGCTCACATGTTTTCACTCTGGTGTACGAGGAAGCATACGGAGTCGTACTTAAGACGCTGTGGCCAGAACTCGCAGCCGGCGAAGCTCACAAGGAGTTGTCAGCCGCCTAGCGCGTGTGGCGCTTTGCGACTGCTCGTGTGAACCGGCACTCCACTCGTTGCTCCAGTCCAATGCATACTGCTCGCTCAGAGTTCACAACCTGATCACCCACTAGTTGTAATGGCCTGTTCAAATGTGTAGGGATAAGATTGGATTGCGGCCTCTACGATGAGAGGTCCATGTCTTGTCCGCCTAGGAATCATCGACTTCGATCCCACACCGGGAGGGTACTGCTATGGCTTCACCGGCGTCCAGAGGTTCAGCGAGGCTTCATGAATCCAAACAGCCTCTATCCGAAGAA
This sequence comes from Acidobacteriota bacterium, assembly GCA_003224085.1. Classification (GTDB taxonomy): domain Bacteria; phylum Acidobacteriota; class Terriglobia; order Acidiferrales; family UBA7541; genus Acidiferrum. Next base: position 9,631 of record QHYK01000083.1, on the reverse strand, counting down.
GAGCTGCGCAAGATGCACGCCTACTGGCGTGCGGCGAACTACCTCTCCGCGGGGCAGATATACCTGTACGCGAACCCACTGCTGCATGAGCCCCTAAAGATCGAGCACATCAAGCCTCGCTTACTGGGTCATTGGGGGACGACGCCCGGGCTAAACTTCATTTATGTTCATTTCAATCGGCTGATCAAGAAGCACAACCTGAACGTCATCTACGTTGCGGGCCCCGGTCATGGAGGACCAGGTTTGGTCGCCAACACCTATTTGGAGGGCACATACAGCGAACACTATCCCCACATTTCACAAACTGAAGAGGGCCTGAAGAATCTGTTCAAACAGTTCTCATTCCCCGGAGGTATTCCGAGCCATGTTGCACCGGAGACGCCAGGCTCAATTCATGAAGGCGGGGAACTGGGATACTCCATTGTTCACGCTTACGGCGCCGCTTTCGACAATCCTGATTTGTTGGTGTGCTGCGTCGTCGGTGACGGCGAAGCCGAAACTGGTCCACTCGCGGCCAGTTGGCATTCGAACAAGTTTCTGAATCCCTCCCGCGACGGCGCCGTTGTTCCCATACTGCATTTGAATGGATACAAGATCGCGAATCCAACCATACTCAGTCGTCTCACTGATGCGGACTTGACTCAACTTTTCATTGGATATGGTTACAAGCCGCATTTTGTGGAAGGCCATGAGCCGGAGACCATGCATCAACTCATGGCACACACGCTCGACACGATCATCGAGGAAATTCACACCATCCAGAATGGCGCCCGCGCTGGACGGTCTACCGAACTTCCTGCGTGGCCAATGATCATCCTACGAACGCCGAAGGGCTGGACAGGACCAAAGATAGTGGATGGCAAGCCGGTCGAAGACACCTGGCGGGCGCACCAGGTCCCAGTTACGAATTTTGTGTCACACCCCGACCACGTAAAAATATTGGAAGAATGGCTGAAGAGCTACAGGCCAGAAGAACTGTTCGACCGAAACGGCAAGCTGATTCCAGAACTAGCGGAACTCGCGCCGAGTGGCACACGCAGGATGGGCGACAATCCGCACACGAATGGCGGGATGTTGCTTAAGGACCTTGTGATGCCGGACTTCCGCGAATACGCAGTGAAGGTGTCAAAGCCGGGCGCTGAGATTGCGGAAGCCACTCGGGTCTTAGGAAGTCTTTTGCGCGATGTTATGAAATGCAACGCGGACTCAAAGAACTTCCGGGTATTCGGTCCTGACGAGACCGCTTCAAACCGTCTAGATGCTGTGTTCGAAGTCACCAACAAAGTTTTCATGGGGCCGGTTCTTCCTACGGACGAGCACCTCTCAAGAGATGGCCGGGTGATGGAGGTACTGAGCGAGCATATGTGCCAGGGCTGGCTCGAAGGTTATTTGCTCACCGGCCGTCACGGCTTCTTCTCCTGTTACGAAGCCTTCATTCATATCGTGGACTCCATGTTCAATCAACACGCAAAGTGGCTCAAGGTGACGAGAAATATTCCTTGGCGACGCCCAATCGCCTCATTGAATTACCTCCTCACGTCACACGTTTGGCGCCAAGACCATAACGGCTTCACGCACCAAGACCCAGGCTTCATTGACCATGTCGTGAACAAGAAGGCAGACGTTGTACGCGTGTATCTTCCTCCGGATGCTAACACGCTGCTTTCGGTGGCTGATCACTGCCTCCGCAGCCGAAACTACGTCAACGTTATCGTTGCCGGAAAGCAACCGGCGCTACAGTGGCTCGACATGGAATCGGCCATCGAGCATTGCACGAATGGAATCGGAATCTGGCAGTGGGCTTCGAACGACCAGGGAAGCGATCCGGACGTGGTGATGGCCTGTGCCGGAGATGTCCCAACATTGGAGACGCTCGCGGCCGTCGATCTGCTGCGCCAGCATTTTCCAGATATCAAGGTCCGCATCGTCAACGTGGTTGACCTGATGACCATCCAGCCATCAACCGAACATCCCCACGGCCTACCGGACCGCGAGTTCGACTCAATCTTCACAATCGACAAGCCCGTCATCTTTGCCTATCACGGCTATCCCTGGCTGATTCACCGCCTGACTTATCGGCGCACCAATCATGACAACTTTCACGTCCGCGGATATAAAGAGGAAGGAACAACGACTACTCCCTTCGATATGACCGTCCTGAACGATTTGGATCGATTTCATCTCGCGGGCGACGTGGTGGACCGCGTCCCTCGCTTGCAACGCGTGGGCGCGCATTTCAAGCAGTTCCTACGCAACAAGCTCGTCGAGCATAAACAATACATCCGCGAACATGGAGACGACTTGCCGGAAGTCCGGGATTGGAAATGGCCCTATTAGGCCATGAAAATCCTTGTACTCAATTCGGGTTCCAGCAGCCAGAAGAGCTGCCTTTACGACATCGGAAAAACCCTACCGGAACATCCACCTGCTCCAGTCTGGGAAGGCAAGGTCGAATGGGACGGCAGTCAAGCCGACGTCCAGGTGCGGAATTCACAGGGAGCGCAGCTGAAAGATCGCGTCCAGGTTGCATCGCGCTCTCATGCTACCAGCCAACTGCTGGATACTTTATGGAACGGAAAGCTGCGCGTCGTTTCCGCGCCTTCAGAAATCAACGCGGTAGGTCATCGTATCGTGCACGGTGGTAAAGACTTCGACAAAGCAACAGCAATCACACCAGAAGTGAAATCTGCGATAGCGCGCATGTCCGTCTTTGCACCACTCCATAATCGCGCCGAGCTCGACGGGATCGAGATCATCGAGAAACGCGTTGGCCAGGTTCTCCAGGTGGCCGTGTTCGACACTGGCTTTCACAGCCGACTGCCGGAGCCTGCCGCCGTATACCCTGGCCCTTATGAATGGCTCGCACAGGGTATTCGTCGCTATGGATTTCACGGAATCAATCATCAGTATTGCGCGGAGCGTACCGCGCTGCTCCTGGGAAAGGACTTAAGATCATTGAAACTCGTGACCTGCCATCTTGGGAGCGGTTGCTCTCTGGCAGCGATTCGCGACGGCCAAAGCGTGGATACGACTATGGGCTTTACCCCCCTGGAAGGACTGATGATGGGTACACGATCAGGTTCTGTGGACCCCGGAATCCTCAATTACTTGCTGCGAGAAGGAAAGTCTACGGGGGAGCAGCTCGACGACTTGCTGAACACCAAATCAGGCCTGCTGGGAATTTCTGGGATCTCGGGCGACATGCGGCAGATCGTGGCTGCGATGAAAGACGGCAATCCACGGGCTACGCTGGCCTTTGAGATCTTCGTGCATCGCCTTCAGGCTGGTATCGGTGCGATGACTGCAGTGTTGGGCGGGATAGATGCGTTGGTCTTCACGGCTGGGATCGGAGAGAATTCACCTGAGGTGCGAGTCGCAGCTTGTGCCAACTTCGGATTTCTTGGCCTAATACTCGACGCCGCGAAGAATGCGCGACCATCTGCCGACCAGGATATTTCCCTCTCCGATTCTGCCGTACGCGTCTTAGTCGTACGCGCTCAAGAGGATTGGGCTATTGCCAGAGACTGTTGGCGCCTTATGTCCGCAAGGACTCATGGCCGGGCAAGCGCGAACTAATCAAAATGCCGTGTAGCCACATTCCTGGGATCGACCTCATCTTCGCGCCACCAGAAGCGGCATCACGCCAAACACCCCAAGCATCACATAGTAGACTGTCGCCGCTACGGGGTCTCGCCCTGCAAGGTACTCCCTGATCGAGAGGCCTCTAAGCCAGAACACAACCGTAAACTCCGCAATGAGCATTAGGCCGAGCGCAATGCCACCCATGCCGAGTCGACTCGACGGCGTGAGTGGCACAGCAAGTCTCCGGACGATCTGCGGCGCTGCCACAATTGTAATCACGAGCATGATAGGCGCTTCCAAGAGTTCGCCCATTCTCGTGCCGAGTCGCGGAGCGACCCACAGAATGCGGATGGGGCCAAGCATGAACCCGGCTCCGAAAACGACCGCGAAATAGCGCACGCCAGCTTTCAGACTCCGCATTACGGCTTCCCAGTAGAGCGGGGTTGAGGCCAACGAACTTGCAGAGAGCCGCTCGCCGGAACCTCAACCCCGGTTTGTTTCACCGCCGCTGACTTCAGTGTGATACCGCGGCGCACTTCATGCACGGACGGTAAGGACTGGGCACTTTGCCTGCGACACAACCTTGTGCACCGTCCCAGCGTTTAGATGGCTCGTAAAGCCCATTACCGGCCGTGCTCCCATCACGATTAGACTGGCGTGCCGCATTTCCGCCAGTTCTAGGATCTTCTCTGCCGGGATTCCTTGCTCCACGAAGTACTTGGGCTCGCACCACAGCTCAGCTTGCTCTGAAACCAGTTGACGTAGCTTGCGCACTTTAGCCTCCGCGACCTGGGCAGGCCGAACAAGTTCCCCGGTCTTCGGGTTTTCGATGACGTATAGGAGGCCCAAATGAGCTTGGTTTTCCTGCGCCAGCGAGATGGCGTAGGGTGCAGCTGCCGGAAAGTCCGCCGTCAGATCCGTGGCGTAGAGGATTTCACTCATCTCCGCTGCCTTCTCGGGCTGCACTGTGACGTGCGGCCCCACGGTCAGCACCGGGCACGGTGATTGCCGCAGAATCTCTTCAGCAACTGAGCCGAGCAGGACCTTTCCAAGCCCGGTGCGCCCGCGCGTCCCAAGGACGATCAGGTCAATTTCCTTCTCTTTGATCAGATTAGATATCACTTCCCAGATATTGCCTTCACCAATCATCACTTCGTGTTCGATGCCCTTGAGCTGGTCATTAAGACGCTGGGCATGTTCCTTGGTTTCCTTGTCCGCGGCCTCAGCCATCGCTGCCCAGGCCTCGGGCGCCGCGGCTGCGTAATTGTCGAATGGATTCACGTGGACGCCGTACACTTTCGCTCCGTAATTTCTGGCGATCTGGATCGCGAATGGCGCGGCCGCTTCTGCGGCTGGAGAAAAGTCAGTGGTAAGCAGAATATTCTTCAGTGTAATTCTCGTTCTTGCTTGAACCGCTTGCATGGGTCACCTCCCTGCGTACCACGAATACGCCCAGACAAGTCCGTTTGGCCGTGACGGCCATCACTCTTGATCGTGACTCAGGTCACAGCGTCGTACGGGCTCCCTTGTTAGGTTTGAATTGCTAACGCGGGGCCAGAATCGGAAGCAATTTCCCGCCGTAAAGATGAAAGGAGAAGGAAATGGAAGCTCACCATGAATATCGAGTCAACGCATTCGGCGCGGGCGGACGCAATGGCGTCGTCCACGCGGAAGGAGTCCTGTCTTGCATATCGTTCAGCGCCCCACCGGAGTTCTTGGGGGAGCCAGGGCGCTGGACACCGGAACACTTCCTCGTCGCCGCTGTGGCAAGCTGCTTTGTCAGCACCTTTTCCGGTATTGCGGAGAAGTCCCGCCTGGGATTTGCGTCCTTCAACCTGGACGCGGAAGGCGTGCTCGGCAACGAGGATGGTATCTGGCGCTTTACGGAAATCAAACTGCGGCCTGTCGTTAGCATCTTGAAGGAAGAGGATCGTGGCCGGGTCATTCGCTTGCTTGAGAAAGCCGAAAAATCGTGCCTCATCGCGCGGTCTCTTCAATTCAAAGTCGTCCTCTTCCCTACTGTGAAGATCGAAGAGGAGTTGTCCGTGCCGGCAACAGTTTGACAAATTTGCGGCACCAAATTGATCAGCGATCGTTGACTGCACCAGCGGGGAGGCTACAATAACCACCACAAACGAACCGCTATTCTCGGACTCCGATCTGCCCCCTAGCGCGGGAGGATCGACGGGGAAACACTTCGGTAGCGAAGGGAATCGCGGAGAGCCATTGGTACGATCTGCTGCCCGCCCTGGTTGACTCTCTATATCTGTAGCAGAAAGGGGCGACGCACGAGGATTCCGAACGGATCGCCCGAGACATGGGGGAAAAACGCGCCTTACTTTGGCAATTGAGTCCGTCTACTGCCACCAAGTCCAAGGCCGGCCGCGGAATGCAGTCCTGGTCGGCGCTCCATTTCAATGCGCATCGCGGGCTAGCGAGTCGTAACCGCAGCGCCATCATCCTCTCTTCCAAGAGTCGTGTTCCCGTTGCAGGGCGAGCGTGTTGCCCGTGATGCGTCTAATGTCGGTGACTTCCTCCTGTGCTTTGCCAACCAACTCCTTAGTGTCGGGGTCGGCGCCAGGGTGGCGCTCAAGCTGCGAGAGCAACCTTGCCAAGGTGTCCAGCACGTTTTCGATCTCGCGAGCCATATTTGTCGCCAGTTCGCCAGTCGCTCCTAGGCGTTCGGCCCGGCGCAGCGCTTCCCCGAGCTCCGCATTGAGTTTCTTGATCTGCTCCTCCGCGTGCTTGCGCTCAGTGATGTCGCGGACGGCGCTGGTGACGAAAAGTCCTTGTGGGGTCCGCAAAGGGCTGAGACTGATTTCAACGGAAAACTCCGTCCCATTCTTACGTTTGCCGAGAAGCTCCTGCCCGGCACCCATCGGACGAACGTGCGGCTCGGCGAGAAATGACGCGCGATGCTTTACGTGCAAGCGCTCAAGGCGTGCCGGGATGAGGATCTCGACAGGCTGCCCGATTAACTCCTGCCGGCTGTAGCCGAACAGGATCTCAGTTTGCGCATTGACGACAACGATCTTTCCGTCAGCGTTGACGATCACCATCCCATCCGGCGCCGAATCCAGCAGGTCACCAACGTCGGGCCGCACCCATTCGGGGTGCTTCCTGGTGACGTACGCAGCGAGTCGGCGGAAGAGACCCACGAATTCTCCTTAGTTGATTACCGGCGTTGGGCTAGATCATACTGCTACATACACTGACCTCAAAAAGAAAATGTGGGATCAAATGATCGACGAACTCTATGTCACAGATTTCATGCTCCGGTTATAACCCTCTGATTTCGAACAGTCCCGAACGTTGTCATCTGCGTCGCAAAGTAGTTGAATTGCCGAGCGCGCCCCTCAGGGATCACTCAAAACCGGCCAGTCAGGGTCACTTCAAAACCGGCCAACGGTGAAGGCTCGGGACATTGACTCCGACGGGAGCCTTTATAGGCTCTCTTGGTATGAGCAATGCCTTGAGCGAAGAAAAGAAACAACAAGTCATCGCACTGGGAACGCTCGGATGGTCTTTACGAAAGATCGAGCGAGAAACCGGTGTACGGCGTGAAACCGCAGGCGCTGCTGCTATGAAAATAGGGTTCAGCGGGCGGAGGAGTTGGGCATCATGCGGCTTTGTGTTCTAGTGTCACAGTATAGCCGAGACGCTCCAAGCGATGAACCAAGTTTCGAGTCAGGTGGTGTTTGTTCAGCTTGTCGAGGTAGAGATCACCCAATTCGTTGTAGCAGACTCGGTGGGAAAACATGTGAAAGATGGCCACCAAGATCTTATGGGCCACCGCTATCGCCGCGCGCTTGTACCCCCGCCGGGCTTTGAGACGGTAAAATTTGTCCCTCAAGTAAGTGCCCTTAGCTTTCGCCGCTGCGTTGGCCGCCTCCACTAGAGCCGCCTTCAAGTACACATTGCCTTTTGGGATGCGACCGCTCTTGCGCTTGCCGCCAGATTCGTTATTGCCAGGACAAATGCCAGCCCAGGATGCCAGCTGAGAAACATTCCCGAAGACATTCATGTCCACACCCAGTTCAGCGATGATCGCTGCCGCTAGCGTCCAATCCACGCCCGGGATCTCATCCAACAAGGTGACTTGGGCCTCATACGGCTGCAGCTTCTCTTGGATGCGTTGCTCGAGGAGGACCAAATCTTTTTCCACCGCCTGCAGCCGATCGAGTTGCAACTTCAACAGGAAACGATGGTGTTCTTCTACCTTTCCTTCGAGCGACAACTCCAGTTCAGGGATCTTCTTGCGCAGCGCTCCTTTCGCCAACTCGGCCATTTCGTGGAGGGTCGCTCTTCCTTCCACGAGAGCTTCGAGCATGAGTCGGCCGGAGACTCCAAATACGTCCGTGGCCACGCTGGCCAACTTGATGTTGGCGGTCTCTAGCAGCTTCAGCAGACGGTTGCGCTCCGCCGACTGGCTTTCCACCAGCTTGCGGCGGTAGCGCGTCAAGTCGCGGAGTTCGCGAATGGGTTTCGGGGGAACAAAGCTGGAGCGCAGCAGCCCGTGGCAGAGCAAGTCCGCAATCCATTCCGCGTCCTTCACGTCGGTCTTGCGCCCCGGAACCTTCTTGACGTGTTGCGCGTTGGCGACCACGATCTCGAAAGCTCCCTCAAGGATGGCGTAGATCGGCTTCCAATACACTCCCGTGCTCTCCATAGCTGTATGAGTGCAGCCTTCTGAGAGCAACCACTCGCGCAAGCTCAGCAGCTCTCGCGTGGTGGTACCAAACGTCCGTATCTGCTTCTGGCGGATTTTTCCGTTCTGCAAAACAATCAACAAGCAGGCCACGACCGTGGCCTGATGCACATCCATTCCACAGCCACGTTCCACCAAAGTTTGCATAGCACCTCCTTTAGCGGAGGCGATTGCTGCGCCGCAGGTCTGTTACAGACACTGCTATACGTCCTTCCCGTTTCCGGGTGCGACAAATGGTGGTACCTTTACCGGCGCGGGTCAGTCTTACCTACGGGATCGATGTCCACACAGCCTTTCCCGACCTCCAAGCAACCGCCATCCTCGGATGCTTGTACCACAGACTGACCCGCCCTCGGACCAGCCCGCTGAACCCTATTTTCATGATTGGTGGTGCGCCCAAGGCGCATGACGTCTTACCTAAAGGCGGCCGGGATTGCGGTACGGATCCCGCGTGCCTGGGGAAGGCGGGCGCCGGCAAAACCGGCCAACGAAGTGACCCCCGACCTATCGGAGGCAAAACCGGCCAGCGAAGTGACCCCCGACCTATCGGAGGCAAAACCGGCCAACGAAGTGACCCCCGACTTTGTAGGCCTTTTATCGCAACCCCCAAGCTCCCCCGCGGGCAGGGTCAGTGCCTGCGAACCCTACCGTGACCTCATCGAGGAGAAACTGAGCCGTGGACGGAATGCCAAGGCCATCTGGCAGGATCTGGTTACCGACCACGGGTATCCCGGCGACTACCAAACGGTAAAGCGTTTCGTACGCAGGCTTGGCGGTTCCAAGCTACCCCAGGCAGCGGGGATCATCCTCACCGAGCCAGGGGAAGAAGCCCAGGTCGATTACGGCAGCGGCCCTCGGGTTCGCGACCCGCAAACGGGCAAGTACCGCAGGACCAGGCTGTTCGTGTTGACTCTGGGATACAGCCGCAAGTCCGTGCGCCTGCTGGTGTGGCGTTCGAGTACCCGCATCTGGGCAGAACTCCACGAGAAGGCGTTTCGTCGTTTAGGTGCATGTCCGAGAGTGGTCGTTCTCGACAACCTGGGAGAAGGTGTGGCGGCTCCCGACATCTACGATCCCACGGTCAACCCGTTGTTTCGTGATGTTCTCGCTCACTACGGTGTGGTGGCGCTGCCTTGCCGGATCAAGATCCGGATCGCAAGGCTTACGCTTCATATTGCACCCTGTTCGGAATTGGTAGCGGTGAAGGTTGGCTGGAGCGCCCTGCGTCCGCCCCGTCCTTTGATAATCGTGGTACCTCGGAGTGGTTCATAGAGAGAATTGCCATGTGTATAGCAATCGATTCGCCGCAGCGAACCGGACCGCGCCCATTCATGCACGGTC
>QHYK01000082.1 GCA_003224085.1 Acidobacteriota bacterium | reverse complement strand
TCGGAGCGATGACGCAGAGTTTCCGGACCACTGTGGACGGCAAAGTGCTTTGGTGTAGACACGGTTTTCAGGTATCTGGGATCGTCGCCCTGCAAGCCGGTGACGAAAGCAACGCCGATGCGGCTGGTGAGAAACGGATCTTCGCCGTAGGTTTCCTGACCACGGCCCCAGCGCGGATCGCGAAAGATATTGATGTTGGGAGACCAGAAGGTAAGGCCGTAGTAGCGGCCGGTATTACCGTGCTGGATGGCGTCGTTGTATTTGGCACGGGCTTCGGTCGAGATGACATCGGCGACGCGATAGACGAGGTCGGTGTCCCAGGTTGCAGCCAGGCCGATGGCCTGCGGGAAGACGGTGGCCATTCCCGAGCGCGCGACGCCATGCAGGCCCTCGTTCCACCAGTTATAAGCGGGAATTCCAAGACGAGGGATGGCGCGAGCAACGTCCTGCATTTGGGAAGCCTTTTCTTCCCGCGTCATGCGGGAAACCAGATCCTCGACACGCTGTTCAACGGGAAGGCTGGGGTCCAAATAGGGCGGGCGCGGAGGCTCCGCCGCACGAGCAGCGTTCGATGCCGATTGCGCGGCCAATGAAGAAGCACTGACAAGGACGAGAAAAAGGATAGCGATGAGGCGAATTGTGTTGGATGACATGGCGGAGATTTTCCTCGAACCGGTTGCAAGAGTCCATACCGGCTTTCCTATAACCAACCTGAAGGATAGATTTGGAGTTTCCTTGATCCCCCACCACAGCCGTCCCCAGATAACTGCTGGAGCGTTGTGTGACCAGGAATGCGCAGATTCCGGTTATTGCGGATGGCAGCAGATCCGAGGCGAGTTGGCCGTTCGCCCACCGTGCCCGCTCCCGCCACGACGAGAACCAGTGATCCAGCATGCAACTGCCAGGGCAATGCGGCCAAACTTGCTCGAGGGTAGCTAGAGCGCTTCGGAATCTAACGGTAGTCTATTGATTCTCTGGCGGTTAAACAACGCCCTCTCCTCTCTTTAGAGCCTTACGCAGTTCGAGTTCGTTACCCCCTGCTGCGGGTCCGGATTTAAAATCATTTAGCTTCAGGATTTGTTTGCTGCGAAGGACCGAGACAAGCTACAATGTGCAAGATGCAGGAGGATTGAGTTAGTGCTCACGATTCGTTTGTCCAGGATTGGCAAGAAGAAAAAGCCATTTTACCGCGTGGTGGTTATCGAGCGAACTCGGCCACGCGACGGCCGCATAAAAGAAGCGGTAGGAACCTATGATCCGCTGAAGAAGCCGGCGGAAGTCAAGCTCGACGCCGAGCGCATCAAGCATTGGATTGGCCTGGGCGCACAGCCCAGCGATACAGTACGCAGTTTTCTACGTCAGCAGAAAATCGCGTAAACGCACACCCCAGCTCCCTGAAAATTGCTCGTGCCGGTTCGACCGGGACGGCGTCCCACGGCGTTGTGATTACACTGCCCGTGGTGCTAGCGAGGCGTTGACCGTTTCTGGAGGGCGCGGTAAGTTGCCGCTGGAACTAAGCTCAACTGGAGTGGCCCAAATGAAGGAGCTGGTCGAATCCATCGCCAGGGCCCTGGTAGACCACCCCGAGGACGTTCAAGTGAAGTCCGTTGAGGGGTCCCAGGTGACCGTGTTGGAGTTGCGCGTGCACCCCGAGGATTTGGGAAAAGTGATTGGGCGCCAGGGTCGGACGGCCAAGGCGGTGCGGACTCTGCTGGGCGCTGCCGGGATGAAATTGAAAAAGCGCTTCACGCTTGAGATTCTCGAAGACTGAGGATTTTCGGCAGCTTCAGGAGCTGGCCGATCTCGACCGAAATTCCTTTGAACCCAGACTCTCCACGATGGGTCCTGGTGGCCCGCATTGTTCGCGCACGAGGCAATAAAGGGGAAGTCGCCGCCGAACTCCTTACCGATTTTGCCGAGCGGCTCACCAAAGTGCACGAAGTTTTCCTCGAAGACCCGCATGATCGTGGCGAGCCGCGTCGTGAGGTACTGAAATCTTGCTGGCTAAGCCAGAACCATCGCGGCCAGATCGTTTTCCACTTCGAAAGCGTCCATTCCATCCCTGAGGCGGAGAAGCTTCGTGGATTCGAAGTGCTCTTGCCCATTGAACAACGTGTCAGTCTGCCGGCAGGGCAGTATTTCGTTTCCGAGCTCATTGGCTGCAACGTGTTTGAGACTCCCGCGACACCGCCGGTCATGGCCTCCTCCGCCTGTTCGCTCGCCGAAGCGCCTGCCTTGCTCGGGACCGTCCGCGACGTTCAGTTTCCTGGCGAAGGGATGGCCGGAACCCCATTGCTCGAAGTGGACACTTCGCAGGGCCAACTCCTGATTCCTCTGGCGCAAGACATCTGTACGAAAATAGATCCTCTCGCTCGTCGCATCGACGTGGTCCTGCCGGAAGGGCTCCGCGACCTAAACTGACAATCTGCAATTCCACTACCGGGGCATCCCCATGCATAATGCCATGCATTGAAGAAATGGCTATGCGATTCGATCTCCTCACCATCTTTCCCGAGTTCTTCCAGGGGCCTCTCGATCACGGGATTATCCGCAGGGCTAGAGAGGCGGGGATCATTCACGTACATGTTCAAGATCTGCGCGAATTTACAAAAGACCGTCACCGCACCGTGGACGACCGGCCTTTCGGCGGCGGAGAGGGCATGGTGTTGAAGCCGGAGCCGCTGTTTGAAGCGGTCGAGTCTTTGCTTGGCCGCAGTTTGGGCGATGCGAGTACACCGCACGCCCCGGATCCACATACAGCGATTGTGCTGATGTCGGCGGCGGGAAAACTCTTCCATCAGGGGATGGCGCGCAGGTACTCGCAGCTCCGACGAATCATTCTGATTTGCGGACGCTATGAAGGAGTGGACGAACGTGTGGCCGAGCACCTAGCAACCGAGGAGGTTTCCATCGGCGACTTTGTTTTGAGCGGCGGTGAGCTGCCTGCCATGCTTGTGATGGACGCCGTTGTGCGCCTGCTCCCAGGCGCGCTGGGTAACGAAGCGTCCTCGCAGAATGAGTCTTTTAGTGCAAGTTTCTCGGCCGTGAAGCCCTCTTCGGCGGTTGTACGCGAACCGACGGGCGCAAGAGGTACGCTGCTCGATTTCCCACATTACACGCGCCCTGCAGATTACCGCGGGTGGAAAGTGCCGGAAATTCTCGTCGGCGGAAACCACGCCGAAGTTACCAAGTGGCGCCAGCACAAGGCCATGGAAAAGACGCGACGTAATCGCCCCGATCTGCTTTCCCAGGAATAAAAACGAACGCCTTGCGGTCTTTCCACTTCTAATGAGAAAGTCGTATGGAGCAAGGAAATGAGCAGTAACGGCAACGGGCTCGAAAAGCCCATCGCGATTTACTACGAACATCCGGACTGGTTCCGCCCCCTATTTCAACAGCTCGACGAGCGCGGAACGAACTGGGTGAAGATTGACGCGCGCCATCACTACTACGACGCGGCATCCCAGGAACGCGAATTTTCCCTGCTCTTCAACCGCATGAGCCCTTCCGCCTGGCAGCGCGGCCTCGCGCACGCAATCTTCTACACCCTGAACTACCTGGCCCACCTCGAAGCCAAACGTGTTCGCGTCGTGAACGGCTACCGCTGCTTTGCGCACGAAATTTCCAAAGCACAGCAGCTCACCAATTTGGAAAAGCTTGGTCTGCCTTACCCCCAGGCGCGCGTCATCAACCATCCCTCGCAAGCGCTGGCGGCCGCCGAGGCCGTTGGCTATCCGGTGGTAGTGAAGCCGAACATCGGCGGCAGCGGTGCGGGAATCGAACGTTTCAGTTCTCCCGAGCAATTGCGCGCCGCCGTCGAAGCGAATCGCCTCTATTTCGGAATTGACTCAACCGCGCTGGTGCAGGAGGCGTTCATTGCACGCGACGGCGTCATCACGCGCGTCGAAGTCCTTGGCGGAAAATATCTCTACGCCATTCGAATTCATATCACTGGCGAAAGCTTCAACTTGTGTCCAGCGGACATTTGCCAGAACACGCGGGGTGAAGAGCTGGCGCGCATCGCATGTCCAGTCGATGCTCCAAAAACCGGCATGAAAGTCGAGGGCTACCAGCCGCCGCGCCAGGTCATCGAAGACGTCGAGCGCATCGTGGAGCTCGCCGGAGTCGAAGTCGGAGGTATTGAATACGTTTTCGACGAGCGCACCGGCCGGCAGCTTTATTACGATGTGAATGCGCTTTCGAATTTCGTTGCCGACCCTGTGCGCGTGATCGGTTTCAATCCCTACGCGCGGCTGGCTGATTTTCTGATTTCCGAAGCGCAAGGCCACGAGGCCAAGCACGCCGAACGTGTTGCTTCCACAGGGGGCCCGCGGTGAGATACGGATATTGGCTGCCTGTTTTCGGCGGATGGCTGCGCAACGTGGAAAACGAAAACATGCAAGCAAGCTGGGCGTATGTGAAGCGGTTGGCGCAACGCAGCGAACAGATCGGCTTCGACGTCACGCTTATCGCCGAGTTGAATCTGAACGACATCAAGGGCGTAGAAGCGGATTCGCTGGACGCTTGGTCCACGGCTGCGGCGCTGGCTGCTGTCACGGAAAAAATTGAACTGATGGTAGCGGTGCGGCCTACGTTCCATCTGCCGGCGCTGCTGGCGAAACAGGCCGCAAACATCGATCACGTCAGCAATGGGCGGCTCACGCTTAATGTTGTTTCCTCGTGGTGGGCCGATGAAGCCCGCAAGTACGGCGTGGCGTTTGAACAACACGACGACCGCTACGCTCGCACCAGCGAATGGCTTGACGTGCTCGACGGTGTTTGGAAGCAAGACCACTTTTCCTATTTGGGGAAGTATTACCGCGTAGAAGACAACGTTCTCGAGCCCAAGCCCGTTTCGAAGCCGCGTCCCACGCTCTACGCGGGAGGCGAATCCCCTGCCGCCAAGGAATTGATCGCCGAAAAGTGCGACGCCTACTTGATGCATGGTGATCCGCCGGAACGCGTGCACGAGAAAATCGTGGACTTGCGCGCACGGCGCGCCCGACACCGGCTGCTGCCGCCGCTCAAGTTTGGAGTTGCGGGGTATGCCATCGTCCGCGAAACCGCGCGCGAGGCGCAGGATGAGCTGCGCCGCATTACCGACGTACGTCAATCGGCCGCAGGCTACGCGAATTACCAACAATGGCTCGCCGGAACGCAGCTCGAGCAGCGCGTTTCTCTCGAAGACTATTCGGTTTCAAATCGCGGCCTGCGCTCCGGGCTGGTTGGAACACCTGCACAGGTGGCCGAGCGCCTCGGCCAATTCGAAGCCGCTGGCGTGGACCTGGTGCTCTTGCAGTGCAGCCCGCAACTGGACGAAATGGAACGCTTTGCCGCAACGGTCATCCGCAGAAACTCGTCCGTCACTGCTTCGGCCTAAGCCTCTCAAAGTCAATGGCTTAAGGGCTTCCCGGATACGAGCCCCAAATTGATTAGGCATTTCGGCAAATTTTCTCTATAATCTGAGCTTGCCCTTTGAGTAAGAGCTGGCCCCGCCTGAGTGGGTCTAAAAGGAAGCACGCACATGAACCCGGCAATTCGTAAATTGCACGAAGCGCAGCTGCGCAAAGACCTCCCCGAATTCCGCGCGGGCGACACCGTGCGCGTGAATGTGCGCCTCAAGGAAGGCGAGGGTGAGAAGGAAAAAGAGCGCCTCCAGGCTTTTGAAGGCGTGGTGATTTCGAAGAAGGGCCGAGCCTCCAGCGCCACTTTCACCGTGCGTCGCGTCAGTTTTGGTGTAGGCATCGAGCGCATCTTTCCCCTGCATTCGCCGACGATCAGCTCCATCGAAGTGGTAGGCAAAGGCAGAGTTCGACGCGCCCGCCTGTACTACCTCCGCGATTTGAGGGGCAAAGCCGCCCGCATCCGGCGCGCCGGCCGCGAGGAAGAGGAAACGACCGCCGCCGTTGCGGCTACGGCCACCGCCGGCACGGAAGCAAAAGGCTAAGCAGTCCCTCCTCAGGGCTGCCCAAATATCTTCACAGGCTCCGGTCGACCCGGCCTTTCCTTTTGTTCCGCTCACAATTGGATGCGCTCGCTGATGGTGGCCTGTAGCGAGTCGCCAGTCGCGTGTCATTCTTCACGGCTGGACGTTGGTAATTCCTTCCGCCCCCGGTTTCGGAAAGTGCTTCTCGTACCAAGCAATGCAGCGGTCGATCGAATCAATATTATGCCCGGTCTCCGCAAGGCCGTGCCCTTCTCGCGGATAGCGCACAAAAATCGCTTCCGTCCCCACGTCTTTCAGCGCGATGAAAAACTGCTCCGCTTCCGCAATCGGCACGTCGTTATCGTTTTCACCGTGCATCAGCATTGTAGGAGTATGCGCCGCCGCCACGTGTTTGAGCGCCGAGCGCTCCCAGGCCACGTCCATCAAGTTGCCCTGGTGCAGGAACTGCCCGAATTCCATCTCTTCGTATTGGTTGTAATAGGTCATGTAGTTGTAGCTCACCAGGTTGGCGATTCCCGCAATCGGAATGGCCGCCTTGAATTCGTTGGTTTGCGTGATCAGCCAGTCCGTTAGCTGGCCGCCATAGCTGACGCCTTCGATGCCCAGGCGCTCGCGGTCGATCCATGGATTGCGCCGGAGGGCCGCGCTAACGCCATACAAAACATCCTGGCCTTCGTTTCCGTTCTGATCGCCAAACACGGCGTCCGCAAATTTCTGTCCGTATCCCGTCGACCCTCGATAATTTACGTTCAGCGTCGCCCACCCGCGCGCCGCGTACACTTGGTTCTTGAAATTGAAAGCCGGTCCATTCTGCCCGTGCGGCCCCCCATGAATGTTCACAATCATGGGATGTTTGGAGGTAGTGGTTAACCCGAGGGGTTTTGTGAGAAAAGCCTCCACCTCATATTTGTTGTCGTTGCTGAGGAAGGTGAAGGACTCCACTTCTGCAATGCGCTTTCCAGCAAGGACCTGTGCGTTCAAATCCGTAAGCTTCTGTGGCGCCCCGTTGCCGCTCTTCACGTAAAGCTCCGATAAGTCGCGCTGCGAAGCATAACTGTAGGCCACGGTGCCGTCCTTACCCACAGAAAAGGAGCCCACAAAACCCGGCTCTTTCACGATGTACTCTGGCTTGCCTCGAGAAATAGGTAGTCTCATCAAATAGTTGCTCCCGCGCTCCTGCACGGTGAAGTACACCGAGGTCCCGTCAGGCGCCCAGTGCGGCGAACCCTGGCGATTGTCGATCGCCGCTCCGATCTCCCGCCGGTCGCTGCCGTCGGCGTTCATGATCCACACGTGCGTGTCTTCCATCGTGGTTTCGCGGTCCGTAAGCCCGCGGCGCGTTCCGCGAAAAAGAATCTTCTTCCCGTCGGGTGACCACACCGGGTCGTATTCGTTGAATTCCGTCGCGCTAATCCGCCCAACGCTGCCGTCCGCCACCTTCAGCGCAAAAACGTCGTAATTAAAAAACTCGTCCTGATTCGGCTCTGGATTCGTCAAATACAAAATCTGTTTGCCATCCGGCGACCAGTCGATCGAATGCTCATCCGTGTCGCCCTTGGTAAGCTGGCGAGGCTGCCTGGTGGCCACGTCAACCGCAAAAATGTGCAACCGCCGATTGTCGTTGAACCGCGTCATCCCCTCGCCAGCATCCGGTTTATAGAGATAGCGGGTAATGACCATCGGATCGCCACTGGCTTCCGCCGTCCTGCTATCCGGAATGGACGAAATGTAGGCTATCTGCTTCCCATCAGGGGACCAGGTGACTTCATTGCCGATTCCCGGCAGCGGGCTGTTCGTGCCTTCGGGCGAAGCAAGAACGGTGACGTCCGATCCATCAGGTTTCGCAATCATCAAACCGTGCTTGTCTCCCAGCCTGCCGAAAAACGCAATCCACTTCCCGTCCGGCGACCATACGGCCCCGCCGCCGCGGTCCTTGTCCCCGCCAAAGCGAAGCGACTTTTGCGTGGTCAGATCCATCATCCACAGTTGTCCATACGGGCGTCCGGGCTCATCGTGCATGACGACCGAGTAAGCAATATGACGCCCATCGGCTGAAAGCGCCACGCCCCCCACCGAGCGCAGCTTCGAAAGATCGCTGCCGATCAATCCTTGCGCGCCACCAAGAGGGGCCAGGGGCAGAAAAACCGCAGAGCACACAGTAAGCACTCGGACGCGCACAGCTACAACATGAAATCGCTGATCCATCGCAGTTCTCCTTCCGTCACGAAAACCACTTCCTCCCGCACGAGCTATCTGTCAAAAGACGCTCAGGACAAACGGCATGCTTATTTCAAATACTGGTCCTTCCACTCCACCCAGCGCCGGTTAACATCCATCCGGCGAACTATATCGCCCGGAAAATTGCACCAACTCGCGCTCGTTGCGGTCTTGCTCCAGATTGGCCCGTGATACGACGATCACGATGGACTTTCCATCCGGCGAGATTTGCGGGTCTGAAACAGAAACAATTTTGGCCATATCGTTCAATTCCATGCGCCGCGATTGTGCGGAAACCAGCTGCGCCCCCAAACCGCTGATGAACAGAAAAAGAGCGACCAGGGCCGATAGGCTCGAAAAACTCGGGGTGCACTCCGGAAAGCGACTGGAATCCGCGAAGTGTTCCATGCCGCCGTGGTCGTTCATAAGATTCCTCCTGACACGGAAGCCCTTTTGATGTCTCCCGATAAGTCCGGCGTCGCGAGCGCAGTATCCTGTCACGCCGCAAGTTTCCCCGTCAAGAAAACGCCGCATCACCGATTCCGCATCGTGCTAAAATCCCCCACCGATGAACCGGCTCTGCTCTTCCCGTTTCGAGCGAGCGGCGCGCAAGTTGGGCTGGACGCGCATCGCCGGTATTGACGAAGCCGGACGAGGCGCGTTGTTTGGTCCGGTGGTTGCCGCCGCAGTGATTCTCAATCCCAAGCGCCGAATTGTCGGCCTTGATGACTCGAAAAAGCTCACCCCAGAACGCCGTGCCGGGCTCCGCGAACGCATTTGCGAACACGCCCTCGCCTGGGCCGTCGCGGAAATCGACGCCCAGCGCATTGACGCGTGGAACATTTATCAAGCCTCTCGCCAAGCTATGGCCGCAGCTCTGGAGCGGCTCAGCATCCCACCCGACTACCTCCTCATTGATGCCATGCAGCTCGACGTCTTGATTGAGCAGAAGTCGCTCATCAAAGGCGATGCCCGAAGCGTATCCATCGCCGCCGCTTCCATCCTCGCGAAAACCCACCGGGACGCGCGCATGGAAGAGTGGGACGCCGTCTACCCGCAATATGGCCTGGCGCGCCACAAGGGCTACGCCACGCCGGACCATCTGGAAGCTTTGCGTCTCCACGGTCCCACGCCTTTGCATCGCTATTCGTTCGCGCCGGTGCGCGATTCCGGCTGCTGGGCCGCGGGCGCCACGCAAACTCCCCTGCCAATTTTTTAGCGTTGCGGGAATAGCACGTTTTGTCCGGAGCCTGCCGATGCGTCGATCCCATTCTCTCTTTGTACTATTTGTTGCTGCTACGCTTATTTCGGTGAATCTGCACGCTGCTCCCCAAAACAGTTCCCTACTTGCCCCGACGCCGCCGATGGGCTGGAACAGTTGGGATGCCTATGCCGAAACCGTCGCCGAAGCGGACATTCGCGCAAACGCGCAATGGATGGTGGAACATCTCAAGAGATCCGGCTGGCAATATGTCGTCGTCGATTCCGGTTGGTATGTAACCAATCACTTCGTCGGCACAAATGCGAAGGAAGCCGAGTTCAGCCTGGACGCTTACGGGCGCTACACCCCCGCGACAAGCTCCTTTCCTTCCGCAGCAGAGGGCGCCGGCTTCAAGCCTCTCGCCGATTTCGTCCATTCGCTGGGCCTGAAGTTCGGCGTACACATCTTGCGCGGAATTCCCAAGGAAGCAGTTCGCAGGAATCTTCCGATCGCCGGTACTTCCTTTCATGCTGCTGAGGCTGCGAAAACCTCCGACACATGCCCTTGGAATCCATTCAATTATGGACTCGACGCCAGTCAATCCGCCGCCGAGGCCTATTACGATTCCATCGCACAGCTCTACGCAAACTGGGGCGTGGACTTCCTGAAAGTGGACTGCATTTCCGATCATCCCTACAAGGGTGATGAAATTCGGCTCATCAGCCAAGCCATCCGCAAAACCAGCCGCCCCATCGTCCTCAGTCTTTCTCCAGGCCCCACGGCGCTGGACAAAGCCGACGAGGTAAGCAAGTACGCGCAGATGTGGCGAATTTCCGATGACGTCTGGGACCTCTGGCACAGCGATACACAGTTTCCTTCAGGCATCCAGAACCAATTCGCACGCGCCGCAAAATGGGCTTCTTTTTCCGGGCCGGGCCACTGGCCTGATGCCGACATGCTCCCTATCGGGTGGCTCGAACCCGCCGCCGGGTGGGGGAAGCCCCGCGCCACACGCCTGACTCGCGACGAGCAGCGCACCCTCCTCACGCTTTGGTCCATTTCTCGCTCGCCGCTCATCATGGGCGGCAACTTGACCTTGTGCGATGAATGGACCGAGTCGCTTCTCACCAACCCCGAAGTCATTGCCATCGACCAGCACTCCACCGTGAACCACACCATCCTGACCACTGACAAAGCCGCCGTCTGGCTCGCTCGACCCTCTTCCGGCGAGGGGCACTACCTTGCTCTTTTCAATTTAGACTCGCTCCCCCAGGAGTTCCGCTACTGTTGGAAAGACCTGGAGCTGCCCGGCGGGAAATACCGTCTCCGGGACGTCTGGGAACACAAAGATCTGGGCTCATTCGAATCCCTCACGGTAACCCTGCCCCCTCACGCTGCCGTCCTCTACCTCGTCTCGAATCCCTCCGTTCCCTCGCTCCCCTAATTCGCTTTGTATTCGCTCTAGAATTTCCTAAATAGCACGGGGATAACTGCCTGCTCACAACAAACTTTCGGTTCGTTGACTTGCCTTTTTTCCGCCTGCTAGCGTTACCTGAGTACCTCCGAGGGGCCTTTTCCGCCCGTCGGCCAGCCGGGAGAGTGTGTTTGGGACTGCTCCCTGGGAGATTTGTCTCTTTTTGCGAATGGCTTATAACAAAAGCAAATACGTCGAAGCCGCACAAAAGCTGCTGAACCAGGGCAAGGTCGCCCAGTCCATCGCCGAATACCAGCACATTCTCAAGTACGAGCCGCGCGACCAAGTCACTTTGATGACCATCGGCGAGCTCTATATCCGCCAGGGCGAGACCTTCCAGGCCATCGACTACTTTGAGCGCCTGGCCCAGATCTTCGTCGGCGATGGGTTCCTCACCAAAGCCATCGCGGTCTACAAGCGCATCGCCAAACTTGCTCCGGAAGAAATTCGCCCGCTCGAAAAGCTCGCCGACCTCTACGTTCAGCAGGGAGTAATGAGCGAGGCCCGGCCCCTTTTCTTGCAGTTGGCCGAAATTCACTTGAAGCAAAATCGCCAGGCCGAGGCCGTCGGCCTGCTGAAAAAGCTTTTGCAGGCTGAACCCGACAATCTTCGAATCCAGATTCGCCTTGCGGATTTGTACCAGGCCATGGGCCAGTCGCGCGACGCCATCGAAGCGTACGTTGCCGCCTCCGAGCGCGCTCTTGCGCGTGGCGATCAATCGGAAAGCGAAAAGCTTGCAGACAAAGCCCTGAAGCTCGAACCCACGAATGCCGCCGCGCTCATTGTCCGGGCGCGCTCTTATTCACTGCAAGGCGATCTCACCAAGGCTGCCGAGCTCCTTCAACAAGTTCCCCATCTCGAAAAAGGCGGCGAGCAAACCGAACTCCTGCTCGAATTCCATCTCAGGAATTCCAGTTGGGATCAAGCCGTTACTTTGGCGATGCAAGTTTTTGAGGCCGACCCCAAGAACTACGGTCCGCTGCAAAAGGCCGTGGAGGCGCTTCTTGAAGCTGGGCAAACCCAGAAGGTTATGGGAATTCTGGAGCAGGCCCGCATCCCGATGATCGATGTCGGGGAACACGAAGCCATTGGAAAAATGCTCCATGGCCTAGCGGAAAGGATGCCGGGCCGTTTGGAGCCGCTCGAATGGCTCGTCGAACTCTACGGCCGCACCAGCGATTCGTTCCACATGCCCGATGCCCTGGCGCAGTTGGGCGATGCCCTTGTCGCTGACGAACAATTCGACCGCGCCAAAGAGATTTTCGAGCAACTCGTCGAACGCCAGCCAGATAGTGATTCCGCCAAACGCAAACTCAACAGCGTTCTGCGAAGGCTGGGATTGCCGGCAGCCTCCGAAGCCCCCGACGAAGTCCCTGAGATTCCGGAGGATCATCATCTTCGCACCGAAACACCCAAGGCTCCGACTCCCACGCTGCGTTCCGATGTGAGCGGGTTTGGTGCGGAACTTGACAAGGCTCAGACGCAAGCCTCGTCCGTCGATCCTCAGTTGGACGAAGAGACGCAGAAATTCATCGCCCAATCGCTCACTGACGTTGATCTTTTTGCCAGCTACGGGCTCACGCAGAAGGCCATTGGCCTGCTGGAGGCCATTTTGCGCCGTGCGCCGCGCCACTCGCCCACGCTTGAGAAACTGCTCGATTTTGTCCTCGGCGCAGGCGACGACCGCCGCACCGCCGAGCTGGCCGCGCAGCTCGAACAAATTCACACGGAAGCTGGCAACAAACGCAGCGCCGACCGCTTTGCGGAATTGCGCCGTCGTTTTCAGCGTGCCGCCGGCATTTCAGACGAGGAATTAGCCGGCGCGACGGCTTCGGCTAACTCTGCTGCGCAACAAACGGCTGAGGAGCCAGCCGAAATGGCCATCCCGGAAATCACGGCCATACCCGTGAACCTGGAGCCTGCTCCGGTGACCGCGGATTGCCTGGCGGTTCCCGCGGCTGCGGAACCAGAGCCCGAACCAGCCAAGGCTGCCGCCAAATCCGAGGAAGAAGAAGTTCAGGAAGTGGATCTGTCGGACGAGTGGGCCACGCTCGTCGATGAGACCCACTCCCCTGAACGAGCCGCGCCCCCCCCCACCCCGCCGCCCGCGAAAACTCCCGCCCCTTCCGCAGCGAAACCTCCCGCAGCTCCTCAGCGCCCCGCAAAACCGGCGGAGGTCGAAGAGTTTCAGATTGCCGAAGAACCTGCAGCGGTTGTCCGAGACCAAGCACCAGCCGCCGCTCCGCCGGTTCCGCTCGAGAAGCCTGCCGCCAAAGCGCCGGCCGGCAAGCCTAAGGAAAAGCCTGCTCACAAACCTGCACAGAAACCGCCAAAGCCCGCAGAGCCCGAACTCGAATTGGAGCAGGAATACGAACTCGTGCTTAAGCAGGAGCCGTTGGTTCCGGCTTACGATCAGAAACCTCCCAAGCCGCCCGCTGCTCTGCCACCGCGTCCGACTGCGCAAAATAAAGCGGCCGCAACGCCAGCCGACACTGGTTTTGAATCCGATCAGTTCCTGGCCGATCTCGCCAAGGAAATCGACCAGCTCGGCATCGACTCACTGACTCCGTCCTTCTCCAATGCAAAGCCGGGCGCTGCGGTCCCTCCAGCGCCAAAGCCGAAAGCTCGGTCTGCGCCTCCGCCTTCGGCGGAATCCGGCCCGCTCAAGGAGGTCTTTGAGGAGTTTCGCGCCGAGCTTGGCGAAATGGGCGCTGAGGAAGAGGATCTCGAAACGCACTACAATCTCGGCATCGCTTTCCGCGAGATGGGTCTTCTCGAAGAAGCCATTAGCGAATTCCAGAAAGTCGCCAAAGCCAGCGACAACGGCCGCGCCTTCCGCTACACCATGCAGTGCTGCACGCTGCTTGGCCTAGCCTTCATGGAAAAAGGCCAGCCGGCCATCGCCGCGATCTGGTACGAGCGCGCGCTGCACACTCCCGGAATCGACCCGGAAAGTACGCTCGCCTTGCGGTATGATTTGGGTGTGGCCCAGGAATCGGCGGGCGAGCCGGAAGCGGCGCTAAAGAGTTTTTCTCAGGTCTACGCGAGGAACATCGACTACCGCGACGTAGCCGAGCGCATCGCGGCTCTTCAGAAGCCCATCCGCTGATCCACGCTGCACGCAGGCGGGACGGTTTTCCATCCATCGATGAACCGGATTTATCGCGCACTTCTGGTGGTGCTCGCGTTCGAAATGGGCGCGCTGCTGCTCTATTTGCCGTGGTCCATGTATTGGGAGCAGAATTTTTTTCTGAATCACTACCCTCTGCTCAGATCCATCGTACTCCATCCTTCCTTCCGCGGTGCGGTGAGCGGCATCGGTGTCTTGGATATCCTTTTGGCCATCGGATGGATTGGCTCCCGCCAGGGGCCAGACCATGTCCCCCCTCAATAAGTCGCACAGCGTTCCCCTGCTTTGCTATGTGACGGATCGCCGCGGCCTTGCTGCCGCAAAACCGGCCGAAGAGCGCCAGATGGTTCTCGGAAAAATCGCCGCGGCTGTGGCGGCGGGGGTCGATTGGATTCAAATCCGCGAAAAGGATCTCTCGGGGCGAGAGTCGAGCATGCTGACGCGCGAAGCCGCGCAGCTTCTGCCAGATTCAGCTGCACGCAAGGGCGTTCACCAGCGCATCCTGGTAAACGACCGGCTCGATGTTGGCCTTGCCGCGCAAGCGGGCGGAGTGCATCTCGGCGAGCAAAGTCTGCCGCCAGAAGAAGCGCGGCGCCTGGTGAGATCGCTTCAACGTGAGAACGATTTCTTGATCGGCGTCTCCTGCCACTCACTCGAAGCGGCCAAAAACGCGGAACAGAAAGATGCCGATTATCTTTTTTTTGGTCCTGTCTTCGCCACGCCGTCAAAGGCCAAGTATGGAGCTCCGCAAGGACTCCAACGGCTCGGCGAAGTCTGCCGCGCCGTCGGGCTACCTGTGCTTGCCATCGGCGGAATCACCTTGGAAAATGCCGCCGCCTGCTTTTCCGCCGGGGCGGCGGGCATCGCCGCCATCCGCCTTTTCCAAGACGCCCCGGACGTGGCTGCCCTAGTTAGCGGCCTCCGAAAACTCTCTATATAAAGCGCGCCGACTTGTAGTCCTGTTTTCTCTTCTCCGATCTCCGTTCTCTTCCTCAGCGTTCCTGCAAGCGCCTCAGCAGCCTTATCTGCCCTGCGTGATAAACGTCATGAAAGGCCACGCCATAAAGCTGTTTCAAAAACTTGGCGTCGCGCGGCTTACGCAGGGCTTTGGCAATCGCGGCGCACATGGCGCGATGCTCGCGCTCCAGCAGTTTCTTGTCGGCGTTCCAAGCGGCCTCCGTCGCGTTGCCTTTTTCCGGCCGCGGGAAGAAATTGCTGCCCTTTAACACAAACGAGCCACGCTTGCCCCCCTCAAGCCTCCGACGCACCGCGTACTTCCAATACGCGGCGTGCAACGCCACTTCCCAGATGTTGTGCCTCCCCGCTCCCGGACGCCACGCAGCCTGGACCACGGACACGCCCTTGAGGGATTGTTTGAGGTTTGGTCCATGCCACGTTTTCCTTTGATACGCTTCGTCCAGCAGTACAAGCACGAGTTTCGCCGTATTCACGCCTTCCTCCTAAGGACAATTCCTGGATGAAAATGCCGTTCATCCTACCATCGAGTAAGGGGCACCGTGAGTTTCAAGTTGTAGTAGAAGGGACATGATTTTCCGAGGCTGATAAGCAGCGGGCGAAAATGGACCCCGTTGCGGTCACCTTCGGCGGCAGCCTGAGCCGCTCGAGAATCTCGCAAGATCCGCCGGACTGCATTCTATCTGGCTGCTGCCTTGGTCGCTGCTACGACGCCAATCGTTGGGATCGGTCTGGTTCGCGCTAATTAATGAATACCCAGGGTTCGAGCGAGCTGGGTAAGACCGCTGCTCGCACGTCCAGCCAGGTTGCCGCTCTGTGGGCGCGAATGCTACGATTTCCTGTTCTTATGTCCCACATTGATGCCCAGCCAAGCGCTGAACGCCTCTCTCCTGCAGACCGTACCCCATACACGCGCCCGCGTGTCGGCATCCCCTGGCGGACAGGCCCAGAGGAAGACCAGGCAAGTTCGACTGGTCTGCGCGGCAAAACCGAGGATTACCTCAAAGCGGTGGAAAAAGCTGGCGCGGAAGGGGTGCTGCTTCCTCTAAGAGACGAAGAAGAAAGAAACCGCCTAATTCCCCAGCTGGACGCTTTTGTGCTTCCGGGCAGCCCTGCGGACGTCGAGCCCGCTCGATACGGGACAGTGAACCGGGGATGGTCCGCTCCTGCGGACTTGCCCCGCGAGGAGACCGACCGCGCCATCCTAAAACATGCCTTGGCCGAAAAAAAACCCGTCCTGGCCATTTGCTACGGCTGTCAGCTCCTGAACGTCTATTTGGGAGGCACGCTGATTCAGGATCTCAAGGCTGAGACCGGAACCGCTACGCCTCACCGCAAGAAAGACCTTTTGCAGGGGGGCGAGAGGGAAACGAGAGACGATCCGACCCACCTAGCCACGCTGGAACCGGGTAGCCGCCTCGCCTCACTTGCGAGAGGCACGCAGGCGGTCATCAACAGCTCGCACCACCAGGCGATCGAGCAACCAGGGAGGAATTTGCGCGTTACCTCGCGTGCTTCTGACGGCACGATCGAAGGGGTCGAATGGATCGGGGATTCCAACTGGGTTACGGGTGTGCAGTGGCATCCCGAACGCATGCCGGATGATCCGTTTGCAGAACGCCTGTTCCGGGAGTTCGTTGCGGCCGCACGCGCGGCTCACAAGGCCGTGACGCACAAGAGGTAAGCAAGACGAATTTCCAGTTTCGAATTTCACATTTCGATTTTCCGGTTCAATCGGGGGTGTCATGATTTCTCTTGCAGGCAAAGCAGCTCTAATCACCGGCGGCTCCCGTGGCATCGGCGCAGCTGCAGTCAAAATGTTTGCGCAAGCCGGCGCCGACGTGGTGTTCAGTTACTTCAAATCAAGAGACGCCGCGCAGCAGATTCAGCAGGAAGCCGGCAAGCACGGCACTCGCGTTGAAGCCTTCAAGGCCGACGCCGGCAAGCACACTGACAACAAAACGCTTGTCGATCATTGCGTCGCGCGTCTCGGCCGCCTCGACATCCTTGTGGCGAACGCCGGCGTATGGAACCTTGAAGATCTCCCCATCGAAAAAATGTCCGAGAAGCAGTGGGACGATATGATGCGCACAAACCTCAAGAGCATTTATTCGATCATCCACTTCTCCGTGCCACAGATGATTAAGCAAAAATCCGGAAAAATCGTCACGATCAGCTCGACTGCCGGGCAGCGCGGCGAAGCGCTCCACACTCATTACGGTGCGTCCAAAGGTGGAATCATCAGCTTCACTAAGGGTCTGGCAACCGAGCTTGCGCGTCACAATATTCTGGTGAACTGCGTTGCTCCCGGCTGGGTTGCCACCGATATGTCCAACCCTGTCCTCGATACCAAGGCGGGCCAAAAAATGGCCACGACGGTGATTCCGTTGCGCCGCGCCGGCACATCGGAGGAAATTGCCGGGCCGATTCTCTTTGTTGCGTCTGACTTGGCCAACTTCATGACGGGGGAAATCATCAATGTAAATGGAGGCGCGGTCTTGTGCGGATGAAGCTTGCCCATTTTTGCCGCGCAATGCTGGTCACCATTACCTTCTTGGGCCTGCTCTGTTTCCCTGCGCTTGTCGCTGCCCAGAATCCCGACAACATGATGCCGGAGCAAAGCGAAGCCAAAGGCAAGCAAATCCTTCGCGACCTGATTGCCGGTCTCGGCGGCCCAGGTTATGCGGAAGTGCGCGAAAGCGAATGCTCCGGGCTCCGCGCGCTGTTCGGCCACAGCGGCGATCTCACCGGCTATATCAACTTCACCGACTTTCGCCATTATCCGGATAAAGCCCGCATCGAGTACACGCGCAGGGGGCGCAACACGCTTCTCCTGTCCCTGATTGGATTGGATGGTTTGGATTTCGCCCACGGCGGAGTCGTCATCGCGCTCTACAACGGTGATCGCGGCTGGTCGTACGACCGCAGCGGCGTCAATGAACTGCCCGCGCCTGCCGTCACGGATTTCCAGGAAGCCATGAAGCGCAACGTCGACAATTTACTGCGCTTCCGCCTCAACGAACCTGGCCTCACCGTGCGCTTTGGCGGTAACGATACTGTGGATCTAAAGCAAGTGGACTGGGTGGAACTAAACGACAGCGAGGGCCGCAAGTACCGTCTCGCCGTGAATCGTGCGACCCATTTTTTGGATCGCGCCGTGGTCAGCACGGAGGACCCGGAGAATCAGCAGATCAACGACGACACCACAATTTACTCGAACTATCAGTTGAAAGACAGCGCCTGGACGCCCATGCAGTTTACCGGTGAGCACAACGGGCGCCGCACGGCTCAGTTTTTCTTGGATAGTTGCCACTACAACCCAGGATTTCCCCAAGACCTGTTCGCTAAAGACTCTTTGAAGACGCGCGGAGTGGAACTCCTTTCCAAAAGGAAGTGAGCTGCCTGGCAGCCGCGGCTTCTTCTTACGTACATATTTATCAACGGGATACCAGAAGCGGGAAGGAACGACGCATTTTCAATCCGACGGTCCTATTTTTTTGTTTCTTTCCTGCCCTATATTATTTTGTGTTCTATATTATGATGTAGGCAGCAGTGTGAGCCCAAAAAAGTACTAGGTCTAACGGCACTCGCGAGCCATTGTCCCTGACACCGAGACTGCGATAGAACTGGCCTTTAGGACAGTACATCGCGACTTTGAGATGGCCAGGTCCAAACCTCGCACGAGGAGCGACTTTGACAATGCCGGCAACGCGCTCTCGCACTCCGGGTAGCGCCGGTTTCAGCATGGTGGAACTGGTATTTTCCATCGGCGTCATGCTGGTCCTCACGGCCATTGCCGTACCCTCACTGACCCACTCCCTGCGCGCGTACCAACTCAATAGCGCGGCTGCAAGTGTTTCCGACATGCTCAAATTGACGCGCTTTGAGGCCGTTCGCCGGAACAAACAAATCAATTTCCTGGCAATTGCCCGTGGCGCGGGGTGGGTCGTGGGAACAGATTCGAACGCCAATGGAGCGATTGATCCTTTGGAAAAGCAGCAGTCCATTTCCGGGTATGTCACATTGCTGCCGGCGGGCGGCCCGGTTCCTCCTCCGAACGCCATTACCGCGGCCGATGGCGCGCTTACCGCCATGTCGGGCGCGAATGGCTCCATTACGTTTGACGCACGTGGTGCCATCCGGCAGGGAATCGGTGGTCCGGTCGCGAACAGCGTATATTTGTTCTATGTCGGCAACGCAAACGGTCCCGAGGCCGGCTATCGCGCCGTGGTTTTGCTGCCTTCCGGAAGCACGCAAATCTGGAGCGCTCCAAGCGGAGGGCCTTGGCGCCAAGTCAGCTGAGCCAAGAACTACGGATTTACCATGCACGAACGTTCGACCAACAGAATTCGCTGCCGTCAAAAAGGCTTCAGCATCCTAG
Organism: Acidobacteriota bacterium; assembly: GCA_003224085.1. GTDB lineage: Bacteria > Acidobacteriota > Terriglobia > Acidiferrales > UBA7541 > Acidiferrum. The sequence goes on along the minus strand of QHYK01000082.1, from coordinate 58,690 downwards.
AGATGCTCCTCGCCACAATGATTCTGCTGGTGGGTTTGGTTTCTGTTGCTCAACTCGTGCCCGCATCGCTGCTATTGAATTACCGCAATCGCATGGATTCTTCCTCGCTGGTGTTTGCCCAACGCCAGTTGGACCAGATGCTGGATCAGCCGCTCAATTCGAATTTCTTTTTGGATGCGTTAGGAAATACCTGCCAGCTCGGCGATCCAACAACGCCCAACGTCCTCGAAGGCAATAGTGTGGTCTCGCTCAACAACGAGACGCTCATTGATTTTAGCCAGCCTCAGGGGGCTCCTGCGCCCACCAACGGCTATAGCTTCACTTACCAGGATCCGACCGATCCTAATGGCACTACCTACGATGTTCGCTGGGCCGTAATCGTCACGGGAAACGGCTCTGTCCCGAGTTCCAAACGCTATATCCTTGGGGTCCGCCGACTCGGCGGCAATGGCTTCTTTTTGCCGATCACCCTCGATACCATGGTGACGCGATGAAGCTGGCTGGGCGCAAGACGCCCCAGCGCGGATTTACGCTTGTGGAAATGCTGGCTGCGCTGGGCATTTTTCTCGTGGTCACGACAGCGGCGTTCACGCTCCTGACTTCTTCGCAAAAGCAATATCAGACCGAAACGCAGGTGCTGAATTCTTTTCAGGAGGCGCGCCTCGGCTTGGACCAAATGGTTCGGGACATTAACGATGCCGGTTTTCCGCCTCCCACGTATTTGGCCTCGGGAAATGGCGGCAATTTGTTTAATTATTTAGCCCAAACCCCGTTCGCTTGGAGCGCGGGCGCGGGCTATCCGGTGAACCCCTGTCGAATCGGGACCGCCGGAGGCGGCACTTGCACGACATCCTCGGACGCTGCCCCCGGCGATTTTGATATCATCATCGAAACCGAGCCGAATCCACTCGATCCCTCTTGTGCCCCGGGCTGCCAAGTGCAATGGATTCGCTATCAACTGGTTGGCACAACCCTCATGCGCGGTGCGACCAATAAGGTTGCAGGCCAGGATCCCGACGCCGTTACCGCCGCCGCTGGACTGACCTCTTTTGTCCAGAACGTCGTGAACAATTCCCCGAATCTTCAGATTGGACAGTTCCAACTGGCCGCATCCGATCCCACTGTTTTCCCCGGCGGAAATCCTGTGCCTTTGTTTCAGTACACCTGCGACACGCCGAGTGCGCCGCAAAACCCGCCTCAACCTTGTCCACCGCAGCCAAGCCCGGATAATTCTCCCGCGAATATCCGGGATGTCCTGATTACCTTGATTGTGGCCGCGCCGGTACCGGATTCCACAACTGGCCGCCCGCGTCTTGTACAGCTGGAAGGCCGCGGCCGCCGTGTCAATCCGAATCAGTGAGGTTGTCAGGCTTAAAGTGAAGACCGAAAAGATCATTCGCCGACGCCAAACGGAAGCTGGCATTGCCTTGCTGATCTCCATTTTCATTTTGCTGCTGATTGGCGTGGTGGCCATTGCCTTGGTTGTTTCTTCCGGTACCGAAACAGCGCTGGCGGGCAACTACCGTTCGTCCACCGGCGTTTACTATGCTGCCGCAGCCGGCTTGGAAGAGGTTCGCGCCCGTTTGAAGCCCAACAACCCCGACTCCTTTAACATCACTTCTCCTGGTTTCCTGCCGCCTCCTGGAACCCCACTCACCGTTTGTTCGCCCGTTTATCTTATCAATCCCCGGGGTGGAGAGGCCATTACACCTTGGGATCAGGCTTCCACTTATCCCGACACAGAATTCGGTCAGGAGTTTGGCGGCATCTGCGGGCCTATCCCTAGTCCTTCACCGGCCACGCTCTCGATTTGGAATCGGAACCCCCTGAATGGCTTGTCCTTTCCGGGTCCGCTCTACAAATGGGTGCGCGTCAACGGGGTGTCCGAGCGGTCCCTTAACCTGGACGTCTCTCCTTATGACACCTCATTGGATCCCACACTCGTCTATTACGACGGGAGCGCTTCCAGGCTGAATGACACAAATACGGGTTACCAGGTTTATGAGCTCACCGCCCTGGCGGTCCTTCCCAATGGCAGCCAGAAACTTCTTCAATACCTCATCGCTGCTACTCCCGTAAATGTCCCTACCATCCCTCCTACGTTCCCCGCCGCGCTTACACTGCTTGGGACCCCGGGAAACGGTGTTGTGTTTACCGCTCCAAACGCAAACGCTAATTTCGGCGTAAAAGGCATTGATCAGGACACTATCGGCGCCTGCGTCCCTGGACCCGCGGTTCCATCCGTGGCCGTTCTCTCCAACACCGATCAGGCAAACGTCATCAATGGAATTCCTCCTGCCTACCGAACCAACTACAATGGCAGTTCATCCGGCCCGGACGTGCAAAATGTGAGTGCTTCGATTCCTGGGAGTCTGCAGTCGCCGGCGGGGCTGGACGCCCTCGCAGCGACAATCAATCAGAATGCGGACCTCATCATTAACGGCAATGCCTCCGGCTCGAGTTTGCCTTCCGCGATGTATTCGCCGTCCCCTAATCCCATGACCATCGTCGTCAATGGCAACCTAGACCTTGGCGGGTGGCACCAGACTGGCTATGGACTGCTGCTGGTAACTGGCAGCCTCAAGTACGACCCGGACGCTTCTTGGGATGGCATCATCTTGGTCATTGGACAGGGCACGGTTACCGGCAGTAAGAGCGGGAGTGGTGAAATTGATGGGGCCGTGTTGGTCGCTAATACACAAGGGGGCGGAGGTAATTTTGGGCCGGCCAGCATGGTTTTTAGCAACAACATGGGCGGGCTAGGTATCCGCTATAGCAGTTGTTGGATCCAAAGGGCGCAGCCAGTCGCCAACTACAAAATCCTCTCCTTTCACGAAATCTCCCAGTAGTCCGGCTTCCCTACTCTCTAGCTGCTAACCTGCAGAAGAACCACGCAACTCAACTTGTTACCTTTCTACCCAGGAAGACCCTACGCGCACAGCAACTTCCGCTCCATCACAGCCTAACTCGCACTTTCAAAAAGACTTATCGCCACCGCGCAGATGGTGCTCGAAGTGCCCCTTCAAGCCTGCCGTCAAAGCGTTTGTCCGCCCGAAACATTTTCGAGGGACGCTTACGGCATGAGGGAATAAATGAGGAAGAACCACAAACCAAGTCGGCCAGAGAATGACGGCCATCGGGGTTACTCGGCTCTCGAACTGCTGGTGGTCATGATGGTCTCGCTGATCATAGCGGCGCTTACGATACCAAACTTCAACCAAATCCGTCGGAACCTGCGGATCTCCGGAGATGCGCGTGACCTAAATGGCGCAATCAACCAGGCGAAGCTGCAGGCTGCCGCGGACTTCACCTGGGCCCGCGTTTATGGTGACTTTACCAATCCTCGCCTAAGCACTTTCCATGTGGAAGTTTGGAACAAGGCCCTAAATGGAGGCGCCGGTTGTTGGCAAACCGTTGGCGACCCTATTGCGGCTGCTCCGTTTGTGCGTTGCACTGTGGCCGGTACCAGTCCTGTTCAAACCATGTCCGATCAAGTTACCTTCGGCTTTGGAGGCGCGGGCGCACCTCCCCCCAATACTCAGACTAAGGGTATAGCTCAAGCATCCCCCTGCCAAAACATTGCCGGGGGCAATGGCACGACCGCCAATACTGGGTGCATCGTCTTCAATTCCAGAGGAATGCCTATCAACTGGGGGAACGGTACACCGACTCCGGACGACGCCTTCTACATCACAGATAACACGGTCGTCTATGGCATGACTGTCGGCCCAACGGGCATTAGCCAGATCTGGGCAGCCCAAGCAAATGGTGGTACCGGCGGAAGTTGGTATCACAAGTAAGGAAGGCTGAAATGAGAATTCATCGCTTCGTACAAATCTGCAACCAAACCAAGAAATCGCAAGCTGGGGTGAGCCTCGTCGAGACGGTGGTCGCCCTCGGCCTGCTCATGATCGCTGCGGCCGGAATCTTGACCTTCGCAACCGTGGCCATGTCCACTACCGAAACGCAAGGACACCTGGCCGCTCGTACCGCCGAGTACGCCCAGGACAAAATGGAACAGCTCTTGGCCTTGTCGTATCGGGACATACGTACGGATACAACGCGGTTTCCCTCGGTCCTAGCGGGCGCCTGTCCGCCGGGCTGTGGTCTCCTACCAGGGGGCGGACTGAATCCCAACGCTCCGGTGGCCGGCTATTCGGACTACGTGGATGTAAACGGAAATCCCCTCCCCCCAGGTGCCGTAAACTGGGCGTACGTTCGCGTCTGGCAAATTACCAATCCCCCCGGCACCGCGAATTTGATCCAAATCTCTGTGCTGACTCAGGTGCGCCACGCCATAGGTCAGCGGAGCCAAACCGGCATTCTTCCCACCGCTACCGTAACTTGCTTAAAGTCAGATCCATTCTGAGGCAATCCCTATGCCAGGACCAAAGAAAGAGTCGAATCTCATGACAAACAAACGCCAAGCGGGCTTCACGCTGCTGGAAACAATGGTCGCGTTGGTGATTCTCCTGGGTGTTTCCGCGGTCATCTTGTCTGGATTGGTCCAAATGACAAAGACCCAGGGAACGATCGTGAACCGCACGGAAATGCATACGAGCGTTCGCAGCGCCACGGAATTGCTGCAGCAGGAAATCGGCCAAGCCGGGAAAATCTCGCTGCCCGCGGCGCCTGCCGCTGGCTGGCAAATGCTGCCTGTCGCTCCTGGGGCCACGCCTGACGCGCCCATAACTGCGGTGGCGACATTCACCGTAGGCATGCCATTGTACGAGGGGGAGTGGGTGACCGTGGACACCGGGCTCCCTCGAGAGACCGTACAACTGAAGTGCCCCGCAGGAATAGGGGCTTGTCCCATTGGCACAATTGCCTGGCTGGCTACATTTACTTGGCCGCATCCAGCGCCCCCAGCCGTCCTTGGCCCGGTTCCCGCATCCATTCAAGGGGCGTTTTCGACGGGCATTGTCCCGCCCGCCGCAGGCGTCATGCCGAATCCGCCCGTAGGCTATGCAGGCTATCCAATGTTTCCTGCGGGTCCTCCTGCATACCCGTATCCCAATTCACCTAACCAGGGATCTACGGGCAACGTGTTGAAGCTTTATGGCGACCTCAACGGCGACGGCAACATGGTTTATGTGGAATACACCTGCGTTCAAGGCACTCCCAATAACCCCGGCTTTCTGTACCGCAATCAGGTTCCGTGGACTTCCCTGGCCTTGCCCCCCATTGATCCATCCATGATCGTTTTGACCAGCGTTCTCCCAAATCCACCGGACGCCAACGGAAATCCTGTCCCGTGTTTTACTTACCAGCTGCAGACCCAGGACACCGTTAATGCTGCCGCCAAAGATTATGCGTTTGTCACGGACGTGGCCGTGACCCTCACGGTGCAGACGTCGAACGAAGACCCGCAAACGCATCAGTTTCAGACCGAGACCAAGGCACTGCTGAACGTCTCTCCGCGCAACGTCTACGATGCGTATCTATCGTCGACCTTGGATTATACGGATCGCATTCAGCCCATGCCGCTCAACCTGAAGGGCGTTATTTTGCCGAATTACCAATGACGAGTGTAGCGGTGAAGAACGGAAACGGAGAAATGCTCATGAAACGTAACAACGAAAAGGGTTCAGCCCTTCTATTTGCGCTGATTCTCATGCTGGTTCTTTCCTCCATGGCGGCATCCCTATTCTTTCTCTCACAATCCGAGACGTGGTCCAGCGTGAACTACCGCATGATGACCCAGGCTCGCTACGGTGCGGAAGCCGGCATCAATGCTGTGGCAAACTTCTTGATGTCCGCCAACTATGTTCCACCAGCCGCTCCGGCAGGCGGGATCTTTGCGGGCTATAACACCGGTGTGTATCCGGTCCAGACTGCCGGCGGCGCTAACGTTGTTCTGACGACCATAGCCGGCCAGCAGTCGACCTATCCGGATGGGCCAATGGTGGCCGCCTTTCAGAACGCCATGAATGCCAACCAGCCTTTGCAGGCCGGCGCCAACAACGTCAATTACTCAGCTTCCGCGCAGCTAATGTCTATGGTTTCCATTATGCCGCAAGGAACCACGCTACCTGCAACCATCCAGACCTGGCAAATCACGGCGCATGGCGATATCTCCAACGTGCGAAATGCCGAAGCTCAAGTGGTTACCACACTGGAGCGGTATATCTCTCCGGCATTTGCTTATGCGGCCTTTGCGGACGGCAACGGTTGTGGCCAGCTTACCTTCTCTGGAAACGGCACGACCAATGGTTACGATTCTGCTGCCTTACCCGTTGTTGGCGGTGCGGTTCAGGCCCCGACAGCGGCAAATCTTCTCGGTTATGGCGGAAACGTCGGAACCAACGGGAACGAGACCGACAGTGGCGCCAATGTGAAAATCAACGGCACTCTGTCGTCGCCCAATGCCGGATTTGGTGTCTGCGGCGCTGGTGGCAACATGACCGCTCTGTCCGGTGGCAACCAGAATCAGATTAGCGGCGGCCTCATCCAGTTGCCCCAGGCTGTCAAGTTCCTTACGCCTGCGGTTCCTCCTCCGGGTGTCACTAACGTGAATAATACGCAGACGCTTGCCCCTGGCAACTGGGGAGACATCAATCTCGCAGGCAACAAAGTGGTTACCTTGACCCCGGGCGTCTACAACATCAACAGTATTTCTATCACCGGCAACGCTCAGCTCGCGATTGCCCCCGACCCAATAACAGGCCTATACGGCCCGGTGATCGTAAACGTCACGGGAAACGGTAACGCCACCCCCATCGACCTGGAAGGCAAGGGCATCGCTAACTCGACCTACGATCCTTCGATTTTCCAGTTCATGTACGGCGGAGCGGGTCAGATCAAAATCGCTGGTAACGGCTCGAGCGCGGCCGTGGTCTATGCTCCGAACGCAACTGCAAGCTTCAAAGGAAACGGAACGTTCTATGGATCGGTGATCGCCAGTCAGTTGACCGACGTCGGAAACGGCGCCGTCTACTACGACATGAAGCTGAGGAAGAAACTGTTCACCATCGGGAATTACGTCCTCAATTCCTTTACCTGGGACAAGTACTGATCCCGGCATAGCGAACGGGGACCGAGCTGATCGGCTTTTTATCGGTCTTCTTGGGCCGGCCTCATAATGCCGGCCCGTTTCTTCTTGCCTCGCGACGTCTCTAGGCTTTTGGCTCACCACGGTCTCGGGCGCTATAATCTTCCGATGCGCAATAATCAGAGAAGTGCGCCGTTGCACGGCACTACGGTTTTGTGCGTGCGCAAGGACAACAAAGTCGTGCTGGTTGCCGATGGCCAGGTGACCGTGGGCGAGCACGTGATGAAGCACACGGCACGCAAAACCCGCCGCCTCTACAACGACAGAGTTTTGGCCGGGTTCGCCGGCTCTACCGCTGACGCCATCACGCTGTTCGAACGGTTCGAAGGGAAGCTCCAGGAATTCTCGGGCAATCTGCAGAAAGCGGCCGTCGAGCTGGCCAAGGAATGGCGGAAGGATCGCGCCCTCCGTCACCTGGAGGCCATGCTCATCGTCGCCGACGCGAAGAGCACCTTCATCCTTTCCGGAAATGGCGACGTCATTGAACCCGACGATGGCATAGTGGCTATCGGCTCCGGTGGCAGCTTCGCCCTCGCCGCCGCGCGCGCGATGCTGAAGCACTCCAAGCTGACCGCTAAAGACTTGGCGATGGAAGCCATGCGCATCGCCAGCGAGATTTGCATCTTCACCAATGCCAACTTCACCGTCGAAGAACTGTAAGACCTTGCTGAAAACGCATTTCGACATCATTCGGAAGCCGGCCTGCGCAGCCAGACTCGAGCGAGGTACTCTGCTGGCAGCGAGCGGTTTTTGCTCGATGAATCCTTCTTTCGGCGGGCGCGATTTCGGTTGTAAACCATCTTCATGCGTGTAGCATCTTCTACTTAGGGGATGTTAGGCTTGGCTGTGTGTGCTCGCGATTGCAAAGGAAAAGCGGAAAACCTGGACCGGGAATGAGAGTCGAGAATGGCCAGTAAGTCCGACAAAGAAATAATTCTCGCACCCGGCGGCAACGGCGCCGTCACCGGGGAAGAAGAAGAACTTCTTCCCGCACTTGACGACATGAAGCCGCGCGAGATCGTGGTCGAGCTCGACAAGTACATTGTCGGACAGGCCGCCGCCAAGCGTGCTGTCGCCGTGGCTCTCCGCAATCGCGTTCGCCGGCAAAAGCTCCCTCCGGAAATCGCCGATGACGTCCTACCGAAAAATATTTTGATGATCGGGCCGACTGGTGTGGGCAAGACGGAAATTGCCCGGCGTCTCGCGCGCCTGGCGGGCTGCCCGTTTATCAAAGTCGAGGCTTCGAAGTATACGGAAGTGGGCTACGTCGGGCGCGACGTCGAGTCCATGGTGCGCGATCTTGTGGAGACTTCCATTGACATGATCCGCGAGGAAAAGCTCGATGAAGTTGCCGATCGCGCCGAACAGGCTGCCGAAGAACGCGTCCTGGATCTCCTTCTGCCGCCTCCTCCGTCTCCCGCTCCGGGCACGCCGGAAACTGAGGTCGCGGCGCAGCGCGAACAAAATCAGCGCACCCGCGAAAAGCTTCGCGTCCAGCTTCGTGAAGGCAAACTCGACCAGCGTATGGTCGACCTCGAAGTCCGCGAGCGCATGATGCCGGCATTCGAAATCATCTCGAATCAGGGCGGCGGCTTCGAGGAAATGGACGCCTCGAAGATCAACGACATGATTTCCGGCATTTTCGGCCAGCAAAGGAAAAAACGCAAAATGACCGTGGCCGACGCGTTCGAATACCTGATTCAGGAAGAAGAAAACAAACTGCTTGACATGGACCTGGTCACGCGCATGGCCGTCGAACGCGCCGAGCAAATGGGCATCATTTTTATTGATGAAATCGACAAAGTCGCCGGGCGCGAATCCGGCCACGGCCCTGATGTTTCCCGCGAAGGCGTCCAGCGCGACATTCTTCCCATCATCGAGGGCACCACCGTCAACACACGCTACGGCATGATTCGAACGGATCACATTTTGTTTATCGCCGCCGGCGCTTTTCACGTCACCAAGCCTTCCGACTTGATTCCCGAGTTGCAAGGACGCCTGCCCATTCGCGTCGAGCTACAATCCCTGAAGGAAGAGGATTTCATTCGAATCCTCACGGAGCCAAAGAACGCTCTCATCAAGCAATATGCCGCGCTTCTCGAAACCGAAGGCGTGAAGCTGACTTTCACCGAAGACGCCGTCGCCGCCCTCGCCCGCTTCGCCACCAGCGTCAACGAGCAAACCGAGAACATCGGCGCCCGCCGCCTCCACACCATTCTCGAAAAAGTTCTCGACGAGATTTCCTTTGAGGCGCCCGACCTCAAAAAAAAGAACGTAAAAATTGACGCCGCTTACGTCAACAAGCAGCTCGTTGACATCGTGAAGAATCAAGATCTAAGCCGCTACATCCTTTAGAGGATTCGAAACTCGAAATACCAAACTCGGCAGAACGGAGCCCCGGTCCCGGTGAACTTCGTCAGCTCGAAACGCAAGCCGCGGGGAGTTGCGGGCTTCGATTTTCGAATTTCGATCTTCGCACTTCTCCTGACTGGCTGCGGCGCTCCCGGCGAACCCGTTCCGCCTTCTCCGCCGGTCCCCATCGCTATTTCCGATCTTGCGGCCCGCCAGTCGGGTGATGGCGTGGAGCTTGTTTTTACTCTCCCCGCAAAATCCGTCTCGGGAGAGAAACTCACGGCTGCTCCCGCCGTCGAAATTGTTCGTGGCGCCTGGAAGCCGAATGGAACCCCCGATTCGAAGTCGTTTCGCGTTGTCTACACCATTCCAGGCGCTCTGGTGAGCAATTACCTGGTTGCAGGCCAGGTTCGCTTCACCGACCCGATTCCCCCGTCGGAAACCAAGGCGCATCCCGGGACAACCTATGCGTATCGGATTCGAACGCGCCTCTCGAAGAAGCGGGCTTCCGCCGATTCGAACGTCGTTACGGCAGGCGTGTTTCCCGTCCCGCAGCCTATCTCTTCGGTTCAATACCAAGTCACCGAAACCGCCGTGAATCTCACCTGGCCCGTCCCCACGCAAACTTCCGGAGGCGACCCGCTTGCGAACCTTTCCGGCTACCGCATCTATCGCGGAGAGATTGCTTCGCAAACCGCCGCGTCGGCAGGCGCGGACCTCCCCTATACCCATTGGATTTCTCCGCTCACACTTCTTGGGCCTTCTGCCGACAACCACTACCGCGACACGCAGTTTGAGTTTGGCAAAACCTTTGTTTACGTCGTTCGCAGTGTGGTTTCTGCTGACGGAGGGGAGATCGAATCCGGCAACTCAGAACCGGTTACGCTCACGCCCCTCGATACGTTTCCTCCTGCCTCTCCCCAGGGACTTGTCGCGGCCGTGCTTGCTGGCGCGACGCCGTCCACCTTCCTGGTGGACCTGTCCTGGTCCATCAATCTTGAAACCGACCTGGCCGGCTATCGCGTCTATCGGAGTGCGCTGGAAGGCGCGCGCGGCCAATTGGTTACGCCGGATTTGTTGCCCGTGCCGGCGTTTAGGGATAGCTCGGTAGCGCCCGGGCATCGTTATTGGTATACGGTAACGGCCGTGGACCGCGTTGGAAACGAAAGCGCTCCAAGCGCTCCCGTTGCAGTTGACATCGCGCAACCGCCTCCGTAGATTCGTGTCTTTCCATTACCCACTGGGAGTCCAGCGTCAGATGCAGCTTCGGACCAACTTGCCCGGTTCTCGCGGGCTTGAATTCCTTCACAATGCGGCCATTCGCACCGGCGTTTACACCGGCATTTGCCTCAGTTTGGTTTTTACAGCTTGGCTGGTCATCGCCAACCAGGTTCCCTTTCTCGAGCGCTTTGCCTTCGAGCGCAACGTCGCTGCCGCCGGTGTTTTTGTTTTTCTTGCAGCTGTTCCCGTTTTTCGATTTCTTCGCTGGCCCGGCAATCTCCTAGCTTCGAGCTTAATCGGGTGGATGATTTTCACGCTGGTCTATCGAGTTCTTTGTCTGATTTACCACCAGCTTAGCAGCGGCCTGCGCAGCCCCTTCCAGGTCTTTGTGGTCGGGGTGATGACGTACATGATCTTCACCACGCTGTCCTGGATCGGCACGATTATCCAGAGGGCGCGGGCTGCCGATATTCCTCATTCGAAGCAAGGGCGAGCTGACACCCGATGAAAATTTGCCGTTATGTTCCGCGTAATGCCGGTTCAGCGCCTTCCCCGCGCTATGGTCTCATGGAAGACGAAAACGTCATGGAGATTTCAGGCATGCCCTGGGGCCAATGGGCTCGCAGCGGGAATTCTTCCCGTCTTGGCGACGTTCGGCTTCTTGCTCCCGCCGAGCCCTCGAAAATTGTTTGTGTCGGACGCAATTACGCTGCGCACGCCGCCGAACTAGGCAACGAACTGCCCAAAGAGCCACTCCTGTTTCTCAAGCCTTCCACCTCCATTGTCGGCCCCGAGGAACCCATTGTTCTGACCAAATTTTCCCAGCAAGTAGAGCACGAAGGCGAACTCGCCCTGGTCGTCGGCCGCCGCTGCTCGTATTTGCGCGATTCCGACGACGCCCTCTCCTATCTCCTGGGCTACACCTGTCTGAATGACGTCACGGCGCGCGATCTCCAAAAGAGCGATGTGCAATTCACGCGCGGCAAGGGCTTTGATACGTTCTGTCCCATCGGACCACACATCGAGACCGAGCTTGATCCTTCAAGCCTCCTGGTCGAAACGCGCGTCAATGGCGCGCTTCGCCAGTCCGGCAAAACCTCGCTCATGATTTATCCCGTGCCCTTTCTTGTCCGGTGGATTTCCCGCATGATGACGCTTCTTCCCGGCGACGTCATCGCGACCGGCACGCCTGCTGGAGTTGGGCCGCTCGTGGCCGGCGATACGGTGGAAGTTGCCGCCTCGGGCATCGGCGTGTTGCGTAATCCAGTGCTCGCCCCGCGAGAATGATTCACCTGGGGCCGCAATTTCGCTAGAATACGCGGGTAGTGGGGCCTGTGTGACCGTCGCAGTCTGTCCGCCGTGTCGCTGTCGTCCAGTCCGGGTGCCCCTTGCAATCCCAGGGATTTAGCTAATGGAGTTGCATCGTTGATAGTTTTGCTCGACGATTGGAAGCTCTGGCTGGCCATGGGTGGCGCCGCCGTTGCGGCGGTGGCCATGATTGTGTACGCGTTTCTGCGTCCCGAAGGTGATCCGGAGGCGGAAGAGCGCAAGCGGCGCCTGCATTTGAATCAAATTGGCCGCATCGCGGAAGGCCAGGTCGTGGATCTTGTCGAGCAGCCGCCCGAACCCCCGAAGCCCCGCAAGCGTTTTTTTGGTTTCAGCGCCCGTCCGCTCGCAGACTTGCGGCCTCGGCACTTGGTCTCTTACAGCTATGCGATTTCAGGCGTGGTCTATCACACTGCGCAGGACATCACCGGGCTTGAAAGCCAGGTGCGGCTGGACCGCCTGGTGCCCGGCCTGCCCGCCAGCGTCAAATACGACCCCTCTAATCCCGCCGACTCCATCTTGGTAGCCGACGACTGGTCGGGCTTGCGCTGAGTTCGCCAAGGGCTGCCAGGAAACCACAGAGAACCCGCTGGCGTTGGTGAGAGAATTCCACTTTCGACGCCGGTCAGCAGGAAGGAGTTTTTCCTCAAAGGTTGTGTCCGCCGAATCTCACCCTTTTACGGCTTAGCCGCCGCCAATCGCGTCACTTCCGATGGCGCTCGCTCCGCAACCTTCGCGGGATGCGGCAGAATCATGTCCAGCGGGGCTCCCTCTGCCACATAGAAATGATGGCTGCGCGCTAGCAGGATGACGGACACAGCGGTCCCCGCGGCCATACCCGTAATGGCTCCAATGGCCACGCCCTTGGGGGTGCTGGAGGTCATGGTCATTCCAGCGAAGTTGGTTGTCTCCGTGGTGTGGGCGGCGAGGCCAATCACCGTGCCCAGACCCGAACCGACCAGAGGCGCAAGTCCCGCTCCTGCCTTGGCGCCGTCGCTTGGGTTTCTCCGCGCCGTGCCTTCCCCGCTCGTAATCTCCACCGGGCCAGCAATGTTCAGGACGTAATCATCCGGCAAGGCGATCGAGACCGATTGCACCAGCAGCTCGGCGCGGTTGCCTTGGCGCGTGAGTCTTTCCACTTTGCCTTGCACAGAGGCTCCCACAGGAATGACCACTTGGTCGTCCACAGGGACGGGAGCGGTTGTCTCCGCAAACACGGTATCGCCACGATGCATCGTCTTGCTGTCTAGGGGATGGGTGAGAACGAGAGCAAGTTGCGTTCCTGCGGGAAGAGTGACGGGGGGTTCGCCGGGTGCCGGATTTTGCGCCGGCGTTTGCCGAGACGCCGGCTCACTCGGCGGAATGTCGGGCCGAGCTTCAGGCCGGGGCGCTTGCTGCGGCCAGCTTGGCACAGCGAGCAGTAAGACCGCCAAAATCAGCCACAGAATAGGGAGATTCCGAAGAGTTCGCGAAAGAGAAGAGAGAGCATCCAAACGGCAAATCGTTGATGGCATAGGGACCTCCTGATGGAAAGCAAGGAAACTGCTGTCCCCGGGTCGTGCGCGGCGGGGAACGCGCACACACATAAGACGTCAAACAACTCGATGCGGGTACTTAGGAAGGATTTTCGCAGGGCGCAGATTTTGCATTTCCGGCGCGATTCTCGCGCACCCGGGCAACAGGCCGCAAATGAGCACGATCATTTCTGAAACCTCCGTAGCTTGCGGTGCGACGTTAGAAAAAGGCAAAAAGAACAAACAAATCACGACCGACGTGCTTTGCCAGGAGTATATCGTCCGCACCTCCGGTGTGGACTAATCACATTGGCCAGTGGAAACCCAGCGGACAAAGCCTTGATTCCCGTCAACACGCCCGTTGAGTTCACGCTCGAGAAAGACAAGATGAAATTCAAAGCCAACGGCAAGTCCTACGAGTACCTCAACGTCTCCGAAGCAGCCGTCGCAGGCGGCGCCACCAAGCCTTGCTTTGTGGCACCAGCTGGTCTTTGCTTGGGTGGCTCCATGCTTGGGTGGCTCCATGCTCAGGCGCCTCAGGTTCTTGTTTCATGGTCTTGCAAAAAGAGTGATATTCTCCCGGCAACGTTGGCTTTCCGCCCGCCAAACCATGGGAGGCTGGCTGTGAACTCAAAACCTGACCCTGGGAGTACCCTGGTACTCTCCTATCTCGAGTTGCGGACGGCGGTTGGGATCATCGGACTTGCCCTTCCTTTCCTCCTCGCTTTAGGAAAGCTCCTCCTGCAGGGGCCCGGGATGCAAAGCTCGATCAGCGCTTACTACTACACCGACATGCGCAATGTCTTTGTTGGAAGCTTGTGGGCCATCGGAGTCTTCCTGCTGTCCACTAAAGGTTACAATCGCGGGGACACCATCGCCGGTTATCTTGCTTGTATCTTCGCCGTCGGCGTGGCCTTGTTTCCCATGGCACCGGAGGGCGCTAACTCGCGGCAAAAACTCATCGGCACAGTGCACTGGTCGCTCGCCGCGTTGCTCTTCCTGACGCTCGCCTATTTCTCCCTTTTCCTCTTTACCAAGACCGGCGGAAATCCCACTCCTCGCAAGCTCCAGCGAAACATCGTTTATCGCGCTTGCGGATGGACCATCTTGGCTTCCATCCTCCTCATTTTTATCGTCACCCATGCCTCCGTCGGAAACGCTGTTGATTCGCTTGCGCCGATATTCTGGCTCGAGTCTCTCGCCGTTGTAGCCTTCGGCGTTTCCTGGCTCACCAAGGGTGAGGCCATTCTCAAGGACGAAGAAGGCTGATTCTTACCGGTTTCATGCGTGCAGAGTCGCGATTCGATTTGACCGCGAGACTTATGCCTGACAACTGCGTTATCCTTGGCTTTGGCCGAACCAACAAGTCGCAGCCCGGTCTCAATGAAAACGATTTTTGCCTACGTTGTCACTACCGTGCTTATCGTGGACATGACCCTTGCTGCCATGTTTCTGCTCGTGCGCGCGATCGTGTACGTCACTGCGCTGGATTCCCCGCTCCACCGCGCCGCCGCTACGGCTGCCGAGTTGGTCCTTGGCATCGTGCTTCTTCTGGGCACTACCTGGCTTGCCACTCATCTGGCGGTGCGCATCTTTGGGACCAAGGAGCCTCCCTCGATGGACCCGTCCGATCTTTCCAAGTCCGGCTTCAACGAGTCCTCTGCGGCACCATTCGAGCCGAGAGCGGCTGCCGCGTCCGGCACTCGAACAAGTGCGTCGCCAAGCGCGCGAACACGCGGAGGTTCCGTTGTCTGAAGCCAAGCGCAGCCTGATCCCCTCCTCCAAAGCCTCCCAGGTTCCCCGGGCAAACGACCGCACGGAAGAGCTTCGCCGCCTCGATCGGGAGGCGGAAGCCGGGGGCGGGCCCGAGCGCCGCGAACGCGAGCATCAGGCCGGCAAGCTCACCGCACGGGAACGCATCAGTCTCCTCCTCGACGAAGGTACATTTGAAGAACTGGACAAATTTGTTCGTCATCGCTGCGGGGATTTCGGGATGCCAGACCAGCGTCCCGCGGGTGACGGCTTCGTCACTGGTTTTGGGCGCATTGACGGTCGCTTGGTTTACGTTTTCGCACAGGACTTCACCGTATTCGGCGGCTCGCTCTCGGAAGCCAACGCGCAGAAGATTTGCAAAATCATGGACCTCGCCATGCGCGTTGGCGCTCCCGTTATCGGACTGAACGATTCCGGCGGCGCGCGCATCCAGGAAGGCGTGGCTTCGCTGGCCGGTTACGCGGATATTTTTCTACGCAACACGCTTTCGAGCGGCGTCATTCCGCAAATCAGCGCCATCATGGGACCTTGCGCCGGCGGCGCCGTGTATTCGCCTGCCATCACCGATTTTATTTTCATGACGCGCGACACTTCCTATATGTTCGTTACCGGACCGGACGTGATCAAAACCGTCACGCACGAAGAAGTCACCAAGCAGGAGCTAGGCGGCGCGATGGCCCACAACGAAAAAAGCGGCGTGGCGCACTTTGTGGCGCGCGATGACGCCGATTGTTTGGCCATGATTCGCGAATTGATGAGTTTTCTTCCGTCGAACAATCTCGAGGATCCGCCGCGCCGCGCTACTTCGGACTCGCCCGCGCGCCGCGACGCAGCCCTCAACGCGCTCGTTCCGCCGGACCCGCAAAAACCCTACGACATCAAGGATGCGATTCACTCCATCGTGGACGATGATTACTTCTTCGAAGTTCACGAGCACTATGCGAAAAACTTGGTGGTCGGCTTTGCGCGCCTCGATGGCCGCCCGGTGGGCATCGTCGGCAACCAGCCTGCATACTTGGCGGGCGTTCTCGACATCAACGCTTCGGTGAAGGGCGCGCGGTTCGTGCGTTTCTGCGACGCCTTCAACATTCCGCTGCTTACGTTTGAAGACGTGCCCGGCTTTCTTCCCGGCACGCAGCAGGAGTACGGCGGCATCATCAAGCACGGCGCGAAGCTGCTCTTCGCTTTTGCGGAAGCCACGGTGCCGAAAATCACCGTGATTACGCGCAAGGCCTACGGTGGCGCTTATTGCGTTATGGCTTCCAAGCACATACGCACGGACGCCAATTTCGCCTGGCCCACGGCGGAAATCGCCGTAATGGGCCCGGAAGGCGCCGTGGACATTGTCTACAAGCGCGAGTTGGCAAAAGTGGAGGGTGCGGAACGCGAAAAGCTGCGTCAGGAAAAAATCGCCGAGTTTCGCGACCGCTTCGCCAATCCTTTTGTCGCCGCCGAGCGCGGCTACATTGATGCCGTGATCGAGCCAGCCGACACGCGCGCGCGCGTCATCACCGCGCTTCGCGCCCTGGCAAACAAGCGTGACGCCAATCCACGCAAGAAGCACGGCAACATCCCGCTATGAAGAAGCGAATCGCGCGTACGTGCGGGAAATTCCCGGTGCGATACCACAAGGTCGAACCATCGCTCAAAGCGCGGGCAAATCTAAAGCCAGCCGTCAGGCTGGCGCTCGAAACCATTCGAAGTCTTCCTCCCCGGTGATTTCCTCCGCGAACTCTGTGCCCTCCTCTGGGTTGAATCCTGCCTCTACTTCACCAGGTATTCCTCGAGAAACTCGACGGTAGCGTAGAACTGAAAATCCTGATTGGCCTTCTTGCGGTAGCCGTGGCCCTCGTCATTGGCAATGATCAGCCAAACCGGCGTGCCTTGCTTCTTCAATGCGTCAGCGATTTGTTGTGACTCGGTGACAGGGACGCGCGGATCATTTTTCCCGGCAATCACGAACATCGGTTTCTTGATTTTCTCGATGTTGTTCATCGGCGCGATTTTTTCCAGGAATTCGCGCATCTTGGGATCGCGTTCGTCGCCGTATTCGACGCGCCTTAAATCGCGCCGGTACGCTTCGGTGTGTTCGAGAAACGTCACCAGATTCGACATACCGACGATGTCTACCGAGCAGCGGATGCGGTCGCTGTAAAACGTCGAAACTGCCAGCGTCATGTGCCCGCCGTAACTCCCGCCGGTTACCGCGATGCGCGTGCTGTCGAGTTCCGGCTGCACGGCGATCCAGTCGAACAGCGCGTTGATGTCCTTGTAGGTGTCTTCCCGCTTGAATCCGTTGTCGAGCAAGGAAAACGTTTTGCCGTATCCGGTCGACCCGCGCACGTTGGGATAAATCAGCGCGATTCCCAGCTCGCTCGGGAAATAATTGGTGCGTCCCAAAAACGTGGGCTGCGATTGCCCTTCGGGACCGCCGTGGATCACGACGAGAACAGGGCGCTTGCCGCTGAACTTTGCAGCCGGCTTGTACAAAAATCCCGAAATCATTTTTCCGTCGAAGCTCTTCCAACGAATCAATTCCGCCGGAAGGGACTCGCTTTTTACAGCCGCTTCACTCGTGGTCCAGCGCTCGAGCTTTTCGCTTGTGACGTCCAGAGAGTAGCAGTCGCCGGGTCCACGTGAATTGTTCAGCGAGAAGCCCAACTCATGCCCGTTCTTGTGCCAGCGCAGACCGCTGATGACTCCGGAAGGAACGTGCGGCAGAGGCATCTCTTTTCCGTTGGTGGTGTCGCGTACGTGCAGGACGCTCAAGCCTTCTTCGTCGGTCACGAAGGCAAGCAATTTCCCATCGTGCGCCAGGTCGAATGTTTCCACATCCCAATGAATCGAGGTGGTTAAAAATGTCGGCTGCTTGGTCTCCAGATCGATATAGGCGAGCCGGTGAAACTCGGAATCCCTATCCGTAGTCACATAAATTCCCTTGCCGTCTTTGCCGAAGCGCGCTTCGCCGTACGAAACTTTCTCGGCCGCGTTTCGCGGCGTCAGTTCGGTTTTCTGGCCGGTCGCCGTGTCCACAAGCCACAAGTAGGATTCGTTGATGGAAAGCTCCTCAAGCAGCAAAATCCTCTTGTCGTCAGGCGACCAGTCCTCGGGCTGCCATCCGCCGCCGCTCAATTGCGTAAGCAAGCGATCCGTTTTGGAGTCTGCCGGATTCATCACCCACAAATCCGCGTCCTTTCCGGTACGACGAGTGGACAGGTAGGCGATGCGATCGCCATCGGAGGACCACGGCCCCATCAGGTTTCGCGATTCCCCATCGGTAAGCAGAGTCGCGTCGCCGGTCTTCATGTCGTAGCGATAGATCTGATACCATTCGCCGCCGCCGACGTCTTTCATGAAAACGATGTAATCGCCGCCGTTGGGGTGAAAGCGGCCGTTCGAAACGGAATCCGCAAAAAAAGTCAGTTGCTGGCGCGCTCCGCCAGCCATGGCAACGAGGTGAAGTTGCGGGGTCTCCGCAAACCGCGTCGAAATCAGCATTTCATGCCGCGTTGGATGCCAGTCCGACAGGCTGGCGCTGCGAAACGAAGCGTAACGACCTGCCGTTTCGGCCAAGGCCGCGGAAATCTTGGGAACACCGTCAAGCACCAGGCTTTCCGGCGGTGCAATATGGGAGTCCTGCTCGAGCGCGGGCAGAGCCGCCGTCAGCGCGACGGCCAGAAACAAACACAGCCTTTTCATCCGTATGAGCCCTCCGTGGAAAAACGAGAGTTCCTGTATACACCATCACGCGTGTGAGAGGAAAAAATCTTTCAGCCTATTCCCGAACCCCTCGTGCTACCTTTTACGCTTCAGGAAAGGCGACAGGAGTTTGCCATGCGCAAGCGAGCAGCCGTGGTTGCGAGTTTTCTTTTGGCTCTAGGCGCGAGTGGATACGGGCAAACCAAGACGCTTGCCGGGCGCCTGGGCTATCCCGCAGACGCGAAGCTGCTCATCGTCCACGCCGATGATCTTGCTGTGGCGCATTCTGTGGATGCCGCAAGTTTTGACGCCTTGAATAAGAATGCGGTGACCTCCGCAAGCGTAATGGTGCCGTGCCCCTGGCTGAACGAAGCGGCGGGCTATGCCAAAGAGCATCCTCACGCCGATCTGGGCCTGCATCTCACGCTGACCAGCGAATGGAACAATTATCGCTGGGGACCTGTCGAAGCGAAGGACAAAGTGCCTAGCCTGCTCGATCCTCCCGGTTATCTGTGGGCGGAGACGGCACAGGCGGCCAAAAACATCAAACCGGAAGAAGCGGAGCGCGAGATTCGCGCGCAGCTCGAGCGCGCCCTCGCCTCGGGAATTCACCCCACCCATCTCGACAGCCATATGGGCGTGCTTTTTTCACGGCCCGACCTCTTCGCCGGGTACGTAAAAGTCGCTCATGACTACCATCTTCCGTTCCTTGCCGTGAGAGTCGCGGACGAACGAGCCAAGCTCCTCTCGCTGCTCTCACAAAATGACGTCGTGGTTGACTCGATCGTGATGGCCAACCCGGGGGTTCCCTCCGGCCAGTGGAATGAATTCTACGGAAACGCAATCAAGAATTTGAAGCCAGGACTTTCAGAAATGATCGTGCATCTGGGCCATGACGACTCCGAGTTGCAGGCGGTGACCAGGGACCATCCGGATTACGGCTCCGACTGGCGCCAGCGGGACTATGATTTTGTGACCGGCCCGGAATTCAAGAAGATGCTCGAGGAAAACCACATCGTGCTCGTCCGATGGAGGGACCTTCAGAAGCTGCTAGAGGTAACGAAAACGGAGCACGCCGAGACTTGGAATTAGCGCACTTTTCTCTCCGTGCTAAACTTCTCCCTCGCTCCACCTTCTATGTTCAAGAAAATCCTGATTGCCAATCGCGGCGAAATCGCCGTGCGCATTCTCCGCGCCTGCCGCGAACTGGGCATCGAGTCCGTCGCGGTATTCAGCGAGGTCGACCGCAAATCGTTGCACGTGCGGCTGGCGGACCAGGCTTACCCTATCGGTCCAGCGCCTTCGCGCGAAAGCTATCTCCGGATCGACAAGTTGATCGACGCAGCGCACCGGACGGGCTGCGATGCCTTGCATCCGGGATACGGTTTTCTGGCGGAAAATCCCGCCCTGCCGCGAGCCTGCAGCGAAGCGGGCATCACTTTTATCGGGCCTCCTGCGGAAGCGATGGAAGCCCTGGGTTCAAAAACGGCAGGACGCCGGCTTGCCCGGCGCGTCGAAGTGCCCACGGTTCCCGGCACCAATGACCCCACCGGAAAATCGCAGGCGCTGGCGCTGGCGCAAAGCATGGGGTATCCCGTGCTACTGAAAGCTGTTGCGGGTGGCGGCGGGAAGGGGATGCGGCTCGTCGACAGCGACGCCGAGTTCGCATCGGCATTTCGCGATGCGGCATCGGAAGCAATGAATGCCTTCGGCGATGAGCGCCTTTACCTTGAGAAATATCTGGAGCGCCCGCGGCACATTGAAATCCAGATTCTGGCTGACGCGCACGGACGCGTAGTTTCGCTGGGCGAGCGCGAATGTTCCATTCAGCGCAGACACCAAAAAGTCATTGAGGAGGCGCCTTCGCCGGTTGTCACGCCCGAGCTGCGGAAAAAAATGAGCGAGGCGGCGGTGCGGCTAGCGCGCGCGGGAGGCTATGTGAACGCGGGAACGATGGAATTCCTCGTGGACCAGAGCCTTAATTTTTATTTTCTGGAAGTGAACACGCGCTTGCAAGTCGAACATCCCGTCACGGAACAAGTTACGGGCCTCGATCTGGTAAAACTGCAAATCGCTATCGCCGCGGGGCATCGTTTGCCGTTTGCGTGGGAAGCCATCACGCCCCGCGGGCACGCGATGGAGGTTCGGCTTTACGCCGAAGATCCCGAAAACAATTTCTTCCCTTCGCCGGGGAAAATTCTTTCGCGGCACACTCCTGCCGGCCCGGGAATCCGCATGGATGAAGGCGTCTACGAAGGCTGGACAGTGCCCAACGATTACGACCCGCTGCTCGGCAAACTCATCGCCTGGGGCAACAGCAGGGAAGAGACCATTGCGCGCCTGCGCCGCGCGCTCGGTGAATACGCCATCACGGGGATTCGAACCAACGCGGGGCTCTTCCGGCGTATTCTAGAGGAGCCGGAGTTTCTTCGGGGCGAAATCCACACTCGATGGCTTGATGAGCTGCTGCGGAAGCTTCCTGCCGCATCATCTGGCACGGATGCTGAAGACGAGGTGAATTCGAATAAGGCGCGGGAGGCTGCGGCGATCGCTGCAGCCGTCTGGCAGTCCAGACAGAATATGCCGCAGCCTTCTGCAGCTTCCTCTGGCAGGGAAGAACCTTCGCGGTGGACGACGGAAGGCCGCCGCGAGCAACTGGACCGCACGCCATGAAGTACGAGGTTCGCGTCTCCGGCAAAACACATATCGTCGAATTCGAACGCCACGGCGACGGCTGGCGGGCAAGGCTTGACGGCCAACCGGGCGCCGCCGACCTCGCCGAAATCGCTCCGAACATCTTTTCCGTTTTGCTTTTGGGGCGGTCTTATCAGGTTTACCTAACGCCATCTCCCGGTGGACAGGTTCAACTGCAAACGTGCGGATTCGAATTTGCGGCCGAAGTGGTTGATCCACGTTCCTGGCGGGGCCGGGGGCAGGGAACTGCAGAAGCGGAGGGCCGGCAGCAAATCGCCGCGCCCATGCCCGGAAAGGTCGTGCGAGTGCTGGTCCAGGCGGGCAACACGGTGGAAGCAGGCCAGGGCTTGCTGGTGGTGGAGGCCATGAAAATGCAAAACGAGATTCGTTCGCCGAAGAGCGGAACAGTCGAGCGCGTGCTCGTCACCGAAGGCCAAGCGGTGAACGCGGGCGAGGCGCTGTGCGTCGTCGCTTAAAGCGGAATATCTGGCCGCAAGGCACTGGAAAGGCACCGGACCTCCAGGCAAACCGCAAAAAAATTGGGCCTGGAATCAGTGACCGGTGGAGCGGGGCGGCATATAAGTCTTGGCCGCATCCGGCAGCTTGCCGGCAGCTTCGATCACCTGCTGCGCCAAGTAATTCGTCACCTGAGCGTCATCGCGTGCGATGGCCAGATACGCGGAACGCAGCAACTGCTCTTTGCGGCTCCGCAGCGTATCGCGAATATTCTGCTGCACCTGAGGCTCGCTAAGATTGCGCTGCCCGGGAGCTTCGCGGGCAATCAGCTTTAGAATATGGAAGTTAACGCCCGTCTGGTCGTGGGCTTCAATCGGCTGGCTCACCTGCCCGGGCTTGAGCCCCAGCACTGCTTTCTTGAGCGCGGGGTCTACCTGCGGGCTGTTCAGCCCGGACTCGGGGACGTAGCCAAGATCTCCGCCGGTCGACGACGTGTTCATATCCTCGGAATAGTCCATGGCCAACTGGGCGAAGTCCGCGCCGCTGTTGAGGCGGTCCATGAGCATCTTTATTTTGCGAACCGCCTCGGCCTCATTGGTCGCGTCGTCGTTCTTGCGGTTGCGGATTTGCGGGTCCTTGCGCGGCGTAACTTTGATTTGCGCCAGATGGTAGGTGGACTCGGCCACATTGAATTGCGCTTTGTTGGCGTTATAGAAATCCGCCACTTCCTGGTCGGTGATGGAAATCTTGGCCAGAACTTCGCGGTTTAGCAGCTTTTGGATAGAAAGCTGTCGGCGCAGATCCTGTTTCAAGTCATCCACCGACATGCCCTGGTCCCTCAACCGCCTCTGGAACTCGTCTTCGGTGTAAGGGCTCTTGAGCCCGGTGAATTTGTCCTCCACTTCGCCGTCGCTGGCCTCCAGGCCCAGCTTTTTGGCGCGTTCGAGCAGAACTTCATTGACGATCAACTCATCGAGAACATTCAGTTTCAGCGAAAGAGCTTCTTCCTCGGAAGGTTCCTGGCCTTCGGGATTCACGCGGGTGCGGTAATATTTGTCAACATCGTCGCGCTTGATTTCTTTGCCGTTAACGACGGCCCAAACGTCGGGCGCATGCTGCGTCTGCTTCACGCAACCGGCCATGCCCGAGAACGCCAAGGCCGCCAAAGGCAGCACAGCTGCGCCGCGTAGTGTTCCTCTTGAGCGGTCCATGGGGTGCCCCACCAATCGCCGATCCGCAAAAGGCATGTTCAAGTTGGAGGCTCAGGCGGCTCTTTTTACGCGGCCGGCGCGGATGCACGCCGTACACACCCGGACATGCTTCTGGACGCCCGCCACGACTGCGCGCATGCGTTTCAAGTTCGGATTCCAGCGCCGCCGCCGGGTGTTGTTCGCGTGGCTAATAACGTTGCCGTAGTGCGGCGCTTTGCCGCAGAATTCACACTTCAATGCCATTCGATTTTTTCCTGCTCCGTTGATTAAGCCTGGATAGCTTCGCTCCTCATTCTAACAGAGGGTTCACTCCCTACCAAGCGACGCTTCGGATTCACCGGCAGCCTGTTCCATGGGACGGGTCTACGGGGAGCGGCGCGAACCAGTAACCCCTGGAAACGCGTTGAGATGACAGGGTTTGTCGGGCGAATTCTTCGGTCATGCCCCTGCGTACCATTGTTGGTGTCCTTTCTGCCGCCTAACTTCGCCCTTAGACCGTGCGGAATTTGCGCATGGAATCGATCGTAAGGACGAACCTTGGCGAATTCCACCGGCCCTTCCAAAACTGTCTTCCCACCTACCGGCGCTCCCCGGCTCCGAGTACAAGCCCCGAGGCGCTGGTGGTATTCCTACCTCGCATTGCTTGCCGCGGTAGGCATCCTCTCGACGATTGCAGGGTTGTTCGCTAGGCGGTTTCAAGGCGCAATCACGAATTGGTTGAAGATTCGTCCCGTGGCGGCGAACTCGTGGCAGGCCACTCTGGTTGCGAGGCCCCGGACGCTCACTAAAAGCGACATGGAAGAAATCTCGCGCCTTGCGCCCCAGCAACAGGCCGAGTGTTTGTTGGAACTAGCCATCGAGCGGCCCGATCTTTCACTGGGCTTGATTCACCGGAATTTGACCTCGTGGCGCGGGCATCTGGAAGATTCCGACCGCCTGTTCCACCTGGTGCTGCAAGCGCTCAACTCCGATGATCCGCAAGTGCGCATCGCGTCCGTCGAGATCGATTTGGCGGCCAACAACTTGGTGAAGTCGCTCGAGAGCGTCGAGAAACTGCAACGCCAGATTCAAGGTGGCACGGAAGCCCGGTATATGGCGCTGTGGAGGCTGGGCGCATTAGGCAATCGCGGCGTCGAGCCGTCTCAGGTGTTCGGCACCCTGAAACTTTATGCGCACAGTCGAAACCAGGAAGTGCGCTTTTGGGCCGTGGAAGGGCTGGCGATGCTGGGCAACGGTCCATCCCTCGATGCGCTGCTGGACATTCTCGCGCACGATCCTGCGGCGCAGGTGCGCCGGCGCGCGGCAAACGGCCTCTCGAAATCGGGCCTGTTCACAGCGGCGCAGAGGCTGGCTGCGGTTCCGCAACTGCTGAATCTTCTGGATGAAGATTCGCTGGATGCAGCGACGCAGAATCTGGTTGGTGCCACGCTCGAGGCCGTCACCGGCGCGTCCTTCGGCAAGAACGCCGCGGCGTGGCGCGATTGGTGGGCGCATCACGACACGCGCGAAAAGCATCCTCCGCATTCTCGCAAGGGCATGTTGCTGGCATAATTTCGGCCCGGGTAGAAACCTTAGAAGTCTTCGGGGTCCTTTCTGTAGTACCCCAAAAAAAAACAGTTGACCCTCTTGTGTCGCTCTCGTAAAACTAAAGCGGGGGCCCGCCCGAGCCAGCCTGCTCTAGAATAAAATATGCCAAGGAATTTCTATGCCGGGACACGAGCGTCGTCAGGGGCACCGCTTCATCATGAGAGTTCCGCTCCGGTTTCATGCGACCAAGGAAAAGATTGTCCGGGAAGAATCTGTTTCTTCCATGAACATTTCCACTCATGGCGTTTATTTTGCCACGGATCAGAAGGTGCATGAGGGCTTGATGGTGCAGCTCCATTTGAAAATGCCCAAGGAAATTGTCGGGGACGAGGTGCAGGAATGGAGTTTCACGGGCCGCGTGGCGCACGTGGAACCGTTAAGCCGGAATAACGGCAAATCCGGTGTCGGCGTGCAGTTCTTGTTTTATGAAGTTCCCCGCCCAGCGATGAAGTAACGCGGTCCGGCTACAACTCCCAGCCTTTGCGGCGCTCTGGGGCGATCATTTTTTGCGCGGCATCTGAGCTGAGCACTTTGAGGTTCGTTCGATCCCATTGCAATCTCTGTCCCGCGCGGATGGCGAGGTTACCGAGCAGAAGCGTCTCGGTGACCATCCCTGAAAATTCGAAATTTCCTCCAGGCTTGGTCTTGCCGCCTTTGCAGGCACCGAGCCATTCGCGTTCGTTCCCGGGCGAACGCGGCAAAGTTTTCGGCGGCTGTTTGTAAGCATCCATTTTTGCTTTGGGAATCAGCCGCGGGTTCGCGCCGCTAAAGCCACACAGGATCTTGCCGCG
The DNA here is from genome assembly GCA_003224085.1 of Acidobacteriota bacterium. Taxonomy (GTDB): domain Bacteria; phylum Acidobacteriota; class Terriglobia; order Acidiferrales; family UBA7541; genus Acidiferrum. Next base: position 33,015 of record QHYK01000082.1, on the reverse strand, counting down.
GTCCCCGATAAACAACAGGCCTTCGTTTTCCTCTTCGTCCCCGGGCTTGGCAGGCTGGCTTTCTTGCAGCAACTCCTCGGGAGTTGACGGCCGCAAACCGCCGTCGTACCAGGAAAAACTGACTGCGGGCATGTCACCACGCGGCGCGAAGTGGTAGCGCACGATGGACGCGAGCGGATAAGTCTCCTCGTAACGGTCGGTCGAACTCGCCTCGACGCTGACCGGCGCCTCGAGCTTTAGCACCCGAAAAATAGTGTCGTAGCTGTAGCAGCCCATGTCGCCGAGCGCCCCACAGCCGAAATCGCACCAACCTCGCCACACAAAGGGAAGATAGGCGTGGTGAAACTGGCGCTCGGGAGCCGGGCCCAACCAGATGTCCCAGTCCAAACCTTCGGGCACAGGTTGGGCTTCCTTGGGCCGTTCAACAGCTTGAGGCCAGAAGGGACGCGTGGACCAGTTGTGCACTTCGCGAACCGGTCCGATGGCGCCGTCCCAAATCCACTCGCAAAGCAAGCGGGTGGCTTCCGAAGCCTGGTTGCCGACGGCAATCTGCGTCGCCACGCCCGTTTCGCGCGCCATTTCGGCGATCCGCCGCGCTTCATAGATCGTGTGAGTGAGAGGTTTCTGGCAGAAAACGTGTTTGCGCTTTTTCATCGCGGCCGCGGAAATGACGGCGTGCAGATTGTCCGTGCTGCAGACAACAACGGCATCCACGTCCTTTTGTTTTTCGAGCAATTCGCGGTAATCACTATAGGCAGCGCAGCCGTTGTATTTTCCGGAGGTTTGTCGCGAAGCGTAATAAGCGTTCACAATCTGCTGGCAGGGTTCGCGGCCGGCGACGCCACTTGTGACTTTCAAGGAGTGCCTCAGCTCAATGGGCTGATCGGGGCTCAGCCAATCCCAGCCGGAGTCCCGGCCGAGCAGGTTCCTGACCGATTTACAGAATTCGTGAGTGTCCCACTGGGGATAATCAGCGCTTGCTTTGTTGGGGTCGCAGACGGCCACACCTTGGACGTCGGGCTCTTTCAAGAAGCGGAGCATGACGCGCAAACCTTGGGAGCCCACGCCGATGAAAGCGATATTGACTTTATCGCTCGGCGGAACGTAGCCGGGCCCACCTATTACCTGCCGGGGCACGATGGAGAAGGCCAGGACCGCGCGCGCGCTTTGCCCCAGGAACTTGCGGCGGGTGACGGGGGTAGAAGATTTTGTGCCTGCGCCTTGTTTTGTTTTCATTTGCGCCTCGGAAAGCAGTTGAACCGTGGAGAATATCACTACAGAGAGTTAGAGCGGAAGGCGCGTCGCGGCAGGAGCGGCAGGGACCTGATTTGAGTCGAGTCGAGTCTTGCGATTTTTCGCCTTTTGTTTCCGCACCAGGCAACCGGCGGGGCTTTCTCGCGTCCAAGATAAGGAGTAATCTGCGATTCTGTGGCCGCCAGGAGGTTCCCATGAAACGGCGTGAATTCCTACATCGAGCAGCTTGCGTGGCGGGGGGTGCCTGGCTGCCCTCCCTGAGCTTCCAGCACCGAGTAAGTACCCCGCCTGTGCTATCCAAAAAGTTCCATGCTTCGGACACCGTGACGCTCGGTAGAACAGGGATCCAAACGAGCCGCCTGGCCATGGGAACGGGAACGGTCGGCAGCGGACATCATTCCCACCAGACCGCGCTGGGCATCAAAGGCCTCTCCGATTTGCTTCTCCATGGGTACGACCACGGGCTGAGGTTCTTTGACTCGGCGGATTCCTATGGCAGCCATGCGCACGTCGCCGAGGCGCTCGAGCACGTGCCGCGCGACAAAGTTACAGTTCTGACGAAGACCTGGGCGCGTGACGCCGCCACAGCGCGGGCCGATCTCGATCGATTCCGCCGCGAACTGGGTACCGACTACATCGATGTTTGCCTGATGCACTGCCTCACCGAAGGCGACTGGACGCAGCGCTTTCAGCCCGTGATGGATGTGCTCGAACAAGCCAAGCAGAAGGGCATCATCCGGGCACACGGCTGCTCGTGCCACAGCATCGAAGCGCTGCGGGCTGCGGCCAGGTCGCCTTGGGTGGACGTCCATCTTGTGCGCATCAATCCGATTGGCGCTTACATGGACGCGGCTCCAGACACCGTCGTCAGCGTGATCCGCGAAATGCGCGCCAACGGCCATGCCGTCGTGGGCATGAAGATTCTTGGCCAAGGTGAACTGCGCAACCGGCAGGACGAGGCCCTGCGGTATGCACTCTCCCTGGACCTGCTGGATGCTTTCACCATCGGGGCGGAATCTAAAGCTGAGCAAGAAGATTTGATCCAGCGGATCGCCGCGGCCTAAAATAAACCATCCAGCATTTCCACCAATAACCAATAAAATGCCAGGCGCTCGGCTCTGCGATTTCGCTGGCCCAGCACGGCGATTCCGGATACCATGTATTAGCTCAAGAATCGCCGGACGACGATGCTCGTATGGGGATGTTCTCGTTGCGCCGGGGCAGCGTCAAGGAAGTGAAGATGTTTACCGCACGAATTGCCCAAATTCGGTAATCCGCTCCTGCGGATTTGATTTTCCCGGTTCTCTATCATTTTTATTTTTCCGCCACCGTGTTTGCGCCGTGAACCTTTGATGTGCGCTTACAGAGAGAGCTAAGGTTTATATGTCAGCCGAGCAAGCTGTGGTTCCGGCGCCGCCACCGCCGATCTGGAGTTCCATCCGCGAAGCGCTGCGCGGATCGCATCAGGACTTCACCCGCGGCAGCATCCATCGCGCAATTCTGCTGCTCGCCATCCCGATGATTTTAGAGATGGTGCTGGAATCTCTGTTCGCGGTGGTGGACGTGTTCTGGGTGGGCCGGCTGGGCGCGGACGCTGTGGCCACTGTCGGCCTGACGGAATCGCTGCTAAGCCTGGTCTTTGCCATTGGACTTGGTCTGAGCCTTTCCACCACAGCCATGGTCGCGCGGCGCATTGGCGAAAAAGATCCAGCAGCGGCAGCCGTCGCCGGAGTCCAGGCCATCATCCTTGGACTTACGATTTCCGTGCTGGTTGCGGTGCCGTGTCTATTCTACGCGCCAAACTTGCTGCGTTTGATGGGGGCATCGCCGCAAATCATCCGTGTCGGTTCCGGTTATGCGCGCATCGCGCTTGCAGGAGGCGGCGTCATTATGATGCTGTTCCTCAACAACGCCATCTTTCGCGGCGCGGGCGATGCCGCTATTGCCATGCGCCTTCTGTGGGTCTCGAACATTATTAACCTGGTGCTCGATCCTTGCCTGATTTTCGGCTGGGGGCCATTCCCGAAGCTCGGCGTGACCGGCGCTGCCGTAGCCACACTCACAGGCCGCAGCATTGGCGTGCTGTATCAGTTTTACCGTTTGTTGCGGGGCACCGAGCGCATTCGGATCCTTGCCAGCCAGATCCGTGTCAGCTATCCCGTCCTGCTGCGGCTGCTGCGCGTTTCGTTGACCGGCATCTTGCAATTCGCCATCGCCCACACCAGTTGGATTGGGCTCGTGCGGATTGTGAGCCTCTTCGGCTCAGCGGCGCTGGCGGGCTACACCATTGCGATTCGCATCCTGATTTTCGTGATTTTGCCAAGCTGGGGCTTAAGCAACGCTGCCGCCACGCTAGTGGGCCAGAACCTAGGAGCGAAGCAGCCAGAGCGCGCGCAGATTTCCGTGTGGCGCACCGGCTTTTACAACATGCTTTTCCTGGGCTTCATCGGCGTAATCTTTCTGCTCTTCGCCACGCCGATCATTCGCCTGTTCACGAACGATCCGGTGGTCCTGCCGCTGGCCGCAACGTGTCTGCGCATTCTGAGCTACGGCAACATTGGCTACGCGTACGGAATGGTGATGCTCCAAGCTTTCAACGGGGCAGGCGACACGGTGACCCCGACGATCGTCCACTTTTTCGGCTTCTGGGTCCTGGAGATCCCTCTGGCCTATCTTCTCGCGATTCCGGCGCATAGGGGGGCGAATGGCGTCTACTTCTCCATCGTCGTCGCTGAAGCGGCCATCGCGGCTGCGGGGATTCTCCTTTTCAGGCGCGGCCGCTGGAAGGGCCAAGAAATCTAGCCAAATCACAGCCGCCGCGCCCCGGTAGGCGTATAATCGCGCCGACAAGGAGGTGCGGCATGGCCAAAACCAAGCAATTCACGATCGCCGTCGATAACCAGCCCGGGACAGTCGCACGCATCGCGAAGGTACTGGGAGACTCGAAGGTGAATATTCTCGCGCTGCTGGGAACGGCGCAGGGAACGACTGGGAGTGTGCAGCTCGTCGCTGAAGATCCCAAGAAAGCCAAGAAAGCGCTGGATGCCGCAAGAATCTTGTATCAGGAGACACCGGCCGAGCAGTACGAACTTTCCAATAAGCCGGGTGCGCTGGCGCAGTGCCTGGCGTCGCTGGAGAAAAAAGGCGTCAATCTGAATTCGATTCACGCCACGGCCGCGAAGGGCGGGAAGAAAGCGGCGGTCGTTTATACGGTGGATGCTGCTAGGCAAGCCGCAACGGCTACTGCCTAAGACCAGCACCTCTTTTCTCCAGCTATCGCGCAGAGTCTAGGCACGGAACTGCGCTCCACACTTATGGTGTGCCAGCATTTTGGCCTAGGCCGCCAGCTTCGAGCGGGAATCACACTGTGGTAAACTAGACACGCTCGCTCGGATTCCTCCAGCCATCCTAGCGCTTTGGAGTCACCATAAGTTGTTCTTCATCAATCCTTTATAAGAGTTCGCGGTCGCCTAGGCGCACGGCAATCCGGGTGCTTTCCTCGTTTGTGTAGAGTTGAAACGGTTGACTGGCCATCTACACAGGGAGGAGGCTGGGCTATGTCGATAAAGAAGCTCTTCCAAAAACTGCTTCGCTACACGCTTTGCCTCGCGGCTGGGCTGCTGGCCTTTGCCGCTTGCGGATACACGGACTACCGTCTGTGGCCTTGGGATCTTCCCGCTTCGGCGCGCCCAAAGCCCCCGATCACGGCAGTGAAGGGCAAGCAGCTCGTGGTTCCGTTTACGTCTGGCGTGCCAGCCGCGGAAATCGCCACGTTTAGCGACCAGCTCGAAGCCTTTCTGCGCTTTGAATATCTGCGCGGACGCGAGGCCCGGGAGGGCCACGACACGTCTCGGATGTACCTGACGGCCGTCAACACAAAAAAAGGGCCGCATTACAAGATTTTTGTGGTGACGGACAACGATTTGCTCTCCGCCGTCCCGCAGCTGGCAAGTCTTGAGAGTCGTAATCTCATCACGCACTACGAATTTCAGAGTTGGCAGCAGAAGGATTATTCCTACTACCAGCAGCAGAGCCACATGTTCGACGTGGTTTACGACGTACCCACGGAGCAGAAACTCGAAACGATCAACTCCTCGAAGCTGCTTCCGGCGCTGGCACAATTTCTTATTTTCAAGTCGCAAACCGACAACCGCGTGGTGGACGCCACGGACGCCGCGGCTCAACCCTTGAAGCGCGAGCAGGCCATGCAACTGGCCACGGACATTCTGAACGTGGCGCACTTCTACGACCTGCCGCTCGATTACTTCATGGGCGTGGGAGCGATGGAAAACGACTACATGGACGTGAACGGGGACCTCACTCACGCGGTCTGGAAGAAGCGCGCGGAGCGGGGAGACATCGTTCTGCGGCGCACGCGGAAGCGCGTGATGGTCAGCGACTACGCCATGGGCACTTGGCAAATCACGCGAGAGACGCTGCGCGCCGCGCACCAGCTGTATCTCCACGACAAGCGGGACTACAGCCAGCTGCCCGCGCATCTGCGCCCGCCGCGAGAGCTGGATCTGAATGCCGTCACTGATGCCGTGCTCACCACTTACGCCGGATTGCTTTTGCGGGACCTGCTCGACCATTTCGGTGGCGACGTGGAAAAGGCCATCGGCGCCTATAACGGCGGCGTGCGCACGCCCAATCCAGCCTACGCCAACAGTGTGAAAAATGTGGCGGATTACGCGCGCCGCATCCTCGAGCACGCTTCCACTGGCGACGCGCCAGGCGCAAACGTGTCGGGCACCGGCGTGAAAGCTCCAGACAAATCTCAAGCGCCGGCGGCGTGCGCCCCCGCGACAAACGGTAGCTCACCCAACTCTAACGATGCCAAGGCACCCGGCTCCAACAATCCACCCGCCAGCAATAACTGCGCAGCGCCAACGGCGCCCGCTACCCCTGCGGATTCGGCTAAAAACGTCGCGCCGCAGCCAAAGCCGCCTTATCGCCGGGACGACGACTAGCGGGCGATTCCGTTGTTCAGCGCAGACCTTGTTTGCTAAGCAGTCTTAGTGGTCGTGAGACATGCCGGCCATTTCGTGGGGCAGGGGAGTTTTGCGGCGGAGCGCAGCCATCTTGGAATCGTCATTTGGGACGAAGTACCCCACGGCGATGCCCATAGCGCCGTCATGCAGTAACTTGCCGGTGGGATTGTCGTAGGTGGCGGAAGTCTTCAGAATGTCGCCAGCGGAAAACTTGTAGCCCCCTTCCTGGACAAACAGTTGCACGGGGACAGACTCGAGAAGTCCTTTTTCGTTGACCTTGGCGTCCAGCGTGGCCACGGTTTCTTTGCGCGTGAGGTCCTGCAGGACGACTTGCCTGCCGTAGCCATGCAAATGTCCGCCGACACCTAACAGCACGCCGTCGTATTTCACAGTGACGGTTCCGGATTTTTCGCTCTTACCCGCCGGCACGTCATAACTCGAATCTCCACAGGATTTCACGTCCATCCATGCAGGGTAGGCGTTCTTGCGAGGTGAAGCGTTTTCCCCCACGTCTTGGTAGGGAATGACAACTTGCAGGTAGACGTTTTGGTAGGAAGTGCCGGTTGGGTTGTAAACCATCGTTTCTATGCGGATTCTGTCGTCTTTTTGCACATGATAGCCATAGCCAGGCACTTCGGTCCAGTCAGTCATCTCGCTGCCGGCGCCGAAAATGTGCTCTTCCTTATTGGGGCAAAGAAAATCGGAGCGGTTTTCGTTCCAGAAGGCGGTGTGATGCAGCACGGTTCCGGGAGCCGCGTTTCCGGCGGCATCCAGGAGTTTGGGGTGATACGCGAGGAGCCAGCCGTCGAAGGGAACTTGCCACACCTGATCCGGAGGTTGCGGCATTTTCATGTGGCCGGTGTGAGCGGGAAGGTTCATCGGGCCGACGCGAACAGTGACCGTATGTGCTGCGGCATCCGCTTTCGCGTCCAGCGTGACGCCCTTGGCCAGCACATGGTGCATGCCTTCCTGCATGAAGCCACCATGATGGTGGTGCTCCATGGCCATTGGCGGCTCAGCCGGTTTTTCCTGCGCCCAGCCAACAGTGATCGTCAGTAAGCTCGCGAACAAGAACAGAGATAAGCATCTGATACGCCGCATGTCGTTACTCCAAATTGCGCTTGCAAGTGCGCCGACTCATTGCAACCTCCATGATAGCTCTGCAGATGACTTCGCGTCTCGCGGGGATGTCCTGCGGAGACTTAAGCCGCATTGCCCGTATTTTTTCGGATTGCGCCAGGGCCCTCTAACCGGCCGTTGGCGGCTGTTAACCGATCCCCAGAATGCTATTTTCACTCTTGGTTTTGGTTCGGAAGGAGTTTTGCTTACTCGTACCTCAGGGCCACCATCGGATCGACGCGCGACGCCCGTCGCGCGGGGAGAAATCCAGCTAGCAGCGCCACGCCAGCCATCAGCAACGCGGCCAGCGCGAGGTTCACGGGATCGGTGGCGGGGACGCCGAAGAGCATTCCGGAAATCCAATGGCCGCCCACGCGGGCGAGTGCCACGGCCGCAGGAATTCCCGTCGCCAGGCCGATGGCCACCAAAAACGAGACTTCGCGCATAACCATCCAGAGGACCCTGCCCTTCTCTGCGCCGAGCGCCATGCGAATCCCGATTTCGCGCGTGCGCCGCGCGACCGCGTAAGCCATAACCCCGTACAGTCCAACGGTTGCGAGCAGCGCCGCCAGGAATCCGAAGACCGCGGAGAGGCTGGCAATCATACGCTCGGTCAAGAGCGAATCGCTGATTTGTTCCTCGGTGGTTCGCATGGCGTAAACCGGGAGGTTCGCATCCATCTCGCGAGTCCTGGCTCGCGCGGCGCGCATTACCGGAGCGGGATCGATGGACGTCCGCACGTACACCGTCATGCCGCTCTGGCCCGTGAAGCCTGCAGCCAGATAGGGAACAAACGCCTGTTCAGGAATGGCATCTCGCAAACCGGTGTATTTTGTGTCTTTCACAACGCCGATAATTTCCATGTTCGTTTTCGTTCCGGGGTCGGTGCCGAAACCTAGGTGGAGGCCGATGGGATTCCTTCCCGCAAAATAAAGACGGGCGAAAGTTTCATTGATGATGACCGCCGTTGTGGATTCCTCTTCGTCCTGAAATCGGCTCGCCGCGACCGCCGTTTCCTGATTCGCCTCCTTTTTGATCGGGCGGCCGTCGAGTGGCGTGAAATCCCGTCCGGCAACAAAAGGCACGCCGAGCGTGGCGAAATAGTTCGGGCTGATTTTGTTCATGAACGCCTGCGGATGATCGTGCGGCCTGGAGGCCGAGTAACCTTCCACGGTCAGCCCGCTATCCCATTCGCTGCCATCCAAAATGCGCACTGCCGCAAGGCCCACCGACAGCACGCCGGGAATTGAGCGCAGGTTTTCGGTCAAGCGCTGATAAAACTCTTTTGACTGCTCTGTGGTGTAGCCGCTCCGCCAAGGATTTAGCTCAAAACCGATGAGTCGCTCCGCCGGAAAACCTGGGCTAACCCTGCGAAGATTTGTCAGCGTGCGCAGAAACAGTCCAGCACCGGCGAGGAGCACCAGGGAAAACGCCACCTGAGCAATGACCAAGGTCTGCCGCATGCCGCCCCGTCTGCCGCGCACCACGGAACCGGCTTTCAGCGTCCGGTGGAGATCTGGCTTGGTAGACTGCAGCGCGGGCGTGACTCCGAAGGCGATTCCCGTAAGAAACGAGATGCCCAGTGTGAACAGAAGAACTTGCGCATCGGGCGCTGCGGAAATGCTCAAGCCCGCCGAGGTTGCGGACAAATAAACGGCCATGAGTGCCTGGTCCGCCCAGTACGCCAAGGCAAGACCTGCAAGCCCGCCGAGACCAGCAAGGAGGAGGCTCTCGATGAGTAGTTGCTGGAGAATTCGCCCACGGCTGGCGCCGATTGCCAGACGAACGCCGATTTCCTTTTGACGCGCTGTCGAGCGCAACAGTAGAAGGTTCGCCAGGTTGGCGCAGGCAATCAGCAAAACCAGTCCGGTGGTCCCCATCAGCACCCAGAGCGGCGCGCTCAAGTCATTGCGCGTATACGAGAAGCCTTTCGCTGCCGGCAAAACGTTCATCCAGGAATTCAGGAACTCCTCGCGGTCGTAAGCCGAGGCGTGACGAAATGCTGGCTCCTGGACTTCCATTTCGAGCAGGGAATGAGTGAACGGTTGTAGCGAAGCTTTGGCTTGCTCCAGGGTCACACCAGGCTTTAGCCGGCCATATGCTTGAGCCCAGCGGGTGCGCCGGTCCGTCAGCAGGGGGGTCTTGCGTTCCCCCATGAACGCCTCTTGCATCATGATGGGCACGAACAGATTCGCGGCCCGGTCGGTCTCCACGCCATCGAATCCCGCTTGGGCTACGCCGATGACGGTCAGCTTGCGGTTGTTGACCATCAGCGTTGTTCCGACTACATCTCGATTCCCTGCGAACCACTGCTTCCAGAAACGGCAGCTGAGCACAGCCAGCGGCTCGCCGTTTGGCACGCGGTCGTCGTCTGGCATGAGGGTGCGGCCTAAGGCTGGCTGCACACCCAGAACGCTGAAGTACGTGCCGGAAACCAGTTCGACGCGCACGCGTTCGGCTTCGCCGCCAAAAGAGAGGCTCGCCGAAGTGCTGCGGCGAACAAACATGCCGGAGAACACTTCGTTGTGACCCTGAAAATCGCGGTACATCGGGTAGGAAAGCACATTGTCGCCGGAGCTGTTGCCGTACTGGTGGCCGACCAGATCCAGCAGCACGAGCTGCTGCGGATCCTTCACCGGCAGCGAGCGCAAAAGAATCTGATCGAGCAAAGTGAAAATCGCAGTGTTCGCGCCGATCCCCAGCGCCAAAGTGAGGATCGCGACCGCTGCAAAGCCCGGAGACTTGCGCAGCATCCGCGCGCCGAATCGCAAATCCGTCCCCACCGTTTCCAGCCAGAAGCCGCCGCGCTCCTCCCGGCATTCTTCGCTGAACCTTTCGTGCCCGCCGAATTCGATCCGCGCTCGTCGCTCCGCCCCCGCGCGCGTCAGCCCGGAGCGTTCCAGATCGTCCGCGCGGTTCCGCACGTGCGTGCACAACTCTTCGTCCATTTCAGCTTCACTTTGCGAGCGATGAAACAACACGGAAACGATAGAACGGATCGTCGAGAAGGATTTCACGTTTCCTCCGCTTGGTCGCCAAGAGTTCTATTCACAACGAAGCGCAATCATGGGATCCACTCTCGTTGCCTGGCGTGCCGGAATGCGGCACGCCGCAAGGCCGACACCCCCGAGCACAAAGGCGATCGCGAGGTAAGTCAACGGGTCGCTCGGACGCACTCCGAAAAGCAGCCCTGACAACAGCGGCGTCAGAGCCGCCGCCAGCCCTAGGCCTGCAATCACGCCCACGACGACCGGCATTCCGCTTTGCCGCAAGACCATCTTGCCCACGTCTGCCGAATCCGCGCCGACTGCGATGCGAATCGCCATCTCTCTCCTGCGTTCCGCCACCGAATAAGAAGTCACACCATAAATGCCGATGCACGCCAGCAAAAGCGCCAGCGTCCCCAGCGCACCGGCAAGGACAGTAACAAAACGCGTCTGGGCGCGAGCTTTTTCGACATAATCTGTCTGCGGCAACAGGTTCGCCACCGGCATGTCCTTGTCGAGCTTCTTCACGGCCTGCTGTAAATATGCGCTGAACGTCTGCACAGACTCCGTTGTCCTAACCACGATGGAGTACACTGGCCGCGGCGCGAGTGGCACTGGCAGATAGATTTGTCCGCGCCCTTTGCTCGTCAACGTGTGCGACTGAAGGTGTCTGACCACTCCGACCACGACGACAGACTCGCGTGTGAATTGGTAGGGACCCCTGGGCGAGTCCTCCACGCTTATTTTCCTGCCGAGGGCGTCCTGACCTGGCCAAAGCTGTTCGGCCACGGTATCGTCCACGATGGTGACATGCGCGTGTGCGGCGTCATCGGTTTCCTCAAACTCCCGGCCCGCCAGCATCGTCGCGCCCATGGCCCGGAAAAATCCGGGCAGCGTAGACCGGTGGTCCGCCATCACCGTGTTTTGCTGCTCTGCGGGCGCGCCATCCGCCCAATAGTAGCTGTACCAATTCCCTTTTCCCTCATCCAGCGGCAGATGGGAAACGCCGCCAACCGCTTGCGTCCCGGGCATTGAGGCAAGATTCGCCCGCAATTCCTTGAGGAAGTTCGTCACCGACTCGACGGTGCCATAGCGCGTCCCGGGAAAGGACAGTTGAAATGTCAGGACGTTCTCCGGCCGAAAGCCTGGATCCACACGCAGCAAGCTTGCGAATGTTCGAATCATCAAGCCGGTGCCAACCAAAAGGATGCAGCCAAGGGCCACTTCACTCACGATCAGGAGCTGCCGTAGCCACTGTTTTCCTGTTGCCATAGCTTTTCCGCTTTCCTTTAGAACTCCTACCAAATCTCGCCGCGCGACCGACAACGCCGGAGCCAACCCAAATAGAATTCCCGTCAAAATCGAGACTCCTAGGGTGAACGCGAGGACCCAGCCGTCCAGCTTCACTTCGATCAGCCGCGAAATTCCTTCCGGCTGCAGCGAGAGAATCCATTTGAGCGCCGCCCATCCAATCCCCATTGCAACTGTCCCGCCAAGACAGCCGAGCAGAAGATTCTCCGTCAGAAGCTGACGGATAATTCGCTTTCTCTCGGCGCCCATCGCTGCGCGGAGAGCCGCCTCGTGTCTTCGTCCTGCGGAACGCGCCAGCAGCAAATTGGCTACGTTCGCGCACGTAACCAGCAGAACGAGTCCAACCGCAGCGAACAGCGCAAGCAGCGCCGGCTGCACCAGCCTTACGTCGTCCGCCTGCAGCGGCGCGACCGTCAGGTGCAGTGACTGGTCGGCGTATTCCTTCGCCTCGCCGCGAAGCTGCGTGGCAATCCCTTCTGCTTCGCTTTGCGCCCGCGCCGCAGTCACACCTCTTCGCAAGCGGCCAATCATTCTTAGGAATCCCGTGTCGCGCTCCCGCTTCTCAAGATCGTCCAAAAACGGAATGAATACCTGCACATCGGCCGCCACCCCGCTGCCATCCGGAAAGAGCAGCTTGAAGTCCCGCGGCAACACGCCGACAATCGTGAACTCATTTCCGTTCAGCCGAACGGTTTGGCCAGTGATTCCCGGATTCGCGCCGAATTGGCTCCGCCACACGCCATCTGTCAGAATCATGAGTGGGACCGCGCCTCGGCGATCTTCTCCCGGAGCAAAAAAACGCCCTAATTGTGGTTTTTCCGCAAGCAATGGCAGGAAATTTGCCGTCGTAAAGGCCAAGCGGACCTGCTGCGGCTCGGCGGTTCCCGTGATCGTACCGCTGGTTGCCCAGATTCCGCCAACATCGTCGAATGAGCGGCTCCGCTTGCGCAGCTCCATCAGCTCAGGGCCAGAAGCCGGCCCGCGCGTCTCTTTCCCCCATTGCGACCAGATGATCGTCAGCCGGTTTGCATAAGGATAAGGCAGCGGCCGGATGAGCACCGCGTTCACCACGCTAAAGATGGCCGTGTTCGCGCCGATCCCCAGCGCCAAAGTGAGGATCGCGACCGTTGCAAAGCCCGGAGACTTAAGCAGCATCCGCGCGCCGAACCGCAAATCCTTCCACACCGTTTCCAGCCAGAAGCCGCCGCGCTCCTCGCGGCATTCTTCCTTAAATTTTTCGCGCCCACCAAATTCGATGCGCGCTTGCCGCTCTGCTTCCGCACGCGTCAGGCCGCTGCGCTCTAAATCGTCCGCGCGGTTCTGCACGTGCGCCCGCAGTTCTTCGTCCAGATCGCCTTCCCTTTGCGCGCGACGAAACAGCGCGGCGGCCCCAGACCGAAGCGAAGACAGCAGCCTCATACTTCCTCGGGTTGCGCGTTGAGAGCGGAAGCTATCGCCGTGGCGAGCCGGTTCCAGCCGTCGGCTTCCTGACGTAGACGCTTGCGCCCCGCCGACGTCAGTTCATAAAACTTTGCCCGCCGGTTATTGTCCGACGTGCCCCAGCTCGCCTCGAGCAGCCCCTGTCGGACGAGCCGAAATAGCGCGGGGTACAGTGCGCCCTGTTCAACCAGCAGCGCCCCTCCCGAGATTTGCTCGATGCGCAGAAGCACGCCATAGCCATGAAGCGGCCCGAGGGACACGGCCTTCAAAATCAAAAGGTCCAGCGTTCCGGGAAGGATTTGCGCTTGCATCCCGCCTCCTAAGTAGCTTAGGAGGATACCCACACCCGCCTAAGTTTTCAAGGAGAGAGTTGGCAGGAGAAAGATCCAAGGCCTGGTTCGCCTTTAGCCGACCAAAAGTCATCGTCCGAACCAGGCCGTCGCTTTATTTCACGAAAAAACGACCCGCTTAGGGGTCAACGTCCTTCAGCGTTCCACCAGGCCGCGGGGAAAAGGCTCGTGCAAGAAGCCGGCGCTTTTCTTTTCAACAATCCGTCGCTTCTTTTATAGTAAGGCCCGCGTGCCATGACAGGTTCCCGCAGTCACCGGAGAAAAAGCATGAAAATCTCTCCCGAGTTGTCCGACGGCCTCCGAAGAGGATTTTCCAGCAAGTGGCGACCGCGTATTTCCAGTTGTTTAGGATTACTTCTTTGCTTCACGGCAGCCACCCCTGGCGCTTTGAGCCAACCACCAAGAGAAACGTCGGCCTCTCTCGAGCTTTCGCGCACTGTGCGGCCCTGGGAATTTCTACCCGTCACCGGAACGCGCGCAGCCCTGTTCGGAAACGAAGGCGGCAAGATAGAAGCTTGGGTCTATCCGCTCAAAATCTTCCGCGAGTTTCATTTGAACTTTCTCACCGACGGGCAGGTTCTACCGGCCGAAGCGCTCGCGCGCACCCTTACGGTACTCCCGGAGTCCGCGACGATCCTCTATGCGGGCAACACCTTCACCGTACGCGAAACTTTCTTTGTCCCCGTGGATGCGCAGGGCGCGGTCATCCTGCTAAACGTTGAAACCGAGCAGCCCCTCGAAATCGAAGCCGCGTTCCATCGCGACTTCCAACTCATGTGGCCGGCCGCGCTCGGCGCCACTTATCTAGATTGGAACTCGCAACAACACGCCTTTTATTTTGGCGAAGAACAAAGGAAATTCTCGGCCTTCGTGGGCTCACCGACGGCGGCGGATCCGCAGGCCGAATTCCAGACCAACTATGCCGAATCGCAGGAAAGCTCCTTCCGCCTCGGCGCAACCGCAAAAGGCAAAGACGCGAAACTCATCGTCATCGCCGCTTCGATGGAAGGCCGCGACGCCGCGCAGAAAACGTATCAGCACCTTACGGCGGATTACTCTGCACTGCTGCAAGAAGCCGCGAAGTATTACCAGGACTATCTCGCCCGCACCGTCAGCCTCGAACTGCCGGACGCGCAGCTCCAGCAGGCTTACGACTGGGGGCGCATCAGCGGGTTCCAGGGCCTCGTCACCAATCCCTATCTCGGCACCGGTCTCGTCGCCGGCTATCGCACTTCCGGCGCGAGCCAGCGCCCGGGCTTCGCGTGGTTTTTCGGCCGCGATTCCTTCTGGACTTCGCTTGCGCTGAACGCTTCCGGCGATTTTTCCACTGCGCGCACCGCGCTCGCCTTCATCAGCAAATTCCAGCGCGAAGACGGCAAAATCCCGCACGAAATTTCGCAAGGCGCGAAATTCGTGGACTGGTTCAAGGACTATCCTTATCCCTACGCTTCCGCCGACGCCACGCCGCTGTACATCATCGCGACGAATGATTACGTGGTGCAAAGCGGGGACACCGCGTTTGCCAAGGAAAAATGGGACAGCCTTTGGAAAGCCTACGAATTTCTGCGCTCCACCTACGATGAGCGCGGCTTCCCGAAAAATTTCGGCGTGGGCCACGGCTGGGTCGAGGGGGGCCCACTGCTTCCAGTAAAAACCGAGCTGTATCAAACCGGCCTTGGCATTGAAGCGCTGCGCGCGCTCGCGAATCTCGCGCATCTCACGGGCAAAGAAGACGCGAGCAAAGAGCTAGCCAAAAATTTCGCGCAGCAGCTGCCGCTGATGAACGACGCCTTTTGGCTCGCGGACAAAAAGCGGTTTGCCTTCGCGCTCGACAACAATAATCACCCGGTGGACGAGCCCACCGTGCTCTCCACCGTCCCCATGTGGTTTGGCCTGCTGGATGACGCCAAAGCGGACGCCATGATTGCCCAGCTTGCCGATCTGGACCAGCAAACCGACTGGGGCATGCGCATCATCTCGGACCGTTCGCCGAGATTCAGCGGCGGCGGCTACCACTACGGCTCCGTGTGGCCGCTGTTCACGGGTTGGGCCGCGGTCGGCGAATACCGTTATCATCGCGCGCATCCCGCGTACGAAAACTTGCGTGCCAACGCGTTGCTCGCCTTTGACGGCTCGCTCGGCCACGTGACCGAAGTTCTCTCCGGCGATTTCTACCAGTCGCTTTCCACCAGCTCGCCGCACCAGATCTGGTCCGCGGCGATGGTCGTTAGCCCCATGCTGCGCGGCCTATTGGGCTTGCAAGCCGACGCCGCCGCTGGAACGCTCACTCTTGGCCCACATGTTCCTGCAAACTGGACTTCGTTCGCCGTTCGCAACGTCCCGGTAGGTTCAGCGAAAATCGATTTGCACTACTCGAAGGATCTTGACGGCATCACTCTGGAAGCCCAAGCTTCGGGAATTTCCTCCACCACCTCCTCTCTCGCTCTCGACTTCCAACCCGCGGTCAGCCTGCGGGCCAAAGTTCTTGGCGCCACGCTCGATGGCCGACCAACACAGTTTCACGTGCAAGCGAATGGCGTTGACCAGCACGTGGTCCTGCGCGTCCCCGTTTCCGCCGGGGCGAATTTGTTGCGCATCCGGCTCAAGGATGATTTTGGCCTCGCTTACGACTCCATGCTGCCCGCCCTCGGCTCCTCGTCCGAAGGCTTGCGCATCGTCTCCGAAAGCTGGTCGCCAGCGCACGACCGTTTTGCAATTGCCGTTTCGGGACTTGCTGGCCACCAGTACCGCCTTTCCGTGTGGGATGCCGCCCAAATCGCTTCCGTCTCCGGCGCCAAACTCGCCAAAGGTCCCGACGCTCGCGGGGAACTCATCGTGGAATTCCCGCCAAACCGCGCCGAACCCCTCTCCCACAAGATGATCTCGATTCAATTTGCTTCCCGATAGAGCCATTTGGAACGAATGGGGAAGGAAGATTCAGTGGCAGTTGGAGACGAGCTTCGACTTTGTCTCCGGTGTCAGCGGATGAGGAACGGATTTGAGTAAATAATCGAGCATCGGCTGAGGGATGTTTCGCGTCCCACCAGTGCGCGGTAGCTCCTCTCGAGGGCTCGCGCAGGCGGAGCCACTGCTGCTTTGGCAAGCTGCGCGGGCGCTGGTAATGCATGCACTGGCAGAACTCCCAGCCGCTGCCTTGGGAGAAGAGGCGGACAAAGTCGGGCCAGGCTCTTGTGGAGAGCTCTTTCGTCGTGTACGCGGGATTAGAAAGTTTTTGCGATGGCATGAAAGCGTGGATCCTCCGCGCATGGTATCGCAGAAGCCTTGGGGAAAGCAGAAGCCAGAATGCAGGGGAGTTGGCGAGGCTTGGCCTAACCAAGCCCCGCCTGAGAAAAGCCACGGGGGTTGAGAACTACCACTTCGCGCGGACGCGATACTTGAGGACCGAGGTGCCGTCCTTGGCCACGGGAACGTTGAATTGCGCAGCGAAGGCCGCGGTCTTCGTGTATTTGTAGGTGGAGGAGAGCATCTCCCACTCGCCACCGATGGGTTCGTTGACCTCGACCACGATGGGAATGTCTTTGTGGTTGCGCAGCGTGACTTCAAATTCGAATTCCCAGGTGTGCGTGTCCACGTGCTTGTAGTCGGTTTGCTTGTGCTCGGCGACGACATCGAAGGCGTTGCCGATGTGGATGTCGATTTCTTCATCCTTCGGCGTGTGATTCATGTGGTCTTCCCCGGCAAAAAGGATGCCGCCGCGTGAATCTTTCTGGTACACGCGGACGGTGCCGGAGGGAAGGGGAATGCCGAGGCCGCTTTTCTCTTCGTTTTTGAATTTGTAGTAGACGAGGACAGGATCTTTCAGCGGGGCGCCGGGAGCTTGCTGATTGCGGTAGTAGTGGCTCTGGCCGTCGACGACGAAGAGCTTCGCGACCGGAACGCCGGAGCCTTGCAGCAAGCTGATCTGCTTGGTTTCTTTGTCCTCAACGGATGTTTTGTGGCCTAGCATGTAGAGATGGTATTCGCTGAAAGCTTCCTGCTGGAATTGCGGAGCCGCAGCCTTGCCCGCGACCATTTCGCGTGCCGCCATGGGCATGGGGGCGGGCGGCTGGACGCGATTCAGTTCGCCGGCGACGAGCTGGAGATGCGCGTTGTGGAAGGCGGTGCCGCTGTTGTTTGTCACGGTGACCCAGCCATCGAGGTCGGCGTTCCTCTCGTCGCGCGCGACGGTGAGAACGTAGTCCGCGTTCCAGGAAAGATTGTTCGCGAGATAGGAAGCCTCCACCTGCTGCTTGCGCGGACCGGAATTTTCCAGCGACATGAGCAGCGTGGGGCGGTCGTAAAGATTTGGCGGAACTTCGGGAAAACGATAGCTTTCAGCGAACATGCCGGTGACGATGTCGTTGCCGATTTTCCAGACCGGGCCGTTATTGTCGGAGAGCAGAGTGGCGTTGATCTCGTCGTACTTGGTGGTGGCACTTTCCTGATGGGTGCGGACCAGAGTGACTTCCTTGCCGACGTATTTGTGAAGAAGTTTCGCGGGTTCCAGGAGGTCGTATTCGTAATTTTGCTCCATGACGCCGAGCTTTTCGGGGTCGGTCAGCGAACGGAAATGTACTGTGGCGGGGTTGACGGTTGCGGCAATGTCCATGAATTTTAGGCGAAAGGTGCCGCTGGGAAGCGTGAGATTGCGGACGTCGCGGACCAGGGCAAGGTTAGAGTTGTAGACGGTGACGTTGAGATCGGTTTGATCGTTCAGGCTAGTGGACTGGTCTGTGGCGCGTGCGGCTTCTTTTTCCTGTGCAGCGCTCGGCCGGTTGGCGCGAGCCGCGGGATAGAAAAACGCAACGCTGGCTGCGAATACAGCGACAAGGAAGATCGCGCCAAGGAACCGCGTCGCGGGCTGGATTCGGGGGATTTTCATTCGTTTCACCTCAATCGGAATTTGCCTTCTAGCTTAGAACGATGCGGGGAGAATTTCTTGCGGAGAGAGGGACCCGAGACCACCAGGCGGCCGGACAGGTCAGGATTGAAGTTTAGGCGTTTTTTTTTTTGCACAGTGGGCACAGAGAAAACGGAGAGCGGAAAAGCGGTGGTCATTGCCAGGCAACGGGCTTCCAGGCGGCGCCGCCGTCGGAGGTCTTGAAAGCCTTTGTGTTGCCGAGATTCCAGATGATGGCATGGAGCCCGTCAAAGGCGCGAACTCCGCCTAAATCCTCCTGAAGCGGAGAATGGACAATAGTCCAATGCGAGCCAGCATCGGTGGTGAGAAGGATGGTTCCCGCGCGGCCGACGATCCAGCAGACTTTGTCGGAAGAAGCGGCACCCGCAGTCAGGTCCACGAGCACATTGCTGGTTTGCCGCGACCAGGAGGCGCCGCCATCGCTGGAGAATTCAACCCTCCCGGCCGGACCCGCGCGCCAGCGGATTTTCCGGTTTGGCGCGACAATTAAATTTAAATTGGAGGCGCCGGCCACGGCCATTAAACCCTTTGGAGCACCGGTGTCGCCGAAGGCTGCGGAGGTAGCCGGCGGCGGAGGCTCAGGTGCCGGCGAGGGCGGCGAGGCAGCCCGGCGCAAGCGCGGAGACAATTCTGACTTCTCTTTTCTCGTTTGCTCGACTTGGCCTTGAGGGTACGGGCCGGGAGCGTTCTGGGCATTCGGCCGGTCTTGGAGTGCTTGAGAGTTTTGCGGCGCTTGAATGTTTTGCTGTCCTGGCTGGTCTTGCGCGGGGGTGTTCGCACTTTGCACTACCACGGTTTCTGCCGCGGCTCCCACAACTCCGGCTTTGGCGTCCGGAGCAGGCTTTTTCTCGGGGAGCCGCGCGGCCAAGGAGTCACGCACGGCATCCTGCCGCGCACCAGTTTCTCTGTCGACGGGGAGTTGCGGGGCGACGAGCCTGGCGCGAGAGTCAGACTCCATCTGTTTCAGACTCTTCCCGGCTTGCATCTTTCTTTCTGAAGCAATTCCGCTGATCGCGGCTTGGTCCTTGTAAAGAGTGGCGACCTGATCTCCCCCTGACTTATCCAAGGATGGGGAGGAAGGAGTCGGCTGCGATAGGACCGGGGCTGGCGGCGGTTCCACTTTCGCCGTTTTGATTTCGGCGGGTGCTTGCCTGTGCGCTGGCCGGTTCTCTTGCCAGGCGACCCAGATCAGCAGACCGGCGGCAAGGGCTCCCGCGGGAACAAGCCACGGCCAGCGCACGGGGCGGGAGATGCTTGTGACGCGCGATTTTTCAGGAACCATGGTGGGCGGGGCGCGGCGGTCTATACCCGCGACGGTCACCGGCTTGGCTGCGGCCGGAAGGACTTCTTCTTTCTCAGAAACCTGCAGCGGAATGGAATCCGTGGCTTCCAGTTCGGAAACAACGGCCTGACAACGCGCGCAGCCGGCGATGTGCTCCTTCCACGAATTCATTTCTTCGGGCAGAAGAGAGCGTTCGTGGTAGGCGGCGAGCACGTCGGATTCCGGGCATTGGAGATGCCCGGCGCGGACACGCAGGTCGTTGACGAGAAATCCGCCCAAAACCGCGTCAAACTTTTTGTCTTCTTCAGTTGCCATCCCTGCGTCTCTCCTCCTTAGAACGGCCAATCAAGACTTCTCTTGCACGCGCGCGGCTCAGCCATCGGGCAGGGGCGATTTCGAAGCTACGGCCGGGGAAAGGGCATCCAGGAGAGGCGAAAAGTCGAAGGGCCAGGCCTCACTGGCATATTCGAAGCAGAGCTGAATTTGGGCGTCGTCGAGGCCGGGCTGCGCGGCAAGCTCATTCTTTGCCGCGCAGCCAGACTTAAGAATGGCGACGACATTTTCTTTTAATTCCCGGCGCACCCGTTCGAGCTTGCGCGACACCGTGGCTTCATGCTCGTTCATCGCTTTGCCGATTTCGGCCAGGGTAAGGTCTTTCAAGTAGTAGGAAATGAGCCGGGTGCGATCGAGCGCATTCAGGGAAGAGATGGCTTGCTTGAGAGCCGCGGCCAATCGATGAAGATAACCGGACCGGTGGGGATCCTCTGGTTCCCAATCGGCTTTTTGCTTGGCGGGAAAAACCCTCTCGATGCCTTCGTCGTCCGGCAAACCTTCGAGCCTTTTTTCCTGTCGCAGAATATCAATGTAGCGCTGGGCGAGAACGGCGCGAAGCCAGGTGGAAAGCTTGCTGCGGCCATGGAAATGATTGAAGAGAGAGACGCGGCCGATAGTCGTCTCGCGGCCGTAAAGCGTGGCGTACAGGGAGTCGGCAAATTCGCGCGCGTAAGCATCGCTCGAGGAGCGCTTGGTAATCGCGGCAGCGGCCGAATAAAGGTAATGGCGATAGGTGGCGAAAAAATGGTCCCAGGCCGAATCGCAACCGGCGGCGCAAGCGGCGGCCAAAGCGAGATCTTCGAGGTGAAGGGAATTCAGGTAATCCTCGAGTTTTTGCTGAGGAGCGCATTCGCCGGCGAAGCGCTTGGTGGCGCTGCGTTCGAGAGCAAGAGAAAACCTTTCCAAGGAGAGGCCCCAGCGGGTGGCTTGGGACTGGGCGTAAAGTCTTTCAAGCAGCGATGCGCGGCCATCTAACACCAGGGAAAGACCCGAGGGTGAATCAGTGGTTCGCTTTGGCGTGTCCTTGACCATTGGCAATGAATAAGGGAAAAGCCTGTTATATCAACCAATGTGAGCCCGTACCCTTGCATCTAGAGCATAAGCCCTAGGGACGGTAGGCGGGTGAACAAAACGCAAACAAAACCGAATGGAATTGGGATGTGCATTGGAGTATTCTAGGGCGGTGTTGCGTTTCCGGCCTCGCAACCGAAACCGCCTCGCCGGGGTTAGAAATGGGACTGTGGTGCGCCCACGGGAGCATTAGCGACTTGGCATGGTTGGTACCAAAGTCCTATTCAAACTCCCTCAGCCTCGTCAGTACTCTGGTACTGCAAAGGCGCACTTCCTAATTTGCCAGCGGAACTTGGGAACGCTAGGTAGCCGCGGAGATCCCTGTTTCCTGGACGGAATTTAAACGAGGCGGCACGCGGATGACAACCATGATGGTAGAACCACCACGTCGGACGACGATGGGCGTAGGTTTTGAGGCTAACCGCGGCCGTGTAGGCGACCCGCAAGCTTGGAGAAAAGCGATCGGATCCAGGCCGGTACCCGCGCGACTGGCCTTGCTTCCTGAACCGAAGCGACGCTGGGACCGCATTGGAGTCAGCGCCATCGGACAAGTGGCTTTTGTTGGTTTTGTGCTGCTTCTTCCCCTAATTTTCCCGGAGCAAATGAAGACGGCCTTGAACCTCAGGCCTACGGAGCTCATGCAGCCGGTGACATTGATTCCGGTCGCTCCGCCGCCACCCCCCGCCGAAGTGAAGCCCAAGCCTCTGCCCAAACCCAGGCCGGTGGCTCCGGAACCGGTCAAGCTGAATCCGAGACAGACCCATGTGTTCCTAACTGCCAAGGCTGTTCAGCCCGAGATGAAGAAAGTGGAAGTGAAGCCGGTAGAACTGAATCCCCAGCTGGATCCAGTCAAGTTGGACATGCAAACGAAAGAGCCCAAGCGCCCGAAGGATGACGTAAAAGTTGGCCTCATGTCGACGGGCAGCGCTGCCGCAGCAACGGTCGTGGCCCCTGTCCAGAAAGTGCAAACGGGCGGTTTTGGGGATACCAACGGTATTCCGGGCAAAGGAGATCCGAACCACGCAACCAACGTGAATCGCTTGGGCTCGCCAGCGCTTCCGGGCGGGCCTGGTTATGGCAACGGCACGGGAGGCGACAAGGGAATTCGCGGCACCGTGGCAAGCACTGGCTTCGGCAACGGCATCGCGACTCCTCCGCCCAGCAAGAAAACGGGGACGATTCAGGCAGGCGGCTTCGCGGACCAGACGGTAGCGACCGAAGCGCCGAAAAAGAGAGCTGCGAGCAACGAAAACCCCACAACGCCGGTAGACATCCTGGAAAAGCCGCGGCCGGAGTATACCGCGGAAGGGCGCAGCTTGAAGATCGAAGGCGACGTTGTCATTGACATGGTATTCCTGGCAAATGGCGTGATTCAGGTAATCCGGGTTATCAGCGGTTTGGGGCACGGACTCGACGAGGCCGCCATGCGTGCGGCGCAACAAATCAAATTCAAACCCGCAAAGCGCGATGGCCAGCCGGTGGATTTTCCGGCGCGCGTGCGAATTGAATTCCGCTTGGCCTACTGAGGAGAAAGAAGATGCGTAGAGTAGGAGCAGTCGTTTTGGGGGTAGTGTTTAGCGGCCTGGCGGCGATCGCCGCAGCGACGCCCACGCCAGCACCGCAAGCGCGAACCATGGCGGATGTGATTGAGCGGGTCATCACCAACGAGAACCGGGCCATCCAGCAAATCCGGCAGTACTCGCCGCTCGTGGAGACATACATCCAGAACCAGAGGCCGGACAAGGAACTCGGGACCGTGCCCGCGGGCGACAAATATTATCTTGGCCGCGCGGACTTTTCGAAGGGCGTCGCCCTGGTTTCCCTGACAGACACCAATAGCAAGGGCCGGAAGATCTTTGGCGCTATCGGCAACTTCTTCTCGTTTTCGGCGGAGTTCGTGCCCGGCGGGTTCCTGCAGATGATTTTCCTGGACACCAACGGCTTCGATAAACAGCACTACAAGTTTGATTACGTGCGGCGCGAATTCCTGGGTGAAGTGCGTTGCCTCGTGTTTGACGTCACCCCGATGGAGAAGACCGGCAAAGGCCGGTTCCTCGGCCGCATCTGGGTGGAAGACCAGGAATACAACATCGTGCGGTTCAACGGCGGGTACGGCGGCAGCGGGCATTCCAGCTGGTATTTCCACTTCGATAGCTGGCGCACCAACGTGCAGCCGGGGCTGTGGTTGCCCTCGTTTGTTTACAGCCAGGAAAGCGACATGCACTACGCTATTTCGAAGAGGCTGGATTTCCGGGCGCAAACACGGCTCTGGGGCTACAACCTGGGCCACGCCAACCAAGAGCAGGAGTTGAGCAAGATCCTGGTCGAGACGCCGGTGCAGGACGACACGAAGACGGCCAATGACCTTACTCCCATTCAGGCGCAGCGTTCGTGGGACCGCCAGGCGGAAGACAACGTGATTGACCGGTTCGAGCGCATTGGCTTGGTCTCGCCGCGCGGGGAAGTGGACAAGGTGCTCGACACAGTGATCAACAACCTGGAAGTCACCAACAATATTGAGGTCGATCCCGAAGTCCGCTGCCGCGTTTTGACGACTTCGACTCTCGAGTCGTTTACCATTGGCCATACCATCGTGCTCAGCCGCGGGCTGATTGACGTGCTCCCCGATGAAGCAAGCCTGGCAACCATGCTGGCGCATGAGCTCGGCCACGTGGTTCTTGGCCATCGCATGGATCCCTCCTATGGATTCTTCGATAACCTGCTGGTGGACGATAAAGAGACCTTCCGTCACTTCGGGTTCGCCCGTACGCCGGAGGAAGAAAAGGCCGCCAGCGATAAGGCCATCCAGTTCTTGAAGAATTCGCCATACAAGGATCAGCTGGGCAACGCCGGGCTGTTCCTGACGGCGCTGCAAGAGCGGGAAAAGGAAATTCCGAACCTCATCAGCGGGCACCTGGGCAACCGCGTGCCGGTGATTGCGGACCTCAAAACAACCCCGACGGCGGACCAGAAGCAGAATCCGCAGACGGTCGTGGCCCTTCCCATTGGCGGGCGCGTCAAGCTGGATCCGTGGGGCGACAAGCTCGAGCTCATCAAGAGCAAACCGCTAGGGACGGTAGCCGAACGCGAGAAGATGCCGTTTGAAGTGACGCCCTTCATGCCCTACCTGACGCGCTATACCACGGAAGCTCCAAAGCCTATTGCCGCAAGTACTGCGACGCAGACGGATCCAAAAGCGGGCGAGACCCAGCCGGGCAAGCCTCAATAACTTCGAAAATACGCTATTCGTTTGTTTTAATTTGGCGTTGAAAGTTCGCGAATCAGTTTGTAATTGAACGCCACGCCGTCGTAGAAGTCCTGAACGCCGACACGCTCGTCCTTTCCGTGGGAACGGTCGTCATTCTTGTCAAAAAACATGCAGGAAATGCCGTAGGTGGGAATGCCGGCACTGCGTGTGTATTTGCCATCGGTGGCGCCGGTGGACATGGTGGCAACCAGAGGAACCCCGGGCCAGCTGATCGTCAAAATTCTCTTCATTGCCTGGGTCAGTTCGGGAAGCAGCGGCGAAGGAGGAACGGCGACCACGGGCACCGGTTTTCCATCGGGGTCGGTCTGCGACACCATGCTGATTTTCACTTTCGGGTCGTTGGCGACGCGTTCGAGAGTTTTGAGAATTTCCTGCGGATCTTCGCCGGGGAAAATGCGGCAATTGACGTTGGCGCGCGCGGTTTGCGGCAGCGCGTTCGCCGCGTGACCGCCGGAAAGCATCGTGGCGACGCAAGTGGTGTGGAGCAAGGAATTGTAATAGGCGCTCTCGGAAAGGCGGCGGGCGGCGGCAGCATCAGGAGGCTCTTTGGCCACGGCCTTCATGTCGGCGGAAGCCTGGCCGGAAGCGAGCGCGGCCATGCGCTCGAAATAGTTGCGAGTGATCTCGTTCATGTGCAGGGGAAACGAAAACGATTGCAGGCGGGCCAGCGCGCCGGCCAGGTGATAGATGGCATTGTCGGGCGTGGGGACCGAGCTGTGGCCGCCGGGATTCCGGGACTCGAACCGAAAATCCGCGTACACTTTTTCGCTGGCTTGAATCGCCGCCAGAACGGGCTTTCCATTTTCCTTTTCGAATTCTCCGCCATCCAGGTTGATGCAGTACTCGGCCTCAATCCAGTCGCGATGCTGCTTCCGTAGCCAGTCCACGCCGTTCGCCGAGCCGCCTTCCTCGTCGGCGGTCAGCGCGAGAATCAGGTCGCGGTCGGGAAGAAAGTTCTCTTTTCTTAGGCGCATGAAATTGGTGACCAGAATGGCGTCACCCTCTTTCATGTCCTCGGTGCCGCGGCCGTAAAAGAAGCCGCCTTTCTCGATGAATTCGAATGGGTCCGTGGTCCAGTCGGAGCGAAGCGCTTCGACGACGTCCAGATGGCCGATAAAAAGGATGGGCTTGCGCTTCCCGGTTCCTCGATAACGCACGACGAGATTCTTTTTGCGGTCGTTCGCCCCGGTCACGTGAAGGTCATCTTCGGTGAAGCCGGCGTCGCGCAGCCGCTGGGCCATGGCTTCCGCGGCAGTGGTCACGTTGCCAACCGAGTCGGTCGTGTTGATTTCGACGAGCTGTTTGAGAAGGTCGCGTGCCATCTGGTTCGTGGGATCCGGACTTTGTGCCCGGACAGGCGCAGCAAACCCGGCTATCCAACAAAACAGCAGCGCCCAACGAATTGCTCTCGGCATTTGTTCTCCTTGGAACGAGAAATCAAGAAAAAGGCAGCGGGCCTTGCTGTTGATCGGGAAGCACCGACAAGCAAAGCGATAAAGTTCGCCGGGAACAGATAAAGCGGGGGGATGAGAGGGGGTTGCTTGGCGAGCTCCGGGCGCAGCGAGATGGCCACCATCTCGGCGACGAGTGTCGCGATGCCAAGCAGGTAGCCTACGCAAATCCGCGGAAGTGCGGGTGCGGCCGCCGATTGCGCCGGCCTTCCCCGGGAATCTCCGCTTGACCAAGCCATGCGGCCCCCGACGATCCATGTCTTACGGAGGGTAACGGCGAGGCGGTTCATCCGTCAAATTCTGTGCGGGTATCTTTGAATTTCGGGAGCGCGTGATTTGCGTCCCGCTCGGCCGCTTGCATAAACTGTCGAGAGCCTTGTTTCGCACGGAAAACCAGGAGGAACCATGAGGCCGATCAGGAAACGGATTGCGCGGGTCGCGCTCGGAGCGGCGCTGTTTATTTCGGGCGCAGCCGCCGGCAGGCTTCACGCACGCAGCGCCGCGGCACAAAACCGTTTCGGCCAGCCGAAAACCGTGCTGCACGTGGTGGTGTACAAGTTCAGAGAAGACACTTCGAACTACGACCGGGAAAAGGCCATCGAGGGTATTAAGGACATGGCGGGCAAGATTCCCGGTATCAAGAATATTTGGCTGAAGACGGAACGCAACCAGGCCCGGGATTTCACCGGAGTTTATGCCATCGAGTTCACGAGCGCGGAAGCCGCGGCAGATTATGCGGAGAGTCCGGTGCATGAGGCCTGGTCGAAGTCTTGGCAGCGAATTCGCGAGAACAGCTTGTCCTTCCAGGTTTCCAATCCGTAGCCCAGCCGGCCCGTGTCCCTTTAACGTTACACGCTCTGCAAACCTCATATCCTGTCTGCAAGAAGCACTGCTAGAATCGTTCTATCTCTGTAGCTTTCCATCCAGAGGATTGGTGCGCGCGGATGACAAGTCCCGGAACACGCTGTTCGAATGAGCCGGAAAAAAAGTGGCGGTTGGGCTTTTGGAGCCTCATCGCCACGCAATTCCAAGGCGCGTTCAACGAAAATGGCCTGAAGTTCCTGGTCATCTACCTCATCCTTGCTATCGAGAGAGACAAAACGCAGCGCGACCAAATGGAATTACTGGTCGGCGTGTTGTTTGCTGCTCCTTTTGTCTTATTTTCGCTGGCTGGCGGGTTTCTAGCGGACCGCTTTAGCAAGCGCAGCGTGACGATCTGGACGAAAGTCTTCGAAGTTGCAGTGATGCTCTTCGCCACGGCCGCTTTGGTTCAGTCCAATCTCCAGCTAGCCCTTGCGGCAATCTTTCTGGTTTGTACGCAAGGAGCTCTGTTCGGGCCCTCCAAATACGGCTTGCTTCCCGAACTGCTCCCGCAGGAAGAACTGTCCTGGGGGAATGGAGTTCTCGAACTCGGAACCTTCCTGGCGATTATTTTGGGCAGCATGACCGGCTCGTTTCTTGCGGAAGCGTTTAGCGGACGGGAAGTGTATTCAGGTGTGCTGCTTCTCGGTTTCACGGTTGTGGGTCTGCTTTGGAGCTTCTTGATCAGTCAAGTGCCAGCCGCGGCGCCATCGAAACAGTTTCACCTTGCTTCACTGATTGATGTCTGGTCGCCCATGAAATTGATGCGCGACGATCGCGTGTTGTGGCTGGCGGTCTGGGGCAACACCTACTTCTTCTTCGTTGCCGGGCTGCTGCAGTTTGACATTTTCATTTACGGCCAGGACGTGCTTCATATCCGCGCGACGCAAGGCGGCTTTCTCCAGGCTGCGGTGGCCATTGGAATCGGTCTCGGTAGCTTCGCCGCGGGGTATCTTTCCGCAGGAAAGATTGAGTACGGCCTGATTCCCCTGGGCTCGCTCGGCATGACTGCGCTCGGGATGTGCTTGGCCGTCCCGAACATTTCCTTCCGCACGGTCTTGTTGCTCCTTGCCGGCTTAGGCTTCTTTGGCGGGTTTTTCATCGTGCCAATCAGCGCGCTGATCCAGCACCGGCCGGAAGAGGACAAAAAGGGCGGCGTCATCGGCGCGGCGAACTGGCTTTCGTTCGTCGGTATCGGCGCGGCTTCCGGAGTGTATTACGTTGCCACGCACTTCATGCATCTCACTCCCGGCGGGATATTTTTTTGGTCGGCGCTTGCGACATTCGCAGCCACTGCCTATGTGGTATGGCTGCTGCCGGACTCCTTATTGCGGTTGTTGCTGTGGATGGCCACGCACACGCTGTACCGTCTCGACGTGGTGGGCCGCGAAAACGTGCCCGCGCGGGGCGGCGCGCTGCTGGCGCCAAATCACGTTTCCATGGCCGACGCCCTGTTTTTGATCGCATCGATTGACCGGCCCATCCGCTTCTTGATGTTTCGCGGCTCGTACGAGCATCCCGCGGTGAAACCCTTCGCAAAAATCCTGGGCGTAATTCCCATCGCCTCGGATCAAGGCCCGCGCGAAATGATTCATTCTTTGAGGCAGGCCACCGAGGCGCTGAAAAACGGCGAAGTCGTGTGCATTTTCCCGGAAGGCCAGATGACGCGCATCGGCCAGATGATGCCGTTTCGCCGGGGCCTGGAACGCATTATCAAAGGCGTGGACGTCCCCATCATCCCGGTGAATCTGGACGGCGTGTGGGGCTCGATCTTCAGTTTTGCGGGCGGGCGCTTCTTGTGGAAGTTTCCTCGGCGGGTTCCGTATCCGGTGCGCGTCACGTTTGGAAAGCCTCTGCCGTCCACCACCACTTCGCCGGAAGTGCGCCGCGTGGTGCAAGACCTGGGCGCGGAAGCGTTCGAACGCCGCAAAAAGCGCATGCACATCTTGCCGGAGACCTTTGCTTACACGGCGCGAAGGCATCCTTTCCGTTTCGCCATGGCCGATGGGCAGCGATTGAAGCGGACATACTTTTCGGCGCTTGTGGGCACGTTGGTTCTGGCGCGGCGTATGCGCAAGCACTGGCAAGGCCAGGAAATGGTTGGCATCCTGCTGCCACCGTCGGTGCCGGGCGCGCTCGTGAACTTCGCCGCCATGCTGATGGGCAAAGTGCCGGTGAATCTGAACTACACCGCTTCGAACCAGACGCTGGCCTCCTGCGCGCAACAGTGCAATCTGAAGACGGTCGTTACGGCGCGCATCTTTCTCGAGAAGGTCAAAGTTCAGCCGCCGGGCGAAGCGATTTTCATCGAAGACGTAGCCAAGGATCCCGGGTTTAGCGAAAAACTCGCAGCCGCACTGGCGGCGCTCTTCTTGCCCGCTCGAGCGCTGGCGAGATTCGCAGGAAGCCAGCGGCGCGCCACCCTCGACGACATGGCCACGATTATTTTCTCCAGTGGCTCGACTGGCGACCCCAAAGGCGTGGTTCTTACGCACTACAACATTGCTTCCAACGTCGAACAGCTCAACCAGGTTTTCATGCTGCACGCGAACGACCGCATCCTGGGAATCCTGCCGTTTTTCCACTCCTTTGGCTTCACCGGCACGCTCTGCCTTCCCGCCGCCGCGGGCATCGGTGTAGTGTTTCATCCGAACCCGCTCGATTCGCGCGTGATCGGGGCGCTCGTTAGCAAATACTCGGTTACCATGTTGCTCGCCACACCCACGTTCCTGAACGCTTACACACGCCGCTGCGCGCCCGAAGATTTCGGCAGCTTGCGCTTCGTCATGGCGGGTGCCGAAAAGCTCCCGGAACGCATTTCGCAAGCCTTCGAAGATCGTTTCGGCATTCGCCCGAACGAAGGCTACGGCTGCACGGAATGTTCGCCCGCGGTCACCATCAATACCACGGATTTTCGCGCCGCTTCTTTCCGTCAAGTGGGCGCCAAGCGGGGCAGCATTGGCCATCCCTTGCCCGGAATCGCAGTGAAAATCGTGGACCCAGACACCATGGAGCCAGTCCCCGCGAACGAACCAGGCTTGCTGCTGGTGCGCGGCCCGAACATCATGCGCGGTTATCTCAACAAGCCGGAAAAAACCGCGGACGTTCTTCGCGACGGCTGGTACAACACGGGCGACATCGCGCGGATGGACGAAGAGGGTTTTCTCCGCATCACCGACCGGTTGAGCCGCTTCAGCAAGATCGGCGGCGAAATGGTGCCGCACATCAAGGTGGAAGATTTGCTTCAGGAACTCGCCGGAGCCACAGAACAAACATTCGTGGTGACCGCCGTGCCCGACGACAAAAAAGGCGAGCGCCTCGTCGTGCTCCACACCTTGAACGAGGAGCGGCTGGACCACTGCCTGGAAAAACTGGGGAAGAGCGAGTTGCCGGCTCTGTGGCGACCGCGGGCGGATCAGTTCTTGCGAGTCGAAAAACTGCCGTATCTTGGCACGGGAAAACTCGATCTGCGGAAAGCGCGCGAATTGGCGCTGGAGACGACCAAGCGGGCGATTCCGCAATAGTTCCAAATACAACCCGGCGGCAAAGCGCCCGGCATGAAGCCTGACGAAAATCTGCCGCTCCGCCGCACTTTGCTTATTCGCCTCGGCGGCTTTCCGCCGTCGCCTGACCACCGATTGGCAGGTCTTCGTTTGCTCGGCCACGCTTTAGAAGTCATTTTTTTTCTTAATCTTAGGGAAGATAAGTGGCGGCGGTTCCTTAGCTCAAACCGGTGCGTAGGAGACGATGCAGAACAGCTTGCCGAAACAGTGGTCGCACTGGTTTCGACAATGCATACCAAGGCGGAAAAAAAGCTCGCGTGTCTTGAATGGGGGTTTACTTCAAATTCCAAAATGTGGCGTCGGGCTTCTCCAATTCGAATCCGGCGTCCCAGGCCTCGTGGCTGCGCCAAACCACCTCGGCCTCTGCCCTGCGGCCAGTCTCCGGATGAATCAGCCGCACTTTCCGATGCAGCGGCAGGTCCGCTCCCACCACAGCCATGCAGCCGGAATGGCTCACGTCTACGGTAACCGCGTTGGCGCTTTCCTTGCGCCCACCCTGATCCCACTCCACCAACAGCTTGACGCGCGAAATGATGCGCTTATGGCTGCGCAATCTTTCCCAGCGTTCCTGGATGGCGCTGGCGGCGGTGCGGGAGACGATGTTCGTGCTCATGGAAACCTCGCCGATGGATGTCTTGCCGGGCCCAAAAGAGGAGACATAACCTTAGACCCGTAAGTCGCCGGGGTCAATAGGACTTTTCGAAGAATCTCTTGTTAGTTACCCTAGCATTGGTCCGCCGCGCCGCCTAAGGGATGACGAAGGCAGCCGGTGAGGCCTGCGGCAGAGGTTTCCTGCTAGGTGGAGGAGCCCCAACCGCCGGTCCGGGATGCCCTTTCGCGTTCGGTCTCGATTTCCCGCTCCCAAAGCCCAACCTGCGTCCCCGCGCTGATTGGGCCCTACTTATAAACAGTTAGAGTTAGCGCAACGCCGGTCCAACCCTGTCTCGACTTCCGCTCCTGACTGCTAAAAAATAACTATACCCTTAAATTTCCGACCGGGCCTGCTTTCCTTAGCCTCGTCGTTCGGATGATCCGTTGGACTGACCGGATTCGTTTGGCGCATTGCGGCAGGCCGCCGCAACTATGCCTTGACGCATTGACGTGTGAATTGAAAGCTTCGAAAGGAGAACCCCGTTGCGAAGGATCAAGAAGAGTAGGAATTCCTTGTTCGGCTTGCTGCTTGTTTTCCCCACGATTTGTCTTGCTGCTCCCGAACGAGACGCTCCCAAAACCGCAGGCGATGCTAGGGAAGCGCATTCGGCGTCTGACCCGCATGAGGAGAACGCCGCTTCGAACGATGTGCCTGAACCACCATCGCCTCAAACGGCCAGAAGGGAATCCCGCCTGGCAGGTGTTGGCATTCGACTTTCCACGCTGGGGGCAGGAGCGGAAGTGGGAGTCTCTTTGAGCAACCGACTGAATGTTCGCGGTGGCGTCAACATTTTTCAGTACAATCGCGGCTTCAATCACGACGGAGTTACCTACCAGGGCCAGCTCAATCTCCGCTCTGTCGAAGCTCATCTGGACTGGTATCCCCTCGGCCACACCTTTCACCTGAGTCCCGGCTTGCTCGTTTACAACGGAAACGGCGCCACGGCCACTGCCAACGTTCCCGGCGGAAGCACGTTCACTCTCGGCGGCGCGACGTACACCAGCGACCCCACAAATCCCATCACCGGAACGGGCCAGCTGGACTTCGTGAAGGCTGCGCCGACAGCGATGTTTGGGTTCGGCAACCTGGTGCCCGAATCTAGGCACTTTAGCTTCAATTTCGAGATGGGCGCTGTTTTTCAGGGATCCGCGCGCACCAAGCTGAACCTGACCGGCGGCGCATGCGACGCCACCGGATTATACTGCGTCAACGCCGCCACCGACCCTACCGTGCAAGCCAACGTCGCCGCGGAACAAAACAAGATCAACAACAAGCTTTCGCCGTTCAAATACTATCCGGTCGTTTCCTTTGGCTTTGGCTACCGCTTTTAGCCGGGCGGATAGCCATCCACGCCGAAGCAGAAAACAACAAAAGTGTCCTGAAAAACAAAAAGCCCCAAGCATCGTTTGGTACTTGGGGCTTATTTCAGTTTAATCCCGGCAGCGACCTACGTTCCCACGCAGTTACCCGCGCAGTATCATCGGCCCAGCGAGGCTTAACTTCCGTGTTCGGGATGGGAACGGGTGTGACCCTCGCGGTATAACCACCGGAAACTTGTGACTCGCGAACTGTTCGCGCCGATGAACGGCGACCCATCGCGAGTGTGACAACAGAAATTGGCTGGCATTACAAGCTTGACTCGAAACAAGCAAACTGTACAAACAAAGCTTGCTTCCACTCCCCCAAAGACGGTTTGAGAAAGTTTTATGATTAAGCCGAACGGGCGATTAGTACGGGTCAGCTCAACACATTGCTGTGCTTACACCTCCCGCCTATCAAAGTCGTAGTCTTCGACTGCCCTTCTTAGGCCTTATGGCCTTGGGAGACCTTATCTTAGGGCGAGCTTCATGCTTAGATGCATTCAGCATTTATCTCTTCCAGACTTCGCTACCGAGCGATGCCGCTGGCGCGACAGCTCGTACACAAGGGGTCTGTTCATCCCGGTCCTCTCGTACTAGGGACAACTCCCTTCAAGTCTCCTGCGCCCACACCAGATAGGGACCGAACTGTCTCGCGACGTTCTGAACCCAGCTCACGTACCGCTTTAATAGGCGAACAGCCTAACCCTTGGGACCTTCTACAGCCCCAGGATGCGATGAGCCGACATCGAGGTGCCAAACCTAAGCGTCGATGTGAACTCTTGGCTTAGATCAGCCTGTTA
>QHYK01000026.1 GCA_003224085.1 Acidobacteriota bacterium | reverse complement strand
ATCGACTCCATGAAGCTGTAGATCGCAGTATTGGCCCCGATGCCGAGCGCCAGCGACAAGATCGCCAGGGCGCTGAATGCCTTGTTGGCGGTCATGGTGCGACAGCCATAGCGGATATCCTGGCCAAGTTCCGACCAAAACCGTGTCATCCAAATCTCCCGTGACTCTTCGTGCTTCAGTCCGACGTTGCCAAATCGCCGGCGCGCTTCAGCCCGGG
This sequence comes from Acidobacteriota bacterium, assembly GCA_003224085.1. GTDB lineage: Bacteria > Acidobacteriota > Terriglobia > Acidiferrales > UBA7541 > Acidiferrum. Next base: position 14,281 of record QHYK01000026.1, on the reverse strand, counting down.
CGCGCTCCGCCGTCATGCCATCTGCCTGCAGTTCCGCGGCTTTTTCCGCAAGGTGGAGTTCCATTTCCTCACGCAGCGCCTCGCTGCGCCTGGCACTTTCTATCCAATACCTCAGCCGTCGTAACACGTCCGTCACTCCGCTCCCATCACGCGCGCGATCGCCAGCGTGAGTTTGGCGTACTGCCGGGTTTCAACGGCCAACTGTTTGCGGCCAGCCGCCGTGATCTTGTAGATCCTCGCCCGCCGATTATTCGACGTCACGCCCCAGACACCGTCGATCCAGCCGTTTAGCTCCAGCCGCTGGAGAGCGGGGTACAGCGAGCCCTCCTCGACGAGGAGCTCATTGTCGGACGATTGTTGAATGAACTGGACGATGCCGTATCCGTGGAGATCGCGCAGCGACAGCGTCCGCAGAATCAACATGTCCAGTGAACCGGGCAACGAATCGTTCTTTTGCGCCTTGCGTCCCATACCAAGAATTCTTAGCTTACGGCGACGAGATTACGCGAGTCAAGTTCAGATTGGCGAGCCCTCGCCGCGCAGCGAGATGAGTTGCGCCGCGTCGTGAACCCTCTGCTGGCTATACCCAGGAAGAGGAGTAGTAGGGACTAAGAAGGACCAAATATTGTCCCATTATGTCCTTGTTGTTAAGCTGAAAATGAACCGAACACTCCGTCGACGCAGATGGGGCATAAGCTATCAATTTGGCTAACCATCTTGGTGTACGGAAACGCGGGAAGGATAGCGCATGACAAACTGCCGTTTGTGCGGTAATTTTAACCTATGAAAACCGTGGACGTAAAGTTGCCCTCGGAACTTCTGAGCGCAGCAAATTTGGAGGGGAGCAGCCTCTCCCAGGAAGCGCTCGATTGCTGGCCCTCGAACTTTATCGCGAGGATAAGGTCTCGCTCGGACGCGCTGCTGAGCTATGCCAGACGCCATTGGCGGCTTTCATGGATTTTGCGGCGAAGCACGGAGTCCCGCCGCTACGGTACAGCTTCGAGGACCTGGAAGAAGAACGCCATACTGCTGACCGTCTCAAAGCGTGACCGTCGTAGCAGATTCATCGCCGCTTGTTATTCTGAGCAAGCTTGGTTGTTTTGACCTCCTCAATCGACTCTTTCCACGTCTTTACATCTCCGCTGAAGTTCACGATGAAATTGTCATCGCTGGTGCTGGGCTGCCAGGAGCATCGGAGGTTTCGCAAGCCAGAATGGATTGAAGTGAAGGCGCTTCAGAATCCAGCCGGTCTGTACTCGGCCCAACGAAAATATGGTCTGGGTCCCGGCGAGATGAGCACAATCCTCTTAGCGAAAGAACTCGGTGCGAATCCTTTGCTGCTCGACGATTACAGGGCGCGCAAGTTGGCGAAGGCAGAAGGTCACGAAGTTCTGGGCACCGTCGGTTTGCTTGAAGCCTTTTACTTACGCCGCTATTTGACTGATCTTCGGAGCGCCTTTCAGCAACTGCTGATGCACAACGTCTATATCGATCAGCGGCTGCTTGACCGTCGCCTGCGAGCCCTGGGACTTCCCCCGCTCTAAGCTGTGAGCACGGGTAGAGGTTCCCGCAAGCCAAAGCATACGGCGGGTCGACAGGGTCGCTACCCGTTCAAGCGGCACATAATGCACGCGAACATACCAGTAACAACCTTTCCCGAAACCTATGCAACTAACGTAACAATTTGTGTTGGTGCGCATCCCGCTCAGGAGGGTGGGAGCGATGCGAACAAACATCGTGCGAGTGGCTCTCTTACTCTCTTTGTCTGCTTTCTCATTTCCATTCTTTGCTAATTGCCAAGGGCCCGACGCTGTTCCTTCCATCGTCGCAAACGAAGCCGGGGCGCGTCTCGACTTGAAAGAAAAGAACTCCTTCTTCTCCATCGATCTCTCGGCTGACGTCCCCAAATCCCTTCCTGCCATGCTCACCGTCAAACTTTTGGCTCCCGATGACAAACTGCTAGCCGAAGCTTCTGTTTCCGTGCATCTCAGTTCTACTCCGCAGCGGGGTGAGGTTCCGCTCACCTGGATCCCCGTGAACGGCCTCCAAGATGCATCGAGTTCCCGTCTCCTCTACGAAGTGCGTCTTGAAGGGATCTCAGTGCCTGCTCTCTCCGGAATCCTCTCGCCCTATGCGCTGATCCCGGATCTCTTCGAGCTGCGCTTTCTTGGTCTGGATGCCGTTGGCATGGGGCGCGCCTACTTTGCTCGTGTCTGGGCCACGCGCCCCGATTCCGACAAACCCGTCCCCGGCGTGTCTCTCACCGCCTCATTCGGCGATGAAGACGATGACACTCCAAAAGGCATGAAAGCTCAGGTCCGAACGAATTCCCGTGGCGAAGCGCTGTTGACCTTCCATCTTCCCGAAATTCCAGGCGCGACCGACGACGAACAAGTGGATCTTGAAATCCGGGGCACCCGTGGCAATTTCCGTAATTCCGTGACCGCCACCCTCCGCTACTGGCGCCGCGCCGCCGTTCTGCTTTCTACCGACAAGCCGCTCTATCAGCCCGACCAGACCCTGCATATGCGCGCCCTCGTTCTGGATGACCAGCGCCGCGCCTGGGCCAAGCGTCCCCTGCGCTTCGTCGTCCACGATCCTGATGTATCTTCTCCACTGACGCGGAAACCTCCCGCTTCGGCATTGCTTCCGCCGATTGGACATTCACCGTGAAAGTGGGCAGTTCGTAGCGGGATACCAACCCTTTTATCTTCGGGGCCAGAACGCTGATCTGACCGTCAGCGCCAGCTACATGTTTGGCAAGCCCGTTCTTCGCGGCCACGTCCGCATCGTCCGCGAGACTCGCCGCGAATGGAACTATCGTGACCAGAAATGGGAAACCGAACAGGGGGAATCTCAGGAGGGCGAACTCGACGCCAAGAACGAGTTCCACGCTACGCTCAATCTCTCCAAAGACCACTCCGACCTGCAGGACGATTCGTAACCTAGGAATTTGCCTTCTTGAAGAAAAGCATGGTCGAATCGCATCATGTAGTTTCCCAAAGCCTTCGCAACTCAGGTTAGCTGACCCACCAGACGCTGCGCCCATTGCAGCCGCGATTCTCGAATTCTGCCTGCGCGAAAGTATACGCGTGTTGCTGCTCGACGGCCCGCAAGGCTGGAAAAATCCGGCCAATGGATTGAAACACTCCCGCCTTTGCGAACGGATTCTAATACCCGGCAAAGACAGCGACGCTCGGGCAAGTCAAGCCCGTCAACTACACTAAATTCGTGGAGTTTTCAATCGGCGTTTTCGCCCACCTTATTGCGGAGGGAGCGCTGCTCGGAATCAACCAAAGCATCGAACCTATCGCAGACGGTTTGCTTGTCTTAGAATCGTTCCCGCGTTCGGCGTGGCGCAAACTGAAAATGATTCCTCTTCCTGCGAAGGCAAACGCGACTTCATCCGACTGTGAGGAAAGATTCGGTGAATTGGCGGGGCGCTATGGACTCAAGCCCGAGCTGCGTCCATCTCATGACGACCTGCAAGCGCTAGTCGCTGGTCTTGCAGGAATCGCTATCGTCGGACGAAAGCATGATGGTTATGTCGCGGAAGGTGCCTCGCCCTTTCAGCACGACGGCCATTGGGTCGAGGGATTCATCGTGAATCCGACGGCAATACAGTAGAGTGGAACTGACCACGCATTTTTGACGAGCTAAGGGTATCCCTGAAAGGAAGAATTCGTGAGGACGCTGCGACAATTTGTAGCCCGAATCGAGACAATTCCGACGAACACCTCATGGTATTTGGCTGACTTGGGAGAGGCGCGAGGAAAACAAGAGCTTTTTACAAACCAATCTCCTCAGACACTCAAAGCCCTGCGAGAACACGCTTTGATTGAAAGTGCGATTTCGTCAAACCGGATTGAGGGAGTGGTTGCAGATCAGGCACGCGTTGGAACAATTGTATTCGGCCACAAGCAACTGCGCGACAGAGCTGAAGAGGAGATTCGTGGGTATCGAGATGCACTGAAACGGATTCACAAACAGGGTAAACAACTATCCGTATCTGAGGACACGATTCGAGAACTTCACAGATTGACTCGGGGCGGAATTGGGGACGCGGGGCAATATAAGGAAAAAGACTCTGATATCATTGAAAAGTCGCCTCATGGAAGGCAAAGAGTCCGCTTCCAAACTGTTCCAGCGAGTGAAACAGCAACACAGATGCATGAACTGTTTTCGCTCTGGAAGGATTGCCTTGAACAGCACCGAATCCACCCTTTGATTCTTCTGGCAGGCATGAATTTAGATTTCCTTTGTGTCCACCCATTCAGGGATGGAAACGGTCGCGTCTCAAGATTGCTACTCCTTTTGCAGTGTTATCACCTGGGTTTCGAAGTCGGACGGTACGTCAGTTTGGAGCGTGTAATTGAGGAGAACAAGGATCGGTACTATGAAACGCTCGAGCAGAGTTCCCAGCGATGGCATCAGGGGACTCACGATCCCTGGCCGTACATCAATTACGTCCTCTTTATTCTCAAGAGTGCGTACGGAGAATTTGAGGAACGTGTTGGTCAACTAGGCTCGCCGAAAGGGGCGAAAGCAGAAATGGTCTTGGGAGCCATTCGCGCTCAACTTGGAGAATTTCGCTTAGCGGATATAGAGCGTGCGTGTCCCGGTGTTGGCCGCGAATGGATTCGAAAGCTCTTGGTCGATCTGAGAAGCTCCGGCGAGATAACTTGCAGTGGCAAGGGGCCTGCCGCGCGTTGGCGCAACGAGGCGAGTAAGGGTAGGAACTCTAAGTGAGGGTATTAGTGGGGGTAGGGTCTTGCTGGTTCGTAGGAGAGAGGCTCAAACCTCTCATAGTTGGAAAATTCCCGCAGCGAAACTGCGGTCAAGGGCGCCCATCGGGAGCCGCGTCAGCGGGCCTGACCCTTGACGGAGGCGAGAGCGGAGGAATCGGGGGCCTATCTGCTGATGCTGTGACCCTCTGCCTGCGTGTTTTCAAACACTTGGCTTCGCACGGATGGCGGATCGGTGCGACACGTCGCGTCCTAGCCCTTCGGCAAGACTGGTTTTGTCGTTCGTGTAGATTTGCGCGTCGTAGCGTCCCCGAGACACGGCCACATACGCCAACCGGCGGTTGACGAGCTTTTCTCCCGCTTGTTCCGTGTCCACATGCACCAGCACGCGGTCGGCGGTTTGTCCCTGGCTGCTATGGCTCGTCACCGCATATCCGTAGTCGAGATGCGGATTCTCTTTGATGTTGAATGCGACCGTGCGGCCTGAATCGAGGCGCAGTTGCAGGTTGCCGCTACCGTCGATCTTTTCGATGGTGCCTAACTCGCGGTTGGCAATGTGCTGCTCTCGATTTGGTGCCGTGAATTGCACGCGGTCGCCTACGCTGAATGCGCGTTCTGTCTCGCGGTAGAGCGTAACGCCATGCAACCGGCGCGGATCGTAAGTCACTTGCTCGCCGTTCTCGCGTTTCACCGTCACTAGATTTTCTTTCTCGTTCGCGTGCTCGACGCGGGCATACTCTCCCGCCTCGATGCCGTGCGTCTTGCTGCCTCTCGCATAGCGCACAACGTCACCCGGTTGGTATTGCGCGGCCCACTGCCGGTCCGCCCCGGTAACCTCTTGCCGAGCCACAAGTACTCGCTGCTTGTGTTCTTTTATTTCCACCTGGCCCTTGCTCTGCATCGTCCGGTGGATCGCTTCGTTAATCTCGCGGCGGGATTGATTGTCGGGGGAGATCACTAGCGTGCCTTCGGGTTTCGTCGCATAGTCGTTTGCGATTTCCTTTAGCCGCTCATCGCGGTCGGGGATTTCATGCACGCGGCCCTGCGTATCGAGTCGTTCGATTGCTTCTCTGATATTGCCACGCGAGAGTTGCTCCACCACTTTTTTGAGTGCCGGGTCTTTCTGCCGCACGATCTCATCAAGCCGCGCCGTCTCGATCCCCGCTTCTTGGAGCTGTTGCTACGGTCGGCCCGCTTCGACCGCTTCATGCTGGCGCGTATCACCTACGAGCAGCACACGGTCGTTTTCCTTGAGCCGATGTAGGAAGTCGTTCATCTGCTTCGTGCTTGCGAGACTCGATTCGTCGAGAGCGTTTTTGTCCGTCGCGCGGCTCTTCGCTCCGCGTCAGATGCCGCTGTAACGTGATCGATTCGATTCCGGCTTCTCCGAGTTTTTGCGCCGCGCGTGATGTCGGCGCGAAGCCTTCCACTTTGTAACCCTCGCGCTCGGCGGCTCCACGGATCGCGGCTAAGGAAGTAGTTTTCCCCGCGTCGGCGACGCCTTCAAGCGCCGTCACCTGATCGCGGCTCGACAGGATTTGCTCGACCGCAGCACGCTGGCTCTCGCTCAAATGCGAGTGGTCTTGCTCGATCTCTCGGCGCGTCTCTAAGCTCGCGATTGGTGCGTGTTGGTTCTGCCCCGCGCGCATCGCGTGGATGGCGTTGCGTTCGTGGTCGATCATCTCAGTTGTGGTCATGCGTTTCGCCGAGAAGAGAAAATGGATTGAGGACAACCCGGCAAACTGAGTTGAAACCTCCCAAAGTCCCAAACAAGCCAACAATGCCATTTACGCGGGAAGAGATGATTCGGAATCTCGCTGCGCTTGAACCGTACGGCAAGAGTGCGGGCATTCTCAACGCACAACGGCTACGTGCCTTTGTTCTATTGCTGTGCTATTCGGGTTTGCGGATCGGGAATGCGGTGCAGCTTGACGTGAATCGCATTCAAGAGAACAAGCTACTGTTGCACACCGAGAAGACGGGCGTATCTGTCTATTGCGTGCTGCCGGATATGGTTGTCAAAGCTTTAAGCGCTGCTCCCCATTCCAGCTCGCGCTATTTCTTCTGGACAGGCAGGTCAACCGTGCGCAGCGCTAAAGGAAAATGGCAACGCAGACTGCAGCGGCTCTTTGAATGGCGAAGATGCCAAACGGCCATGCGCACAGATTTCGCGACTATTCCGCATGCGGAATTGCCGCGATACGTTCGCCGTGGAACTGCTGCTCGCGCGCGTCCCCCTCGATAGAGTTTCCGTGCTTCTTGGCCACAGCAGTATCCGAATTACGGAGCGCCACTATGCACCTTGGACGCGCTCGCGACAAGAACAAATCTGGGCTGATCTGAAGGCCGCTTGGAGCAATGATCCAGTTGTGCTCACCGACGGGAAGGGCACACCGGAGTTGCAGGGAAAAACGGGTCAGATCAACTGAATACGCTGCAGTAGGTAGGTCCAAGTATTCTTCCCTGCACTGAAATGCATGATTGCAACATCTTTCACGTGGATGAGATGCCCGCGATACGTCCACGACACGACGGACCTTTACCGCCCCGACTTCCCAGAACGTCGTTTCAGGACCGCAATCCACTTGTCTGACAAGCCGACTAAGCGGTCAAATGACTGTCGGATTTGCAAAAGCTACGGTCTTTTTCATTATCTATTTACCTGACACTCGGCTTTGTTGGCTGAGGCGGACCTAGGGTGGTATCGAATCCTTGACTCCCCCGTCTAATCCACCTAGAGTCGAACTAGCATGATAGGCAAGAGACTATTGGTGCTTTTGGCCGCGGTCGCTCTGTTAGGCCTGCAATTTGCGGACTGCTTGTCCGCGATGACCCCGGACCAACAGAGTATGCAGTGCTGCGGTTCCATGCCCTGCGACCCGTCCAATCAGAGTCACGATTGCTGCAAGGGTATGGTTTCCGCGCAATCTCCGAGCGTGCTGCCCGTTGCGCACGTGACTCTTCATGCGCCATTGATGGTCGTCTCGGACGTTCTCGCTTCACCGCAGGCAATGCCGTACACCGAAGCATCTCGCTTGGATTTTGAGGCTTCGCAGCATTCACCTCCTGAGCTCTACACCCTTCACGCTTCCCTCTTGATCTGATCCGCCGCTCGACGGTGCAGCAACGCACCGCCTTGTCTATTTTTCCGTCTCTATTGTCCCTTTGACCCGCCGACGTGTTTCGGTCGAGACGCTGTTGGGCGACTCCCCGATGGGGTCCGCGGCTTCGTTGCACACTCACAGGAGAAAAAGATGTTTTCGAAAGCGAGAAAGAATCCCGCTGCGCGATTTTCGTTTGCAGTTCTCATGTCCAGTTTTTGTGCGATTCTGCTTTCCGTTGTCTTGGGTAGGACAACCTTTGCGCAGGAGCCCGCAACGACACACACGGGAGCAGTCACACCACTCTCGGTGTTGCTTGAGGAAGCGGAGAAGAACAATGCGCAGATTGAAGCGGCGCGGCAAGGCTGGCAAGCGGCGAAACAAGTGCCAACCCAAGTCTCGACGCTGCCCGACCCGCAATTCAATTTGCAGCATGTCAGTGTCGGCAGCCCACGCCCCTTTGCCGGCTACACCAACAGCGACTTTGCCTATCTCGGCCTCGGCATCTCGCAAGACATTCCATACCCAGGCAAGCTGCGCTTGAAGGGTGAGATCGCGAAACGCGACGCGGATGTTTCGCAGCAACAAGTCGAATCCGTGCGCCGCGCCGTCCTCGCTGAGCTCAAGGGCACGTATTTCCAGCTCGCGTATCTCTCTAAAACACTCACCATCCTCGAAGAGGACGGCGAGCTGCTCAAGCAAGTGGAACAGGCGGCCGACGCTCGCTACCGCTCGGGCCTGGGAACGCAGCAGGACGTCCTCCAGGCGCAACTCCAAAAAACGAAGCTACTTCGAGAAATCGCCATGCATCATCTGCAGGTCGGCAAGCTCGAAGCCCAAATCAAACAGCTTCTCAACCGCTCACAGGTATCACCGGACATCGAGACAGCCGATCTCACCGAGACACCTCTCGCGCAGAACTACGACGATCTTTTGGCTGCCGCCCAGGCGCAAAATCCCGAGCTTGCCAGCGCACAGAAGATGATCGAAAAGCAGTCGTTGCAAGTGGACCTCGCCCGCAAAGACTTTTATCCCGACTTCAGCGTGCAGTACATGTGGCAACGCACCGACCCCACCCAGTTCCGCGCCTATTACATGCTGAGCGTCGGCATCAAGGTCCCGATCTATCGCAGTCGCAAACAACGCCCCGAATTGGCCCATGCCGAAGCGGAACAGCTTCGCGCGCGAAGCGAGCTCCAAGCGCAATCGCAGCAAGTCGCTTCCGAACTGCGCTCGCAGTACGTGATCGTGCAGCAGACCTCCGAACTGCTCAAGATTCACCGCGAAGGACTGTCTCCGCAGGCGCGTTCCGAATTTCAAGCGGGTCTCGCGGCCTACCAATCGAACAAACAGGATTTTCAGGCGATTCTAACGGCGTTTCTCGATGTCCTGCATCTCGACGAGGACTACTGGCAGAACATGGCCGAATACGAGACTGCCGTCGCGCGCATCGAGCAGCTCACTGGACTGTCATTGCATGACGAGGGAGCGAAGTGATGAAAACGTATCGCATTGGATTTTTGGCGGCATTGATTGGAAACATCGTTCTTGCCGTGGTCCTCGTTGGATTGTGGCTCCACTATCGCGCAGCGAAGCCGATGGCGGATTCGGAAACTAAAATGGCGAACTCCACCGCGAAGGATTCTATGGCCGACTCGATGGCCACATCCCCTGCATCGACAGAAGCACCGTTGGTTCCGGTGCAGATCTCTCCGCAGCGCTTGCAGAGTATCGGGGTCAAGACCGGCAAGGTCGAACGGAAATCAGTCGCAGACGAGATTCGCGCCACCGGCAGTGTCGCTGTGGACGAAAGGCGACTGGCCTACGTCCAAGTGCGGTTCTCCGGCTATATCCAGAAAGTGTTTGCCGATGCCACGTACCAATACGTCCGAAAAGGGCAGCCGCTATTCACAGTTTACAGCCCGGAGCTAGTGGCCACCGAACGGGAATATTTAGTGGCCAAGCAGAATCAGCAGCAAGTGGCGAAGAGTACGGTGCAAGGTGTCGCCCTCAGCGCAGCATCGCTGCTCGACGCGGCTGCGGAGCGACTGAAGCAGTGGGGCGTTCCGCAAAGAGAAATCACTCGCCTCGAATCCACCGGCCAAGTACAACAGGAACTGGAAGTCGATTCGCCGGTCTCCGGCTACATCACCGAACGCAATGCCCTGCCCAGTGTTGCCGTTCAGCCGGAAATGCGCCTTTACACCATCGCGGATCTCTCGACCGTTTGGGTTCAGGCCCAGGTCTTCCAGAACGATCTCGAACGTATAAAGGTTGGCGCTCCCGCAACGCTCACCGTGAATACCTACTCGGGCCGGACGTTCACTGGCCGCGTGGACTTTATCTATCCGCAGGTGGATATGGATACGCGGACGGCCAAGGTGCGCGTCGTCTTTTCTAATCCCGGGTTGCAACTCAAACCCGGCATGTTCGTCAACGTAAGTCTGAAGGTCCTGATGGGGAACCAGATGGTTATCCCCGCAAGCGGCGTCCTGCAGTCCGGCACTCGCGCGATTGCTTTTGTCGAGCGTAGCGACGGCTACATCGAACCGCGCGAGGTGCAGTTGGGCTCGCGTGTGGGTGACGATCTTATCGTGCTGAAGGGGTTGAAAGCGGGTGAGCAAATTGTCACCTCTGCAAACTTCCTGATCGACTCCGAGAGCCAGCTTCAGGCTGCGCTCGGTTCATTCGTTCCACCTCCACCAGGTGCGGGTGCGGCGTCTACTACCAACGCAACGCAAGGAATTGTCGAATTAAGCTCTGACCCGGCCACACCGCGGAAAGGAAGCAACGTCTTCCGCGTGAAACTCACAGATGCGAGTGGAGCGCCCATCTCCGGGGCAGAAGTCAGCGTGACGTTTTTCATGCCGGCGATGCCGGCGATGGGCATGGCATCGATGCGTACACCTGTCACTCTCAGCGACAAGGGCAACGGGCTCTATGAAGGTTCGGGACAGCTTGATAGCGGCGGAACCTGGCAAGTCACAATTCTCGCAAAAAAGAATGGCCAACTCATCGCTACCAAACAACTGAGCGTGAACGCCACGGGAGGTATGTAACGTGATCTCCCGGTGGATTGATTGGTGCGCGCAAAATCGGTTCCTCGTCTTCATGGGAACAATCCTGCTTGTACTCTCGGGAATCTGGGCTCTGCGTCACATTCCCCTCGACGCATTGCCAGACATTTCCGACGTGGAAGTGATTATCCACACGCCTTGGATGGGTCAGCCGCCCAGCATCATCGAAGACCAAGTTACGTACCCCATCGTCACGACGCTTCTCGCCGCACCGCACGTAAAGGCCGTGCGCGCACAAACCATGTTTGGCGACTCCTACGTGTTCGTCGTCTTTGAAGACACGACAGACCTGTACTGGGCACGATCGCGTGTCTTGGAGTACATGCAACAGATCACGGGTCGTTTGCCATCGGGCGTGCATCCTGTCATCGGGCCGGACGCGACTGGTGCAGGATGGGTCTACGAATACGCGCTTGTGGACCACAGCCATCAACGCAGTTTGGCCGACTTGCGCAGCCTTCAGGATTGGTCTCTGCGCTACCAACTCGAAACAGTTCCAGGAGTGGCCGAGGTAGCCACGATTGGCGGATTCGTGCGCCAGTACCAAGTCAACGTGGACCCCGACAAACTTCGCGCTTATGGAATCCCTCTCTCAACGGTCATCGAAAGAGTTCGAGCCAGCACGAACGAAGTTGGTGGACGACTGCTGGAAATGAGCGGCGCGGAATACATGATTCGCGGGCTCGGTTATTTGCATTCGCTGAGCGACCTGGAAACCGTTCCTGTAGCGACCAAGAACGGCACGCCGGTGCTCGTCCGAAATTTGGGAACAGTTACGTTCGGGCCGGACATCCGCGAAGGAGTTGCAGAATGGCAAGGGGAAGGGGAAACAGTTGGCGGGATTGTTGTGATGCGCGACGGGATGAACGCCCTCAGTGTCATCAATGGCGTCAAGCAGAAAGTCTTGGAAATCAAACCGTCGCTGCCACCGGGTGTGGAAGTGGTCGCGGGATACGACCGCTCAGGGTTGATTCATGCATCCATCGAAACTCTGCAACGCGACTTGCTCGAAGAGGCCATCATCGTCAGCATCGTGATCGTCATTTTCTTGTTCCACTTCCGTTCGGCGTTGATTCCGATTCTGACGTTGCCGATCGCTGTGGTCGCATCTTTCATCCCGATGTACTACCTCCATGTCACCTCCAACATCATGTCGCTCGGCGGTTTGGCGCTGGCGATTGGCGTCCTCGTGGACGCCGCCATCGTCATGGTCGAAAACGGATACCGGCAGCTTTCCGAGCACCAAGCCACCGAATCCGAGCCACTTCCCGAGCCGCAGAGGCGGAAAATCCTGTTGGACTCAGCGAAACAAGTTGGTCCTGCTATTTTCTTTTCGCTAGTGATCATCGTGGTTTCCTTCCTACCTGTCTTCTTACTGGAAGCACAGGAAGGACGCATGTTTCGCCCGCTTGCGTGGACGAAGACACTGGCCGTTGGCTTCTCCTCCATCTTGGCTATCACGCTTGTGCCCGTACTCATGATTCTATTCATCCGTGGACGGCTGTTACCTGAAGCGCGGAATCCAATTTCAAGGATCACCCAGGCTATTTATTTGCCGGTTCTGCGCTTGTGCTTGCGTTTTCGGAAGACCACCTTGCTGCTCAATCTGCTCTTCCTGATCGTCACACTTCCTCTCGCGCTTCACATCGGCAGTCAATTCATGCCGCCCCTCTTTGAAGGTTCCGCTCTCTACATGCCGACAGCCTTGCCCGGAATCTCCATCGGGCAAGCGTCGCAGCTGCTCCAGGAGCAAGACAGGATCATTCGAACATTCCCGGAAGTGGAGACCGTCTTCGGTTCCATCGGGCGATCTGACAGCGCGACCGACAACGCTCCCCTCGATATGTATGACACGACGGTCATGCTCAAGCCGCGCACTCAGTGGCGGCCGGGGATGACCTACGAAAAGCTCATTCAAGAAATGGACGCGAAACTTCAGTTTCCTGGCCTGTCCAACACGTGGACCATGCCCGTCGAAAACCGCCTCGATATGGAATTAACGGGCATCAAGACGCCTCTCGGATTGAAGATTCAGGGGCCAAACCTGGAGGGCATCCAGCAAGTTGGCGCGCAGGTACAGCAAATTCTCTCAGCGATTCCTGAGATGCGGTCCATCTTTGCGGAACGCGTTTCGCAAGGTTTTTATCTCAACATCGAAGTGAATCGCGCAGAGGCGGCTCGCTACGGTCTGACCATCGCTGACGTGCAGCAGGCGGTCACTTCGGGAATCGGCGGCGAAATGATCGCTGAGAACGTTGAGGGTCGCGAGCGGTATCCAGTGAATGTCCGGTATGGCCGCGACTTTAGGGACAACGTCGAGGATTTGCGGCGCGTCCTGATTGGAACGCCCTCTGGTGCGCAGATTCCTATTTCCGAAGTCGCGAAAATCTCGTTCTCGCGGGGCCCCTCAATGATCCGCGATGAGGACGGCGAGCTGACTGGCTATGTTTACATCGATCTGAACACGAAAGACTACGGCGGCTTCGTCACACACGCGAGCGATTTGCTCAGGCAAAAACTCAACTTGCCTCCCGGCTTTACCTACAAATGGTCAGGCGAGTACGAGTTTGAACTGCGGGCAAAACAGCGGCTGCAGCTAATTCTGCCGATCGTATTCTTTGTCATCTTCCTGCTGCTCTACATGGTGTTTCACTCTGTCACCGAAGCCGCTGTCCTCATTTTCCCGACGATCTATGCACTGACGGGCGGCCTGATTCTGCAGAAGTTGCTCGGCTACAACTTCAGCGTAGCGGTGTGGGTTGGTTACATCGCTCTCTTCGGGATTGCCGTTGAAACCGGAGTCGTCATGGTTGTGTATCTCCACGAAGCCCTGGATCACCGGCTGAACGCTGGTATTCCTCTGCGTCACGAAGACATCGAAGCAGCAGTGATCGAAGGGGCTGTCCATCGTCTCCGTCCGAAACTAATGACGGTCAGCGTCGTCTTGGCAAGTCTTATTCCGATCTTGTGGGAGACCGGCGTCGGCTCCGACGTGATGAAACCTATCGCCGCTCCCATCGTCGGCGGGATGATCACGTCCACCATTCACGTCCTGATTCTGGTGCCGGTGTTTTTTGCCCTGATGAAGGAACGCGCGCTGCGGCGCGGCGCATTGCAGCCAAGAGAACCACAAGCGGAAGGCTAAGGAGTTGTGGTAGTGATTTCAGACCATCCAGTCGGAGTAGGGATCACGATTGCTCATGACCCCCTCCACGGATCCGGACGAGCGGAGCTACCGCATCCGGCTCTTGCCTTAGGTAACGACGCCCATGCGACGCAGAGGATAGGGATGACAGACAGTAGGCACAGGCAGCCAGCGGTTGATGAGGCGCCGCATACGATCCCAAAGGACACGGCC
>QHYK01000025.1 GCA_003224085.1 Acidobacteriota bacterium | reverse complement strand
CGCAACTGGTATTACTTCACTTGGCTCTGCGGCGACCACATCGTCGAACAGCATGTGCACAACCTCGACGTCGCGAATTGGGCTCTTGGCGCGCACCCCGTCAAAGCCACGGGCCACGGCGGCAGACAAGTCCGCACTGATTCGATCTACGGCAACATCTACGATCACTTCGCCGTGGACTACGAGTACCCCAACAACGTCCACGTGGCCAGCTTCTGCCGGCAGATGCCTAATTGCGCCAACAACGTTTCCGAGAGCCTCGCCGGAACGAAAGGCCTTTGCCAGGCCAACAAATACGCCATCACCGGCGAGAAGAGCTGGCGCTACACCGGCGCAAACAATCTGCCTTACGTCCAGGAGCACACCGATTTGATCGCCAGCGTCCGTGCCGGCAAGCCCTACAACGAGCTGAAGGAAGTTTCCGAAAGCACCATGACGGCGATCATGGGACGCATGGCCGCTTACACCGGGCAGGAAGTCACTTGGGAGCAGGCGTTGAACTCCACCGAGAGTCTCATGCCAGCAAAACTCGAGTGGGACGCTGCGCTCGCCGTCGCGCCCGTAGCCATGCCCGGCCAGACCAAGTTGGTATAACTCGTCGCGCCGGCCTCGTCCAAAGCGACAGGTGACGAAAAATTGGCAATGGCCGCACAACACGCTATAGGGCTACCACCCCCCGGGGTGCGCATTGCGCAGTCTCGGTCGGCAAACTCTGGGCGGCGCGACTTTGTTGTGTGTCGTCGCTATTAGCAGCGGGTGCTCCCACGCCAACGTTCGTACCTTGACGCCAAACGCGCCGGCTCCCACGACACTCGTCGTGTCCGACCCTATCAATCACCAGATGCTGCACTTATGTGATTTACGCTGCTTACTTGCAAAGCAGATGCTCTCCCAGCTGAGCTACACGCTCACACCGTGTAACCGTTCCTCCCGCCTCCGTCTCACTCCTCACCGAGAACGCGCATCCGGTAAAGCGCTAGCGTTTATCGGGACCTATCACGGCAAGTTATCGGGGCGCACAGCTAAAATGGGTGCATGGCGACGACTGAGGTACTTATCCGGCGGCCGCAATCCCACGAGCATCACGCCGTTCGAGCTCTTGTCACGGCCGTCGCGAATGAAACGTTTGCAAACCTTTTTGCTCCGAATCCTGTGCCCCTAAAACTCGAGGAAGAAGATTGGTCTCTGGCTTGGGTCGCTGTTTGTGACTCGAAGATTGTCGGTGTGCTGTTGACAAATCAGGAATGGGTCAGCGATCTATGGGTGCTTCGCGAAAACCGCGGACATGGCATTGGCCGGAAATTGCTCGCGCAGGGTGAATCTGAGATCGCTGCGCGCGGTCACCAGACGTGCCGCCTTCGAGTCGTTAAGTCGAACACCGTGGCCGTAGAATTCTATTTTCATCAGGGCTGGTGCATTGCGCGCGAATTCCCTCATGAGAAGTACCACCATGCGATGCTTGAGATGGTCAAATCGAGCCAAGCAGATTCTTCGTCCCGCTAGGTCGGTAAACCCGAAAAATAAGTCGGATTACGGGACAAGTTCCTTCTAGTACCCACTCTTCCAGTAAGCGTTAATCAGGGTTAGGCTAAATTGCAGAGAGACAGTTGCGACCTTCTGAACCTCGATCACACGGCAGATTGCGACGCCCGCATTCGCCGTTTGGCCAGCGCTGCGGCTACGCTTCCCGCCAACGAACCGAAGGCCACGGTGAATGACACCCAGTAAAGACGGAAATAAATAGCCATCGTGGTGCTTAGGATGGTTTTGTTGCTTGCCGCCTATCTCTCAGGAGTGCGCTTTCCAAGTGCAGCGTCTCGGGATGGACTTTCCGAACGTTGTAGCGAACGCTTATTTGGCAGGAGCTTGCTTCTGTGCAGCACATGCAGGCATTGACTTTACGTTCCCATCCAGCAGGTTGGAAGCCGTGCACGCCCAAGCTGGCGCAAGCTGAGAACTCGCTGAGTTGGTTTCATGGTAGTGCGCAGGAACACCTTGCATCTCGCAGGCGTCCTTGGCTTCCGCTAAGCCGTGTTCTGGGTCGAAGCTAGGCGGATGAAAATCATAGCGCGGCACGATGTATCCCAGCTCATCGGGGCATAGGCCGAAAACAAATCTGTATTTGGCTCTCATGAAATTTCGAACAGCTGGTTCTGGTGGCTCGTGGGTATCTGCGGCCGGGCAATCGCTTCGGCGGTACTTTTCCACTCCGTAGAACACCTCCGGGAAAAGCTCTCCAGGAGCAGTGATGATCTGGGCATCGCCCACGCGCAGCGCGTATACCATTGTGATCATTTGCGAATGTTCGCGGTCCTCCGTGCCGCTCATAGCTGGCAGTACGCCTTTGTCGATCAAGAAGCGGTATCCCGTGTTGTCCATGGGAAAGTGCAGTTCGGCTTTTTTCAATTCAATCTTACTTGCCTGGCTCCACTCTCCGCGGTCGATCGCGTCAACGGCAGCTTTGGCGACATCATGACCAATTGCCTCCGTACGCTGGAACGTGAATGTTGCAGCTTTATTGCCGCGCACAGGAAGAAAGGTGTTGCCGTCAAATTTGATGCGCGTGGCGCGTTCATTGTCGCCCACAATCTCCACCGCCCCCAGGTCTCCGGACACATAAATCGCCACGCCACCGTACTTGTTTTCGATTCTCTCGCGCACCGCACCAGGAAAATCGGAGGTCAGAATTGTGTTCTCGCTCTCCATGGATTCCGGATGCGTGTTCCAGTTGATCAGGGTCGCAACGGTCCTTTCTTTCTGTGCTCCTTCCGTGCCGACAAACTGCATCGCCCGCAATTCCTCATCAAAGAACTCGGGCGGACGGCCGCCGGTGCGCGTTTGCATTCCGGTTAGTGTCGGAGAGAGGTGTGGATTCGTTGTGCCAATTTTCATTCGCACCGCTGCCAATGATTGGGCAGCTTGCGTGATAGCTTTGGCGATCTGGCGATCCACAAAACGGAGATAGAGCGGGAATTTTCCGTCAGTGACTTCATTCGCTCCCCACAATCCAATCGTGTCCGGTCCCTCGTGGTTGTGAGTGCTGGTGATGAGCACATCTTGGATGCCGAGTGCGGGATTCAGCAGCTTGCGCACTTCGTCCGCGCCGTAATAGCCTGCGTGCGAGTAGTACCCAATCAGGTCGACTGAAACGATGGCAAACCGGGTTGATGCGCTGTCCAGAACGAGAGCACGCGCCCACAAATCATCATGTTTGCCAGTGGCCATCCGGTTGTGGCCGAAACCGGCTAGATGGATGCCGTCATACTTCCCGCGGGAATGAGCGTCCAGCGCGGTGTTGCCATCATCGTCCGTGAAAGGCTCGCCGATATCCCACCGCCCGTTGTTATTTTTGTCTTCGAACTTTTCGCCCCACACTCCGGACGCAGTGATCGGTCCGTCCCATTCCGGATTTTGCCCAAATGGGGTAATCGTTACCGCAGCCGCACCCGCATGCAAGGTCTGATGGTCACCAGAAATGAGCCGGCAAGCGCCCAGTAGGCATAACAAAAGAGGCACCGTCACTGACAGCAACACAGCCCCTCTGCCTTTCATGATTAACGTCATAGTCATATATGTGGCACTGCAGAATTGTATCGCGGTCTAGACTGGGAGCCGCGGCGAGATAGTTCCCACGGAATTGTACTGATTTAAGAGACCGTCCAAAAGCAGCTAAGACAGAGCGCGATGACTTGCTATCGTGTTGATTCTCCGCCCAGATACTCTCGATTTGCGTCCCGGCTCCATCGCTACCAATGCGATGGTTCTTGATGGAGATGGGGCATAGAATGGGGCACAGCCGTCAAGCGCAAGGCACCGCGCCCGCTGAAGATTCCGGTTACCGCGTTAGGACTCGGTTGAGAATCGGATTCATAGCTCGTAAAGGCGTGCAGACACCGCGGCCTTGCGGAGGGCACTTAGGAAATTAGCTGATAATTCCCCTAGATTAGCGACCCGATTGACTTCGAAGGGACTTTTGATTAGGGGTTGAGGGGTCTTCTTGGTTCAGGACTCGACCTAGCTCGGCGGAGGAAGAGCATATGAGGATCTCGCATGGCCTGAAGAAGCGGACGTGCATATTTCTTATGACTGCAACTTATCTCTTCATTCCCAGCGCGGTCGCGTTCGCGGACGACCGCCTAACCCTCATTGGAAGAGTTTCCGACTCTGCGGGTAAGCCGGTCGAACACGCAACGGTTATGGTCTACCACGCCGGGGTGAAGAAGGGTTACAGCACGTACTGCCCGAGCTGCTACGTTGATTGCGGCAAGCGAACCATCACAGATAACCAGGGCATGTTCACGTTCAAGGATCTAAGCCCGGACCTCTGGTTCCAGTTGCTGGTTGCTGGCGAAGGGTATGAGCCGGCATTCGTAAACAAGGTTGACCCTTCTTCTGGCGCGCCAATCACGGCAACACTTGTGCACCGAAAGAGCGTGAACGATTCGGAGCGAGTTTTCCGTGGGCGCGTTGTGGACTCCCACGGCTCGGCTGTCCGCGATGCTGTCGTGCAGCTAGTCGGCGCCCTGTTCGATACCAAAACAGGAGCGTCCCGGTACGGCTCACTTCCTGGCCTGGACCCAATTGCCATTAGCAACAAAGGAGGAACATTCGAGATTGCGTACTCGCAGTCAGCCGAAAAGATTCAGGGCCTGCCTCCAGCAGTCGCGAGGGTGCCTGTAAGGATCTTGGTATCAATTGAAGCGCGAAGGATGGCTCCGTCCTTTGCGGTTATTTCCGCAGGACCGGAACGTCATACACTGACCATCACGGAGGGTGCTACCGTCCGCGGGCGCCTCGTCCAAGACGGCAAGCCAGTTTCCGATGCCGAGGTCGGGCTGATCGCCCGAAATCGAGGTGGTTTTGGCAAGAACCTCGAACTAGTCGGACAGCCATATGACGAACTCAGGATCGGCACGCAGCAGGATGGCACGTTTGCCGTCACGAATGTACCCGCTCCTGTGGACTGGTACATCTACGGCAAGATGGAATCGCTCGCTACACGCGGTGCTACTGGCGCCGTCGAGTGTGCCACAAAGAAAGATCAGGGAATCGTGGACGTGGGGGACCTGCAGATCAAGCCGGCGCATCGCCTCCGTGGAAGGGTTGTACTGAGTGATGGCAAGCCGATTCCAGACGGCATGAGGGTAACTATCACGTCAGAACGCGCCTGGGACGATCAAACCGCAATGCTGCCTCCCGACGGTCGTTTTGAATTTCTTGGGTTGGCGGTGGCTAATTATTCCGTGTTTGCGTCGGTCAAGGGCTACACAGTGGCAAAGACTCCCATCTCGGTCGAGAGAAAGAGAGCGGACGGCAGCGTCGAAACCACGACCTACGCTCCGGGAGTAGCACCGCCGTTCTCGGTCGACCACGATATAGAAGAGTTCCTTATTACCCTACATCCGGAAAATGAAGCCAGCCAATAGCGGCACGCGCAATCTTCACCTGCGCTGGCCGCTATCATTGGCATGCGTCGCAATTGTGCGCTACGCTGATTGTTGCGCCCTGCCGACTATCTCAAGCCGAGCTCATTCGCTCTGTCCCGGAAGTTGAGCTTCGACGGAAGCTACTGCTCGACTACAGAATCAACTCCCGGTAATGTCTTCTAACCGGACATGTTCCCTGCCAGAAGGCATACAAAAAAGCTGATTCGCAGCTCCGAGTCTTCAGCGACGTACGGATTACCCCGGCTGGCGAAGCCATTCTCGATTTCAGTCTCTTGGCTTATCCGGACGACGTTGTCTATGTCAACGGCAAACCGTATGACGTCACCCTGAAAGAGAAGGAATAGTTTCAACCAGCGCCGAAGCTCTCAGGGCAGTCGGACAAGTGCCCGGTAAGTCGATTATTTACCCGGACCTACCTACCCATCCTGTCCGATTGCGCCAGCTCTGGCCGTGCGCCAGGTATTCGCCGGTGCTGCGCGTGGCTTCGATCCCCCGCGCATCCGGCTAGCCGTTTGTGCAACGGTCAGCGTTCCGTGATTTGTTTCGTGGAGCCTTTCAGGGCTTATTCCTTCCGACACCCGCACAAGACAATCAACGCCCGGCAAAGGGCTTTCGTGAGAAGCTGAAGATGCTAGGTCCCTAACCGTGAAACCCCTCTTCCCTTTCCTTCAGGCAAGATACGTTTCGTTGACACTCCGCGCTGCTGCAATCCTTTTCTTTGCAGTTGCGGCTTGGGCAGCTCAACAACCAACCCAGCAGCCGGCCCAGAGTGCGGGAGGATCCACCGCCAGCGACGAAGAAGCCAAAGCCGTCGAGCGCAAAAGACGATTTGAAGAGCAAAAGAAGAGGCTCGAGGAGGAGAGGCCAAGTTCGCCAATCGGCGCCGAGACAGAAGTGAGCGCCGATCAGACACTGTTTGTTTCGCCATCAGTGACCAATATGCTGGTCGGCGGCATTCGTGAGTTTAGCGCTTTCGACATCGATGGAAAAACCCTGACTCGCGAGGCCGAATGGACGATTGACGACTCCGGGATTGCGACCCTTAACGACAAGGGCCAGCCGACAATCATCACCAAACAGCCGGGCAAAGCCACTTTGCGAGCACGTGTCGGAAGCCGGTCTGCGGAAGCATCCATTACCGTGCTGGACGGCGACAAGATGCCGAACGGTACGATCAAATGGTCAGTTCCAAACTATCCTGGATACACGAGTAAACAGATGATCCGCAAATTCAACCACGAATCCTCCGCTGGCGCCTCTGATTCGTCGGCAGCGCCGACTTACAGAACCGGCCGTGGTGAGGTGTTGAGAGGAAGCCTCGAGTCGTTCTACAGCGTCAGCGGATCGGGCAGCGTGGCCCGGCAAGCAGCCGGAGCTTCGTTCAACAATGATCGATAGCGTAAGACGATCATGTCGTGCTCCTGAGTCAGCTCCGTACACGCTTTGCCGTTAGGGTTTTTCATGCAGGCAGTTTTCATTTGTGAGCTGACACCGAAGGCTTCGGTCCTAATCGTTTCCGCCCTGGATCGAAACGTGGTGCACTTATCCCCGGGCTGGTCGCAGACGATGCCGTTCCACACTTGGCCCGGCTGGCATTGCCCGACAATTGCGGTCACGCACGCGCCTCCTTGCGGGGTTTGCCCCCGCGGACATGGTTGCGCAGGGGCGGCTGCCGCCCGGGGTGGCGCGGGCTGAGCGTTCCCTCCGACCGGATGCGTAGGCGGGGGCTGGGTGCATGGCTCACGTTTGCAATGCTTCGGCATCAGGTCCGGCAGGGGTTCCCGCTTCAGCCGAAGGGGATTAGGATCGCCACCGGTGCGTGGAAAAACGCCGATGCCGTTCTCTTGCCAGGCGCTTTTGCGTGCGTGACCGGCGTTTCCCGCTGGCGGGCTCGCGTTGCTCCCGTGCGCAGGCGGCGAAAATGGGCCCGTTGTCGGTGAAATACCGGAAGAGGTGCTGTGCGGGGCGATGGGGCTCGGTGAAGGGTTCGGCGAAGAGGTGGCGGTCGGCGGCGGAGGCGGCGGTGATCCGTTCTCGTGAGGACGTTGGGCAAAAGCGACTTCAGAGAGCAGGAGGAAACCGGAAAGTACGGCCGCGCGCAGAATCATAAGCCCCTCCGATCCGTAAATGGCGCCGCAACTCGTCTTCAGAGCGGCACAGAGTTGACGATCAGCAGCCTTGCATTTAGTGAGACGGCGTGGCGGATTTTCAGGTTTCCTTCCCAAGGGAACGAGTCTTCGACCTTATTAATCTAAATGCGTTCTCGATCGATGGTAGTATTCGAAATACGATTGGAGCGTTCTTCGTAGCGAGCTTTCATGGAACACGATCACATGATCGAGGCACTCCCCCTTCGGGCAGTGCAAGGCCAGCGGGAGGCGAAGTTGGCCTCAATCTAGCAGATGCACAAGCGAGCTCTGGTGGCCAGGGTCAGGCACCATCCTAAGTTCGCCGAGGATTTCGCGGACTCGAATAAGCGCTTGGTTCCGCATGCGCTCCCCTGCCCCGACCGCAACGTAGGTATGCGAATCGCTTGCGCCATACCCGCCCTGAGATGTGGCGAGAATGGTTGGGAAATAACCGAAATCTCTTCGCGAGATGGCCGATAAACCGGTCCGGGCTTTCCATGCTGCTTCTGTTTTCACTGCGGATTCCCAGAACTCTTTCCGATGTACATGCGCGCACCAAATCACGCCAAAGACCTCTGTGTCTCTTAGCGTCTTGCGGTCACGCCCTGGGAGCTGTTGGGGTTATTGCCAGGGCTATGCTGAACCGAGGCTTGCGCCGCCGCTAGGAGGCAATCGATTGCGGAGGTCTGGCTTGCGGCATTAGCTGGCAGAAAGGGCCCGGACCAGACGAGGCCAAATTGATCGTTAGGTCCCCGATCATTCGTCCAAATGTTTTTTGCGTTCGTTTCGAGGAAAGCTTTGTATTGCGGCAGGGGAAAGCCTGAGTCGCCAGCACCTAAGTTGCGAACAAATATGCCTTTGAACTCTACACCGTCAGCGCCGCACTTTGGCTCGCAAACGTCGTGGAGGATTCCATTGGCGTCGGACAGATGCGCAATGGCGGAGAGAGCGATCGTTTGCGCTTGTTGCGAAAGGGATTGATCGCCCGTGTCTCTGGAAAGCGCTGCGAGTCCACCCAAAATGACGCCCTGGTTGTAGCTCCAGGTGGTCTGCCCATTGTTCTGGCAAGAAGAATTCAATCCGTCGTTGATGAGGTTCTGCGAGTTGATCATGCCGGACGCGGAGAACCAGGCCCATTCTTTTTTTGCCCAAGCGAGGTTGCTGGCTTGCTCCGCACCGGTAGTTCGCGCCGCGAGGTTGGCGGCTACGGAAAGGAAGAGTTCGTTGGCAATGGCGTTCTTATACTTCCGGTCTTTGTTCCACCAAATGCCTCCGCCGCAGATGCTGTCCCATCCGGCCGACACGTCCGAGAAGATTCGTTGCGACATGTTCAGATATTGGACATCGGCAGTCTTGTCATAGGCGGCAATCCAGGCGAGCGCCCACCAGCCCTCATCGTCGTAATATTTGTTGAGGAAGCCGCTGGCGCCATTGACGTTGAACGTGTTGGAAATCGCAGCGAGATATTCGGATGAACCGCTCAGCCGGGAGTAATCGGCGAGCACGGTCAATGCGTTGGCAGAGTTCCACCAGCCGGTTGTTTTCCAGAGGCCGGTGCCGGGATCGTACCAGGTTTGGAGCGTTTTGATGCCCGAGGCCGCGTGCTGGAGATAGCCCGAGGAAGGAGGCAAAGACGGCGGAGCGCTTCTCGCCTCCCTACAGGCATGAAGTCCGAGGAAGAACGCCACCGCTAAAATAAGCGATGAGTTTGCGATACCTTCGTTTTTGAAGAACACGTCAAAAGCCACGGGTTCAAAGTTGCGTGATACAGGCTCTCTAGAACATCAACTTCAAAGAAAGCTGGAGAATCCTGGGAAAATTGTTTTGGAAAGGGGCTATGGTGCCAAAGCCAGTCATCCAGTTGCTCGTGCTATTCAAGGGCTTAATCGTATCGCGCGGATTCAGGTCTGGGCCTCCGAAGAGGACGGAATTGGTGGTGTTAAAGGAATCGACGCGGAACTGCACCTTCTTGGCTTCTGTAAGATGAAATTCCTTCTGGAGCGAGAGGTCGAGGTTGGGCACGCTTGGGAGGCGCATGTAACCAACTCGGTCAGGTAAGTTCGCTTGACCCCGTGAAGGAATGGACTGAAAGCAGTTAAGAGGCTGGCCATTGCAGTTGTAAAACCATTGCGCGTTTGTTTGACCTCCGTCGGGCGCGAAGCTGTGCGACGAGGTATACCACCGTCCGCCGGGAAGACCTTCGGGGAAGCCGGATTCCGCGCTAAAGATGCCGTCCACCCTCCAATGGTTCACGACCGCGCCAAGCCAGGTAGAGGGATTGCGAAGAAGATATTTCGCGCCCTTGCCCCAAGGGAGGTCCCAATTCCACCTCAGGACGAAAACATTCGGGCGGTCGTAGAACACGAGTTCGTCGAGCGGGTGGGGATCCTGCCAGGGCCAGCCGTTGAGGTAATGGGTCTGCTCTTCGTTGTGTGAATACGTGTAGGCCAGAGTGTACTCAAGGCCGCGGTCGGCACCGTAGAGCCGCTTTTTCGCCTCCACCTCCAAGGCATCATACTGGCTCTTGCCAAAGGGGTTCGTGTAATCGCCGACGAGTCCAAACTCGTTGTAAGGAACGAGGAGGTTGACCGCGGCAATCGTGGGAGATGATCCAAGCGAAGTATTTGTCGGCAGAACGCCATAGTAAGGATTGGGGACTTGCTGGTTGAGCTGGCTTGCAAATGCAGCGTTGTAGGTTGACTGCTGAAGTTGCGGATAACCCCAGCTCAAGGGCAGGGTGCCGTTAATCCATTGGAAAACGCCAAGGGTGCGGAGGGCTCTGGCATGATTCCCGACGTAGCGGACGTTTAAAACCGTGTGAAACGGCAGGCTCCGCTCAAGACCGATGGAAGTGATGGTCGCGCGTGGGATCTTGCGCTGGGGGAAATCAAGCGAAGCGGAGGAACTTCCCACAGCCGTCAGTAGTCCCGCAGACGCGCCGAGCGGCTTCTGGGCGCCATTGGGAAACGGTGTGCCGTTCAGGAAGTAATCCGTCGGCGTTGCGCCGCCATTGAGCGAAGTGATGTAAGGGGTCGAGAGACTGAAGCCGTCGCTCGTTCCTCCTTCGATTCCATAACCGAACACCCAGCCCCAACCGCCGCGAATTACGGTTTTTTCATTTATGGCGAAGGCAAAGCCCAGGCGCGGACCAATGTCGCCCCAATCCACGTTGTAGGCGTCCCGCGGCTGGCCATTTACACCCGCGAACTGGATTCCACCGTAGACAGTGGAGAGACTGGGCATGGGACCGCCAAGGGCGCTGTAGGCTGATTGCCAAGCAGAGACGTTCGATGGGTTCGCAATGTTGGCTTGATACGTGGGGTTATTCGTGATCGGATTGACGCACGTGAGGCACATGCCACGATTGAGTCCGTTGGTGCGATCTACCGGGCCAGCTTCCACGTCATATCGCAGGCCTACGTTCAGCGCGAGCCGCCGGAATACATGCCAGTTGTCCTGGCCGTATACCGAGTAGTGGCCGACCGTCTCATAACGGGTGGTGTCCCAGTCCACTCCGCCGCCGCTGGGGTAACCCAGCAGCAGGCTGGCGATAGGATTGCCGTCGGTGATTCCCGGGAGAGCTCCGGACTTCGTGGGATTATATTGTGTAGCTCCCGTGCCGAAGCTAAAGGTTCCGTTCGGACTTCCCACCGATTCCGGGTTGGCGAAGTTCCACCTTCCAATTTCGCCGCCAAACTCGAAGGTATGCTTTCCGTGCGTTTTCGTGAAATCCACATCGAGATCCTCGGCCTGATCGACGTTCTGACTAAGGCTGTTTCCGATAATTCGCGGGTACAACTCCGAGAAGCTGATCTGTGGCAAGAGCTGTCTGGACGAAGTGGGGATACTCGGCATGTTCAGTCCAATGGAAGAGGGAGTTGGAGTCGCAAATGGACCGTTGGGGAAGTAGTCGTGATAGCGCGTAAAAGAGATTTTGAAATCGCCCACCATGGTAGGTGAGAAGTTGCGGGTCATATCCAAGCTGCCGACAACATTCGAGCGAAACGTATTGATGTTGCCGGTTTCGGCAGGCCCAGTGAAGCCGCTCGAGTCGCGAAACTCTCGACCCCACTGATATTCAAACATGCTGTACCAGTGGGTCTTGGGGCCGGTAATCCAATCCAGGCGAAGCATGGGCTGGTAATAACGGTATTTGTCAGGGGCTGACGCAATGTAGTTGTTCGTGAGCGAACTAGTGTTTGTGTTGGGCAGCGGAAATAGGTTCAGCAGGGCGGCTCCGATAGAGCTAATGCGGCTGGCTGGGATCGTATCATTCGGAAATTCAGTGCGAGCATAACTGTTGCCCGAGCAATTGCCAAGAGTCCCGCCCGAGGTACAAGTAGTAGTTGATGGATCGTAGATGGTGTACCCGGTTTGCGAGAAGTCTACGCCCGAAGATCCGGGCTGAAAGCGCAGGTAGGCCGGAGGTACGCTAGTGAGCGTGGTGAAAGGGATATTTTCCCAATAGCCTTCGAAGCTCCCGAAGAAGAAGGCCTTGTTCTTGACGACCGGCCCGCCGAAGACCCCCCCGTATTGGTGCTGGTGGGTATTCTGTCTGGGAACTCCATTGAAGTTATTTTCGAAATTATTCGCGTTGAAGAAGCCGTTCTCGAGGTATTCGTAAAGCTCGCCGTGAAAATCATTTGTGCCCGACTTGGTCACAATGTTTACGATCCCGCCCATGGTGTCGCCATAGCGGGCGTCGTAAGGAATGGTGATGATGTTCACTTCCTGAATAGCATCGTTGTTCGGCGCTACCATCCAGGTACCTTCCGCGCCGAAGCCGGTCATGATGGTGATGCTGGTACCGTTCAGCAAGAACTCGTTATAGCCCTGCACGCCCCCGCCAATGCTGTAGTTGTTCGAGACATCCCATCCTCTTGTTCCCGAGTAGCCAGAGGCCCCGAACTGCGTCTGAAGGAACTGCGATCCTGGCGTAGTTCCGAGCAGCATGTAAATCTGGCGCCCGTTCAGCGGCGCATTCTGAATCTCGGTGCTTGTCAAAACGGCTCCGGCAGACCCGCTGGCCGTATCCAGGACGTCCGGAGCGGAAGTAACCGTGACTTGCTCCGATAAAGCTCCCACCTCCAGTTTGAAATTCAAACCTTGGTACTCCGCGGTCGCAACGGCGACATTCTTCTGGATGAAAGTGCGAAAGCCTTTGGCCTCGACGGTCATGGTGTATGTCGCAGGGAGGACATACGGGATGTTATAGCGCCCCGCGCTGTTCGTCTTGCAGGTGTAGCTGAGGTGTGTGCTGTCTGCGACGGCCGTAACCACGGCGTTCGGGACGGCCTCGCCCGAAGGATCGCTAACGGCCCCGCTCAACGTCGCGCGAAATTCTTGAGCGCGTAGTGGCGCGCTTTCGAAGAATAGAAGAATCAGTGACCAAAGAAACGTGAGGATAAACGAGCGCAGGGTTTTCCCGAGGAGGGACACCGCAGTGTGACGCTTCATTTTTCACCCCTGTCGCGGAAGTGCCACTCCGTCCGGCGCATCTTGGCGCACTATCACCCCGCAACATATTTGGACAGTCGCGCCCCTTCTAAGTCCGGCGCGCCGGCGTTCCGGCAACCGATCGGTGTGTCTCTGCTTGTTGCCGCACACGAGTCCTCAGGTGTGCGGATTCCCGAGAAGCGCGGATTCCCGATTAGAGGCCGGGCCGATTCATGTCTTTAGCGAGGTGAGAGTTAACAACGAACAGGCCAACAATCAATCAGGGAATTCCTCTAATCAAAGTTGGGGAAATCTCTTGAGTCTCATCGGAGTCCCATCGAAAAAGATTTTTCCCACACAGGGAGAGCGGGAAATGGATCGCTGCAAAAGGACTTACATTCCCGTCGCCAGAACTAGGAACTCGCGCCACACCGTCCTGGCAGCCATGCTCGCGCTTCAACTCCGCTGGGTAGCAATTTGTGCGGCTAGAGCGGCTAGAGCCGCCACTTCCATATTTATGGCATAAATGAGATAATGGAGGGATGAAACAGGATTCCGTTCGCACCACGGTTGATATCCCAGCGCCCCTCTACCGCAAGCTAAGAGAACAAGCTGCTGCTAGAGGCCACTCCATCCGCGAATTGGTTCTTGCCGGGGTCCGCAGTGTCCTCCTCCAGGGCCAGCGTCCGCGGCCGAAGAGGGTGCGATTCCCGCTCATGGTTTCTGAAGGTCCAAAGGTAGAGCTGACCAACGAACAAATTTATGAACGCGTTGAATTTCCTTGATGCGAACGTCTGGCTGGCGCTTATATGGAGTCGGCACGTGCATTCGGAAAGAGCCCAGCTTTGGTTTGAGCAGGCCGGCGAAGAACAATTCTTTTTCTGTCGTTTCACGCAGGTAACCGTTCTGAGACTCCTGACGACCGACCAGGTCATGGGAAAAGACGCGAGGACCATGTCTGAGGCCTGGAGCTTGTGGGACCGGATTTGGGCAGATACACGCATTGTGTTCCTTCCCGAGCCTGACGATATTGAGCGGGAGTTCCGCTCGCGCTCGCGCCTGTCTAGCCGATCGCCCAAAGTCTGGGTGGACGCTTATCTACTGGCCTTCGCCGCGGTCGCTGGTCTAAAGCTCGTCACGTTTGACCGATCACTCAAGTCGCAGGGTGTAGATGTCCTTATCCTCTAAAGGAGCCTCCACCGGCTGAGGTCACAACCGTGGTCAAGGCCTTTGCTGAATTTGGGCTCTGTTTCTCGTCAGGGGGACGACCCTGCCCCGGGTCATCGCCCAGCATCCCCAATGGAAAAATCTTGGGTACGACTCGCCTGGACGGCCAGTACAGTCGTCCGTCAACCTTCTATAACATCAGCACTTACAAACATTGAATCCTATTGATCTCTGCATAAATAATGCAATAGAATGGCCTTCAGGAGGGAATGCGTATGTCCCGACTGAAGGGCAGTGCCGATATGCTCGAGGACCGTCGCCGGCGAGCTTTGACATTGTGGGACAAGGGCTTGTCATTGAACGAAGTGGGGCGTCGCATCCAGTGCGCCGCCAGCTCG
>QHYK01000039.1 GCA_003224085.1 Acidobacteriota bacterium | reverse complement strand
CCGTTACGCGGTTTTGCGGAAAATTGTAAGTGCGGATTTTCTCGGAGCGGTCGCCGCTTTTAATCTGTCCCCGGCGCTCGGCGACGATAGCTGCTTGTTGTTTTTCCTGCTCCAGTTCATAGAGGCGCGCGCGAAGTACGCGCATGGCTTTGGCGCGGTTTTTGATTTGCGATTTCTCATCTTGCTGTGAAACGACGAGCCCACTCGGAATGTGCGTGATGCGCACCGCGGAATAGGTCGTGTTCACCGACTGCCCGCCCGGACCCGAAGAGCAGAACGTGTCAATCCGCAAATCCTTCGGCTCGATTTTGATGTCGATTTCATCGGCTTCGGGCAATACGGCGACGGTGGCAGCCGAAGTGTGAACGCGGCCTTGCTGCTCGGTCTGAGGAACGCGCTGCACGCGGTGCACGCCGCTCTCATACTTCAGCTTGGAATAGACTTTGTTCCCCTGAATCGCAGCAACCACTTCCTTCATTCCGCCAAGCGAAGACGGCGAGCTTTCCAGAACTTCCACCTTCCAGCCCTGTGTTTCCGCGTAGCGCGAATACATGCGGAAAAGCTCCCCGGCAAAGAGCGCGGCTTCGACGCCGCCGGTTCCGGCGCGGATTTCGATGAGCACGCTCTTCTCGTCGTTGGGATCTTTCGGCAGCAACAGGAGCTTGAGCTCGCGCTCGGCAGTTTCCTTCCGCGCGGCGAGCGACTTTTCCTCTTCGTGCGCCATCTGCTTCATCTCGGCGTCTTCCCCTTCCAGGAAAAGCTGGTGCGCCCCGGCGAGGTCTTGGACGATCTGCTTGTACTCGCGGTGTTTCGCGACAATTTCTTCCAGTTCGGCGTGCTGCTTGGCAATTTTCTGGAAGCGCGCGGAATCGCCGACCACTTCCGGCGAAGAGAGCTGCTTTGTCATCTCTTCGTAGCGCGAATCGAGCTGGTCCAATTTCTCAGTCAAAGTAAGTACGGCCATGGCAAATCCTCTTGGAAAGTCGAAATTATAAAATCGAAAATAGAAACCGGTGGTTGCGGCGCCCCGCAGGGGAGCGAAAGGCGAGTCAGCTAATAAAACGCGGCGTACATCAATTTTGCTCTAGCCAAAGGATAGCGCCGAACTGCGAAACATGCAATTGGATGCAGCCCGCGGTTGCTGAGGCGCAGCGCGCTATACTACGATGCGCCTAAGCATGAGCGAAGCTACTCGAACAATCTTACGGCCAGACGCGGCGGCGGCCCGAGAACCGGAGCCCGAGGCTGATCCGGGGTTTTTGTGGGATTTCTGGTATCCGGCGGCGCGGAGTACGGAGATTCGCCCGCAAAAACTCACGAAGGCGCTGCTGCTGGAGGTTCCGCTGGTGCTCGGGCGAACCACAGAGGCAAAAGTCTTTGCAATGTGGGACTCGTGCCCCCACAGAGGTATCCCGCTGTCCTACGGAAGAGTGCAGGGAAACGTCGTCGAGTGCTGCTACCACGGCTGGCGTTTCGATGCATGCAGCGGGCAGTGCGTCGAGATTCCTTCGCTAACTTCCCAGGACAAGCTGAAGGTGGAGCGCATCTTTGCGGGACATTACCCGTGCGAAGAGCGCGACGGCTACGTCTGGGTTTACATGAACGCGCCTGGCACTCGCCTGCCGGAGAGAATCCCGGAAGCGCCTGCGCTGAACGTCTTCAGCGATAAATACAAGATCACGCATCTTTCCTGCGAGCTGCCCTCGCACATTGACCACGGAATTATCGGCCTGATGGATCCGGCGCACGGGCCATTCGTGCACCAATCGTGGTTCTGGCGGAAACGCGCGAGCATCCACGCAAAATCCAAGCAGTTCGAGCCCATCCCCAACGGCTTTCGCATGAGCCCGCACTCGCCGAGTACGAACAGCGCGCCGTACCAGCTGCTCAAGAAAATTACCGGCGAGCCGGTGACCACCATGATTGATTTTGTGCTGCCCAATCGGCGCGCCGAGATCGACCAGAGCGGGAAGCTCTGGTTTTCCAGCCGCGCCACCGTGACGCCAGTGCGACGCGATTTGTGCCGGATTGATTTCGTGGCGGCTTGGAATTTGCCTCTGCCCGTCTTCCTGTTCCGGCCCTTCGCCAAAAAGTTCCTGCGACAGGATCAGCAGACCATGATCCAGCAAGCCGAAGGACTGAAGCACAATCCGCGCCTGATGCTCATTGACGACGCGGACCGCCAGGCAAAATGGTATTTCGCCCTAAAGGCCAACCTGCTCGAGTCGCGCCGCACCGGCGCGCCCATGGTGCACCCCATGGACGGTCCGGTGACGCTGCACTGGCGATCCTGAAACCAGGAAACAATTTCCCTCTTGCTGTCCTCCACCTTGCGTGGCCTTAATCCGACTAAGCTAAGTACTTGTCGCTTTGCATCAGCCATTGCAAATGTACCCCTTTAGAATCAATCGTTTGCAAGATGCTCCTCCCGCAACCCCTTTTCATGCTTTGGTATTGTTGCCCGGGGATGAGTGGGGGGGAAGGTTCGCTCTTTTCTCAGCTTGAAACGACTGCCGCAGGAGGAGGGGCCAGCTATCGGAGGCGGGAGAGGTCAAGCGGAACTTCAATCTGCTGCCCGTCGGTGGTAAAAACTTCAACCGTGGCATCGTCGGAGGCCACATCGCGGGCGTCGTATTGCAGCCAAACATACCACCCGATGAAGCAGCAGCCATACCCACGATAGGAGGCACGGCCGCTGCCGGTATGGAAGGACGCCGGAGTAAGAAACGGTGTGTAGTAGAAGTCGGAAAATGGAACGTGACCGGCTGAGGGCCAGCCCGTAGGAACGATTCGGATGCTGAGGGGCTCAACCCATTGGTCTTTTTGCGAAAGACCCGCGCGGAAATCGCGATCGTAATCCGGACGTTCCGTCTCGGAGCCGCGCTTGGGAGCTTCGGATAGACGTCCGGAACGATAGAGCTCGAAAGCGCCGTAAGTCGAAGTGAAATCGATGCGGATGCGAACGAAAATGCTATCCGAAGTGGCGCGATAGTCCTGCTTGGCTTGCTGGGCGCTGTAGCCCACGCTGTGAAGCCGAGAGCGCTCCACGAGTTGGGAGTATGGCGTATAAATCTCGACTTCAGACACATGCGGGCCGGACTTCGGAGGAGGGAGGGTTTTGAGGTAGGCGAAAAACAGGTTGGCGGTGGTCTCGTCGTGGCGTTGGCCGAGGAAATAGGCGTCGCGGATATCTTCATCGGAGAGGGGAGACTGGAAGGCGGAGGAACAAGGCACAAGGAACAAAACAGCTGCGAGAATGGCGACATAGGGGCGGAAGGAATGGGCCATGGCGTGAGCGCCTTTCTACTATTCCTTAGACGCAAAGGAATGGTAACGCGGTTACCCGGTTGAGAAAAGCGGAAACTGTCCGGGTGCGGGCAGGATAAAAAGTTCAAAAAAGATCGAATCAGCGAAGAGAGGAGAGGTCGAAGTCGACCGAGACGGGGTCGCCTTCGCGGGGAGAAACTTCGATGGTGGCGGAGTCGGAAGTGAAGGCGGTCGCAGGGAAGACGATGTACACGATTGCGCCGTTAAGTAGGCAACCGCTCTCGGAACACTGATACTGGGGTTCGCCGGTGATGTCATCGGTGGTGATCTCTTCGCTGCCGTCGAAGATGTGGTACTTGAACGCGCGCCAGAACTCGGGGGAGCGAAACTGGATGCCGGTGGGAGAGCCGGAGCGCGAATGGGTAGGCGGGGTGAGGATGGCGCCATAGGACGGGGTAAGCAGTATCTCAATCTGGATCTCGACCATTTCGTCATGCGCCTTGTGATCAAGGGCAGCCTGCTGCGCGCTGTAGTCCGTTTGCCGGCTGGAATACCGGACCAGGAGAGCAAACGGAGTGAGAAAAGTGACGGCGGAGATATGTGGGCCGGTTTTGGGGCGAGGAAGAAGCTTCGTGTATTTGTTCAAGAAGGCGGTCATGGATTCGTCGCGGCGCTGCCCGAGGAAGTACGCCTCGCGGACAGCTTGGTCGGAGAGAGGCGTGCTGAAAGCGAAGGAGGGCGGAACGAGAAGCAATGTTGCTGAGAGGAGCGCAGCGGCCGCGCGAAGGAACGAGGGCATGGAGCCTCCTACTTGGAAATTAGACGGATGAAGTGCCAGCGCGGTTGCGTGCCAGCGGAAGCCGAGTGTGGATGCCAAGCAATGCGGCGCTAAATGCGGCGGGGGGTGTTGGGGAAGTCGAGCCAGACTTTGACACCGCAGAAGTGCGAGCCTTCAGTGCAGATCGGCGTCGTGTTGCCGGCGCGGAGGTGGCAGGGCGGTCCGATGTAGCGCGCGAGGTCAGGATGGACTTCGCGGAGCTGCGCGATTTCGTCCAGGGAGGCTTGAAAGATTTCTTCCTGCGCGTTGAAGCAGGTGCGCATGGTCCATTTGTGGAGAAGATGCAGGAGCGACCCGGACTCGTAGAGGCGGATGGCTTTGGCGTTCGGCAGAACGTAGAGGGCGATTTCGAGTGGGACGCCCCGGTCGAGGAGTTGATTCTTGGCGGACCAGGCGTCGTGCATGGCGCGGTCGTAGGTTTCCTTGGCGCGCGGGTTGGCGGCGAGAAGCATGGGAGTGATGTAGTCAGGGTCGCGAGTGTCGGCGAGAGTGAGAAGGGGGCGCGAGCCGGGAACCATGCGGTGGCGCTGGTCCTGACTGTCGGCGGTGTGGCTGATTTTCTTGGCAAAGGTGTAGTTGGCGTGCTGAAGCGCGCGCATCATCGGTGCGTGCACGCCAACGTTGAGCGTTTCCAGGCGATAGAGATTTCGGCCGGGATTTAGCAGGCGGTCGAGCGCGTCGGCGTCGGAGCATTGCGAGGCGGTGACGCCGGCGACGGCGCGGTAGGATTCGGCGACGACGCGGAGAGCGTTGGGAGAATAATCGACGAGGCGGGAAGTTTTTCCGTTGAGCTTCGAGTCGAATTCGCAGGCAAAAGATTCGCCAGCGGAAACGCTTGGTTGCGAATTCTTCCATTCGGGTAATTCTTCGAGTGGTTGGGTTCCAAAGCGTTCAAAAAACTGCGGGTCGGTCTTCTTGACTTCATCGACCATGGCGCCAACGACCGCGCGCGCTTCGCTGGGCGTGTCGGAGGCAGAACACATGCGCCAGAGGCGGTGAAGAACGATGCCGGAGAGCGTGTGCACCATGGTGGTGAAGGCGGCGACGGGAAGAACGTAGCGGGCGATTTCGATGGCGCGCTTTTCGGCTGAGCGCTCGATTTTCTGCAGGCGTTTGGGATGCGACATGGGGCTGACGTGCCAGATGTCGTTGAGGATTTCGCGCGCGTCGCCTACCAGGAGAGCGGAAAGCTCACGATAGTAGTTCCAGGCGCAAGCGATCGCGCTTTCGTAAAGTTCTTTGCTTTTTTCGTCGAAGAAGAGCGAGACAGGTGGCACGTAGGCCTGGGCGCGATCGAGGCGGACGTAGCGCTGGCTCTGCTGCTCGGAATTATAGAAGGGATGCGCGTGAAGGAACGACCATACGAACTGGCGGCTGACATTTTCAAGGCCGAATTCAAAATGGGCGTGCTGATAAACGGTGTGGTGCCCGCTGTAAAACGTGGCGGCGCCAATGTTGAGGCGCTGCTTGTCTGTGATCTCCTCGGGAGTGATGAGGCGCGGCGCGTAGCAGGTGCGCGCGGCGGCGATGGCGGAATCGTAGGGATGCGCGAAAGCGTTGCGGAGAGTGATGCGAGGCGGGCCGGATTCGACGAGCTCGCCGGGGCGCGAGCTGTCGAACATGCGAGATTGGGTAGCCACGTTGGGGATGTATTTTACACGGGCGGAGAGTAGAAAAAAGTTGAAAGTCGAAAGTTAAAAAGTGGAAGGAAAAAACAACGCAGAGACGCAGAAAGCGCTGAGGGGTGCACAGAGGCCCTTATCCAAATGCAAAAGGCAGTCGAATGTGAGAAGGAGAGACGGCGAATTTCGCGTTTCGGATGTCGAATTTCGAGCGTGCTCGCTACTTTTTGGCGGCACCGGCTTTGGAGGCGGCGTCGGCATATTTCTTGGTGAAGCGCTCGACACGGCCGGCCGTGTCCACGAGCTTCTGCTTGCCAGTGAAGAACGGGTGACAGTTCGAGCAGATTTCCACACGCATCATTTCGCCCTTGATGGTCGAGCGTGTTTGGAACGCGTTGCCGCAGGCGCAGTGCACGGTCACGGTGTGATAGTCGGGATGAATACCGGGTTTCATGGGGCTGCCTTTCGTCGCGTCCGGTCTGCACGGCCAACCCGTCAAAGCCGGGTCAAATTAAAGAAATGACCGAGGAACGGTCACCCAGCCGCGTCGCTAGGTCGCGAGCACTTCTCCATCATACGCGAAGTGTCAAGTTTCGCAAAATGGGGTAGCAGGCTTCTCAGGATCGCGCTCACCGCGTTTCGCGGTGAGCCGGATGGAAAAAGCCCCCCGGGCGCACGCAAACGTTGCGGCAGAACAGATGCCGAAGCCGTCTGTTAGGGTATAGGGTACGCCCGGAAATCTTCAAGGCCGGCAATTACGAAGCTCGGCGCTTGGCTGGGGAGATTTTCTCTAGTGTTTGAATGGTGATCTGTTTGTAGCCGCCTTCGACGCGCACCGCCATTTGATTCTTATCGCCGACGGGCATTTTCAGCTCCATAGGGTCATGCTTCTCGACGACAGTGCCGGAGGCGCGGACGCGCGCGTTCAGCAGGCCCTTAAGCCGTTCGTTGCCGTCGGCGGGAAAGTACAGAGTCCCATCATCGGTCGCGATAGCGAGAGGCACACCGCGAGGCAAGCAGGCTGCCCCGCAATCCCTGTGAGATGGCGCGGTAGTCGCCGAAACATGCAGGATGTAACAAGCAGCCGACCACTCTGCTGCCCCACCAAGCAACAGGCCGTTGAGGTTTCCGCCGATCTTGTTCTGCTCAACCAGGTTGTCGCTGCTTGTGCCAAACAATCCGAGGCCAAAGTTATTGCTTACAAATCCCGGCCCTGGGGGGGTTGGTGGTGAAGGGAACTGAGCCATTTCCATAGAACGTGTTCAACCGAACTCGGTTGCGATTGCTGCTGACCATTCAAGTCCCGCCGCAGCCGAATATAGTATGCCCCAGCGCCGGAAGTTCCGCACTCGCCCAGGTCCCAAAATGGTCACGCCGTCCTGAAGCACCTCAATTCCATCTTCCGCAGCAAAGGTTGTGGTGCTGGTACAGCCAGTGGCAGTGAAGTGGTCGGCGGTTCCCGCGATGGTGAAGCCGTTGAGCCGGAGCGTAATGCCAGGTGCGCCAAACGTGGTGCAAGGCGCGCCCGCGACCATACAGGTGACATCGCCCGTAAGTTCGCTGTCCTCGTGAATAGTCAACGTCGCGGAAATGGTACCGCTGATGTCAGTGGCCCTGGGCATGTGCGGCACAAACCAAAAGCGCACATGCCGAGAAGATGGAAAGCGTTGTTCGGTTAGAAGCAGCTGGCACATAGAACCTCCTTACGCCGGGTTTAAGGTCTCTATGGGGACACCGGTTTGGGACGGCGTGGAATGCGCGTAAGCCTAAGCCCGAGAACGAGGTTTGTCAAACGGGAACTGCGATCTCGAGCGCTGGCAGGCAACCTGGAGCTGTGGACGCTAATCCGCGGAAAAGTGCCAGCGCGTGACGGCATCGGCGAAATTTTCCGCGTGTTCGTCCTGCGCAAAGACGACCT
The DNA here is from genome assembly GCA_003224085.1 of Acidobacteriota bacterium. GTDB lineage: Bacteria > Acidobacteriota > Terriglobia > Acidiferrales > UBA7541 > Acidiferrum. The sequence goes on along the minus strand of QHYK01000039.1, from coordinate 122,234 downwards.
GAGGCTGGACCCGAAAAACGCAGCCATCGGAAGCCATCAAGATCGGCTCGACGTCACCACCATATTTGGCATTGTAAATTTTGGCGAGCTGCCTCCAAACGGTGCGATCAGTGATTTCTTCGGCGGTACCTTCGAGGATTACGGCCTCGTCTGCTTTTTCGGTCCCCATGACCACCTGGGGAAGAGACGCGATGTTTTTGGCCTTGCGCGTGCGCGGACCGGTGCTGAACCAGAAGGCATCCTGCCACCAGATGCCCCAAACCAACATGAGGTGCGGGCGACGGTCGGGCCGCGTGGTGGCTATCCAATAGTTATGCGACTGTTCGAGGCGCTCTAAGGCCCAAGACCATGGTTTCAGGCCTGAAATGTCTTCAGAAGGTTTTGCCAGGGCGTCGGGCCAGTAGGGGCGACTGACTCTTGGTGCAAGCATGACCAGTCCTTTCAGAAGCGAAAACTGCGGAATTGTAGCAGCTGGCGGGCGAGTAGTCAGAAGCAAATTAAGAAAGCAGAGATCAGAGATCGGAGAACGGTTATCAGAAAATGCGAGAAGTTAGTGGCATGTGGCGGGCTACCGGATTGCCTTGGCGGATTCAGGAAACGAAGGAGCAGCCGACGCGAGTGCCGCCGGCTGCGGTTTGCTGCTTCCAGACAGGTTTCAGGTTCACGCGGACGGGAGGAAGAATCGGCACGTGCAGAACAGCAAACAGATTCTCCGGAACTTCTTCTTGCGCATCGAACTCAATGGCCACGCCGCCGAAACCCAGGTCGAGGACGCGGGCGCGTTTCGTTCCCTGCTCGCCGAGAACTGCATAAGCGTTTGTGCCGGCCATCGAGACGCGATCGGCTTTGCGCTGGACCGCAAATATGCGCGGCGGCGCGGGCAAGACTTGCGCAGCGGCTGGAACCGACTCAAGGGACGCCCGCCCATCACGATGGTTTTCTTTATCCGGCGGACGTTTGGTCTCAACCGAAATCGGCGGAGGGAGTGGAGCAGGCGCCTCGGCGGAAACCGTAGGAGCTGCAGACGTTTCGATGGGCGGCCGAGGTTCGATGCGGTTGGCTCCGTTGACTGCTTTTTTGTGGTTGTCGTGCTTCTGGCGGTAAAGGCGCTCGTCAGCAATGCGAATAAGCTGATCCGCCTGCTCGGCATCTTCCGGGAAGATAGCAATGCCATGGTCCATGCTCACGGCAACTTCCAGCTGGAGGGGACGGAGCATCTCTGAAAAGACGGCTTCCACGCGGCGGCTGAGAGCAAGAGCTTGCTGCGAATCGGTCTGGGGAAGCAGCAAAGCAAACTCGTCGCCTCCGATTCGAAAAGCATAGTCGGATGTGCGCAATGCCTTCTTGAGCGTTGCGGCGGTTACGCGCAAGACTTCATCACCGCGGGGATGGCCATGCTTGTCATTCACTTCCTTGAAGCGGTGAAGATCCAGGATGACCAAGCTGAGCGGTTGCGTGTAGCGCCGAGCGCGGTTCAATTCCTTCTCGAAGGACTCTCCAAAAAGCCTGCGATTATAGAGGCCGGTCAGAGGATCGGTAACGGCATTCAATTCGAGCTTCTTAAGATCCTCGTATTCCATGATGATGGGCACACGAAGGAAGCCGTGAGACGCGAGCACATCCAGGAGAGCAGCTTTGAGAGCAATCTGCCGGCCGGCTTGATCCACTAAGACGCGGCGGTGAGCGAGCATTTCGTCCCAAACTTGAACACACTCGGATTCGCGCAAATCAACATGACAGATTGCCCGGAGGAAACGTTGAAGAAATTGTCCGCGTGCGGAGAGATCAAGGCTCTCGAGCGTATCCGCAAGCAACTCGAGATACGTATCCTCCGCAGGCAGACGCGGGGGCGCAAGGGCGCCGGGGCTGGGCATGTCCGGAATAAACCTAACCTCTGCCTATCCCCGCGGGGTATGGGGCAAGCGTTTGAATTGTTGTACAGCCATAGTGGAGCAACCAAGAGACCATTCGTACTGGGCCTTGGAAGCCTCCAAACAAGCTGAACCGTTTAGAAGCCGAGCATCCTAATACAAAATCAGGCGAAAAACGAGCCAAAACTCAAATTCACGAGGATGATGTTGGGCGTTGTGTAACAAAACTGCCCGCACGAAGAGACCGGAGGTTTCTACTAATCGTCGAGAGGGCAGAGGAACTCCAGGCCGAAAAGGCGCGTCTCCCCCAACATGTTCTGACGCAAGACACGAGCAATAATCGGCGGGGTTTCACTGGGGACGAGGCCGGGATTGGCCGGGGATGGGGCGGGTATCGTGAGGTGAACGGTCTGATTGGATCGAAGCATATGCTGGGAGGCAATACAGGCTCCGAAAGCGCTGATATTAAGGGTCTTAGTGAGCTCGATAAACGCAGAACCAGAGGTGTCTGTACCGCGAACAAAAACCGGAATCTGCAGACGAATACGGGACGAGCGCCTCGTCTGGCGAACTTCCAAGGCTTTGTTTTCCTCGATCACGCGATGCAGCATGGAATCCCCCGGACAGTACAACGGATATAGTACGAGACGTGAGCATCTTAGGTGCCAGATGAACTTGTCCAGTCTCGCGATAACTCTTTTAATGGGAACAGGTTCGCAGGCGTCCGCCAGAGAGCAAAAGATTTCGTTACCGCCCGAGGCCTGGAAATCCAATAAATTTCCGCAAAAGTGCAAATGGAACGCTTTTACCATTGACTTAACGAGAGACACTCTGTAAGGATGAGCATCCGGCAAGGGAAAATATTTACCACCTCCCTGAAAAGGACAGAATCCGGACATGACCGGAAGGACAGCCATGCCGCCCGTGGCGGAAGACCGCAGTCGCCGATCCCTTCCTTTAGTAGCCGTTAGGCAACTGCTGGATACCGTTGAAAAATCGTTACTCGTGGCCGATCGCGGCGGAAGCCTGATTTTGGTGAATGCGCGGGCGCGCCAATGCCTGGAATCCTATGGGTTCAAGGAAGCGGATGAGCCCAATCTTTTTGTGGATCTGCTGAAGCTGGATTCGGCCAGCATTTTCGGGCAAGTTTTGAAGGGCGAGCGCGAAATCAAAGTGCAAATCGGGCGCGCGGAGAAAAAAACAAGTGCGCGGCTTCAATGGATGCCCGAATCCGACTGGCTGGTGGTGGAAATCGACGGCAAAGCAGAAGCGCACGCCGGAGCCGATTCAGCAACACGGCTCACGGTGCAAGAGCTGCTTCAGGAAAGAGAAATCACTTACAGAAACCTTCTTGCGGCCTATTTGAAATTGCAAGAGGTGAACCGTCAGAAGACGGTTTTTCTTGCTTCTGCCGCGCACGAATTGAAAACGCCGCTAGCGGTAATCAAAGGGTATTACGATTTGTTGCTCGCGGGTTCGCTGGGGCGGCTGACGGACAAGCAGCGAGACATTCTGGAAGAATCCAAAGAGAGTTGTGAACGGCTGGTGCGCCTGGTTTCGATGTTCCTGAATTATTCGGCGCTGGAAAGCGGCAAACTGGTTTTGCAGCTTCGGGAGAATGACCTGCGAGATTGCCTGGATGAACTTTCCAAGCGGTGGACGGAAGCATTTCAGCGCAAAGGAGTGCGATTGGAAGCGAACATCGACCCGTCCATTCCGACGTTCCGATTCGACTATCAGAAAGTTCAGCAGGTTGCGGCCAACTTGCTCGACAATGCGCTGAAGCACACGCCGAGCGGCGGCACGGTAGTGCTGCGAGCGGCTCCTCATTTTTGGGAACGCCGGGTGGCTGCCATGGCACCCCTGGAAGAACGGCGAAGATTCCGCCTGCCGCGGCCCAACAGCGTGGAAGTAAGCGTGAGGGACTCCGGCGCGGGCATTCCCGCCGAACATCATCAAGAAATCTTTGAAGATTTTGTGCGAGTCGACAGGAACACTTCGGGGATGGGCCTGGGTTTGGCGATTGCAAAGCGGCTTATTCAAGCGCACCGCGGCAAGATCTGGGTGGAAAGTGATCCCACCGCGGGGAGCCGATTCACGTTCCTGTTGCCGATGGATCAAGGCTGAGGTCGAAGAAATTTCCGGGAAAAGGGGAAGAGCCAATGGCGGAGAAAGAAAAAATCCTGGTGGTGGATGACGAGCCGAGCATTCGAAAGTACTTGCAGACCCTCTTGGAGGTGGATGGGTTCGACGTGGAGACGGTCAGCTCGGGCAAAGAGGCTTTAAACAAGGTGAAGAAAGGCGAACGTCCGGACTTCATCATCTTGGACGTTTTGATGCCGGAGCTGAACGGCATTGACACGCTAAAAGAGCTGATGGGGCTCGACCGCTCTCTGAATGTGATCATGCTGTCCTGTTCGAATGAAGTGGGGACGGTGGTGGAGGCCATTCGGATCGGAGCGCACGATTATCTAACCAAGCCGTTTGAAAAGACAGAGCTGGATGCGGCGATGTTGAAGTCGCGCCAGAAGAAACAGTTGGCGACGGAGAACCAGGCGCTGCGGGATTATTGCGACCAGGTCACCGAAGATTTGAGCTTTTTGGCTGCGAGTCCACAGATGGTGCGAATCCGGCAGCAATTACTGCAAATCGCGCCGGTGGACGTCCCGGTGTTTATCTGCGGGGAAAGCGGCGTGGGCAAGGAAGTTGTAGCGCGGATGATCCATCTGCGCTCGAGACGGCGCAACCAGCCGTTTGTGAAAGTGAATTGCGCGGCATTGCCGGGGGAACTGCTGGAGTCGGAACTTTTTGGATTCGAGCAAGGGGCTTTTACCGGCGCGGTGCGGAGCAAGCCGGGCAAGTTCGAACTGGCGAACAAAGGCACAATTTTCCTCGACGAAATCGCAGAGATGAGCACGCATTTGCAGGCCAAGCTGCTGCACGTCTTGCAAGATCACCAGTACTCGCGATTGGGCGGGCGGCACCTGGTGGAAACGGATGTGCGCGTGCTCGCGGCCACCAATGTGAACGTGCAGGAAGCCATGAAGTCCGGACGTTTCCGCGAGGATTTGTATTACCGTTTGAACGTTTTGTCCATCAACGTGCCGCCGCTGCGGGAACGCACGACCGAGATTCCGCTGCTGTTTCAACATTTCCTGCAAAAATACAGCGAGAAGTATGGCAAGCCCGGACAGCCTCCTTCCAAGCACCTGCTGGATGCGGCAGTGAACTATCCCTGGCCCGGAAACTTGCGCGAGCTAGAGAACTTCGTAAAGCGCTACGTCATTCTCGAGGATGACGAAGGCAGCTTGCGCGAGTTGGTGGAGATGTCTTCCTCGCGGCAGCGAACTTCGCCGCGCGAAGAAGCGGCGCAGCCAAAAGACCAAGGGCTGAAGGCGCTGGTGCGCGGCTTGAAAGACGAGGCAGAGATGGAAGCGATCTCCGACGCGCTGGAAAAAACGAGGTGGTGCCGCAAGGACGCGGCCAAGATGCTGGGCATCAGTTATAAAGCCCTGCTGTATAAGATGAGGCAGTTCAACTTGGATACGCCGCGGACAAGGAAAACGGCGACAACTGCAGGGACGGAAGAAGGTTCTACCGTGGGAACCAGAAACGGATAAACGGGTTTTCGCGGAGACGGAATTAGCTCGATCGGGCAATAGCAAGTATACTCGTACGGGCATTTGAGTTGCCCTGCTGCGCGCCAAAGTTTGATTCATATTTGAATTAACAGGTCTAAATTGCTTCCCGGGGCAAGCAAGGTTGTAATCGGAATCCGATATTCAGGCTCAATTCAAAGAAGGGAATGCGGCCGGGACAAACCGGACGCGGGGCGTGAATCGAAGGATGGGGGGCACCACGGAACGCCGCACGACGCGACGGTACGATCTGACTTTACCGGTTCTTGTTCGCGTTCCCAAAGAGAAAGCCATAGATTCCCTGAAGGGCAAGACCCGCGACATCTCAACGCGCGGGCTGTATTTCGTAATGGATCAAGATCCTCAAGCCGACTCTCAGCTTGACCTAATCCTGACGCTGCCGACGGAAGTAACCGGCGGGACAGAAGTGCTGGTACATGCCTTTGGTAAGGTCCTCCGTGTGGAACCTCGAATCGAGGACGGCAATACGCGCATGGGCGTGGCCGCCGTGATCGAGCGGTACGACATTGTCCGCGCCGAAGCGCGCCCGTGACGTAAACCTTTGGGCCCGCTACAGAATACCTTCGAAACCCGTGAACGAGGTCCTTCCCGGCTCCCAAAAGGGTTGTTCGAGAGCCTGGTTTGGTTTGGACGCATCTTGCATCCAGAAAGAAATAGGCCTAGTATCCGGCCCATGAACTTCGGGAGGGTCCAATGAAGGTTGCCGACTTGATAGGGTCCCGCAGAGAAGTCTTCTCCATCACCGAAGAAACGAGCGTTCATCAAGCCGCGCAATATCTGCGAGAGAAGCAGGTGCGTGCAGTTGGCGTGGTGGATGCAAACGGAAAAGTTGTCGGAGTCATCTCGCACAGCGATGTCTCCGATAAGGTAGCCGCAGAAAATAAGTGCCCTGCCTGGATGAAAGCCTCCGACATCATGACGCGTGATCTCGTCACAGTAACTTCGGACATCAGACTGGAAGACTGCCTGAGGTTGATGGATCAAAACACCATTTTTCACCTCATTGTTCTTGATGAGCGGCAGGGGTTCCGCGGGATGCTCTCCGTGAGCGACATTTTGCGGGTGGTGGCTTCGGACGAGAAGGCCCGGGCGGACCTCTTGGAATCCTTCATTTTCCCGCAGAGATAAGACGGCGCGAACCTTCTTAAGACCACCCCCATCTAGAGAGAAAAATGGTCTCGAAGGTGGGAGAAGTTTTTACTATTCGTGATATTCGAAAACAGTGCCTTTTTACCTCGGGGTACTACAACCGGCCCGGGTTGGTCTCTGCTAAGCCATTGTAAATGAAGTAGTTGCTGATTTGTTCGTCTCTACGTTCCCCGTCTTATCAGGATTCCCTGATGGGACTGCGATGTGCTTTCTGTTTCCCGCCCGAACTATCAGCGGGAATATGTCTGCCGAGAAGAAAAAAAAGACTGCATGCTCCGAACTGGCCAATCTCCTGCCGCCGGAAGAGATCCTGTTTGGCCGTTCGGAAGCCATGAAAGAGGTGCGCAAGCGGGCTAGGAAAGTGGCCGGAACCAACATTCCGGTGTTGCTGTGCGGCCCAAAGGGGAGCGGCAAAGAGGTTCTTGCCTGGTGGATTCACAAGCACTCGGGAGTGGCGAGCGGCCAGTTCGTTAAAGTGAATTGCGCGGCGATTCCAGGGACCCTGCTGGAAAGCGAGCTCTTTGGTTTCGAAAGAGGAGCTTTTACCGGGGCCCATTCCACAAAACCCGGAAGAGTGGAGCTTGCGCACAACGGCACGCTGTTTCTGGACGGAATCGCTGATCTCGATTGGGGCTCGCAAAGCAAGCTCCTCCAGTTTCTCCAGGATGGCCGTTTTTCGCGCATCGGCGATGAATTGGAGAGGTCGGTGGAAACCCGGCTGATTTGCACCACTGACAAAGATCTACAAGAGGAGATTGCGAAAGGAAAGTTTCGCGGGGATTTATATTATCGCATTAATGTGGTCTGCCTGAAGCTGCCGGCGCTCCGCGACCGCCGGGAAGACATTCCTGCGATGGCGGAGTATTTTCTGGCGCGCTGCCAACAGCAGTTCCAGACGCGGGCGGAGCCTCTCACCAGAGAGACAATCCACTATATGCAGTGTATGGACTGGCCGGGGAATATCCGCGAACTTTCGAACGGCATCGCCCGCCATGTCCTCATCGGTGCCGAGGCGTCGGTCTTGGAGGGCCCGAGGCCTGTCACTCCAACACTCCCGCCTGTTTCCAGAGGGGATGGAGTAGTCCCCTTGAAGAGTCTTTGTAAAGAGGCGATTCGGGCAAGCGAGAAGAATATTATTCTTGCGGCGCTGCGCGCCAATCGCTGGAATCGCAGGAAGGCGGCACAGCAGCTAAAAATCAGTTACAGGCTGCTCATTTACAAGATTCGCGAAGCCGGCCTGACTACTTAAGAAGGGAAACCCCATCGCCATCAGGCAAGGAGAGGCCAGCGGGTTCGGCTGCGTAGAGGGACCTGAGTTGGCACTTGGCGACCTTGCAATGAATCTCCGCTGACCTTTGGTCAATCGGGAGAGCGCGACCGCAGGTGAGCAGGGCCTCAGCGAATTTTTCCTGCGTCTTCCACCGCCATGAACCTTTGCTTTCTCGCCTTATGGTCGCGGAAACACGCGGACAGGACCACGCAGATAAAGGCAAAACCAAACAGGAAGGCGTTTCGGAATCTGGTGCAATTTTGGCTCCCCGGACAGCCGGGGAAAAGCCCAGCCCGAAAGCACTTCAAGCATAAGAAAACAAAGAACATGACATCGGCGAAGTGGCTTATGCTGCCTGGTCTTGGCTAAAGGACACCGCCGCGCTAGAGTAAAGTAGAGTGGATGACAATTTTGGGGATATTGTGGCTACAAAAGTTCCACTTTTCCGATTGACTCGCATGAGTTTTGACGTAGCATTTACATCTACAGGGCCGGACATGTCGTAGGCCGTTTAAATACAATTACTTAGAGGCTTTCTAGGCTTCTCTAACTACAATTCCATGGCCATTGGCGTGCTGCTTCGAGGTTTCCCCTGCTGCGAGAGGAGTGAGCATGGTTCGGAATGGCGAATTCAGTATGGCTGACATTAAGCGGGTCTTGCGCAAACATTGGTGGGTCCTCGCTGCCTGCGCCCCGGGGCTTGGGATAGTCAGTGTCCTGGTCGCAATGCGACTTCCCAAGAAATACACCTCGCAAACACTGGTTCTCGTAGCTCGGCCCGCAGTGGAGGATTACGTAAAATCAGTGGTGACAGAGGACTTAACCCAAAGGCTAGCCTCGATGAAGGAGCAGATTGTGAGCCGTTCCAGGCTTCAGCCGGTCATCGAAAAATTCAACCTTTACGCCGAAGACCGCAACAAGGTGCACGGGGAGGACTTAATTGATCGGCTGCGCGCGGCTGTTACGATCACTCTCCTCGAGGCGATGCCTGGCACGCAGTATCCAAATTTGCCCGGGTTTTCAGTGAACGTGACTTTCAATAACCCTCAAGTGGCGCAACAGATCTGCACAGAAATAACTTCGATGTTCATGGAACAAAATGAGCGGGCTTTGCAGCTGCAGGCCAGCCAGAGGACTTCCCTTATCGGTCAGCAATTGGATGAGGCAAAGGCGAAGCTGGATGAGCAAGATGCCAAACTGGCCCAATTCAAGCGGCAATACATTGGTTTGCTGCCGGAAGAGACCCAAAGCAACCTCAGCTTGTTAGGGAGTCTCAATTCTGAGCTGGATGCGACCACACAAGCGCTCACCCGTGCACAGCAGGATAAGGCATTTAACCAGACTCTACTAAGCAGGCAGGAAACGAATTGGAAGGGGTCCCAGGGAGGACAGAACCCCGAAACCCTTGAGGAACGGAGCGCGCCCTCGACGGCCCGCAGAACAGCCGAACCCTCTCAGATGCAGCAGCTGCGAGCCACAATACAGCAAGAGGAGCTCAACTACCAGGACTTACTCAAGCGACAGGGGAAGATCCAGGAACAAATCAAAGTGCTTGAGGGCCACATCGAGGCTAGCCCGATGGTGGACTTGCAGGTGAAAGAATTGACACGCAATTATCAGAGCGCCCTGGACTTCTACAACCAATTGCTCAAAAAGCGGGACAATTCGGTGATGCCGAGCGACTTGGTTCACCAGCAGGAAGGTGAGCAATTTCGTGTGCTGGATCCACCGAGCCTGCCTAGGAGTCCATCGTTCCCCAAGATGTTTAATTTTGTCGCCGGAGGGTTTGGAGGAGGAACTGCCCTAGCTTTGATCATCCTATATGTGCTGATGGCTATGGACAAGACTCTGCACACAGAGAGAGAAGTTGAGTCGTATCTAAAACTCCCCGTTCTGGTAAGTGTTCCTATTCTGGAAGCTGCAGTTGGCAGCTCGAAGCTCCTTAAGCGGCCTATTTTTGAAGGATTGAATTTGCGCTGAGGAGTACTTGAGGGAACTATGAGCCGCATCCACGAAGCTTTAAAGAAGGCCGCTGAAGAACGAGCCGCGCGCTTGACGTTTGATGTCGACCCCCGTGAAGGAGATGGTGAGGTCCGATCCGAACCCGAGTCCCCACTCACACAAGGAATAGACCTGCTTCCCCCTGTGCCATCAACTCGGACTGAGGCCGTCGACAGCAGCACAATTGCGAGTTTCAGCTTTGAAGAACTCAACAAACGTTGTGCCCGTAAAGAATGGCGTCTTGATCCACTCAACAGCGTGTTTTTGAATTCGAAGCCAGGCGAGGAGGGGCCGGAACGGTTTCGCACGCTGCGGTTGCGCTTGTACAAAATCGCCACGACCCGGAAGTTAAAGAGAGTTCTTATCACAAGCGGTGTTGCCAGTGAAGGAAAGACCTTCGTCGCATCCAATCTCGCCCAATCGATTGCGCAGCAACCGGAACTGCGAGTTCTGTTGATAGACGCGGATTTGCGGTCGTCGCAACTGCACGTAGTGTTTGGAACGCAGGGCCGGCCAGGACTGTCCGATTACCTACGCGGGGATGCGGATGAGTATGCGGTAATTCAGAAAGGAATGAGCAAGAACCTTTTCCTGATTCCTGGAGGAAATCTTGTATCAAATCCGAGCGAGCTGCTGCTGAGCGAGAGGATGAAACACCTGCTCAACGTTGTCTCGCCTGCATTCGATTGGATCATCCTGGACGCCCCGCCAACCCTGCCGGTTCATGATGCAAGCATCCTAGCCGACCTGGTGGATGGGGTATTGTTTGTAATCCGGGCAGGCTCGACACATGCAGAGATTGTGGAGCGAACAGCTTCCGAATTCCAAGACAAGAATCTGCTTGGGGCAGTACTCAATCAAGTCGAGAAAAGCGATTCTTATGGGGCGGAATACCAGAATTACCACTCTGACCGAGATTGAAGGGCGGGCGGCGAAGAGGCAGAAAACATACTAACCCCCTTAACCACCGCATAGCTTACGGTTGCCGGCGAGGGTTGCTACGCTAGTGTAACCTGCGCAAGAGAAATCGCCATCAAGTTTGCAAACTACGGCACAAAGCAATTCTAAGAGGAGCAGAGGAGCGTGTTGCCGCGTCGGCCCGGGACTCGCCTCGTTCCAAGAAACCATCTAGCTAAAGGCTATAGCTAAGCTAGGCCTTCCGGTTGCCATTGTCGAGTTTCTCAAAGTTCATGGGGTGAAAGGAGAGCAAAAAAGGAGAAAGTTTTGGAACTTCTTGGCACAAAATTAGGGTTCGATCCTTCCGTATCTCCGGCCTGCGAGGCTGCGGAATTCCTATAACCCATTTATATTGCAATAGGTTACAAAGAAATTGGCAACTCAGGGAGGTTTTTCTTAGTGGCGAGGCATTTGCTTTTTGGACCTTCATCGGACTATGAGCCTATTTCTTAGGGAAGCCGTCCATTTTGCTTCAAATAGTGGGTTCGTGCGGGGCCAATCGGCCGCTATCGAGAGCTTGAATTCCGTGGTTGAGGGAATCGCCGGCACAAACGTACCGGTGCTGTTAATTGGGGAGAGCGGAACCGGGAAGGAAGTCTACTGCCGGATGATTCATCGCCTCTCCAAGAGCCACGACATGCCTCTAAAAAGGGTAAGTTGCCGGGGTGTTGAGCTCGCAGAATTGGCTGCCTTGAAATCTGACTTGAGAGACCGCAGGGAGGGCTGCAATGGGAGAGCGGGAACGCTCTTTCTGGACGATATCGATGAGTTGGACTTGGAAAACCAAAAGATACTGCTTTCTATTTTGCCCGACGGTCAGGCAGACGAGGACAATTCCGACAGCCTGCGGATTATTGCCTCGGCCTCAAAGAATTTGGAAAAAGAAATCGAAGCGGGGAGATTTCGCAAAGAGCTGTATTTCCGAATCAGCGGAGTTTGTCTTAGGCTCCCTCCTCTGAGGGACAGAAAGGAAGACATTCACGTTTTTATGGAGCATTTTCTTGCAAAACACTCTGCGGAACTGGGGCGCGAGACGGTGGTTCTCGGCGAAAAGGAAAAGCAATTCCTGATAACGCATGAGTGGCCGGGAAACGTGCGCGAGCTTGGAAACCTCGCGAGAAGGATCGCGCTGCTTGGAGATTCCCGGAAAGTGATCGAAGAGCTGGACGCGACTCCCAAACAGGAAGCAGGCCGCCGAGAGGAGCCGCAGAGTTCTTCTTTGAAGGTAGCTGCCCGAACAGCCTCGCGGAGAGCAGAGCGCGACCTGATCGCAAAGGCACTTGAACGAACCCACTGGAACCGCAAGCGAGCGGCAAAGGAGCTTCAAATCAGCTACAAGTCTTTGCTCTACAAAATCAAACAAACCGGTCTCGAAGAAAAGCACAAGGAACGGGGCGTGACATAAAGAAATGCGAAATATCGGTTCTATTATCCTATCGGCGTTTTTGGCTGCGGCGAGTGTCCCGGCAAACGGGCAAACATCCACAGGTCCAGAGAAGAAGGATGAATCAAGGGAACTGAAAAGCCAGACAAATGCGAGTCCAGCACAAACGGGCACAGCGGACCCAGGCTATAAAATTGGAGCGCAGGACGTAATTAAACTTGATGTTTGGAGAGAAGACCAACTGACGCGAACGGTTCCGGTTCACCCGGATGGGAAGATCACCCTCCCGCTCTTGAATGATGTTCAGGCCGCCGGGCTGACTCCAATGGAGTTGGCGGGGGTCATTCGCGACGAATTAAAGAAGTATTTGACCAATCCCCAGGTCAACGTGAGCGTGTCAGAAATAAACAGCCTTCGGATCTATGTAAGCGGGGAAGTCAACAAATCAGGCGCCTATCAGCTGCTTCCAGATATGACCGTGTTGCAGGCCCTTTCAGGCAGCGGCGGATTTACAGCCTTTGCGCGAATCAAGAGCATCTACGCCCTGAGGACCGAGAACGGCAAGCCAGATAAAGATTCCATTCAACTACAAAGAAGCAATCGCTGGAAAGAATCCGGAGCAGCGCATTGAACTAAAACCCGAGGACGTGGTTGTTGTGCCGTGAGGATCAATATGAAAGCCTGGAGGCATCTGGTCCGCGGAATCATGGTGGCGCTGATCTTTGGTCTTTGTCCGCACTCGCTCTGGGCCCAAGAACAGCAACAAGAGAAGACTTTGTAGGCTTGCAACGGCTAGATCAGAAAAAGAGACCATGTATAAAAGATTCTTCGGACTAAGAGAAAGCCCGTTCAACGTTAGCCCGGACCCCCGCTATCTGTTTCTCACGAAACAGATTGAAGAGACTTTGACCGCCCTTATGTACGGCATTCAGACAAGAAAAGGGATCCTTACGCTTACAGGAGAAGTAGGGACAGGAAAGACTACGCTCATAAACCGTGTTTTGGACTGGCTGAACCAGCGTGCAGCGAAAACGGCGTTTCTGTTCAATTCCCGGATGAACTCTTCGCAACTCTTTGATTTTGTACTGGCAGAATTTGACATTCCCTGCGAGTTGCGTTCCAAGAGCCAGCAGTTAATGAAATTGAATCATTGGCTTTTGGAACGATACCGAGCCGGCGAAACTGCCGTGCTTATCCTTGACGAAGCGCAAAACCTCACCTTCCCGGTTCTGGAAGAAATCCGCTTACTGACCAACCTGGAGACTTCTGGGGAAAAACTCCTGCAAATTGTGGTTTCAGGTCAGTCCGAGCTCGAGGAGAAACTGAACCTTCCGCAACTCCGGCAGTTCCGGCAGCGAATCATGATTCGTTGCAAAACCAACCACCTCACGAAAGAAGAGACGCACGCCTATATTGTCGAAAGACTGAGAATCGCGGGAGTTGGTCCGAGCAACCAGCCGATTTTCAGCCAGGCGGCCATGGACACCGTGCACCTTTATTCTTTGGGAGTTCCCCGAGTAGTGAACCTGCTGTGCGAGCATTCCCTGATTAACGCCTACGTAGAGCACGAACGGCCGATTCTTCCGAAGACCGTTGAGGACATTGCGCACGAGTTTCAGTTGGATGTGGTTGAACCGACGGCTTCCCCGGAAAGTCTGCAGACCAGCGCAGAACTTTATAATTCAGAAGCATTTATCCAAAATCTTGGTGAGGCTCTCTTTCGCTTTCGGATGTTCCCTCAGAATCCACCTCTGCGCGGCAGAAAGTAACCTGGTCGGCAGAGCTTCCAAGTTGCCTTGGTCAAAACCTGTCTTTGGCCTTCAGTGTGTGAATAAATGCTCATGTCCGTCAGCAAAAGGGTCACTTACAGGGAGTGCGGTGGTCAATTGATGGTAAGACTTTTCCACACGGCCCGGACCCAGACAATGGCAAGCGCTGTTGGGGCAGGCCTTGTTGGCCGTCCTTTCGATGTAACGATCTTATTTTCACCGAATTAGAAGTACTTCTGCCTTGAAAGAGAATGCTTTCTGGATTACAAAATCCCCTGCCATCAATCTCGGCTGTTTAATACTATCGGTCCGGGAAAAACAGACCATGCCCCTTCTGATTTTGTAAGGCAGTTGGTGCGAATCAAGAAAGGCATGTAACCTCCCGTAATCGAGGTGGGCAATTTGAAGCCGCGCCGTGCGTTTCTAGAGGTCAACGATACTGGGCGTGGTTTCTATCTTGCTGCCCGGAAGAGGGAGCGCGGTGAGGCTTATAATCTCTGCGCTGCCGAAACACGGGAAATCGGAGAATTACTGAATACGGCGGACCACTTTGGCTAGCCTGGCGGAGGTCGGATGAAGAAGGCCAATGAGTTGGAGCAGAGCGTACGCAATTCCATCGAAGCCTCGATTGCTACGAAGCAATCCCTATTGAAGAGTCCTGAACTCCTGTCTACGGTCGCGCGAGTGAGCGAACTGCTAGCTAGGGCCTTGCTGGAAGGAAATAAGGTGTTTTTTTTCGGCAATGGAGGCAGTGCGGCTGACGCGCAGCATATTGCCGCAGAGTTCGTGGGCCGGTTCGCTCTTGAACGTCCGGCGCTGCCTGCTCTGGCGCTCTCGGTGAATACGTCGTGTGTAACCGCGATTGGGAACGATTATGGATTTGACCAAGTTTTCTCCCGGCAATTGGAGGCGTTGGCCCGCCCAGGAGATATTGCCGTTGGAATCTCAACGAGCGGCAAATCGCCCAACGTGGCAATGGCCCTCGCTGTGGCAAAAACGATGAAATTGCGCACAGTCGCTTTGACTGGCCGGACCGGCGGGACTCTCCGTGGGAACGTGGAATATTGCATCTGTATTCCGTCAGACGAAACACCCCGAATCCAGGAATGTCATATCCTGATAGGGCACATCATTTCCGAGTTGGTGGAACGGGAAATCTTCCATGAAAAAAGCCGCGTTTCTGGATCGTGACGGGGTTATCAATCGCAGTGCCCCAGAAGGCGAGTACATAACCCGGTGGGAAGAGGTGGAGATTCTTCCGGGGGTTGCAGAAGCGATCAGTTTGCTTGCTCAGGCGGGCTTTTGTGTCCTGGCTGCGAGCAATCAGCGGTGCGTGGCGAAAGGACTGTTGACGCTAAGCGAACTGGAGTCAATCCACGAACGGTTATGCAAAGAGCTTGCGGCCAAAGGCGCAACCATTACGAGGATTTATTATTGTCCTCACGACAGTCAGCCTTGCTGTGGTTGCCGCAAGCCCGATCCGGGCATGCTGCTGACCGCAGCGCGCGACTATGAAATCGATCTGCGAAGCTCCTGGATGATCGGCGATTCCGACGTTGACATCCAAGCCGGCATGAAGGCGCACTGCAGGACTGTCCGTATAGGACACGTTGATGCCATTACGAACCCACCACCAGATTTATTCGCAAAAGATTTGCTGGATGCAGCTCGAAAGCTGCTTCAGTTTAAATCCCCATCTCCCATGGGCGGGGCCTAGCCTTCTGGCGGTTGGGAAGCCGAAGCGCTTTTGGTCGTAACGCTGTTTCTTTTCCCGCGGTAAGGTTCGGAGTTCAGGTTCGTTCGTCGGTTCCAATGCCGAACTGGCGTACGAGACTGGAACTAACTTAACTCAGTCTTAGAACCACTCCGCGAAAGGACCAGATAGGACCTTCGGGATTGCATCTTTCATTGCCAGCAGACCCCTTCATACCGAGCATGGTCCTTAATACGCTGGCTCTTTTCGAGGTGAACCAGGTCAATAATGATTGTTCCGTGCCGCAGATGCGCCTTCAGTTTTTCGTTGGAGATGGCCTTCGTACCGATCAGCAAAACCTCCGCGGTTTCTATTACCCCTTTCAGATCACTGCTCAGTAATGACCCGATGTGGGGAATGGTCTCTTCAATGAACTGCCGGTTCGACCCCAGAAGTC
This sequence comes from Acidobacteriota bacterium, assembly GCA_003224085.1. Taxonomy (GTDB): domain Bacteria; phylum Acidobacteriota; class Terriglobia; order Acidiferrales; family UBA7541; genus Acidiferrum. Next base: position 106,024 of record QHYK01000039.1, on the reverse strand, counting down.
TGCCCAAAACGACATCTTCGTCGTAGATGCGGCACTGGCAGCCTTCGCCGAGCAAGCGCTTCACAAGCTTAACCAACGAGCTTTCGCGCAGGTCATCCGTGCCCGCTTTAAAGCTCAATCCCAGCAGTCCGATTTTTCTCTTGCCGGTGCGCAGAATCGCCTCGACAGTTCGCTCAATGTGCTCGTTGTTGCTCGGCATGATTGATTCCAGTAATGGCAGCCGCAAATCCAGCTCTTTGGCCCGATAGGTGATCGCCCGAAGATCTTTCGGCAGACACGAACCGCCGAAAGAAAAACCGGGCCTAAGATACGCAGGAGAGATATTCAGGTGCGCATCGGAAGTGAATATCTGTGTGACCATTTCGGTATCGACGTCCATGGCTTTGCAGAGCGTTCCAATTTCGTTGGCAAAGCTGACCTTGAGCCCATGGAAGGCATTGCACGCGTATTTCACCATCTCCGCTGTTGAAGGAGAAGTTTCATAAATCGGGCCGTTGGCCCAACGATAGAGCTCTCGGAAGGGCGCTAGATGCTCCGGATGAGCAGTACCGAAGACGGTAAACGGAGGAGCCAAGAAGTCAGAAACGGCTGTGCCTTCCCGAAGAAACTCGGGATGGAAACACACGGCGAAGTCGACACCGGCTCGTTTGTTGCTGGCTGCTTCCAGGGCCGGAATCACAACCCTTTCTGTGGTGCCCGGGAGCACGGTGCTGCGAAGCGCAATGTAGTGAAACGCTTTTTTTTGCTTTAAGCCAGCTCCGATGTCTTTGCAAACCCGCTCCACGCCGCTGAGATCCAGCTTTCCACAACGTTGGTTCGGAGTTCCCACGCAGATGAAGGAAATTTCCGTCTCGGCGACAGCGGCTACCGGGTCGGTCGTGGCGTGCAAGCGGCATGCTTTGTTCGCGTCACGAGCCATTTCCTCAACGCGCGCTTCCACAATTGGCGCCCGGCCGCCGTCGAGCTGCTCCACCTTCAGGGGATTCAGGTCAACTCCCAAGACGCGATTGCCTTTGTTCGCCAGACACACGGACGAGACTGCGCCGACGTAACCTAACCCAAAAACGCTAATGGACCGAGGCATTCCCGAACTATTACCGGCATCGGCCCGCGGAGGAGTATCGAGCCTATCCCGGAATTTCGAATCGGGGATTCCCTTGAATGCCCTCGTCACCGGGCACTGGAGAGCGAACCGAACCTTTACCGAGGGGAGCCGTAAAGCCCCTTGCCTTTAGAATCACTGTAAGGCGTGGGGAGTCGTCAAGCTGAGTTGTCCCCCTTGCAAGAAGCAAAACCAAGAGGCCGCCGTACAGAGCCGTTCTAGGCAGAGGCATCTTGATCGCCTATCGAGAAATAGGTGCAGTCGGGATGGTGGAAGACCAGCGCGCTGACGCTGGCTTCCGGGTCCATCATGAAGCCTTCCGTAAGCTGCACGCCGATTTCTTCAGGCTTGAGCAATTTCCAAATGCCAGCCTGATCTTCCAAGTTGGGGCAAGCCGGATAGCCGAAACTGTAACGCTTGCCCCGATAGCGCGAAGTGAACCGCGCCGCCATGGTCATCTCCGGCGGATCAGGAAAGCCCCAGTCTTCACGAATGCGGCGGTGCAGCCATTCGGCACAGCCTTCCGTGGTTTCGATGGCGAGCGCCTGCAAGCCGTGGCTTAAGAAATAGTAGCCCTCGTTTTTTGCCTTTTCCGAGCGCTGGCGAACGTCCTCGCCGGCGGTGACAACGAAGAGGGCGAGATGGTCGCGCTTGCCTTTATGGGGAGGCAAGACGTAATCGCTGAGACAGAGGAAATCGCCCTGATGCTGCCGGCCAAAACGGAAGGTGTGCAAGGGTTCTTTCGCGCCCGGCGCAAAAAGATGCAGCGACTCCGCGTCCGGCTCCGCTTCGAAAAACTGCCAAACCGCGCGAATCTTCATGAACGTCGCGGCTTCCTTCTTTACTTCCTCCATGTTTTCGAGCAGTTCGATGGCTTTTGGATCGCGTTCCCCGAGATGCTTCTCGAAGTCGCCGCGGAAACCGAGGTGGCGCCCGTAGAGCATGTAGGGATTGACATAGCTCCAGACTTCGCGGAGGTCTGGCACGAGGCGAACTTTGCGATCGAGATACGGCACCTCGGGAATGAGCAACTCCGCACGGACGCGAGGTGAGCGCGTCACCTTCGGCATCGGCGCGACACGGACGGTCGTGGAAACGTTGAAGCCATTTCCCGAAGCCGTGTGTTCGCGCAAAACGGTTTCGCGCGTGGCTGGGTCCATCAGTTGGTTCATCAAGCGCAGGCCAGTCATCGCGTCCTTCGCGTAGCACACGGCTTTGCCGTAGCTGGGCGCGATTTTGGTCTGCGTGAATTTTGCGGAGAGCGCCGCTCCCCCGACGAGCAGGGGAATTTCGATTCCAGCGTCCTTCAGATCACTGGCGGTGGTCACCATCTGCTGTGCGCTCTTCACCAACAAACCGGATAAGCCGATGGCGTCAGGCTGATGCTCCTGATATGCCTTGATCAAATCTTCCGGCGGCACCTTGATGCCAAGATTCACGACTTCGTAGCCGTTATTTGTGAAAATAATTTCGACGAGGTTTTTGCCAATGTCATGGACGTCACCCTTTACGGTAGCGAGAACCACTTTGCCGCGCCTCGTGGAGTCCGCTTTTTCCATGAACTGTTCGAGATGGCTCACCGCAGCCTTCATCGCTTCCGCGGATTGCAACACTTCCGCGACGATCAATTCGTTGGCGTTGAAGAGGCGGCCCACTTCCGCCATGCCGGCCATCAGCGGACCATTGATAATGTCGAGCGGAGTGGCGCCCTCGGCGCGCTTGCGGTCCAGGTCGGCAATCAGGCCGTCGCGCGTGCCTTCAAGGATGTAATTCGCAAGGCGTTCGTCGAGCGGCAAATCGGCGCCGCGCGCTTTGTCTTTTTTCTTTGCGGTGCGGAAGTGCCCGGTGATGGCTGCAATCCAGAATTGATTGACGGCGGCGCGCTGTTTCTTGCTTTGCTGGCGCCAGTCCGCGGGAGCGTTGAGCAAGTGGCTTGCATTCGGATGGTCGGCGGGCACGTTCTTCGGCGAATGAGAAAACAGCAGATTTTCCGCTAGTTCGCGTTCCTGAGCGGGGATAGAGGCAAAGCGCTCAATCTTCTCGGTGTTGACGATCGCCAGATCCAGGCCGGCTTTGGTGCAGTAGTAAAGGAAAACCGAGTTCACCACTTCGCGGGCGCCCGGCGGCAGGCCGAAAGAAACATTCGAAATGCCAAGAATGGTGCGCACATCGGGCAACGCCTGCTTGATGAGGCGAATACCTTCCATGGTTTCGACCGCGCCGCCGATGTAGTTTTCGTCGCCGGTGGCACAGGGAAAAACCAGCGGATCGAAGATGATGTCTTCGGGCGCTAGGCCATACTTTTCCGTGAGCAATTTATAAGAACGCTGCGCTATCGCCAGTTTGCGTTCGCGCGTGAACGCCTGGGCCTGGAGGGGATCTTCGTCAATGCAGCCGACAACAACAGCGGCGCCGTACTCGTGGGCCATGGGCACCGTGCGCTGGAATTTCTCCTCGCCATCCTCGAGGTTGATGGAGTTGATGATGGATTTACCCTGGCAATAGGTGAGCGCCAGCTCGATCGCCGCGGGATCGGTGGTATCGATCATCACGGGGGCTTTCACCTTGCGAATTAGCTTTTCGTAGAAAAGAGGAATGTCTTTCTTTTCGTCCCTTTCAGTGCTTTGCAGGCATACGTCCACAACCTGCGCGCCGCCGCGCACCTGACGCCGAGCAATCTCGCTGGCTTCCTCCCATTTCTCCTCGGCGACGAGATTCTTGAAGAGGCGCGAGCCGATAACGTTCGTGCGTTCACCGACCAGCAACGGGCGCGTGCTCTCCTCCGCCTCAATGGCCTCGATTCCCGTATAGATGGCGCGATGGCTCTCGGCCGGCCGCTGGCGCGGGTTCTTGCCTTGGGCCATCTGCGCAATCGCGTGAATGTGCTGTTCGGTCGTGCCGCAGCAGCCGCCGACTAGGTTCAGCCAGCCGTGGTCCACAAACTTCTCAAGTTGTGTGGCCAGCGAAGTTGGGGTCTCCAGATACTTGCCTTCTTCATCTGGCAGGCCGGCGTTCGGATAGCAGGAGACAAATTCGCTCGTGAGCTGGCTCAGGGTTCGGATGTGATCGGTCATGAACTCCGGCCCGGTGGCGCAGTTCATGCCAAAGGCGAGCGGATTTGCATACTTCAGCGAAGCCCACATTGCGTCGATGGTTTGGCCAGCGAGCATCGACCCCATGGCTTCGATGGTGACCGAAATGATGAAGGGAATCTCCGTGGCGATTTCGCGGGAAACCTGGCGAATAGCGAGAATCGCGGCTTTAATATTCCGGGTATCTTGGCAAGTCTCCACGAGGAGGAGGTCTGCGCCTCCCTCGACAAGCCCCTTCGCCTGCGTGTAATAGGCTTCGCGTAATTCCGGAAACGTGACGCCACCCGTCACGGTGATGGCTTTCGTGGTTGGCCCCATGGAGCCAGCCACGAATCGCGGCTTATCTGGCGTGCTGAATTCGTCAGTGGCTTGCCGGGCAAGTTCGGCAGAACGCTTGTTCAGAAGATGTCCGTCCGCCGCGAGGCCGTACTCTGCCAGAACGATCGGTGTACCGCCAAAGCTGTTGGTCTCGATAATGTCTGCGCCGGCTTGCAGGTATTTTCTGTGAATGTCGAGAACTACGTCGGGGCGCGTGCGAACGAGATTTTCGTTGCAGCCTTCGAGCGCGGCTCCGCCAAAGTCCGCCGCACTCAGATTGCGCTGCTGCAGCATGGTACCCATGGCACCGTCAAGCACCAGGATTCGCTGCGAGAGCAGCTCGCGCAACGCCTTAGCGGATTTGTTCAAGTTGCGCATGGGCTCAAATGGCGGGCTCCTTGTTACGCCATAGGCGCGTTCTGCAAAGTCATGTCCCCAGAGGAACGACGCCAACCGTTGAGAAAAGCCGTAGATAGCTAACCCTTTATTTTACGCGAGGTTCGCGTCCAGACGGAAAGCAGATGCAGGGAAATGAGGTTTTTGAGGGCCGAATGGGAAACTAAAGCAGTCGAAACACACTCAGGGACCCGCTAGGTGACGAATCCAGCGGGAACAGCCGCTAGCGGGGACCGATCCTGTTAAGATGCCGACGCGGCGGGGGAGAGGTTGGCAGACCAGGAGAAAGCTGGCAGAATCCCTCCTTCCGGGGGGACGATCACGGTCGGCCGACTTGCGGGGTTTTGAGCCGCTACAGCCCCGCAAAAGAGCACTCTAAAAAAAAGCACCCTAATGATCAGTAACAGTTCAGGAACATACGGCCCAAAGGCACTTGCCCCTTTGGCCAGTTTTCTCTTAGGCTTGCACAAGTGAACAATAAACGTGCGTCCACAAGACTGAGCGTTTGCATCCTCTCGCCGCACCCGCTGGTGCTGAGCGAATTCGAGCGGATTCTGGAGAAAGCGCCTTTCAAAGTCGTGGCGCAACAACTGGAATCCGTGCTGGCGCCGGATTTGCGCCACCTGGAGCCGCCCAAGGCCAACGTGTACGTGATTGATGCGCATGCGGCAAAGCCGGCCACTGGCGCGCTGCTCACGAATATCCTCGAGCGGTATCCAGAATCGCGGCTAATTGTCGTCGGCGAAAACCACGCGGAAGCCAACAGCTTTTCGCTGCTGCGCCTGGGCGTGAAGGGGCTGCTCACCTACATGGAAGCGCGGGAGCAGTTGATTCGCGCGCTGCCCCTGGTTGCTAATGGCGGGTTTTGGGTGCCGCGGCAGTTGCTCTCTGGATTCGTGGATTCCATTCTGACGAGCCAGGGGCGCCGGTTGAAGACGGACTCCGTGGCCAACCTGAGCCGGCGCGAACAGGAAGTGCTGGATTCGCTGCTGGAAAATCTCTCGAACAAAGAAATCGCCAGCAAGCTGAATATCGCGGAGCGCACGGTAAAGTTTCACGTGTCGAATTTGCTGAACAAATTCGGCGTACGCCGCCGCGCGGACCTGATTTTGCTGACGTTCCAGCGCCGGCTGTCGCAGGCATAATCTGCGCCTTCAACCCGCCTTATTCAAGTCCCTCTTCTGAGGTATCCTAGCGCGGAGTAGACTCTCTTGAACATTCTGGTCACCGGCGCGGCAGGGTACATCGGGAGCATCTGCGCTGAAGTCTTGCTTTCGCGCGGGATGAACGTGATCGCGCTGGACAATCTGTTGGAAGGGCATTCGGCCGCCGTGCCGCCGGGAGCGAAGTTCTGCAATGTAGATCTGGGAAACCGCGGGCAGATCGAAAGCGTTTTCAAACAACATAAGATTGACGCGGTGATGCACTTTGCAGCCGAAGCGCTGGTAGCCAAGTCGGTCAAAGAGCCGAGCGTCTTTTACGCGACGAATGTCGCTTGCGGAGTAAATCTGTTGGATGCCATGACGCGCCACGGCGTGCGAAAATTTATTTTTTCTTCCACGGCGGCGACTTATGGCGAGCCCGAAACCGTGCCCATCCCCGAGGATCATCGCAAAGCTCCCATCAATCCTTATGGAAAATCCAAGCTGGTTTTCGAGGGCATTTTGGCCGATTACAAGGCTTATGCGGGACTTCAGTACGCGAGCCTTCGCTATTTCAATGCCGCGGGAGCCTCGAAGGAGCGCGGCGAACATCATCGCGTGGAAACGCACCTCATTCCTCGGGTGCTGGATGCAGCCGCGGGCATCTTGCCCTACGTGGATGTTTTTGGCACGGACTATCCCACGCCGGACGGCACCTGCGTTCGCGATTACATCCACGTGCTGGACATCGCGGACTCCCACGTGCGCGCCCTGCTGGAGATCGACCGCGTGTCCGGGGAAGCGTTCAATGTTGGCAATAGCCGCGGCTTCTCGATTCTGGAAGTGATCGATGCGGCGGAACGCGTTACGGGCCGCAAGATTCGCCGAAAACTGGGCCCGCGGCGCCCCGGGGACCCCGCGGTGTTGGTCGCGAGCAAGGAAAAGCTCAAGCGCGTGCTGGGCTGGGAAGCAACTCATTCTTCTTTGGAAGAAATCATTCAATCTGCCTGGGAGTGGAAGCGGAAACACCCGCGCGGGTATGAAGACGCGAAGGCCATGGCCTAATCGACCAAGCGGAAGCGAATGATGCACCACAGGGCCGCAACACCGTCCTTCCAGGTAATCTTCTTCCCTTCTTCGTAAGTTCGCCCGGCGTAGGTAATCGGCACTTCGTAGATGCGCCAGTTATGCTTGGCGATTTTTGCGGTAATCTCCGGATCGAATCCAAAGCCCTTGGATTTGATGGTGATGCCTTTCAAAACTTCCTTGCGGAAAACCTTGTAGCAGGTCTCCATGTCCGTGAGCTTCAAGTTTGTGACAATATCCGAAAGCAGAGTGAGCCAGCGGTTCGCGACATAGTGCCAGAAATAATGGACGCGCTGAGGGCCGCCAAGAAACCGCGAGCCGTAGACGACGTCGGCGCGACCGTCGATGACAGGCTCGAGCAACGCGGGATAATCGCGCGGGTCGTATTCGAGGTCCGCATCCTGCACCAGAACAATGTCACCGGTGACTTCCGCAAAGCCGCGTCGGAGCGCAGCCCCTTTGCCCTGGTTCGGCGTTTGAAAGAAGAACCGCATGTCGCGCAGCTCAATGGGTTCGCCGCCGTCTTGGGCCGGCACAGATTTTTCGTTGTTCGCCTGGCGCGCGGCCATATTCTCCAGAATCTGGCGCGTCCCATCGGTAGAGCAATCATCCACCACGATGATTTCCTTGCGCATATCCGCGTCCAGAACGCGCCGCAGGATCTCTTCGACCGTGGCCCGTTCGTTATAAACGGGAATTACGATGGAGACGACTGGGTTGGTGAGCGCAGTGGGATTATTTCGTCGGTAAGCCATGGACGCCGAAGATTGTAGCGGCGCGGCCTCCGATGAGTAAAGGCAACCCGTGGCGCGAATAGAGATTTGCCCGCGGGGGACTTCTCGGCCGCCGGGAAAGCCGATATCCTTGTCCTTGCTACCCTGGAGAACATAGAAGGTTCAGGAAGACCAGGCCGTTGACTACCTTTTACATCGAACAGTTTGGCTGTCGCGCGACTCAAGCCGATGGCGCCGCGCTCGAGCGGCAACTGCTCGAGCGCGGCTGTGCTTCAGTGCGGGAAGCGCGTGACGCCGATATTGTCGTTGTAAACACCTGCACCGTGACGGCCTCGGCCGATGCCCAGGCCCGCGACGCCATTCGCAGGCTGCACGCCGCAAATCCCGGTGTTCGGGTCATCGTTACTGGCTGCTACGCGCAGCGCGCCCCCGAGGAGTTGCGCCGGCTTCCCGGCGTGGCGTGGGTCGTGGGAAATTCGCACAAGCCGCAAATCCCCGAGTTGATTGAAAGGGTTTCTTCGAGGTGCGAACCGTCGCATGCGAATGGTTTTTTGCCGCTCTCGGTGCTCTCGCCTGTGACTTCATCGCCATCCGAGCCGCAAGCCGAAATTCTGATCGGCGACATTTTCGCGCAGCAGACGCTGCTCACGACTCCGGTTTTCGGGGGGGAAGGGAATCACACGCGGCCAACTCTCAAGATTCAGGATGGCTGCAATTCGCGCTGTGCGTTCTGTGTGATTCCTTTTGTTCGTGGGAAGAGCCGCAGCCTGCCGGCAAACACCGTGATTCGCGAACTCCGGAAGCTCTCCCATGCAGGCTATTGCGAAATCGTCCTGAGCGGCATCAACCTTGGCACTTATGGCCGCGACCTATCACCGTGCGTGGAGTTCGAAGACCTGCTTCGCCGCATTCTAGATGAGACGACAGTCGGGCGTTTGCGCATCAGCTCCATCGAGCCGATGGATGTCACACAAGACCTAGTCGAACTTTTTGCTTCAACCGAGCGCCTCGCGCAACATTTCCACATGCCGCTGCAATCCGGCTCCGATCGCATCCTTGCTGCCATGCACCGTTGGTATCGCGCCGGGCATTACGCGCGCCGCGTCGAACTTATCCGCGAGCGGCTTCCGCATGCCGCCATCGGCGCCGACGTCATTGCCGGTTTTCCCGGTGAGACGGAAGACGACCACGCCACGACGCTTGGTTTCATCGAGGCGCTTCCGTTCACCTATCTTCACATTTTTTCCTATTCGAAGCGCCCCGGCACAAAAGCCGCGTCTCTCACCAATCAGGTTCCCGGCACTGTCCTCAAGCGCCGCGCCCGCGAATTGCGCGCTCTCGCCGAACGCAAAGCCGCTGCGTTCCGCCAATCACAAATCGGCAGGGAGCTTCGCGTCCTCACCCTTCATCCGTCCGGCAAAAGCTCGAGTAGCCGGACGCCTGCGCTTTCGAGCAACTATCTTCGGCTCTTCATTGACGGCGCCTTCCCCTCAAATCAATGGCTGGACGTAAAAGCTACCGGCCGCGAAGGAGCCTTGGTAACTGCACAGGTTGCTGACGCAGAATTCGGGCCATCTTCGCCTCGAAGGATTTAGCAACTCGTGGCAAACTTTGGCGATGCTTACTCTCGGCATCTGGGCCTTCGGTCGCGACTCTTCCGCAGTCTTGGTGGACGAAACATCGATCATCGCTGCCATCGAAGAGGAAAAGCTCAGCCGTGCTTCTGGCACCGGCGGAATTCCGCGTCTGGCGGTGGCCCGCTGCCTTGAACAAGCAAACGCAAAAATCGAGAACGTGCAGATTGTCGGCTTTCCCTTCCGGCCCGGTATTTCCGCGGTGCGCGAGGCGGGCTTTCATTTCCACAGGAGCCTTTCGGGCGCGGGCCCTTCGGCCTGGATTCATTCCCTCGGCCAGACGTTTCGCCAGGCGACCCAAATTCGCCAGATTCGCGGCCTTTATGATGGTTCCGGTTCGTTTTTATTTCTCGACCATCATCTCTGCCATGCCGCCAGCGCCTATTACACTTCTCCCTTCGATCGCGCGCTGGTTCTCACTCTCGATGAACGCGGCGATATGCGCTCAGGATCGCTTTACCTCGCCGAAGGCGAGGAACTTCGCCTGCTTCACCCGCTTCGTTTCCCCAACTCCCTCGGCTGGTTTTTCTCGCGCGTCACGCATTTGCTTGGCCTGCGTCCGCGCCGCGATGAACACAAGGTGCAATGGCTGAGCAAAGACGGCCACCCCGATTTCGCCGCTGCACTTCGCAAGGTGTTTCGCTACAACGCCAATGGCCTGCCGGTTCTGAACACACGCTACCTGGGTGGCGGGGCAGACGAAGACGCCACGTTCACAGAGGCGATTTTGGGCGATCTCGGGATCGAACGTCGCGCGGTCGCCTCCGACTTGCAGCTTCGCGCCTCACTCGCGCGCAGCGCGCGAGACGTCCTCGAGGAAATTGTTCTCTCTATCGCTGAACGCTATCGCAAGCAATATTCCATTGACTCACTGTGCGTGGCCGGCGGCTTGTTCCTGAACGTCTTTCTGATTCGTGCGCTGGAAACGCGCAGTGGCTTCCAGCAGGTGTACGTCCAGCCCGTGGCCGGGAATTCCGGCGGCGCCCTGGGCGCCGCGCTCCTTGCCCGAAAGCGCCTCGGCCGTCCAGCATGCCAGCCGCTAAAGCATCTCTATTTGGGCCCGGGTTTCTCCTCCGGCGAAATCAAGGCCGTTCTCGACAACTGCAAGATGATTTACAAGTATCCCCCCGGCGACGAACAGCTTTTCGCGGAGGCCTCTCAGGTGCTCTCGCGCGACAAGATTGTCGCTTGGTTTCAGGGCCGCACCGAGTTTGGCCATCGCGCTCTCGGCAACCGCAGTATCCTCGCTTCTCCTTTTTCTGAGTACGTCATCGAAAACGTGAACCACTACATCAAGCATCGCGAGGACTTTCATCCCTTTGCGTTTTCCGTGCCTGCCGAAGTGGCTCCACGCCTTTTCGATTGTTCCGCAAACTGCCGGTTTATGGCCTCTCTCGGCAAGCTCAAATCTGACGCCCCTCGGGAACTCGAACGCTTTTCCTTCGAGGGCGGCCAGGTGCGCGTTCACGCCGTCGAGCGCGAAGCCAACCCGCGCTTCTGGCGCCTGCTCCATAAATTCGGCGAGCGCGCGCCCGCTCCCGTGCTCTTCAATACTTCCTTCAACCTCTTTGGCGAGCCGCTGGTCTGTGATCCGCGCGAAGCCATTCGCAGTTTTTATTGTGCCGGCATCGACGCGCTCGGCATCGGTGATTTTTTCGTTATTAAGTAGCTTTGGCTTGCTGCGCGCTCCTGGCGTCGCCGTGCCGCGTAGGCTGCAACCTTCAATTGATTCCCGCACAGCCGCATGCTGCACCAACGTCGCGTCCCCTTCTTGCTCGTGTCTTGGAAATGCAACACACATTGCGCGCACTTTCGGACGCAATTACGGTCCGTAGCCGCGAACAACGCCGCCGCGCTGTGTGCCAACGGAGCAAAGAGGTCTTCGGGCTCGCGCGCTTCGAACCACAGCTCTGTCGAGAGCGATTTTCCTTCGGCCTTTAACCGCGTGCGCATGGGATGCGCGGCCATCACGCGATTCAGTTCGCGCAACGTTGAGCGCCGGACACTGCCGCCGTTCTCCCAGGCAACAACCCGTTCTCTCAGTTTCTCACGCAGTTGTCTCATGGCCGCCGTCGTCTGCTGGGCGCGCTTCGATCCATCCCATTTTTGCCTAAGGGCCGCGACTTCCCGGGATTGCAGAAGGCCCGCTGCCTCGAACCACCCAAGCAACGCCCCAAAATCTGGGAGCAGCTCCAACTGCCTTCCGTCCTGCACCGGGAGGGTATTCAGGAAGTCCAGGGCCAGTTGGTTTCCGAGGAAGAAAAAGCCATTTCTGCGATTTGACTTGTGTTCTGTATTCCTCATGGTTGTGTTCCGTCCAAAGTAGAACACCGATAATGTAACCTTTTACCAGTTAGCAGATCAAATGGCGGGGGAGCGCAGACCTGGCTGAACAGCAAGTTCGTCGGCAATCCCTCGCGCTTGCCAATCTCAGAAGGAGACACGAATGATTCGCAACAAACAGGCCGCCGTCGATGGAATCAACATCTTCTACCGCGAAGCTGGCCCCGAAACCGCACCAACGATACTCTTGCTCCACGGCTTCCCGACGTCCTCGCACATGTTCCGCAACCTGATTCCGGCATTGGCCGAGCGCTATCACGTAGTTGCTCCCGACCTGCCGGGTTTCGGCTTTTCCGATGTCCCGACTCGGCAACAGTTTCGCTACACGTTCGAAAACTTGGCCAAGGTCATCGGCCGTTTCACCCAGTCGATTGGCCTCAAGAACTTCGCCATTTACGTGTTTGATTACGGCGCGCCCGTGGGACTCCGGCTCGCTTTGGCTCACCCGGAGCACATCACGGCCATCATCTCGCAGAACGGCAATGCGTATGAGGAAGGATTAAGCGAAGGATGGAATCCCATCCAGAAATACTGGAAAGAGCCCAGCGCCGCCAATCGCGCAGCCCTGCGCGATTTCCTGAAGCCCGAAGCTACCAGGTGGCAATACACGCACGGAGTCCAGGACGCGGCGCTCATCGCTCCGGAATCCTATACACTCGACTCCGCGCTCCTGGCGCGTCCCGGCAACCACGAAATCCAACTGGACCTATTTCTGGACTACGCCAGCAACGTTGCGCTTTATCCGAAGTTCCAGAAATATTTCTGCAAGAACCAGCCTCCCCTGCTCGCGGTCTGGGGCAAGAACGATCCGTTCTTTCTTCCCCCGGGCGCGGAAGCATTCAAGCGCGACAACCCCAACGCCGAAGTGCATTTTTATGACACCGGCCATTTTGCCTTGGAAACCCACCATCAAGAAATCGCCGGCGCCATTCACGATTTTCTCGGCCGCAAGCTTCGATCCAAGGCCGCCGCGTAAGTCGATCATGGGCCAGCGAGTTTCCGATGCCCTCTTCGCGGGGGGAGGGATAGAGGCGTAAACGTGAAAGTCGTTTCTGTAAACGTTGGAATGCCCAGCGAGGTTCTCTGGAAGGGCATGACCGGCCAGACTGCGATCTTCAAGGAGCCTGTACCCGGCCCCGTGAGGATCGGCAAGCTGAATCTCACGGGCGACCGCCAGGCGGACCTCACGGTACATGGCGGAGAGGAAAAAGCGGTTTGTGCCTATCCTGCCGAGTACTACGATTACTGGCGGCAAGAGCTACCCGATGCGCCGTTTTCCTGGGGCATGTTCGGCGAGAATCTCACCACCGAAGGCCTTCGCGAGGACAGTCTTTGCATTGGAGACCAGGTAAGAATCGGCTCTGCCGTCCTTATGGTCACGCAGCCGCGCATGCCTTGTTATAAATTGGCACTTCGTTTTGACGGCGACGACATGATCAAGCACTTCTTGACGAGTGGTCGCAGTGGTTTCTACTTTTCCGTGATCGAACCGGGCGAAGTGAGTGCCGGTCAGAAGATTGAAATTGTGAACCACCATCTCTACCTCGGCGCAACCCAGCATCTGGACCTGCTCGAGCGAGCCGTTAAGACAGATGCTCTTTCACGAAGCTGGAAAACTGAACTGCTGGCAAGAGCGCGCGTAGATCAGACTTAAGGTGCCGCCTGTCGGGCGTTCAGCCGAAGGCTCGGTGGCGGCGGATGTTTCCAATCAACCTTCGAAAATGACCTGGGCCAGTGCCTGCTGCTCGGTATGTGTGATGCTCAACGTGATGTGCTTCACACCAAGCTGTTTCGCGATTTTTCCCGCTTCGCCGGCTAGCTTCAATGTGGGCCGGCCGCTTATCTCCCGCACCACTTCCAGGTCCACCCAGCGCACGCCGCGCCGCCAGCCGGTTCCCAGCGCCTTCATTCCCGCTTCCTTTGCCGCAAAGCGCCCGGCGTAGCGTTCGTATTTATTTTTGAATTGTTCGCAGTAGTCGCGCTCTTTCTGCGTGTACAGCCGCCGCAGAAACGTTTCTCCGTGCCGCTCAATGGCCTTCTGGATGCGGTGCACTTCGGCAATGTCCAAGCCCATCCCGATAATCAAGAGGCCTCCAGCGGCCCGCGTTTGGCCCAGTTACACCCCCATGCGACCCTGACCAAGCCGCTCCGATTATACTGGTAGAGCTGCAATGCCTACGAATGCCGTAAAAAGTCGCCGCCATGCCCGCCTCCAAGGGGCTGGTCGAACGCCTGCCTCAAATTGGATGGAGCGGAAAGCTGGCGGCCTGCGGATTTTTCAATCGTCCACGCTGTCTAAAATCCCCTGGCTCGTTCATGGTTTCAGCACGCGGCCCGGTGGCGTGAGTGGCCTTGGGGGCGAAAAAGTTCTGAATCTCGGCTTCGCCGAATGGGACACCAAAGAAAATGTTCTTGAGAACCGTCGCCGTTTCCAATCCGCCCTTGGCGCAGAAGAAATGAAGCTTTGCGGGCTCAGCCAGATTCATTCGGACGCTGTTCATCTCTTTGAAAAAGCCCCTGACTCGCCCTACTGCGGCGACGCTTCCATAACTCATCGACCAGGCCTGCTCCTGGCCGTTCAGACCGCGGACTGTGTTCCGATTCTTCTGGTTGACCCCCGGGGGCGCGCGGTCGCGGCGGTTCATGCCGGATGGCGCGGCACGCTGCAGCGCATCGTCGCAAAAGCCATCGGAAAAATGCAAATGCAATTCGGCACCAAGCCCCCGGACATGCTTGCCGCCATCGGCCCATCCATCGGCGGCTGCTGCTACGAAGTGGGCACGGAAGTCGCCGCGGAATTTCGCTCGCAATTCTCAAACGCCTCGGATTGGTTCGACGAACTTCGCACCGGCGACGAGCCCAATCCCCTGCAATGGCTCAATATGGCCCCGCCGGGCCATCAGCCTCCGCCGAAGAATGTTCTTCTCGAACTGCGCAAAGCCAACCGCGCACAGCTCCTGGAAGCCGGCGTCCTCGCGCGAAACATTTTTGTCAGCGGTCTGTGTACCGCCTGCCGCCGCGACCTTTTCTTCAGCTACCGCAAAGAGGGCTCGACCGGCCGCCTCCTCTCCGTCATCGGCATCAAATCCAACTTTTCGTTGTCCAATCGGGGCTAAGGAAGCGGCGGTGGAGGTCGCCCTCTACCTTTTGTGACTTCAGGGAGTCATCGGGGCTTTGATACTTTCTACTATCCATGGGCGACGGTGTCTCCTCTCTGGGTTCTGAGACTTATACGCAGCGTTGGAGCTTCCGGGCGCCGCTTGGCCTTGGAAGACCAGTCACAACCTCGAGCGCCACTTAGATGTAATAGAAACTACTCCACTCCGCGCCGAAACATCTAGCAATGCTAGCTGCCCGCAGGCCGCCATGACATCACGCCCGCGGGAATAGCGCACAAACGCGGGCACGCCCTTGTCATTTAGAATTCGCCTGAATTCTTCGATGCGTTCCGGTGAAGATTCGCGGTAGGGAAGTTCGCCCGGATTCCACGGAATCAAATTGACCTTCGCGCGCTTCAGAGGTGCCAGCAGCCGCACCACACGCCGCGCATCTTCCGGCGAGTCGTTCACGCCTCCCAGCATCACGTACTCGAACGTCAGATGCTCCCATGGCCGCAACGGATAAGTTTTGCAAGCCTCCATCAGCACTTTGAGTGAATATTTCTTGTTGATCGGCATCAGCGCGTCGCGCTGCTCGTCGTTCGAAGCATTCAGCGAAATCGCCAGCCTGGGTCGCACTTTTTCCTGCGCCAACCGCTCAATTCCCGGCACGATCCCGCTCGTCGAGAGCGTTACATGTTTCGGCGACAATCCGATGCCTTCAGGATCCAGCATGATCCACACCGCCGCCATCACCGGCTCGAAATTCAACAGCGGCTCTCCCTGTCCCATCAGCACCACATTTGTCTGCTTGTCCTGAGCTTCGAAGGGAATGGCGTCAAGGGTTTGTGTAGCGCCGGGCTTCAGCCCGGCATCCTTCTGTCCGCAGTTGGTATGATTTTCCCTCGTTCCGGTGATCGATTTGCCCTTGTGCTCTTCCAGCGCCACTAGGGCTTGCCCCACGATTTCTCCCGCCGTCAAATTTCGAATGAGTCCGAGCTGCGCCGTCAGGCAAAAGTGGCAATCCACGGCGCATCCCGCTTGCGTTGAGATGCAGATCGTCTGCCGCCCCTGGCTCGGCATGAACACCGCCTCGACCAAAGCGGGCGTCCGCTCGCGACTTAGCTTTCTCTGATTCTTCTCTGTGCCCTCTGTGGCAATTCCCTTTTCCTCCGTTCTTAGGCCAAACAAATACCGCACTGATCCATCCCTCGAAACAAACCGCTGCTTCACTTCCGGCAGAGTGATCCGCGCTTCCTTTGCAAGCCGTTCTCGTAACGCCGCCGGCAAATTCGTCATCCGCGCAAAATAAAATTTTCTCTCTGCAAACAGCGCGTGATAAATCTGCTCGCCGCGGTAGGCCGGCTCACCTAGCCCCGCGCAGAACGCCCGCAATTCCTCTTTCGATTTGCCTAGCAATTCAACCATGCTTCGCCTGAGTGATTGGTATCCTCTCTCTACATCATCCCACCCAGCTCCATGAGCGCCAAGTTATCGGGTAGGGCACGATCTCTGAGCTCGTTCCCTTTACCTCCTTTACCTCAACTGCTTCCTTTTCTACCTCTCCGTCGCCTTGCGTTATAATTCCTTAGCAATCCCCGCGAATCCCAAACGAGGGTTGGGAGGCATGGTATGGCGCAATACGTCGCAACGGAAAAACTCAACATTCAAGATTGGGTCAAAGGCCTCGCGGCCATCCCCGAATCTGAATTCTCGTTGCAAAACGTTCAGGACTACGTCATCCGCCACTCCGTGCGGCCCGAGAGCCTCCAAAAATATTGCTTCTTCTCCACGGGAAATTACACGCGGAATCTCATCTTTCGCAACGACCTTTTCGAATGCATGACGCTCTGCTGGAACATTGGCCAGCACAGCCGCATTCATAATCATCGCGGGCAGAATTGCTGGATGTCCGCGCCCATCGGCCGTCTGCGCATCCAGAACTACCGCGTGGACGACCGCGACGCCGCGAAAGGCACCTGCCGCATCATTCCCACTGAACTCTATGACCTCGACGCCGCGCATCCAACGTACGTCAATCCCATAGAACCGGTCCACGAAGTGATGAACCTCGCCGAATTTAATCAGCCCGCCGTCAGCATCCACATCTATTCGAAGCCCTTTGACAGTTGCGAAGTCTATTATCGCGACAAGGGCGCATACGCCGACGTGCCGCTCTTCTTCACCAGCGAATACGGCAAACTCAATCCCCAGGAAAAACTGCTCTAAAGCGAAGAGCTCAGCTCCGGGTCCATTCGGCACATCTCCTCACACCGCAAACCCTTGCTTCCACAGGTTTTAGCGTAGGTACTATTATCATTTTCCTTTCGACCTCACCGTGTGTCAGAATGGCTGGATGGCATCAGAAGTCCGCGACATTCAGAAGCAGGTCCTCCCGAATGGCTTGGTGGTCATTACCGAGACCATGTCGCACGTCCGCTCGGTCTCGGTTGGCGTCTGGGTGCGCAACGGCTCCCGCCGCGAAATCCCCGAAGAGAACGGCCTCGCCCACTTCATCGAACATATGGTTTTTAAGGGCACGGAGCGCCGCTCCGCCGAAGCCATCGCCCGCGAAATGGATTCCGTCGGCGGCATGCTCGACGCTTTCACCTCCAAAGAGCAAATCTGCTTCAACGCCAAAGTCCTCGACGAGCATCTCCCTATCGCCTTCGACGTGATCGCCGATCTCGTCCTGCGGCCGAAATTCGATTCCGAAGACGTGAAGAAGGAACGCAAAGTCGTCCTCGAAGAAATCAAGATGGACCTGGACAATCCCGAATACCTGCTGCACGAGATTTTTACGCGCGGTTTCTGGCCCGGGCACCCGCTGGGACGGCCGATTCTTGGCACGCCGGAAACGGTGAAAAAATTCAATCGCGATGCGTTGCGCACGCGTTTCCAGAATTGGTTCGCTCCCGACCATTTGGTTGTTACGGCTGCGGGTAATGTTACCCACGACCAGGTTCTGAAACTGGTCGAGCGCGAGTACGGCTCCCTCGAACCGGCCGGGCCTGCGGACGACGGCGGCGCGCCTCGGACGCAGGCGCCCATTCTTCTGGAAGGCAAGCGCGACCTCGAGCAAGCGCACCTTTGCATCGGCGTGCCTTCGGTTCCGCTCGCGCACCAGGACCGCTTCGGCTTCGCCGTGCTCAACAATCTGCTCGGCGGCGGCATGTCTTCGCGCCTCTTCCAAAACATTCGCGAAAAGCGCGGCCTCGCCTACGCTGTCTTCAGCGAACTCACGCCCTACTCCGACGCGGGCATGATGACCGTCTACGCCGGAACGGCAACCGATGCCATCGGCCAGGTTATCGACCTGACCATCCAGGAATTTCGTTCCCTGAAAGAAACGCTGGTCACCGAAGAAGAACTCCGCCGGTCGAAAAACCATCTCAAGGGCTCGCTGATGCTCTCGCTCGAATCCACCAGCTCGCGCATGTCCAATCTCGCGCGCCAGGAGCTGTATTTCGGCCGCTTCTTCTCGCTTGACGAAATCCTCGCTGCCATCGAAGCGGTCACCGCCGAGGAGCTGCAGTCCCTCGCGCGCCGCTATTTCCAGACCGACCAGATCGCCGTCACCGTTCTCGGGCCCATCAACGGCTTCACCCTCGACCGCTCCCGTCTGGCCTGCTAACCTTGAATGGCACGCGCGGCTTCCCCGGAGCACGCAACATGCACGACGCGACCGAATCCCCCCGAACGGCCATGAGCGACCTGCCGGACTGCTGGCCACCTCTCCCCTTCGACTCCTGGAAGGACACCTACGCCACGCTACACATGTGGACGCAGATTGTCGGCAAGGTTCGCCTCGCTCTCACTCCCCGGCTGAACCACTGGTGGAATGTTCCTTTGTACTTGTCTGCCCGAGGCCTTACTACATCTGCGATTCATTACGCCGAGCGCACCTTCGAGCTGCGCTTCGATTTCCTCACTCACGAACTGGTGCTGCAACTCAGCGACGGCCGGGTCAAGTCGCTCCCGCTCTTCCCCCGGTCCGTGGCTGATTTTTACCAGGCCTTTATGAGCATGTTGCATTCGGCGGGCATCGAGGTCCGCATTTGGAAAATGCCGGTCGAAATTCCCAATCCCATTCCCTTTGACCAGGACCGGGTTCACTCCTCTTACGATCCCGAATCGGTGCGCCGGTTCTGGCAAATCCTCGTCTCCGTGGATCGCGTTTTCCAGGAGTTCCGCTCGCGTTTCCTGGGCAAATCCAGCCCGGTGCACTTTTTCTGGGGCAGCTTCGACCATGCTGTTACCCGTTTCTCAGGCCGGCGGGCTCCCGACCGCTCCGGCGCCGATTCCATTACCCGAGAAGCTTATTCCCACGAGGCCAGCAGCGTCGGCTTTTGGCCCGGCAGCGGCATCGACGCGCCCGCCTTCTATTCCTACCTGGCTCCCGAGCCGCCGGGCTTCCGCGATGCAAGCGTTCGTCCGCCAGCCGCGAAGTACCACCCGCAGCTCAGCGAGTTCATCCTGATGTATGACGACGTCCGCCTCTCCCCGTCTCCCTGCGCCACGCTTCTTGATTTCTGTCAGTCCACTTACGAAGCCGGCGCGGAGTTGGCCCACTGGGACCGGCAAGCCCTCGAAAAAGCGCCCCGTGCCTCCGTCCGCATTGCCTAGCAGCTGTGCCGACTTAGATCAGGTCCATTTTGGGAAGAAACAGGGTACACCCCGGCAGTTTTTGTAAGAGCGGCAAATAAAGGACTTAAGCCGAGGCAATATACCTGTCTGTTGGTATCGCCATTCATCGAGGTGATTCGATTCCAGGCGGTGAAGTTCTTTCGGAGGCTGCCGAAATGTTCCTTCGGCTGGTGTTGCGAGTTCCGCAGGGTAAAGGGGGCGGGTTGGGGGCGTCCATTTCAAGCAAGGAGGGTAGCATAGTTTACTAAACTTATTTAGTACTGTTTGACTATCATCCGAATGGGATGATAAACCGTTGAAACGTTTGCCGTTACAGAATTAGATCTCGGGAAAAATCGAGCGCGGCCAAATTTCTTGCCTGGTGCGAAGGGTCATGACTCCTTGGGAAGCAAACAAAAGCTGGTCTCTTCAGGATGGGAATGCTCGGGGATGACGTGACCGTCGGCGAAATCCGCGGATATGCTGGCGACCTGAGCGAGCAAGCGGCCATTGGAAGCCCGAAGGGATGCTTTGGCACCCATGCGACATTTCTTGTCACCATTGCGAGAGAAATCGTATTTCTCCAACCTTAGAGAATGCAAGAGGTCACCATGCTAGCTTCGGGCAAGATCATGGGATTGGTCCCAACCGAGGATTACGACAGGGGGCGAGCCTTCTAGGGAGGCAAGCTTGGATTTGAGTTTGTAAGCCTGGACCAATATGCCCTGGTCGTAACCGGGGGTAAGCATACAATTTAAATTGCAAAAAAAAATTGCCAAACTTTGCTCCGCTCCAAGGAACCATCTTAGGCTGGGAAGTATCGGACATCGCTGCAGTCTTGAAATGGTTGTGCGAACGGGGGGTTGCTACGGGAAAGTACCCCTTTGTGCAGGATCGTGAACTGGGAATCTGGACCATGCCACACGGGGACAAGGTTGCGTGGTTTAAAGATCCGGACGGCAACGTTTGGAGTGTCTCGCAGCACTCATCTTCGTAGCCGCATCAGCGGAGCGACTGGAACAGCAGGACTGTGACAGCAGTTGGACTCAATGAGTTAATTTTCATGTAGACGCTAACCCCATAAGCGGGCTTGGGCGGCGGTGAGAACGCGCTCTCCAGCAGCGTTTCGCGTGTGCAGGTATCCATCTTGGACGCGGGATGGAGCAAGACTTCCTTCACCGCGCCATCTTTATCGAGCTTCATGAGGATCCAGAAGCTTTCTAAATCGTTTCCGGCACTCGGTTTGCATTGCTTCATGGTCGCCAGGTGCTTTCCATGAACTCCTTGCCCAGCTTCTCGCCCCGCGCATCCGCCAGGCTGGTCGGCTTGTCATCGGCCCGGAGCGTCACCGCGCTAATCACTGCTAGACCCAGAATCAGCATGCAAATTGTCTTCCAAGGCGCTCGTTCGGACCATCCACCATCAACGGATGATTATTTCACGGCGTGGGAGGCGTTGACCGCGGCGCCGATGATGCCCATTTCGTCCGTGGGCGGGATGACTTGAAAGCGGCTGCCCTGGAGCGGGCTCATTTTCACCATTTCGTGCACCAGGCGGGACAGCACGCCGATATCAATGAACTTGGTGTCGAGGCCGGTGATGAAGAAGACGCCGGGGCCTTCCATGTGGATGCTGTTGGCGGTGGCGGCGGCGAGCGCGCGATGGCACAGCGTCACAAATTCCGAGCAGCGGGCGTCGCCGGCGGCCGCGTTCTCAAACACTTCTTCGGGTTCGAGATCGAGGAATCGCATGCGCATCGAGCGGCGGCCGAGAATTCCTTCGAGGTGCCCTTTGCCGCCGCAGCCACAGAAGCCTTCTTTCGGGTCCAGCGTAACCACGGTGTGGCCGCCCTCCCACACGCCCTCGCTCGCGGGATACCGGCCGAAGCCGATGCCGTTGCCCAGCGTCCAGACGCGCGTGAGCTGGTGCAATTTTCCATGCGTCGCGGCGATCCCCGCGGCCATGGCATCGGCGTCGTTAAAAACGCGCACGGGAACGCCCGCGGCTTTGCCTTGGAGCGACGCGGAAAGGGCGGCTTGTAGGGCGAAACCCTTCACCTGCTGCAAGTTGGGGGATTCCTCGACGGCGCCGTTGCGAATGATTCCGGGGAAGCCGATGCCCACGGCTTCGATTTTTTCCGCGCCCGCCACTTTTTCGACAAGCGCGCGAATGGATTCGGCGATGTCGCTAGACGGCATGGACTGCAGGGGATCGAGCGACGGTGGCGATTCCGGAAAAATTTTGAGCGGCCCGTGGACTTTGTCGCCTTCCACCAAGCCCGCCGCGATATGTTCCATCACCAAAACGCCGACTGTCCTGCTCATCGCTCGCCCGCCCATCTCGTGCCATGTAAATTTGCTGAAATCATCTCATTCCCTCTTTGGCCGTGTCAGTTCATGAAAACACCGAATCGCTTACTTAAGTTTGTTGAGCCCATTGAACGCGGCGGCTTTGTAGCACTCCGCCAGCGTCGGATAATTGAAAACCGTATCCACGAAATATTCGACCGTGCCTTTGAGCGCGAAAACCGCTTGTCCGATGTGCAGCAGTTCCGAAGCGCCTTCACCAATGATGTGCACGCCAAGCAATTCCTTGGACGTGGGATCGAAGAGCAATTTCAACCGGCCGGTCGTATCGCCGCGAATCTGGCCGCGGGCAATTTCGCGGAAATAGGCCATGCCGACTTCGTAGGGGACGCCCTGGTCGGTGAGCTGCTCCTCGGTTCTGCCGATGAAGGACATTTCGGGAATCGTGTAAATCCCGTAAGGATACGTTGCCGGGTTCGAGTGAACGGGCATGCCGAACGCGTTTGCGGCGGCGATGCGGCCCTGTTCCATGGAGACGGAGCCAAGGCTGGGAAACCCGATGAGGTCACCGACGGCGAAAATGTGTGACTGCTTGGTGCGGTACTGCTCGTCGACATGGATGCGGCCGCGCGCGTCGGCTTCGAGGCCGGCGGCGGCGAGATTCAGTTCATCAATATTGCCCTGGCGCCCCACGGCGTAGAGAAGCGCTTCGCCGGTGATTTTTTTCTTGCTCTTCAGATTGGCAACGACATTGTGATCCGCGGTTTCTTCCACGCTTTCGACTTCTTCATTGAGGCGCAGCGTGACACGGCGGTCGCGCAGGTGATAGCAAAGCGCCTCAACCATTTCCTGGTCGGCAAATTCGAGCAAGCGCGGGCGTTTCTCGATGAGCGTGACGCGCACGCCGAGCGTCGCGAACATGCAGGTGTACTCGACGCCAATCACGCCGCCGCCAACGACGATCATGGCTTTGGGAATTTCCGGCATGCTGAGGATTTGGTCGCTGTTTATGATGGTTTTGTTGTTGAACGGAACGAGCGGGGAGACAGCGGGCTTGGTGCCGGTGGCGAGGATGATGTGGTCGGATTGGAATTCCAGCTGGCCGCGAGAACTGGTCACCTGGACGCGATGGGGATCGAGAAAGCTCGCGATTCCGGTGGTGACGTCGATCCCGTTGCGTGAAAGCTGTGCGCAGATGACGTCGATTTCGGTTTTGATGACGTTAAGGGCCCGGAAGGAAAGGTCCGCCATGGTGATGGGATCCTTCACGCGGTAGTTGAGGCCGTAAATGCTCTGGTATTGGTATCCGGAAAGATGAAGCACGGCTTCGCGGATGGTTTTGCTGGGGATCGTGCCAGTATTAATTGCGGTGCCGCCGACAACTTCGAGCTTCTCGATAAGAGCGGCGCGCTTGCCGAATTTTGCGGCTTGGATGGCGGCGCGCTGCCCGGCGGGGCCGGAACCAACGACAATCAGCTCGTACTTTTCCATGTTTTGCGGCGCGAGTATACCATTGTCGCGTTCCTCGCCGCTTCCACCTGAGGTGAGCTGCTCTGGCTGTTCGAACCGCGCAGGAAGGCTGTTTCACGCGGCTGACAGCGGGAACGCTCGTGACGGCAGGTTTCGGCAAGAGCCGTGACATCGGTGGGTGAAGCTGAGTTGGGGATTTCGCCGACATGGTTGTGCAAACTTAAGAAGGACTCCTGTTGACGAGACCTCGACGCTCTGCCATGATTCTGAAAATTTGTTTTGAGCTGCGCTCAAGCTGAGCTGACCCCGATGGGGCGGTAGGGCTTGAGGTTGAAGCTGTTGATTTGAGGAGCCACACGATCGGCTTGCGGGTGTCCATTCTGGCGTCCGGCAGCTCGGGCAATATCACCTTGCTCGAGACGGAGCGCACCCGCCTCCTTGTGGATGCCGGGCTCGGCAAGCGCGAGACGCTGGCGAGGCTCGCGGCCGTTGAAAGTGACGTCAAAAAAATCGACGGCATCCTGATCACCCACGAACATACCGATCATTGCAACGGATTGCCGCAAATGCTGGGCCTGTGGAAGGCGCCTCTGTACGTGACCGAGCCGACCATGGACGCCATGCAGCGGATCCTTCCCGAGACGTTTACTAAGCGCCTGCGCGGCGTGGAGGGGATTCATGCGGGGCAGCATTTCGCGCTGGGCGACATTGAGGTACACGCTTTTGCCATTCCGCATGATGCGGCTGATCCCATCGGCTTCACGTTTCGAACGAACGGCACGAAAGTGGCGCTGGTGACGGATCTTGGTTACATGCCCGAGCTTGTGAAAGTGCACCTGCGCGGCGCGGACTGCCTGATCCTGGAATCGAATCACGATCTGGAAATGCTGAAGGTCGGTCCGTATCCGTGGGTGGTCAAGCAGCGCATCCTGAGCCGCACCGGGCATCTTTCGAATCATGCGGTGAGCGAATATCTTGCCGACCCGGACGGCTTTGACGCCGCCGCACGCTACCTGGTGCTCGCGCATCTTTCGGAAGAGAACAACAATCCTTTTACGGCGGAAATTTGCGCCCAGGAAGCGTTGGGCCGGCGGCCGGCGGAATGCCCGTTTACGGGCCAGCTTCTGGTTGCCTTGCAGGACAAGCCGCTTAAGCCGCTGGAACTCTAGCAATTTTTCCAATTTGGAAAATCTGATATTTTGTTGGCATTTTCCACCGCATTGTCCTAGACTGGATTTTCTTGGTAGAGGTGCGGAGGCCATGAGTAGCCGGGCGCGCTGTTCCGATCCGCTTCGGACGCCTGAGCGAAAGGGGCCCTCTTCGACCGATGAGGTCGAGGGCGACTTGTTCGTTTGAGTTATCCGCCGAAACCGACGCGAGAGCGAGAGGCGCGTGGTTGGGGGGCAGGTCTAAGGCCTGTCCACTGTCGTCCGTTATAAAGCGGATGAAGCGCTATCGGGAGGCGGCAGCCCCGAGCTATCTTCGCGGTTCCTTCCTTTCGTTTCGCTTCCTCGAAAAAAACGGGCAGAAAAAGCAGGCAGAGAAAACGAGAATGCAGCTTTTCGAATTGACGCGCGCGCTTGTGGACATCGAGTCCACAACGAACCGTGAGAAAAACGTGGGCGACTACCTTTTCGCGCATTTGTCGGCGCTGACAGCGCGCAGCGGCGGGCAGATCCAGCGCATGTCCGCCGAGCAGAATCGCGACAATCTTTTTGCCTTTTGGGGCCAGCCAGTGGTCACGCTTTCGACGCACATGGATACGGTTCCGCCGTATTTCGGCTCCAGCGAAGACGAGCAATTCATTTTTGGGCGAGGGGCTTGCGACGCCAAGGGCATCATCGCGGCCATGGTTTCTGCCGCAGAAAAGCTGCTCGCGGGCGGCACGCGCAATTTCGGCTTGCTGTTTGTGGTTGGAGAAGAGCGCAATAGCGCTGGGGCCAAAGTGGCCGCGGTGCAGCCGCGCGGTTCGCGTTTTCTCATCAACGGCGAGCCGACGGAGAACCAACTCGCGCTCGGATCGAAAGGCGCGTTGCGCTACGAAATCACCACGCGGGGCAAGCTGGCGCATTCGGCGTATCCCGAACTGGGGCATTCGGCAATCCACACGCTGCTCGATGTTCTTCAGGAGATTCGGCAAATTACACTGCCGGAAGATCCCTTGCTCGGCCGCAGCACGTTGAACATTGGCACGATCATTGGCGGCCGCGCTCCGAACGTAGTGGCAGACCATGCAGAAGCCGAGGTCATGTTCCGGACTGTGGGCGATCCAACGGCATTGAGGCAAGCGGTCGCTGCGGCGACGGCCGGGCGCGCGGAAGCACGCGAAGTTCTGCATACGCCCGCGATTCGGTTGAGAAAATTCGAAGGGCTGCCGACGACCGTGGTCGCGTTCACGACGGATATTCCCACGTTCAACGGCGCGTGGGGCGAGCCGTTTCTCATTGGGCCGGGCAGCATTCACGTGGCGCACACCGCGGAAGAACGCATTGCGAAGAAAGAATTGTGCGACGCGGTAGAGATTTATACGCGCATGACCGCGCAGTTGCTGGCCACGGGGCGGAGCGCGGCATGAGCCTCGGGCTTGCCATTGTCGGTTGCGGAAAGATGGGGCGGCTGGTCGCGGAACTGGCGCGCGAGTATGGCTTCGACGTGCGCGCAAAATTCACGCGCGAAAATAATCTGCGTGATGGCGCAATCGTGCCGGAATTCCTTCGCGGGATCGATGCGGCAGTGGAATTCACTACGCCTGAAGCGGCGCCGGATAATTTGCGGCGATTGGCGGCGCTTGGTATAAACACCGTCTGCGGAACGACGGGGTGGTACGAGCATTTGCCTGCGATTCACGAATCCGTTGCTGCCGCGCGAACCGGCCTTGTCTACAGCCCGAATTTTTCCGTTGGCGTGAACGTGTTTATTCAGGCGGTAGCTCACGCCGCGTGCTTTTTGGCGAAGTATCCAGAGTACGAGGCGTGGGGCTGGGAGATTCACCACTCGGCGAAAAAGGATGCGCCTTCCGGAACGCTCAAGAAGCTTGCGCAGGAAATCCGCGCGTCCGGCTATAACCGGACGCTTACGCTGACAGCCAATCGCGCGGGCGCGCATCCCGGCACACATGAAATCGGTTTTGATTCGGCCGCCGATACCATCACGCTGCGGCACACGGCGCGGAGCCGCGAAGGCTTTGCGCGGGGAGCCTTGCGCTCGGCGCGATGGCTCGCCGGCAAGCAAGGAGTCTTCGAATTTCGAGAGATTCTCGGCGAATTGAACTGAGTGGACTCTGAAACGGCATCCCAGGCCGAAAAGCCCAGTCTGCAGTCAGGTGGTAACCCAGGGGAGGAGCAACATGTTTACGGAAACACGTTTTACCGGCACGGGCACAGCGCTCGTTACACCGTTCCGGCGCGATGGATCGCTGGACGAAAGGGCGCTGCACGGGCTGATCAAGCGTCAGATTGAGGCGGGAATCGATTTTCTGGTTCCTTGCGGCACCACTGGAGAAAGTCCGACACTTACGCACGAGGAGCATCTGCGCGTCGTCGAGATTGCCGTGGGGCTTGCCAAGGGCAAAGTCCCGGTCCTGGGCGGCGCGGGCGGATACAACACGGCGGAGGTGATTTCCCTCGCGCGCGAACTTGCCGACCTAGGCGCGGACGGAATTCTTTCCGTCACGCCGTACTACAACAAGCCGACGCAGGAAGGGCTCTATCAGCACTTTCGCGCCATCGCCGAAGCGGTATCGCTGCCCATCATTCTTTACAGCGTGCAAGGCCGCACGGGCGTGAACATTGAGCCGGCCACCGTGAAGCGTCTCTCCGAAGTCGAAAACATCGTGGGCATCAAAGAAGCTTCCGGCAACATCTCGCAGATGGCGGCGATTCTGAATACTGTTCCGGATGATTTTGTGGTTCTTTCCGGCGACGACGCCATCACGCTCCCGCTGATTGCGCTGGGCGGGCGCGGGGTTATCTCGGTGGTTTCGAATGAGATTCCCGCGGAGATGACGCAGCTCACGCGGCTGGCGTTGCAGGCAGATTTTAGGGGGGCGCGCGAAATTCACCGGCGCTACCATCCGCTAATGGAAATCAACTTTGTGGAATCGAATCCCATCCCAGTGAAGGCCGCGCTGGCGGAAATGGATTTGCTCGAGCCGGTGTGGCGCTTGCCACTGGTGCCGCCGAAAGCGGAGAATCGAGCGCGCATCCGCGCGGTGCTGGAAACGCTGGGGCTCGTCCCTCGCGAGGCCGCCACGCATGCTCGCGAGAGATCGCATGCAGCCATCGCTCATTGAAAAACTATTCGACGAGGCGCCGAAGCACTACGAAGAAGAACATCACCGGCTTTTCCGCGATTTCAAGGTGGCGCTGAACCGCGGCGAAATTCGCGCTGCGGAGCAGGATCCGGGAGCAAAATCCGGCTGGCGCGTGAACGCCTGGGTGAAGAAAGGAATTCTCCTGGGCTTTCGCATGGGCGCCATCGCGGACATGTCCATCGACGCTACGAAGCAACCGTTCTTCGACAAATCCACTTATCCGGTGCGTACGTTCACGGCTTCGGATGGAGTGCGCATCGTGCCGGGCGGCTCCAGCATTCGCGATGGAACCTACATCGGGCGCGGCGTGATTTGCATGCCGCCGATGTTCGTGAACGCGGGCGCGTACGTGGGCGAAGGCACGATGATTGATTCGCACGCGCTCGTTGGCAGCTGCGCGCAGGTGGGCAGGAACTGCCACATTTCCGCGGGCGCGCAAATTGGTGGCGTTCTCGAACCCGCGGGCGCGCTGCCGGTGATTATTGAAGAGGAAGTGCTGGTGGGCGGGAATTGCGGAGTGTATGAAGGAACCGTGGTGAAGCGCCGCGCGGTCTTAGGCACAGGGACGATACTCAATCGTTCCATCCCGGTTTACGACCTAGTGCGCGATGCCGTTTACACTGCCACGGATACCGAGCCGCTTATTATTCCTGAAGAAGCCCTTGTCGTTCCGGGGTCGCGCGCCGTGTCGCATCCTGTGGGCGCCAAGTGGGGTCTATCCCTCCAGGCGGCCGTCATCGTGAAGTACCGTGACGCCAAGACGGATGCGCGCGTGCAGCTTGAAGACCTCTTGCGGTGAGTGGATGTGTGTCGTTGGGTCTTTCGCCCGTAAGAGCCAACAACTGGTTCCTGAGCAGAACTCACTCTTCACCGAGGCGCTCTTTCAAGTCTTTAAGGCCGTTGATTTCTTTGAGTGCCTCAAGATCTTTGTCGCGCCCAGCGGCAGTTTTTGCCCGATAGAGTCCGTCGAGGGACAAAACGCGGCACGAAATTTTCGCTACGCGCTGCAAAGCTGAGGATTTGTATACGGCATCATAAAATCCCAGCCCAGCCACTTCCCCAAGAAGATTGAAGTCACCCCAATCAGTCGCCAAGGTGAAGTTCAGACCGGCAGCCACTGTCCTGGCGTCGAACCGGAATGGCAAATTCTTTGGCGCGCCGCGTAATCTTGGATGAAGAGGCCGGAGAGCACGACAGAGCCTTTCAATGTTTTGTTTCGAGCGGTTGTAGCACACGTCCAGATCGAACGTCGCTCTCGCAGAGCCGTGAGCCACCATCGCGACGCCGCCAATCACCACGTACTCCACGTCTTCCCTGTTGAGAATGGTTAGAAATTTCTCTGCATCCGGGATCATCGTCCGGCGCCGTTGCCTTGCCGGACTTTCTGCAAGAAGGAGGCGACGGAATAAAGCTTGCGGAGGCGTTGGGTCACGGTCAAATCCAGATTCTCGACCAGCAGCGTCAAGTCAATTCCATATTCCTTGGCAGCGGCAATAGCGCTTCCAGGCGGAGGATTGCTGATCAATTCGTAGGCAAGTTTTCGCTGTTTCGGAGTCATGCTCTTTTCCTCAATGTTCTCATACTCTCCGATGGTGTTCAATTTCCGCGCTCATTCTGCAAATTCAGCAAGCCTTTCGCCCGCGGGGACATCACTTCAAGAGCACCTGCTCGAAGAACTGGAGGGCGCGTGGGTCGTTGGATTGTCCGAGCCAGAACATGGCTTGCTTGCGCACTTCGGGATTGCGGTTGGTCTGCGCCACTTCAATTAATTTCGGTACTCCTTCGTCTTTCGGCAGCTGACTCAGCGCAAAGACGGCTTTTTTCTTCACGTCCGTGTCGGGATCGTTTTCAATCGCACCGGTAATCGCGCCCACTGCTTTCTTGCCGGCTTTTTGCGCCAGCCAGAAAAGCGCCTGCCCGCGCACGTGGGAACTGGAATCGTCGTGCGCCATGCGAATCATCTCCTCGAGGGCACCTGGTTCGTGGCTGACGGACAACGCAAACGTCACATGCGCGCGCACATCGGAACTGGGATCGTTCTTGGCCATGCGCTGCAAAGTTTTCAGCCCCTCTTTTCCCCGCGCCGCACCGAGCCAGAAGGCCGCCTGCCGGCGTAGCTCTTCTCGCTGTCCCGGCGAAACGAAAGATTCCATTGCTCTGTCCGCTGAAGCGTCGGCGTGCAACGCAATCGCGGTCAATGCGCCGTTACCAATGTTGTGATGCTCGTGGCGCTCGAATTCCGCTCCTTGCACATAGGTTGTGAGGAGCGCGACACTTTCCCCCGGTTTTGCGCGGTTGAGCCAAACAAACGGCAGCCCGCCCGCGTCCAGCGTGCAATCTTCTGAAGCGACGCGAATGCGGCCCACCTGCTTTGCTTCCAGCCGAAAGAGCACGACCAGCCGCCGCGCCCCTTCGAGCTGGATGCTTCCGTCAGAGTGTGTGGTGCCGCCCGTTGCGTCACGGTCCTTCTCGAGGCGGCAGGTTCCGCACCCGCTCCCGTCATTCAAATTGCCGCAGCACATACTGCGCTCGCCCGTAATTTCATCGACGCTGTAGCCGACCCATTCGGGCTTTTCCGCCTGCGCGAGAATTCCGCGGAAGGTGGCGTCCAAGGTTCCCGCGATGGCCTGCGTTTCGGCTTTGGCGCTGTCGACACGCGGCATCTCTACGCCCGCTTGTGCGGTTGCGGCGTAGGCCAGGCTTGGAGCGAAACTCGTTCGAAGGGTACCGTCGTTGGCGAACTGCGCGACCGTCCCGATGATCCCCGTGAGAATCATCGCCAATCCGAGAATTCTTCGTACGGTTGACAAGCTATCCTCCGCGTTCATCTTCGCGTTCATCGGCCACCTCACTTTTGCAAAAGTTCCATTAAATAGTCGGTTGCTTCCTTGGAGTGCATCAACGAGAGTTTGGAAACCGCGGTTTTCTTCAGTTCCGGGTCTTTCTCGTTGCGCGCAATGGCCACAAGAGCCGCGGCATTTCCTTGGAGGAAATACGCGTTCAGTACCTCTTCCTTCAGCCCGCCGTCGGTTTCACGGCTGTAAATGGCCTGCAACGCCTTTCCTGAATCATCGGAATGGATCAGTCCAAGATTTCGAATTGCGGCCCTGCGCAACTCGGGATCTTTCTCAGACTCCGCCGCCTGAACGAGTTTTCCCGATTCGCCAGCAAGAAAAAACGCCTGCAGGATTTCCCGGCGGAGGTCCGTTGAAGTTTCCGCCTGGTATAACTGTTCGAGTTCACTGACTCCATGAACCAATCCAAGCTGGCGGATGGCTTCGCGGCGGAGCGATTCGTCTTTCTCACTCTTGGCAGCGGCAAACAGGCGCTCGTGATCCCCTCCTAGCATGTAGGCGCGAAGAATGGCGCGCTTCACGGAGGCATCTCTGCTCGCAGCATAGACTTCCGCCATAATTTGCCGCGACTGCGCCCCACCAAAAAGCCCGAGGTACTTGATCGCTTCGCGCTGCAGCTCCGGATTGCTTTGCCCTTTCGCAATTCTTCCAATAATCTCGCGACCCAGTGCGGAACCTTTCTGCGCGAGAACGAACAACGCCCGCGACTTTTCTCTTGGCGACCCGGAACCGTTGATCACTTTTTCAAGCAGGGGCATGGCGCGTTCCGGGTCGCTGTTCATGAGACCTTGAATCGCCAGGATTTTCAGCTCCTCGTCGCTTTGGTCAGCAGGCTTTACCGGCTGCCCGTTGGACTGCTTGACTTCCAGCCCTAGGACATCCCCGTCTTTTTGCCAGCGGCTCTGCGGGAACCGTTTCTTCATGTCCGCCAGGGTGTTCAACGCCGCCTCGCGCTTGCCCAGCTTGTTTTCCGCATACGCTTTCCAATATAGCGCCGCGTCGGTTTGCGGGCCGTTGGATTGCGCGAGCTGATCGAATTTTGCCTCGGCCTGCTCGTAACGTTCTTCGTCCAGCGCTTCGCGGCCTTCGTCGTAGCGCTCCTGCATGCGGTCGATTCTTTCCTGTTCACGGTCGCGTTTCTCCTGCTCCCTGTCGCGCGCCTCTTGCTCGCGGTCACGCCGCTGCTGCTCTTTGTCTTGCGCATCCTGTGAGTCTTGGAGAAAATCACGTGCCGAGAAAATGCTGCTCACGAACCGTGCGCCCCGCGCCCCCGCGGGAAACAGCAACAGCGCCGCGATTGCGATCCACACCATACTTGTTCTACGCACTGCATTCCGCTGGGTCATGCCTTGTTCCTTTCGCTTTCCTCAGAGTCTTTCTGCGCCGGAGCGGGCTTTGTGGCTTTCTGCCGTTCCTGGAGCTCCCTGCCAACCACCCGAACTTTGAACAGAATTCCGCGCGCCTCGATTTTCTGTCGAATCTTTTTCAGTTGCGCCGGCGTGACTTCTTCCGGACTGTGCGCCACGTCCAGAAGCACGCGCTCCAGTTCATCCAGAACGCTGGCCAGATTCGCATCGCCTTCCATGAGCACCGTCTGCCGATAGAGCCGATTCTCTTCCAACAAATCTTCCGCGCGATGCTGCTCCGCGGAAATGTTCACCTGCTTTTGCGCGGGGTTGAGCGGCTCGGCGTTCGAAAGCGCGACAAGCATCATCTCGGATCGCCCCAGATGCTCACCCACGGCCACCACCAGCACGCGCTCGCGGATTTGTTCCTTGTTGGCAACGTCATTGCCAATAGGACCGCGCTTTGTCATTCGCCCGGTAAGAAACGCCACAACGAGCAAGGCGGCCACAGTTCCCAACGCTCCCAATCGCTGCGGTTCGAACCACGCCTGCCACCACCGTGCAGGCCGCTCCGGCAAACGCGGCGCAATCTGCCGCCATACGCGCCGCCCATAATCGTCGCCCGGGTTCGGCACCGGCAATGTATCTAGCGCGGCGAGCACGGCTTCGATACGCTCGAGTTCTGCGCGGCATTCTTCGCAAGCGGCCAGATGATTCGCAATTACAGCGCGCTGGGCGGCCACGCCTTCGCGGTAAGCAATCAACTCTTCTTCTGTCATATGCTTCATGATTCAGTTCCCATCGCCCTTACCTGCGTCCCTTTCACCACGAAGGGTTGCAAGGCCAGGCGCAATTTCTGCACGGCCCGAAAAACCGTATTCTTCGCCGCGCTGGAACTTGATTTGAGGACGGCGGCGATCTCCTCAATGGCGCAGCCCTCCCAGTGCCGCATCACGAAGGCGGTTCTTTCTGAATGAGAGAGCGCGGCGAGGGCGATCTCAATTTGTTTCCGGAGTTCCATGTTGTGTGCCAAGCGTTCCGGGGTCGGTGCGGCATCGTGCACCAGCGTCACGGGATCGTTCTCCGTTCCCTCTTCGTGAATCACTGGCTCGACTTTTCGCGCCTCCTCTTTCTTGCGCTGCCTCATGCGGTCAATCGCGTAATTGGCCGCGATGCGATAAACCCAGGTTCCAAAATTGGCTCGCGCCTCGAACTTTCCGAGCTTTTGGTACGCGCGCAAAAACGCCTCCTGGACCACCTCTTCCGCATCGGGCCGGTTCCCGGTCATGCGATAAGCCAGCCGGAAAACATTGTGGCTGTGCCGCTCAACGAGAACGCGGAAGGCGTCCCGGTCGCCCGCCAGCGTTCGTTCGACGGCGACGGCGTCGCTCTCGGCGATGGTCTGGGCGTTCTCGACGCTCGGCAGCATTCGATTCATTAGACAGGAAACGACCCTTGCGGTTAGTAAAGCTAATAGTCTTTTTTGTCAACGATTTAGGGTGATTTTGGTAAACGGCAAAAGGGTTATACCGAAATGAAACAAGAGCGTCCAACCAGCGCTGACGGCATGACTGTTTTCTCACTCGTATCTCAGGGCCGCCATGGGGTCGACCTTCACCGCCCTGCGTGCCGGCACGTACGACGCGAGCAATCCGGCGCCGACTAATGACAGAACGGCAATCAGATGAATTCGCGGATCAAGCGGGGACATTTCGTAAAGCAAACTGCCGACGAAACGGCACGCGGCAAACGTCAAAAGCAGCCCAAGGGGTAAACCGATCAAGAAAACGAAAGTAGCTTCGCGAAGAACGAACCAGAGCATGTCACTCTTTTGCGCGCCCAAAGCCATGCGCAGGCCAATCTCTGGGGTGCGCCGCTCCACGCGCTGACTTTCCAGGCCATACAGCCCGATGGAGGTCAACAGCAACGCCAAACCTCCAAAGAAGAGCGACAATACAGCCACCAACCGCTCCTTGCCGATCGAATCCTCCAACTGTCGCTGCATGGTCATGGGTGGCAAGAACGGCGTGTCCGGAGCATAACGGCGCAACGCATCCTTGAAGGCAGCAATTGCGGCGGAAGTATGGTGGCTTCGCGTGATGAATCCTGCCCACCTAAAGTCTGGAAGTTGTTCGTAGGGGTAGTAAATCGTTGGAGGAGCTGACTCACGGAGGGAAAGATATTTGGCGTCTGTCACGACACCAACGACTTCGCAGCTGGGACGCTTAGGATTAGGTTCCGTGGAACGAATGTGCTTGCCAATCGGGCTTTGCTGCGGGAAGAAGAAGTTTGCCGCAGCCTGATTCAGGACGCATACCGGAATCGCGCCGAAACGGTCGAATTTCGAAATTTCGCGGCCCGCAAGAATTTTTGTCCCTGCCGTCGTGAAGTATTCTGGTCCAACCACATTTTCGAACAAATGCTTGTCCTCAGGCCCATGTCCCTCCACGGGGGCCGCGCTTTCATCTATTCCCCCTTCTCCCAACGGACGTACGGCAACTACGCTAGCGGCTTCCACACCAGGGGCTCGCCGCAGGCCGTCGAGCATCTTACGATACAGATCGAGTCGCGCCTCTCCTTTTTCCGGACGCCGTTCGAAATCGACTCCGAAGAACGTTATGCCCTTAACGCGAAAGCCAGGATCCACACGCAAAAGTCTTCCGGTACTGACCGCAAACAGTAGCGCAAGTGATGTGAGCACCAGGGAAAGTGCGACCTGGCCCGGCAGAAGTCGCGCAGCCAGCGGATGCCTTTTGCGGCCAACAGCTCGCTGCGCTCCGGAGCGCAGCATCTCCTCCGTTTCGAGGCGCGTCAGGTTGAGAGCCGGCAAAGCTCCAGTAAGAATTACCGTGAGCGCTGCAAGGGCGATGACTGCTGCAAGAATTGTGAGATTGGGACGCAAGTCGAGGAACACCGGAAAATCTGACTGTTCCACATAGCGGACGAGCAGCCCGCTCATCCATTGTGACAACAGCATGCCTGCCGCTGCGCCTGAAGCGGAAAGCAGCATACTCTCCACAACTAGCTGGCGAACCAGTCGCAGCCGCCCAGCCCCAAGCGCGCTCCTCACAACGAGTTCGTGTTGACGGTTCAGCGTGCGCGAAAGTTGCAAACTGGCCAAATTGGCGCAGCAAATGATCATCAGCAGCCCCACGAGCGTCTGCAACGTCCAGAGTTCCCGGCCGTAAACCTTCCCCAAAGGGGAATTGCCGGTACGACCCGGAATCAACGACAGCGTTCCGTTGCGTAAATAATCTATTCTCTGATAGCCCTCTGTGAGCAATTCCTTCAGGACGTCTCCCGCAATCGCGGCAAGGTCCGCTTGGGCTTGGGCAAAAGTGACGCCGGGTTCGAGGCGCGCCATTGCAGAAAACCAAGTGCAGTCGGATCGAAAGCGGCAAGAAGACTTTCCGTGAAGTGCTACATCGAAGATGAAGGGCAGCACCACCTGAGGCGAATAATCGACAGTAATACCATTGAACGAGCCTGGCATTACGCCAACGATGGTCGCAGTGCCTCCGTCCACCGTGATGGGCTGCCCGAGAACACCGGGGTCTCCCCCGAAATGCTCGAGCCAGAAGTCCTCGCTGATCACGGCAGCAACTCCATTCGAGAGTGCGCTCGGTTCGTCGTCCTGCCAAGTTAGCAGGCGGCCGAGGCGCGGCTTGAGCTTCAAAGTGGGAAAGGCCGAGCCAGTTGCGTAAGCCCCCGTGA
The DNA here is from genome assembly GCA_003224085.1 of Acidobacteriota bacterium. Classification (GTDB taxonomy): domain Bacteria; phylum Acidobacteriota; class Terriglobia; order Acidiferrales; family UBA7541; genus Acidiferrum. The sequence continues at coordinate 70,450 of QHYK01000039.1, read as the reverse complement.
TGGGGCGAGCGACGCCCTTGTTGCTCAGAACCATCGGGCCGTTTGTCCAGGCAAAAATGTCTGTGAACACCCTCTGCCGCTCGCGAAGGCGGTCGAACATCGGGCTGGAGAGTGGTCCGTCGATTCCAGGCGGACCGAAGGTGATTCGGACCAACTCCCGGGGGGCCGGAACGTCGAGGCTCCGCAGCAACAAGGCGTCGATCAACGAAAAAACAGCGCTGTTGGAGCCAATGCCCAGCGCCAGTGTGAGGACGGCGATCGCGGTGAAGCCTGGGTTCTTCGACAACATCCGCAAGCCGTACCGCGCGTCGCTGATTAAGTCTTGCAGCCATCTCCCGCCCCACGCGTCGCGCGTGACTTCCTTCGTCAGCTCTACGTTCCCAAAGTCGCGCTTGGCTGCGCGTTCTGCTTCTTTCTGAGCCACGCCGCGCTCCGTGAGCGTTTGTGCTGCCATGTTCAAGTGAGTGCGCACTTCTTCGTCGAGTTCGGCTTCGCGTGTTTCCCTCCGCCAGAAGGTCATAGACTCCTCACCCCGTATTTTCAGTTCCTCGTCCCGGTCTCTTGGCTACGTCTGTTCCGGGTTCAGCACGCCAGCAATCGCTTGCGAGAACTGCGACCACTTCGAACGTTCTCTGCTCAAGTGTTTCTTGCCCGCCGCTGTGAGTTGGTAATATTTCGCTCGCTGCTTGTTTTCCGAAACCTTCCACTCCGCCTTGATCAGTTTTTGTTTCTCCAGGCGGTGCAGCGCCGGGTAGAGCGAACCCGTGTCCACCTGGAGAATTTCTCCAGAATGATTGCGAATGGCGATACTGATGCCATAGCCGTGCTGCGGCCCCCATTGCAGCGTCTGTAAAACCAACAGATCCAGTGTTCCCTGCAGCAGCTCAATCCGGTTTTGATAACGCTCTTTCTTTTCCGCCATGTCTTATCCTGATTGTCCATCGCCTGAGTCGATTTCTTCATTCATGCTGGAGCAGACATCAGAAACTCTTTTGTGTCACCCAAGGCTGTCGACATTCTACTCCCATGCCAGTAGATACTCTACATCCTTTGGTGGAGCAACCCTAGTGCCGCCGGCCATATGGCAACAAGTCCTTTGGATTCAGGGGCCTGGTTGGTCTCAGGGCTGCTTGTTCGTTTTCCGGACCCCCGCTTGCGAAACTTGCCGTCCCAATTTCGGACGTCTATTTGCCGTCGATTTCACTGCCTCTCGCTCCAACTGCGGTATCATGGAGTATTGGAAATTCCGTAGGCATCCACATTTCTTGCTTTTCCGTTTAGGAGAGGGAATTGATTCCACGCTACACGCGCCCGGAGATGGGCCACGTCTGGAGCGACGCCAACCGCTTCGCGAAATGGCTGGAGGTGGAAATTGCCGCCGCCGAAACGCTCGCGGAAACGGACCAAGTACCGAAGGAAGCCGCCGCAGCGATTCGCGCGCGAGCCAAAGTGGATGTCCCGCGCATTCACGAACTCGAAGCGCGAGTGAAGCACGACGTCATTGCGTTTACCATGGCCGTCGGCGAATCGATTACTGATCCTGCTGCCGCGCGCTGGCTGCACTATGGCATGACGTCCAACGACGTCGTAGATACTGCGCAGGCTCTTCAAGTGCGCGATGCGTCAAAGTTAATTGAGCGCGACCTGGTGATGTTCGGAGAAATTCTCGATCTCCGTGCGCACGAGTTCCGGCACACGCCGCAAATTGGCCGCACGCACGGCATCCACGCGGAACCTATCACGTTCGGACTGAAAATCGCCAACTGGTTTTCTGAGAATCAGCGCAACATCGAGCGTTTCCGAGATACCGCTGCGCAAATGGCGGTGGGAAAAATTTCCGGGGCCGTTGGCACGGCCTCGCATCTTGGCACGGAAATCGAAGAACGCATCTGCAAACGGCTTGGGCTAGTAGTCGCTCCCGTAGCGTCACAGGTAATTCAACGCGATCGCCACGCGCAGTATCTCAGCGTTTTGGCCCTCATCGCTACGATGCTCGAGCGAATCGCGCTGGAAATCCGGCACCTCCAACGTACGGAAGTCCGAGAAGTCGAAGAACCGTTCAGCGAAGGGCAGCGCGGAAGCTCGGCAATGCCGCACAAGCGCAATCCCGTCCTGTGCGAACAAATCTGCGGCCTCGCGCGGCTGGTACGCTCGAATATGCTGGCAGCGTTCGAAAACGTGGCGCTGTGGCACGAGCGCGACATCTCGCACAGCTCCGTAGAGCGCGTGATTCTTCCCGATTCCACCATTCTTGTGGATTACATGCTCTCGAAAATGATTACCATCGTCGGCCAAATGCGCGTGTTTCCCGAACGTATGCTGCGCAATCTGGAATCCACGCACGGTCTTGTTTTTTCCGGCCAGTTGCTTCAAGACCTGGTGGAAAGCGGTATGCCGCGCGACGACGCCTACAAAGTGGTGCAGGAAAATGCCATGTCCGCCTGGGAATCAGACACCAGCTTCCACGAGCGCGTCGCGGTCGACAAACGAATCACGAAACATCTCGACGCAAAGGCGCTAGCCCGCACGTTCGATCTGCAGCGTCAGCTTCGTTATGTGGACGCCATCTTCGATCGTGTGTTTGGCCAGCATCCTCCCGGCGAAAAGTCCGCCGCCAGCTCAGGCGGAAGAGACTGAGTCCAAGAGAACAGAAGGTGCGAGAATCCAGCGGAAACAACGCAAGCTATACAGACGCGCATAAATAAAAGGACATGATGATTACAAAAAAGATTGCAAATAGGGCCGGATGAGTTCCGGATAGGTTTGCATCTCACCGAACACGCGACTCAGCGTGCCGATCAATTCCTTCTCGTCCGGAAAGTATCGATTATGAGTCCCCGTTTGGCGCGTGTATCTCCACAATCGCTCGGTTGGATTCAACGCCGGTGAGTAGGGAGGCAGTTGATGAACTTCCAGCCAATGGCGATTGGCATCGAACCAAGCCCATACGTCGCCGTCTGTGTGATACGTCGCGTTATCCTGAGCACCGCTCCCTGCCGTCGATAGCTGCGAGCCAGTTGTTGCAGGAAAGCGAAGTACGTGGAAGCGTTGAAGACGGTGTCTTGCCGGTAATGGAAACGAGTCTTCCTCAATTCAATGGCCCCAAAAATCTTCACGCTCTTGCGCTGTCCGGTCACGGGAACTTCCGGAGGACAACCGATCCGGCTCCAGGTGGCGTGCAGGGTAGAATCTTGGCGAAAGCTGGCTTCGTCGGTGAAGATCAACGCCCAGTTTTGCCGCTGCGCTTTTTTTTAAGACTGGGATAGGTGTACCGCTGCCAGCGATCTTGCTGGTCCGCGTTGGCTCGGGCCAGCACGCGACGCGGACGCTGCACCGAGAAGCCCAAACGATGGAGCAACTTGCGCACATGGCCCGGATGATAATGAATGTCGAATTCCTCCTCGATGACCCAGGCGATCATGGGAGAGGTCCAGATGCCCGTATCCAGGCCGTAGGCTACCGGGCCGCTTTCGAGAATGTCGTCGAGCTGTTTCCGTTGCGACGATGTCAGCTCCAATGGCCGGCCTGAACGATGCCCTTCGAGCAGTCCTTCCACGCCAAAAGTTTGGTAACGTGCTAACCACTCCGAGACCCTCGAGCGTGGAGATCCGAGTAGATGGGCCAGCTCACCGCTGGTCCGTCCCTCCGAGTTCAGCACCACTGCTTGCAATCTTTTGGCAACTCGGTAGGCTCCGTCCCGTTCTGCTTGTTTGCGCAAGCGGATTAAACGTTTATAAGTTTTCGGGTGTAAGTACAGGATTCGCGGAACCATGGCACCTCCTTCCAGGAGTATGCCAGATGTGCTTATCTTATGTCCTGTTAATTATGCGCGGATGTATAGCTTAGCAGCTATAATAGGGGGCAAGAAAAGAAGGCGTCCCGGTTTTGCCGGGACGCCCTGCAACCTCCTCTAATTCCTGCTTGCGCCGAAATTAGCTGCGGAGGCGGAAAAACTGGGAAACTATTCCACGCGCTGCACGTAGCGCGCTTCGGAAGTATCCACTTTAATCTTGTCGCCTTCATTCACGAACGGCGGAACTTGCACCACAAGCCCGGTCTCCAGGGTCGCGGGCTTCATGACCGCGCTGGCGGTGGCCTTTTGCAATGTCGGTTCTGTCTGCGTGACTTTCAAATCCATGGTGTCCGGCAAAGCCACGCCGATGGGCTTGGTGTCAAAGAATTCCACGCTCACAACTGTATTCGGAATCAGGTAGTAGACCGTCTCGCCGAGTTGTTCGCGCGTAAGATGCATTTGTTCGTACGTCTGTGTATTCATGAAGTGGAAATTGTCGCCATCGTTGTAGAGGTACTCGAATTCCACTTCATCTAGAATCGCGCGCTCGATGAACTCCTCGGCGCGGAACCGGTAATCAATAATCGCTCCGGTTTTGAGGTTCTTCATGCGTGTCTGCATGGAACCGCGCTTGTTGCCGGGCGTGCGGTGCTCCGTGCTGAACACGGTGAAAAGCTGGCCCTCGTGCTGGATGACCATGCCCGGGCGAAGTTGTGTGGCCTTGACGCTGCTCATATTCTCCCTTGAGAAGTTTCGATTTCCGAAATTCAGGCGGGCCAGGAATGTGGCCGCGTCCGGAATGACTCGAGGTAGGTCAGCACGTTTTTCGGTGCCGACGCGAAGAAACAGTATAAATGGGCTGATTCGACCGGGTCAATCGCCGCCTTCGTTCTAGGCCCTCAGAACCCCCGCCGCTCCGTCGTGACAGGCATTCCCGAATAGTGCACGTGGACCAGGCGCCAGCCGTCCGACGTTTTGCGATACACCTGAGTTTCCCGGCCGTGCGTGGAGATCGGAGAGCCATCTTTCCGGAACTTGGCCACAAAATCCCAGTAAAACTCGGCAACAGCGGCGTCCCCCAGAACCTGCACCGAGACATCGTGAGCGGTGAGCTTTCGCTCAGAAAACATGCCCCCCATCAACTTGTTGTACACATTCTCTTTGATCTGCTCGAAGCCGTGCTCGTGGCCCAAAGGGTGAATGAACGAAGCCTCGGGGGAATTACACCAGACCTGCGAGGCGAGGTTCGTATCCGCATCGTCGACGGACTGGGCATATTTCGTAATCAGGCTTTTGATTTCTTCCTCGCCTTTTTCGTTTCCAGAAGGGCTGGAGCCATTCCCGGCGGGACTGCCAGCATGATAGACTGCTTCCTTGGTCGCGTCCGCCATGATTTTCTCGATTTCGTCGGGGTTGCGTGGAAGCCGTTCGCTCAGCAGCTTGTGGCCGGACTCCGTGATCAGCACGTCGTCTTCAATGCGCACGCCCAGGTTCTCTTCAGGGATGTAAATGCCCGGCTCGACCGTGACCACCATTCCCGGCTGAAGCGGGCTGCAATAGTCGCCTGGATCGTGCACGTTGAGCCCGATATGGTGACCCAGGCCGTGAATGAAATATTGGCCAAGCGGTCTGCCCTGGCGGTCTTTTCCATGCGAATTGATGTAGTCGTAGGCGATATTCATCAGCCCGTCTTTTTTGCCTTTGCAGGAGAAGTGCGCGCCGGGCTTCATCGCCGCGAGCGCCTCGTTTTGCGCGCCGAGAACGATTTCGTAGATTTCGCGCTGGCGCGCTGTGAACTTGCCATTAGCGGGAAGGGTGCGCGTGATGTCCGCCGAGTAACCGGAATACTGCGCGCCAACGTCAAGCACTACGATGTCGCCATCCTGAATCTTGCGCGACAGTTTGTCATAGTGGAGCGCGGTCGAATTCGGCCCCGCACCGACAATCGGCGCATAGCCTTCTGTTTCGGAGCCGCCCAGGGCGTGCACTTCCACCATTCTTGCGGCCACCTGATATTCGTAGAGGCCCGGGCGCATCATTTTCATTGCTTCCAGCTGCGCATCCAGGGATAGATCAATGGCTTCTTTCAGGAAGGCGATTTCACCAGAGGACTTGATGGGGCGCATCGCTGCGATCTGCGAGCGAGCATCTTTCAGCGTTGTTTTTGGCGCGGCCAGCTGGAGCCAGTCGACGACCGCCTTTTCATGAGGATAGCCGCCGAGTTCTTTTTCGTAAGGAAGAATCGTAAAAAAAGCTGGATAGAACTTGGTGAGGTTTTCGACGGTGGCGCGCATTTCAGGGAATGTTTTTACGCTGGCGAATCCCGTTCGCGCCTCAATCCCAGGATCCGAAGGAGACATGCGAAGGCCATTCCATTTTTCCTTGCCAGGGTCTTTGGGCGGAAGAAAAAGGATTTCGTGCGGCCCATTCCGGGAAGCACCCGCCGCCGTTCCTCGATCGTTTTGAGCCCCCGGAAGGACAATCAGCCCGGCGCCTTCCTCGTTGTGCCCCGTCAAATAATAAAAATGCTCTTCCTGCGCGAAGATATAGTCCTGCGAGACTTCTTCTCTTCCGGTGAAGCCCCACAAGATAATGGGCGCGTCAACTTGGGAAGCCAGCTTGGCGCGACGTTCGGCGTACACGCTGTTCGGTTCACGCTCGCGGCGCTGCTGTGCTTTCGCTGGCCGCGCCATGACACACAAGGCCAGCACCAATGTTAAAATCCACCACCGGCGACCGCTCATAGATTCACCTCGAGTATTGCTTGAATTTCTTGTTGCTCGCTATGGGCAATGGGGCTGCCACCTGCCTTGATGGAAAAACTATTTTGTCGCAGATGTGTGATTGTATCCGAACGAAAGTTAGATTGCCGCTTACGATTGAAAAAACTTTATGAGCAGCTCTGAAACTTTTTCCGGCTCCTCATGCTGGAGCCAATGGCTAGCGTTCGCGAAGGTAAGGAGCTCCCTGTTCGTGCAATAGCGCAGGCTTTCGCGCGCCATTTCCGCAATCAGGAATTTGTCGCGCTCGCCCCACAGGATGCGCGTGGGCACGCGCACAGTGCGATCGGCGAATGGCGTGCGATAGCGTATGGCCGCGCGATACCAGTTGATCATGGCCGTCAGTGCGCCGGTCTGCGACCAGGCGTCACGGTATTGCGCGAGGTCCTCAGCAGAAAATGTGCCAGGCCGGCTGGAATTGACCAGCGCGCGCGTCCCCAAACGAAAGTCGAATGCAGAAAAAAGCATTTCTGGCAGCCACGGGATCTGAAAGAAGAGAATGTACCAGCTTCGCCTCATCTGCCCGATGCGCGTATTAAGAAAACGGTGCATCACGGAGGGATGCGGCACGTTAAGGACGGCGAGTTTCTCGGCGCGCTCGGGATGCAGCATAGTCGTGCTCCAAGCTACTGCAGCACCCCAATCGTGACCGGCGAGGAAAATTTTTTTCTGCCCAAGCTGATCAGCGATGGCGATGACGTCGGAGACCAGCTCCGTCAAAGCGTACGAAGCCACGCCGCGCGGCTTGCTGCTCAGGTTGTACCCGCGCTGGTCGGGCGCGATGACACGAAACCCAGCCGTAGCCAGCGGCTCGATTTGCTTGCGCCACCCGTACCAGAATTCAGGGAAGCCGTGAAGAAGCAGTATGACGGGACCGTCTCTCGGTCCCGCAGCCACAGCATGAATGCGGACGGTTGAATTCTGGAAATAGACAGAATCCACTGGAGTCTTCCGGTTGGGACAGTCTACCCTGTAAAAACAAAAGGAGCTTTCTTACCAATAGAAATCGAGGATCAGAACCCCGGAGCGCCGGAAGCAGCAGGTCGCATCTCTGGTGCATTCACGCCGAAGCGCAAATGCGCGAAATACGTTTGCCCAAGCGACATCAGTCCGGTGTAGAGATAACCCCAGACGAACAGCAGCAGAAACGGCACCGTACCGTAATTATCGTTGGTGATGGCGTAAACCACGGTCAGCGCGAAGTAAATTCCCAGCGCCACTTCTGCGTACGGAATCCAGCCGGCCTTGTTCTTGTAGGATTTCTTCGCGAACGTGCCTTTCTTTCCTTCAATCCTGAACTTTGGGGTGCGCGCAAACTCAGTTTGCTTCCCCACGATAGCTTCGATCACCGCTTGCGCGTTGCGCACGGAAATACCGATGCCTGTGGCCATTACGAAAGGCATGTAGAGGAATGTGCGCCACCATGTTTTTGGCCGCAGTTCCCTTTGCGCAACCAGGTAAAAGCTCGAAATCGAGCACGTGGACGCCAGAAAGAGCGGCAGGTCTACCAACAGCACCTGGAACCAGCCTTGCTGAAAGCGCACGATCATCACCGGCAGCAGCATCGTGGAGAGCACAATCATAAGCGGATAGCTGATGTTGGCCGTGAGGTGAAAAAAGGCTTCGGCTTTTACGTGCCACGGTACATCCGCCTGGAAAACTTTTGGCAAGATTTTCTTGGCCGTTTGCATCAGTCCTTTGGCCCAGCGCGCCTGTTGCGATTTGAAGCCGTTCATGTCCACGGGCAGCTCGGAGGCGCATTCAATTTGCGGCAGATAGAGGAATTTCCAGCCTTTGAGCTGCGCGCGATAAGAAAGGTCCGTGTCTTCGGTCAGCGTATCGTGTTGCCAGCCGCCGGCATCGTCAATCACTTTGCGGCGCCACACGCCCGCCGTGCCGTTGAAATTGAAAAATGCGCCCCGCCGGGAACGCGCGCCGTGCTCCACCACGAAGTGCCCGTCGAGCAGAATCGTTTCCACGTTGGTCAGCAGCGAATAATCGCTGTTCAGGTAGGTCCAGCGCGCCTGCACCATGCCGATGTTTTCGCCGCCGTCGGGGTTCAGGAAATACGGAATCGTGCGGCGGAGAAAATCCGGCTCGGGAATGAAGTCCGCGTCAAAAATCGCCACGAATCCGCCCTTCGCCGTTTTCAAGCCGTTTTCCAGCGCGCCAGCCTTGTATCCGTCGCGATTCGTTCGATGGATGTAAGTGATAGGCATGCCCTGCGCAGCGTGGCGCTCCACGCACGCGCGCGCAACGTCTTGCGTTTCGTCGGTGGAATCGTCCAGAACTTGAACCTCCAGCAGCTCCCGCGGATAGTCGAAACGCGCGACAGCTTCCGTGAGTCTCTCAATGACATAGCGCTCATTGAAAATTGGCAATTGCACGGTCACGCGCGGCCAGTTTGTGACCGGTGGCGGAGGCGGCGGGACATTTTTCGAATATTGAAAATAGTCGTAGACCAGCCAGTAGCGATGCAGCCCGTACATGGCGAGCACGAGAAGCACGATGAAGTAGGGAATCATCAGGGCCAGGTCGAAGGCGTTGGCGTGATAAATGCCGCTGAAGGTTTTGTCCGTGAGTTTGTGCCAGTAATGGCCGATGGCGCTCTGGAGCGCGAAAAAGATCGTGATTGCAGGGGCGGCGTGCAAGATACCGGATCCGTAGCTACAAGTTTCTTCGCCTCGTTTCTGGCGAACCAAACATTATAAGGCATAATCCTCCGCGGTGCTGAACCCCGGACAGGAGCAAAAGCTGCGGCCCAAGGCTGCTCTCGGCGAAATCGCTCGAGTGCGGCTGGGTTTGGTCGCGTTCGGCGGACCAGCGGCGTACATCGCCCTGATGGAAGAAGAGTTTGTGCGGCGCCGCGCTTGGTTCACACGAGAGCGCTTCCCCGACCTGGTTGGCGCGGTGAGCCTGCTGCCGGGGCCAAGCTCCACGGAATTGGCCATTTACCTGGGGCAGATTCGCGGCGGAGTGCTTGGGCTTATTTTTGCGGGGGTGGCATTTATTCCGCCAGCAGCGGTTCTCGTCGTGGGATTATCCTGGGTCTACGCGCGTTTTGGAGCCACACCGCAATTGGCCAGGCTGCTCTTTGGCGTGAAACCGGCCGTCGTGGTCTTAATCGCGCAAGCGATTTGGGCTCTTGGCAAAACTGCACTGCGAACCGTTCCGCTGGCTCTGCTTGCGGCAACGGTGATTTTGCTGTCCGCCTTTGGGTATCTGCGTTGATATTATTGATTGGTGCAGGAGTCTTCTGGATGGCGGCAAGAGCCGCGTGGCCGTCCGGCATGGAAAGTTCCGCAATCATTTCAACGCTTGCCCGTTCCACCCGTTCATTTATTCGGCAGCGGCTATGTGCTGCTGGCCCTGTTTCACGATGATCTTGTTGTGCGTCTGTCGCGCTGATGGCCTACGTAGGCTGGCAGTTCGCGCGCGCCTGCTTTTGCGCTCGCCGCGATCAGCGCCATGCTCGCTTTTTGCTATCGCGTGAATTCCGCTTCGGATCATTGCCGGAGCCGCAGTGGCGGGCGCAGTTCTGCGCGTTTTTCACTGGGCCTGAACCCCTGAAAAAGGAAAGCTTTCGGCTAGGGGATGAGCACGATTTTTCCAGAAGCGCCTGGCTCGAGGATTTCCTTGTGAGCACGGTCGGCTTCGGCCAGCGGCAGCTCTTTGCCCACTACCGGGCGCAGCGTGCCGTTTTCCAGACCGGCTATTAGTCCGGCATGAATATCTGCTTCTTCCTCAGGCATAACGGCCCACAGCGTGAAACCGCGCGCCGACGCACGCCTCGCCATTAGGTCACGCGGATTGATGGTGATTTCCCCACGGTTGCCTATGATAATGACTCGTCCATTGGTCGCCAGCAGCTTCAAATCGTGCGCCAGGTTCACGTTGGCGAGCATTTCCAGAATGAGGTCCACACCGCGCCCGCCTGTCGCCTTCATAATCTCCTCTTGGTAGCCCGCTGTGCTGTGATCGAACACCTGATGCGCCCCTTCGCGTTTCACCAGGTCCAGCCCCTTTGACGTACCCGCCGTGCCGAAAACGGTGAGTCCCATCGCGCGCGCTATCTGCACGCTCGCAGTGCCTACTCCGCCGCTCGCTCCGTGCACCAGCACGGTTTCCGAAGCGTGCGCTTTCGCTGAATGAAACAGCGCATGATACGCCGTTCCATATGGAACCCACACGCCCGCTCCTTGGCTGAAGCTGATCTTCACCGGCAGCGGATGCACCTGCTCTTCCCGCGCTAAGGCGTACTCTGCGTAAGCCCCCGTGACTGTTTTTGCCGTGTAAACGCGGTCGCCTTTCTTTACCTTCTTCACATCCTCGCCGACCGCTTCAATCACTCCCGCGCCATCCGAGCCCGGCGTGTAGGGGAGCGGCGGCTTCACCGCGTAAGTTCCCGCGCGCATGTAGGTGTCGTAAGGATTCACTCCCGCAGCATGAATGCGCACGAGCACCTCCCCGGCCGCAGGCTTCGGGGTAGGCACCTCTTCGAGCTTCAAGACTTCCGGACCACCGAATTGACGAACAAGAATCGCCTTCATGGTTTGTCTCCGATGATTTCTATGAGGGAGCTAGGCAATGTGCGTGCGCCATGTGCAGAAGAAACTAAAAGTGATCTTCCGCGCCGATCGCCGCTCCTTCTTTCTCTAACAGCCCCGCGGAGCGGCCCCACGCGGTGGTCTGCCAATTGTCTTTTCCCTTAGCCGGAGGAATCCATGGCGGCAAGGTCAGACCTAAATATTCTGCCAACCCGAAGAGGTACGGCTCGTACATGTTCCGCAATTCCGCGAGGCGTTCTCCCATTTCGCTAATGTCGCCCACCCTCAGACCATACGAGGCGAGCATGTCGCGAATCCGCTTCAGGTCCTCAGCAGGCAGGCGATTGTGCGGAAGCGCGCGCGGCCGAGTTTTGAAAACTTGCGAAAGATCGACTGCGGCGTGGCGCGCGATGGCGAAAGTCAGCTCGGCTTGCCGCCGGCACGTATCGGTAATCGCGACTTTCACGAGCGCGCAGCCATCCAGGATGGCCGTCAGCGCGGCAATCCACGACTGGTTGTCATGCTGCGAACGAAAGAACGCCAGCACCGGATAAGAGAGATGGCTCTCCATCAGTTCCGCCGCCCAGAATTCCCAATCCTTGAAAAGCTGGCGTAGCGCCTCGTTGCCCCCCGGATACGCATGCCGTCGAAGCAGTTCTCCCGCGGTCGGAGGCGTTCCTGCGCGCGCATCCAGCAGCGAAATGTTCACTTCCCGTTTCGAAAAAGACCCGTAGATGAATGGCAAATAGCCGATTACTGCCGCGAGGAAACCGAAACCGAAGCCCGCTTCTGTCACAACAAGTACGCGTGCCAAACCCGTCTGCGGGACGACGTCGCCGAGCCCCAGGGTAAAGAAAGTCGTTCCGCTCAGATAAATGTCAGTCGCGAAACCTGGCTGCCCGCCGTTCATATTCACCGGAGAGCCCGCTCCGTACTGCATCATGCCAAACGCCAGGACCAAGCCAACCGCCCACACGCCCACCAGCACGAGCAGCGAAAGCGGTCCGTAAAAGCTGAGCAGCGTCTCGCGTTTTTTGCGTGAGGGGATCAGCCGCGTGAGAGACTTCCAGTTGCTCCACGTGAATTTGAAAAACACGCGCGTCAAGCGGAACTTTCGTGTGACGCGGCGTGGCAAGATGATGGATTCAAACGCGTCCCATACCACAATCACGAAGATTGCTATACCGGCAGCGAAAGTGCCTGGAGCTGGAATCATGTGCGGCCTAGTACTCGCTTGTCTCGGTTCGTGAGAACGCTCGATCGAAGGGCTTCGAGATTCCTTACGACACGAGCCGTGCGTTAACGCTTATTTCCGCTTTGAACAATTTGGAAACGGGACAGCCCGTCTCCGCGTTTTTCACCGCCGTATCAAACTTCGCTTTGTCGGCTCCGGGAACATGCGCGATCAGATCCAGATGGCTTTTCGTTATGGCAAATCCGTCCGCTACTTTTTCCAGCGAAACCGTCGCTGTGGTTTCGAGCTTGCTCGCCGTCATCCCGGCATTCCCCAACTGCGCGGAAAGCGCCATAGTGAAGCATCCGGCGTGGGCCGCGGCCAACAGCTCTTCCGGATTCGTGCCAAGGCCATTTTCAAAGCGCGTGCTGAAGGAATACTGCGTCTGCTTGAGCACACCGCTTTCCGTCGAAATCGTTCCCTTGCCGTCCTTCAACCCGCCCTGCCATACTGCCGAACCTTTGCGCTGCATGGTTTCTCTCCTGTTCTTTCATTTCATCCGCTGGATTCCTGGAATTCGATTCATTGCCTCGCCCGAAGAATATATTTCTTGGCGGGCCCTGTCGAGGCACTCTCACGCTTTGCACCCTGTGCTGCAGCCGCGTCTGCGGCGGACAAATGACTCATGCTCTGGCTGACGCGATAGATTTGGATGTCAACGCTCAAGTCCGCTTCTCGAATCCATTTCTGCGCCGACAACGAACCCGGCCCGCCTGGACGGCGCGCCTTTGCGTTGCGTTCCAGCGCATCATCAATTTCGCCGAGCGAATTCATGGGTTGAAACTCGATGTAGGTCGGCAGCGAGAACCCGGAGTGGACCTGGTAGAACATCCAGGGCGTATTAATGTCATCGGTTTCATATATCCGCGCCCGCGTGCGCACGGCGTCGGCAAATTCCTCTTCGTATCCAGTGCGGAACTGAAAAATAGAGACTCGCACATAGTTTGCTCTCGCCAGGTCAATCTTGTTCAGGCGATAGCCCAGATCATCGCGCCGGAAGGCCAGTGCGGTTCGTGTTGCGGAGACGAAATCCGTCAGTTTTTGCTGCAGTGTCGTGATTTCCGGATGTGCATCCAGCCCTTGGGCCAGGTCCGCCCCGGATTTCTCAATGTCGGCGAAGTTGTCGAATCCATCGAAATAGAGGATATGCGGTGAGCCGGTAACCGATTGCAGCGCGCTCCAGTAAATCGGGATCTTCGCGTCGGCGTAACTTTGCACAATTTGTGCTTCCGTCTCCTCGTATGCGGTTTCTTTCCCTGAGTAGAGGTCGGCCCGGTAAAGCAGCAGTGTGCTTGGTGTGACTCCGGTTTCCGGTGTGGGCGTAACGTTCTGCGCCGCCACTGGCGGGTACCCGAACAGCACCAGGTAGCCCAGCAGGGCGAAACTGCGCATACGCGTTCGAATCATCGAAATTATCAATGGCATCCACCCTCCTTCTCCTCGGCCAGGCGAAGAAGGGATTCAGTCTACCATTTGTGGAAAATAAAGAATGCCGCGGCCACGATCAGCACAAAGCCCACTCCATAATTCCATTTGAAACGGTCTCCCAGATAAAATATTGAAAACACCGGAAAAATCGAAAGCGTGATGATTTCCTGAATGGTCTTTAACTGCGCGGGCGTGAATTCATAGGACCCGAAGCGGTTCGCCGGCACCTGGAAGCAGTATTCGAAAAAGGCGATGCCCCAGCTCGCTAAAACCACCTTCCACAACGCCTCGCTGCGGAATCTCAGATGCCCGTACCAGGCCACGGTCATAAAAACATTCGAAATCATGAGCAGTAATATAGTTCGCACGGGGGGAATGACGCTCCTTAAAACGGAAAGACTTTTTAGCAGACGCGCATCCGCAGGTTCACGTTGCGAGAAATAACAAGCCTAACGTAGCTGTCAGACATTTAGCCTGAGACTGACCAGGTCCGGCCGCGCCGGTGGAGGGAGCGGCGGCAGCTTCGACCGGTCCACGGGATGGTATAAGGTGTCGCGCTCCACCGGCACGCGGCCCGCCGCGCGAATCAAGCGCTCCAGTTCCGCGCGCGGTGTGAACTCCGAAGTCTTCGCCCCTGCATCGTGATAAATCTTCTCTTCCACAACCGTGCCGTCCAGGTCGTTCGCGCCAAATCGCAGCGCAATTTGAGCGATGCTCGCCGTCAGCATGATCCAGTACGCCTTGATGTGTTCGAAGTTGTCCAGCAGCAGACGCGACACGGCGATATTCCGCAAGTCCGCGTAACCCGTCGGCTTTGGAATATGCGAAAGCGCCGTGTTGTCCGGATGAAAGGCCAGCGGAATGAATGCCACGAACCCGTGCGTTTCGTCCTGCAACTCCCTCAGCTGCACCAGGTGATCCACCCGCTCTTCTTCCGTCTCCACGTGCCCGTACAGCATCGTCGCGTTCGAACGCAGGCCAATTTCATGCGCTTGCCGCGCGACGTTCAGCCACATCTGGCCACTGACTTTGTGGTCGCAAATGATTTTGCGCACGCGTGGATGAAAAATTTCCGCGCCGCCGCCCGGCAGCGAATCCACGCCGGCTTCTTTCAGCTTCAGCAGCACTTCCTTCACGCTCAGTTTCGAAATGCGCGCGAAGTAGCCCACTTCCACCATGGTGAACGCCTTCAAATGAACGCCAGGGCATCGCTTTTTCAACCCGCGCATCATGTCCAGGAAATATTCGAACGGCAGATCGGGATGCAGTCCGCCTACAATGTGGAATTCCAGCGCGCCCTCGCGCATGCCCTGTTCCGCGCGCTGATAAATCTCCTCCAGCGCGAAGTTGTACGCGCCCGGCGCATCTGGGTCGCGCCCAAACGCGCACAGCTTGCAATGCGCCACGCAAATGTTAGTCGGATTGATATGGCGATTGACGTTGTAATACGTCACGTTGCCATGCTTCTTCTCGCGCACGTGGTTCGCCAGCCAGCCCACGGCCAGCAAATCGGGCGAGCGGTACAGCGTGACGCCATCGTCAAAGCTCAGCCGCTCGCCAGCCAGAACTTTGTCGACAATGGGCTTCAGCCGCAGGTCCGTAATCGTCGGTCCACTCAACTTCTCTAGCCCCGGTAGCGTCCGCTTTCTGAAGCGGGCGCTTTTTCACCTATCTCAGGTTCACGTATTTCAAATATTTCGAACCGCTCAAACGCGCCAAAACGCCGCTGCCGCGCCCCAGAACAGCAGGAACAACATACTAATATAGCCGTTCACCGTGAAAAACGCAGCGTCCAGCTTGCTCAAATCGTCTGCTTTTACCAGCGAATGTTCATACGCCAGCAGCGCTGCAACGACTGCGATTCCCACCCATGCCGGCCACGGCAATCCAAAGCTCAGCGCCAGCCAGCTCAAGAGCAGAATTACGCCAATATGCATTCCTCGCGCGACCAATAGCGCCTTCGCGATCCCGAATTTCCCTGGAATCGAAAACAATCCTGCCTGCTTGTCGTAATCCATATCCTGGCACGCGTAGAGCACGTCAAATCCGCCGACCCACAAGGTCACGGCACCGCAAAGAATCAGCATGCGCCAATCGAGCCCACCGGTAATGGCGATCCACGCCCCCGCCGGTGAAATCCCCAGCGCAAATCCTAGAAACACATGCGACCAGGTGGTGAATCTTTTGGTGAACGAATAGAAAAACAGTATCGCGATGGCCAGCGGGGCAAGTTTCAGTGCCAGAGGGTTGAGCTGCCACGCAGCTACAAGAAACAACGTCACGGCAAGCCCCGTGAAAATCCACGCGAATTCCAGCGACAGCGCGCCCGTCACCAGCGCCCGCTGTTTGGTCCGAAGATTCTCCCGGTCGTAGCGCAGGTCCACGATACGGTTCATGGTCATGGCCGCCGACCGCGCCGCCACCATGGCTACAATAATCCACAAAATCTGCTGCAGCGTCGGCCAGCCATGCCGCGTCGCCCGCGCCGCCAGCAGCGCTCCCGTCAGCGCAAACGGCAGCGCGAACACCGAGTGCTCGAACTTGATCATCTCCAGCACCGTGGTTATGCGGCCTTTGTTCATCGCCGGGAAATCCGCTCCGTCATCCGGTCCTTGAAGGAGCAGCGTGCACGCGCGCAAAAATGCAAAGCAATTGCCTCTTCTCCGTGACCTCTGTGCTCTCTGCGCTGTGCTCTCTGTATTAAATCTTTTTCTTTCTTTGCCGTTTTTCCGCGGATAATTTCAGTCTCGCAGCGGCTTCATGACAAGTCAAGCGGCGGCAATCCCGCGCGCAAATGATAGAATTTCGAGCGGCTGAATTGCATGAATCAAACGGACTTATTGAAAATTCTGGAATCTGTGCAAGGCGGGAAACTCTCTCCCACCGCGGCCGTCGAGCGCCTGAAGCATCTTCCGTTCGAGGACCTCGGCTTTGCCAAGGTGGACCATCACCGCACCCTCCGTCAGGGCTTCTCCGAAGTCGTGTTCGCCAAGGGCAAGACGCCACAACAAGTTGCCGAAATCGTCCACGCCATGCTCCAGAAAAAAGACTCGCGCCACAACATTCTTGTGACCCGAGCCGATGCCAAAGTCTTCGCTGCCCTGAAAAAGGCCAACGGAAAAGCCGCGCGTGCCGCGAACTTTCATCCGCTCTCGGGCGTCATCACCATCCAGCGCAGCCGCGAAATCTCAGGCCAAGGCCTGATCCTTGTCGTCTCCGCCGGCACCAGCGACATCCCCGTCGCCGAAGAAGCCCTGCTCACCGCGGGCATGATGGGCAACCGCGTTGATCAACTCTACGACGTCGGCGTCGCCGGCATTCACCGCCTGCTCGAGCATCGCGAGAGCAAGCTCGCCCAGGCCCGCGTCATAATTTGTGTCGCGGGAATGGAGGGCGCACTCCCCAGTGTCGTTGGGGGCCTTGTCGCCGCGCCGGTGATCGCCGTACCCACCAGCGTCGGTTATGGCGCCAGCTTCGGCGGAATCGCCGCCTTGCTCGGCATGCTCAATTCCTGCGCGTCTAACGTCACCGTTGTCAACATTGACAACGGCTTCGGCGCCGCCTGCGTCGCCTCCTGCATCAACCGCCTCTGATTTCGTTTTTCGGAATACGCGGACACCTCTCAATCTTCTCTGCTCCCGCTGCGTTTCGCTGCAATTTTTTCTCTTACGGTTTCAGCAGAACCTTCAGGACTCCGGAGCTCTCCGCAAACGCCATCGCTTTCTGCGCTTCCTTCAAAGCAAACGTGCGCGTAATGAGCGGCTTCAGATCCACTGCTCCCGAGTGCAACAGCGCGACCGCCTTTTTGAACGGCCCGCACCGCGAGCCAACGACGTTGATCTCTTTCACCACAATCGGCCACGTCTCCACGGGCGCTGCGCCATGAAATGTGGACTTCAGCACCAGCGTCCCGCGCGGTTTGGTCATTTGCTGCGCCAGCGCCAGTCCGCTTGGCGAACCGGTAGCCAGCCGCACGCGCACCAGTGCCCAGCCTTTCCTCAACTTCGGCAAAGGCCTCGCCACGGAAACGAGTTTTCCCTTCTGGACGCGGAAGGCGAGCACAGTTGTCTAGCCTTCAGATTTTTCCGCGAATCGAGCGGCGGCTGGTTGCAACTTTATCGATGAGCTCAAACTTTGCCTCGAGTCGGACGAGGCGCCGGTCCAAGTCCTGGCAGCCTTCGGCAAGTTGATCTACGTGGTTTGCCACTCGGTCTGAACGATCTTCGATCAACACCAGCTCTCGGATGGCTTCCACCGCCTCACTTGCCCGGCTCATCGGTTCTTCTTCATCTGACGCAGGACGCGGTCGACGTGAGCGACAGTTTCATCGAGCCGTCGGATCATCCTGTCCGCGGCACGGTTGGCTTCTTTGGCGAGCGAGCTAAACTCCTCCTCACTCTCGATCGGGATATCGAGGTACAGGTCAACAGCATCACGAACCTCCGGGGAAAAGGACTTCCCACGAAGTTTTGCGCAGCGCGCGAGACGCTTCTTCTGATCGGGCTCCAGATGAATCAGGGCGGTGGTCAAGCCGCGCTCCTATGTCACAGCAGGCCATGCCAACCCATCTACTCGTAACGCAAGGCCACCATGGGGTCCACGCGCATGGCCCGTTGCGCCGGGACATAGGCCGCGACCAGTGCCACAAGAATCAATAAAATGGCCACTCCAAGGAACGTAATCGGATCGTGCGTCCCCACACCAAAGACCAGGCTGGTCAAGAACCGCGCCACGACAAAGGCCCCAACAAGACCAATCGCTACGCCTAGTGTCGTCAACTTGATGGTTTGCAGCAGAATCATACTGCGCACGTCCGCGGCATGCGCTCCCAGGGCCATGCGCACGCCAATTTCCTGCGTCCTCTGGCTTACCGTATAACTCATCACCCCGTAGATGCCGACGGCGGCGAGCACGACGGCAAGCACAGCGAAAACTCCGACCAGCATCGCCGAAAATCGCCTGGGCGAGACGGAGCCCTCGAGTAATCCATCCATAGTCATTACGTGCGTTACCGGCAGGTTCGGATCTGCTTTGTGAATGACTTCTCTCACCGCGGCGGCCACCATTGCGGGATCCGAGGCCGTCCGCACCACCACATACGGAGTCCATCCGCCCACAAAATAGACGTCAAACGTTGGTTCGCCATCCAAGCCAAACTGGTGCACGTTCCCCACGATTCCAATGATGGTGCTCCAGCACGGTTTGGGATCGAGCGTACAGAGATTGATGCGTTTCCCGAGAACGTCGCCTTTGGGCCAGAAACGCCGAACCATGGTCTCGTTGATTATCGCTCTCGGCACTTTCCAATCGTCTTCGGTAAACAATCTCCCTTCGCGTAGCGGGATTCCCAAAGCAGAAAAATATCCGAGACTCACTGTTCGGAATTGCACGATTGGCCTGGCTCCCGCATTGGGGACGGGTTGCCCCTCGATCACGAATCTGGAAGCTTGCCTGAATTCATTGCCAAGCGGCAGGTCGTCAATGCCGGCCGCGTCTTTCACTCCGGGCAGCGCGCGGATTTCTTGCGCTATTTGTTCAAATTGCACGGACTGCTTTTGCCCCAGTTGGATCCAGTCTTGCTGCGACATCTTGCTGGCTTGCACAAAAGGCAACGTCGCCTGCTGTACTTCCATCGTCAGGATGTGGTCCACGCGAAAACCAGGATCCACCTCCAATAAATGTTCAAAGCTCCGCAGCAGCAGGCCCGCCCCGATCAGCGGCACGAGCGCCATTGCGACTTCCGAAATCACCAGTACGTTGTGTGTTCGGCGGGATCCGGCTCCGCCCGTGCTTTTGCTTCCTTGTTTGAGAGCTCCCGCGAGATTTGCTCGCAGCGTGCGCAGCGCAGGAAGCAACCCGCAAATCATTCCAGTAGCGACACAAACTACCGCGGTGAATCCCAGCACTTTACCGTTCAGGCCGCTCTCTCGCAAAACGCCAAGGTCCGCGGGAACCAATGCCCTCAACGCGCGCAGGCTCCCAACCGCCAGGAGCAATCCCACGGCTCCGCCCGCCGCCGCCAGCAACATGCTCTCCGCCAGCAACTGGCGCGACACCTGCCAGGCGCTGGCCCCCAGCGCTGTCCGCAACGCCACTTCCCGCTCTCGGGCCGCATTGCGCACCAGCAGCAGATTCACGATGTTCGCGCACGCAATCAGCAGCACCAATCCTACGGCTCCGGAAAGAACCAGCAGCATGCTCCTCAGTTGCGGGACCGCGGGATCCTGCAGCGGTTCGACGAGCACACCAAAAAATTTGTGCGCATCCGCGTATTTGACGGTTTCCTGTTCGTTCAGTCGTTTCAATTCGTCTTGAGCCTGCGCCAGCGTGACGCCAGGTTTGAGCCGTGCGATGGTGTTGAACACGTGATGAACATGCTCGGTTAAGTCATCCGCATATTGGCCGATGGGCATCCAGAGGTCGGCCCAGCGCAAAAAGCGAAAATCAGCCGGCAACGCGGCTATAACCGTGTAGCGCTGGTTGTCGAGCGTAATCGTTCGTCCCACCACCCCGGGATCGCTCCCAAAGCGGCTTTGCCAAAGCCGATGACTCAGCATTACTGCCGGAGCACTGCCGGCCCGGTCCTGTTCCGGAGTAAAGTAGCGGCCTGTGGCAAGGCGTATTCCCAGCATCGGGAACAGGCTCGCACTTGCGTAGCTCCCAAGCACCCGTTGCGCTTCGCCTTCGCCGGTCAAATTGAATCCCTGCGAAATTTGCACGTATCCGCCCATCTCCGAAAAGCTGGCGTTTTGCTCCCGCCAGTCCGCGTAATCGCCGGGGGACAATGGTACCCGGGGAGCCTGCGGCGGATACGTGTTCCAGATTTGCACCAGATTTTCCGGCTGCGGATAAGGCAGGGGACGTAGCAGCACATTCTCGACCACGCTAAAGATCGCTGTATTGGCTCCGATGCCCAGCGCCAGCGTCAGCACGGCAACGGCGGCAAAGCCCGGGTGCTTGAAAAGGGAGCGGGCCGAGTAGCGCATGACCTGGACTAGATTCTCTATAGGATAATCCTCAACCTTAAATTACTGTAACCTTATTAGCCCGGCGGGCGCTAGTGCAGTGCGGCCGCCAGTGCCTTGACGAGCAGCAGCTCCTGCCCGGGAAAAACCGTGCGCAAATCGAGCACGAGCCGGTCTTCTTCCACGCGCGCAATCACGGAAATGCCGGCAGGCGCGCGCCGCAGCCGCTGCTCCAGCTTTGCCGCGGAGTACCGGACGCTGGCAATCCGAATCACTTTGCTGGGCAGCGATTGCGCCGGCGTCGAGCCGCCTCCTGCGAGCGAAGCCCCATCCACAACCTCGATCTCCACTTCGTCCGGCGGCAGCCCCGGCCGCAGCTCGCGGATGAAGTTCTCCGCTCGGCGCTTCAATTCCTGTGGCGTCATTCGAATCATCCGCATCACTGGAATTTCGTCCCAAGCCGCGCGCAAATAAGCGCTGAGCGTGACTTCCAGCGCCGCAATCGTAAGTTTGTCCACGCGCAGCGCGCGAAACAGCGGATGCCGCCGCACGTGGGTAATCAAATCTGTCTTCCCGGCGATAATGCCTGCTTGCGGCCCGCCCAAAAGTTTGTCGCCGCTGAACGTCACGATGCCCACGCCAGCTTCTACACTCTGGCGCACCGTCGGCTCCGTGATGCCGTGCTCTTTCAAATCCACCAGGCAGCCGGAACCAAGATCTTCGACCAGGGGAATCTGCGCGCGTCGGCTTAGCGCCACCAGCTCTTTGAGCGATGGCTTTTCCGTGAATCCTGTGAGTTTGAAATTCGAAGGATGCACGCGCAGAAGCAAGCGCGTTTTTTCGTTGATCGCGTTTTCATAATCCGCCAGCCGCGTGCGGTTCGTGGTTCCAATCTCGCGGAGCACCGCGCCGCTCTGCTCCATGATCTCCGGAATCCGAAAGCCATCGCCAATCTCGATCAATTCTCCGCGCGAAACAATCACTTCGCCGCCACGCGCCAGCGCCGCCAGCGTCACCAGCACGGCCGCGGCGCCATTGTTCACCACGATCGCTGCTTCGGCCCCGGTAAGGCGCGTCAACAACTCCGCCGTGTGCACGTCGCGCTTGCCTCGCACCCCCGCTTCCAGGTCGTATTCCAGATTCGAATATTGCGTCGCGACGCTGCGAAACTCCGGCACTACACCTTCCGGCAGCGGCGCACGCCCCAAGTTCGTGTGCAAAATCACCCCGGTGGCGTTGATCACTGGCAAAAGCGAGCGCGCAAGAACTTGCTCCACCAGGGCCGTGATGCGCTCTTCGAGCGACGCGCGGTCGCAGGCAACCGGGGAGATTTCCGCAAGGACGTTGGTAGCCATCCGCCCGGTGATGCGCGCCCGCAAGTCATCCAGCACCGTCCGCGCTACCTCGACAACCAAATTGCGGTCCAGACGCTGAGAAAGCTCCGCCAGCCGCGGTTGCGCCAGTAATTCGTCCACCGAAGGAATCTGCCGCAGCAGTTCCGCCTGTTCCTCGGAAATCGCGCGCTTGGTGCGGGCAGGCATGCGAACATTTCAGCACAGTGCCGTCCGCCCGGCAATCCGGAGCTCGCAGAATCTGGCCCTCTATTGCTTTCCGGGCTGAAGCAACGTGCAGAATACGTGCCGTATCGCATTCGAAGCACCTTTTCGTCGCCCCGTTGACGCCTTCGTTAAGTCCACCTAGCATGGAGGTTCCGGAGTTCGCGGCACGCATGGCGACCATCGACGAAGATCTGGGCCAGATCGAAAAGGACATCCGTCAGCTCAAAATCGAGTATGACCAGTATTTTGGAGGCGGGAGAAAGCGCCCGCCCACCGAAATTGAGTGGCGCATCGACCTTCTCGTAAAACGCTATAATGAACGCGGCGGCGAACTGAAGTCCGGCCAGCGTTTCCGCTTCAACAACCTCACGCAGACCTACGCCAAGTACAAAGATATCTTCCGGAAGAAAACGAAGCAGAAGGAAGAGGGCATTATCCAGCGCCATTTCGGCGCCGCGGCAAGAGCCATCGAGCAGGCCCGCGCCCGGGAGCACGAAAAAGAAGAGCCAGCCGAAGCCTCGGCGGGCAGGGACGTCAAAGCATTCCGCATAATCTGCTCGCATCCCGAAAGCGAACCGGAAAAAGTCGAGAAGCTGTACGAGGCGTTCCTGCAAGCCAAACAACTGGCCGGCGAACACACCGGGAAATTATCGCGCTCCAGCTTCAATCAATTTGTGCTCAAGAAAACCAAGGAATTGCAGCAGCAGAAAAACTGCAAGGACGTGGAATACGTCGTCGAAACCGTCGAAGGCCGGGTCAAACTAAAAGCCCTCGTAAAAACCTAAGCTGATCCCAGTCCGGTTTCTCCGTCATCAGCCTGCCGTTAGGATTCTTTTTTCTTGTTCTGCTTTCTGTTTTCTACATTCTGCTTTCTGCCTTCTCCTCGGATTTCCACATCGCCGCACTTTCCGAAACTGCGCCGCCCGCTTACACTGTTCTGCTTGGTGGGGAGGGATTCATGGCGGTGGAGCGCGCGCTCATCAGCGTTTTTGACAAAACCGGAATCGTTGCTTTTGCGAAGCGCCTTGCAGCGCGAAAAATCGAAATCCTTTCAACCGGCGGAACAGCCAAACTGCTGCGCGAAGACGGAGTCGCCGTTCGCGACGTGTCCGACTTCACCGGCTGGCCCGAAATGCTCGGCGGACGTGTGAAGACGCTGCATCCCAAAGTGCATGGTGGGCTGCTTTTCCGCAGGAAGCATGCGGATGACCAGAAACAAGCGGAAGAACACGGCATTGCGCCGATCGATCTCGTCGTGGTGAGCCTGTATCCCTTTGAAGCGACGGCCGCAAAAGCCGGGCTCACCGCCGAGGAACTCATCGAGAACATCGACATTGGTGGTCCTACGATGCTGCGCTCGGCCGCGAAAAATTTCGAAAGCGTAACCGTGGTCTGGGATCCCGCGGATTTCGAACGCGTCGCAAAAGAAATTGAAAGCTCCGGCGATACCGCCCTTGCAACGCGGCTTGAGCTGGCGCGAAAAGCCTTCGCCACTACTTCGCGCTACGACGGAATGATTACCGCGGAACTGGAGCGTCTTGCGTCAGCCGAGGGCCACGTGAAGTTGCAAGCAAAACCGGTGCTGCCCGAGCGCGTGCACCTCGCGCTTCGCCAGCGGCAGGAATTGCGCTACGGCGAAAATCCGCATCAGGCCGCGGCGCTCTACGTGCCTGCGAGCCGCGCGCCGGAAGGATTGGCGGCTGCAAAGCAGCTCCAAGGCAAAGAGCTCTCCTACAACAATTTCGTGGACCTCGAAGCAGCGCGCAGCCTCGCGGCGGAATTCAAAAATCCCGCAGCCGTCATCATCAAGCACAACAATCCCTGCGGCACGGCGGAACAAGCAAACCTGCGCGATGCGTATTTGAAGGCATTGGCATGCGATCCGGTCTCCGCGTTTGGCGGCGTGTTGGCGTTCAATCGCGAGGTAGACGCGGCCACTGCGGAAGAAGTGACGAAGCTGTTCGTCGAGTGCATCGCGGCGCCAGGATTTGCGGCCCGCGCGAAAGAAATTTTTGCGGCAAAGAAAAACTTGCGCTTGCTCGAACTGTTTCCCGGCGGATTGGAACCTGAACGCGAGCTGCAGCTCAAGCGGATTCTTGGCGGCATGCTCGTGCAGCAGCCGGACCTCGGCGAACTCAACGACAACGAACCCCGCACGGTGACCAAGCGCGTGCCTTCGCAAGAGGAAATGCACGCGATGCGCTTTGCGTGGAAGGTGGCGAAGCACGTGAAGTCCAACGCCATCGTGTTCGCGAAAGACGGTGCGACCGTGGGGGTCGGCGCTGGCCAGATGAGCCGGGTGGACTCCGTGAAACTCGCGGTGATGAAGGCGCAATCGCCGCTCGCGGGAACCGTGGTCGCCTCCGATGCATTTTTTCCTTTTCCCGATGGCATCGAGGAAGCAGCCAAAGCCGGTGCGACCGCGGTCATTCAGCCTGGCGGTTCGGTCCGCGACCCGGACGTGATTGCCACCGCAGACCGCTGGGGCCTCAGCATGGTCTTCACCGGCATCCGCCACTTCCTGCATTAGTAGAGCCGTGAATCGTGACTTGTGGCTCAGGCGCCTCGATGCTCCGCCAGCTCGACGCGAGTTTCCATCGCTTGCTCCATGCCAATAGGAAGCGTTAGTCGCCCCAGTCTTCTCTGTGACCTCGGTCGAGTCTGTGGTGAAATCTTAGGTCTGTGACTTGTGCCCGAGCTGCCATCGGTGCACCGAGATGTTTCACGCTGGCGACCACGATGCAACACAACCTGCATGACGCCATGGCGCTCCTTTCCCGCACGCCCGCCGCTCTCAACGCCTTTTTGCGCGATCTGCCGGAAGCATGGACGTTTTGCAAGAAGGAAAAGGCCCTTGGAGCCCGTCCGAGGTAGTCGCCCATCTGATTTACGGCGAGCGCAGGGATTGGATCCCGCGTACGAAGATCATTCTGCAATTTGGCGAGACCAGGAAGTTTGAACCTTTTGATCGCGCGGGACACGTGCGGGAGAGCCAAGGCAAGTCGCTCCCGCGGTTACTGGATGAATTTGCGCGGCTTCGAGCAAAAAGCCTGGATCAATTGCGAGCAATGAATCTAGGAGCAGAAGACCTGGCCCGCCACGGACGCCATCCTGCCTTCGGCCCAGTTACACTGCGCGGGCCACAGCGCTTAACTAACGCTCTACTCTCCAATTGACATCCCAAAACCCCGGGTTCAGTATGGCCACCCATGGAGTGTCCCCACTCGCCGAATCCTGAAAGGACTCTTGAAACTCGCTGAATAAAAAAGGAGGGCTCCATGGCACGTAACCGCGTGCTTTTGGTTGTGCCACGATCTATGGCCGCATTGGCCCTTATTTCGCTTGCAGCGGCCGCGGCTTGCGGGTCAACCTACAGCGTTGGTCCCATCACCAACATTAGTAGTTCCTGCTCCGGCCAAAACGCAGAAGTCGAGCAAGCAGTCGATCCAACGGACCCCGAGTACGTCTACGAAGAGTGGATGGGCTGTAAGGGCATAGCTTTTGCTGTGTCTACGAATGGAGGGCTCACCTTCTCTAACCCAATTTCGGTTCCGGACTCCGTCGGATCAAGCGTAAATTCCTGGGATCCCGCCCTCGCCGTGGGCCCGGACGGCACCGTGTATGCCGCTTTCATGCTCGCCAAGAACGCCCAATGGTATCCCGTGGTTGCAGCCTCCTTTGACCACGGGCAGTCCTTCACGCAAGTGACTTCGCTGATTCCGCCGGACGCCAAGAACTGGGGTGACCGCGACTTCATCGCTGTTGGACCCGACGGCGCCGTTTATGTGACCTGGGACTACGGACCCGAACGCACCTCGGTCACTTACATCTGTTCTTCGGCCGGCAGTTGCGCCTTTGCGACGGGCGATTTAAACGTGGTCATTCAGAAGTCCACCGACGGCGGCAAGACATTTGGCCCTATGGTGCATGTGAGCCCGGGATTTCCGGCGAGCGGCGCTGACAGCGCGCCCATGGTGGTCGAATCCAACGGGGAAATCGACATTCTTTACCAAGGTTATAAAGTCACGAATACCGCGACCTATACCTTGAATCCCGCCTACAGCTACTTCACCTCGTCCACCGATGGAGGAGCCACGTGGTCGACTCCCATCCAGGTCGGCCCGCAGGCAGGGACGATGTCGCTCGCCGAGTGGTGGATTGACGGGGACATTGCCATGGATTCGGGCGGTAACCTGTACGCTACTTGGGACACACAGGGAAGCAACCCCGATGGCACCCCGAACGACCTTGGCTGGATCTCTTTCTCCACCGACCACGGCCAGAGTTGGTCAGTGCCGGTTCAAGTAACGCCGGACAGTCTCAATATTCCTCACATCGTCCAAGTAGCCAGCGGCGGCTCCGGAATCGCCTATGTCGCGTGGCTCTCGGACAGCAATCCGCGGGGGTACGCCATGTATTTGCGGACTTTCTCCGTCACACGTGGATGGCTCTCCGATCCCATCCAGGTCTCGACGCAGTTCGGCAACTCGTCGGTATGGCCGGGCGACACCATCGGCGTTTCCGCAACGTCGCCAAACAACGTCGTCTTGAGTTGGGGAAGTGCGGTACCGACCTCAGATGGCGGCAAGCAATCCGAGATCTTCGCGGCGCCGGTTTCGATCACATTTCACTAGAGCGGATCGCACCACGGGTCCGACTCCAATATCATCGATCAGCGATAGGTTCGCAGAGTGCTGCACTGCGACGGCCACAGCGCTCTCAACAAACGCGAGGACTACTCTTCCCGGAGCACCTGCATCGGATCGACGTGAGCGGCGCGAAGCGCCGGCATCAACGCTGCCAAGGCGGCAACAAGAAGCATCAAGAGCACTACGGTTAACAAGGTCGGAGCATCCGAAGGCGAGACGCCATAGAGCATTTCGGAGAGCACGCGCGAGGATGCAGCCGCTAAGCCCCAACCGGCAAGACAGCCAAGAAGGGTGACGGCCAATCCTTGCAAAAGAAATTGCTTCACGATTTGTCCTTGCAGGGCTCCGAGCGCAAGACGCAAACCGACTTCGCGACGCCGCGCGGTCACGGAATAGCTCAGCGTTCCGTAGAGTCCGATGCACGCCAGCGAAACCGCGGTCACCGAAAACAGCGTAAGCAGAATCGTGCGCAGCCGGTTTTCCGCGAAAGCGTCGTTCAAATGTTCTTCCAGCAAAAGGATGTCGAAGACCGAGCGGGCCGGCTCGATCTCCTGGATTTTTTTGCGCAGAGCCCCGGCCATCGCGGTCGGCTCCGTGCGCGTACGCACCAAATAATACGGGTCCGGGCTGGGGGCGCTCAGGCACCAATACACGGTGGGGGCAGGCTCGCGGTTCAAACCTTCTTCGCGGGCGTCGCCTGCGATGCCGCGAATCTCGCCTCCGGGAAGAAACGGGTTCCCCGGTTCCCGAACGTGATGACCAATCGGTGTTGTTCGGGGAAAATACGCGCTTGCGAAACTGCGATTCACCATGACGTTGACAGAATGGATGTCTTCCCGGCACAACTCGCCGGCAAGGATCGGAATGCGCATGGCGGCAAAGTAGCTCGGCGAAACCACGCGCGTTTCCGTCACAATCTTGCGATTCGGGTCCGTCTGTTCCTCGGCTATCGTCAATTCATTCTGAAAAGCGAACGGCACGCCGGGCAAAAAAAGCGAGGTCGCGGCAGATTCGACGCCGGGCAAGGCGCGCAGATTTTCCAGGGTGCGCCAGATTCGCGACTGGAGCTTTTTCAAGTCCGCGGTTTCTCCGTACGAACCTGTAATGTGAAGAGTGAGAACGTTCTGCGGATCAAACCCAGGCGATACGCGGCCGAGGGCCTGAAAGCTTCGCAGCAGCAATCCCGCGCCGCCCAGCAAGGTCACTGCAAGAGCGACTTGCACGCCGACCAGGAACCACTGGAGCGGGGTGCGCGCGGACACCTGCGAGCGGCTGGTCTGCGCCAGCGCTCCGGAAAGATGGCCGCGCGCTCCGCGAATCGCAGGGAACAATCCGCAAAGAAGAGTCGCCAGGACAGAACACGCTAGCGTGTACAGCAGTATGCGCGCGTCGAGGTGAATCTCTTCCACACGCGGAAGCTCATTGGCCAGCCCGCGAAAGACGTCCGAGGCCTCGCCCGCCACAAACAGGCCAATCAGCGCGCCAGTGAGCGCTAGCACGAAAGATTCGGTGAGCAACTGGCAAACTACCATGAAGCGCGTAGCGCCCAGCGACAGCCGCACCGAAATTTCGTGCTGGCGCTGTGCCCCCCGAGCGAGCAGCAGCGCGACAATGTTGGTGCAGGCAATCAGCAGAAGCAGCGACACCGCGCCAAACAACATCCAGAGCGAACCGCGTACACCGCCGATCGTCGTTTCTTTGAGCGGCACGACTCCCGCAGTTAAGTCCGCATCCGTTTGGGGATATTGCTTGCCGAGTTGCGCCTGCACCGTTTCGAGATTGGCCCGCGCCTGGTCCACCGTTACGCCGGGCTTGAGACGCCCGATCGCGATGTACCAGCCCCATTCTCTTTGTTGCGCGGGCGGGGCGTCGGGTGGAACCGGCACCCAGATTTCCGCATCGCGGTCAGGAAACGCGAAGGAAGCGGGCAGGACGCCGACGATCGACCAGGCATGCTCATGAATTCGCAGTTGTTTTGTGAGCACGTCCGGATCGGCGCCAAAGCGGCGGCGCCACAAGCGGTAGCTGATGAGAACTGCATTCGGCCCGCCGAACTGTTCTTCGGCGGAATTGAACTCGCGTCCCACCGTCGGTGCGACGCCGAATACTTGGAAAAATCGCGGTGCGACGTATGCAACTTCTATTTTCTCCGGCAGAATGCCGGACGTTTCGGAATCGTCTTCCGTGTAGTAGCCGGTGATCCCCTCGAACGTGGAATTCAGCCGGTTCCAATCTTCGAGCCGCAAGGGCGCCAGGCGCGTCTGCGGCCTCTGCACCCTTTGATGGATTTGCTGAAGCTCCATGAGCCGGTCGCCTTCGGGATACGGCAATGGCCGCAGCAGAATCGCATCAATCGCCGAAAAAACGGCGCTGTTCGCGCCAATCCCCAGGGCCAGCGTCAGAATGACCACGATCGAAAAAGACGGCGACTTGCGAATAAAACGCACCGCCCCTTGGAAATTTTTCAGCGTGGCTTCGAGGATGGGAAAGCGCTGCACGTCCCGCAATTCTTCCTTGATTTGCTCTGCGCCGCCGAATTCGAGCGCCGCGCGTCTTCTGGCCTCTTCCGGCGTCATGCCTCGAGCGATGTTCTCTTCGGTAAGTTTCTCGATGTGGAAGTGAAGTTCGGAATCGTACTGCCGATCGAGCGTAAGCTTGCGAAAGGGAGACTTCCAGGACGGCATGGCGGTACTCCTATTGCGCGGTCTGAAGAATGCTCGTCACCGCTCCGGCCAAGCGGTTCCAATTCGATTCCTCTTTCTTCAGTTGTTGCTTGCCTTTCGCCGACAGCCTGTAGAACTTGGCCTGGCGGCCGTTTTCGGACTCGCCCCACTCGGCGGCGAGCCAGCCGCGCTTTTCCAGGCGATGGAGCGCGGGGTAGAGCGAGCCCTGCTGCACGAGCAGCACATCTTGCGAGATTTGCCGCAACCGCTGCGAGATGCCGTAGCCGTGGATGGGGCCCAGCGTCACGATTTTCAGGATCAGCATGTCCAGCGTGCCCTGCAGCAAATCGGATTTCTCAATCGGCATGACACCCCCTGGCGGCATAACGTCTCCTAGACATTCGACACATATAACCCGGGCATAGGTAGAATGTCAAGGAGAGAAGCATGGCACGCATGGCACCACGTTTGTGGCGCGGGAAGGTCTCCCCTTGCGAAGCGACACTCACACAAAAACTATAGGGGGAAGATTGCTTGTTGTGGCAACTCGGGTCAGTCGTCCCATGCTGTCAGCGCCGCGGCCATGGTGGAATCGCGAATCACCAGTTCCGGGCTCACCTTGTGACGCGAGATGCTCCACTCGCGGTTTTCCAAGCCCGCATTGATTCCTTCCATGACAATGCTCGCGGCCAGGTTTCCCATGGCCTCCAGCGGTTGCCGAACCGTGGTCAAGGAAGGAGCAGACATGGAGGAAAGCGGCACGTCATCGAAGCCCACCACCGAGCAGTGTTCCGGCACTTTCATGCGGGCCTTGGTCAGCGCGCGAATGACGCCCAATGCAGTCAAATCGTCAAATGCCATCATCGCCGTGAACTTCTTTTTGCGTTGCAGCAATTCTTCCGTCAGCCGGTAGCCGCCCTCGAATCCGGAATTGGGGTCCCAGACATCAGGCAGCTGCACCACCATTGAGGGATCGATCTCCAATCCCACGGAGTGCGCAAACTTCTGCGTGCCTTTCCAACGCGGTGCGCTGTCAATCAGCATTTTGGGTCCGCGGATGAACGCTATCTTGCGGTGCCCCAGGTGGTAGAGGTGCTCGAGTGCCAGCCTTCCTCCGGCTTCGTTGTCCACGATCACCGAACTCACCGAATCGCCTGGCACTTCCCAGCAAATCGTCGCTGCTGTGATGTTTCGCTTACTCAGGTCCGCCAACAGCTGAATATCAACGAACAACCAGTTGGCCACGACGATCAGGGCTTCGACGTGATGATCCAGGAGCATTTCCAGGCAGTGCTCGAACCGGCTTTTTTGGTTGTGGGCATCGGCGAAGATCGGCACGTAGGAAGATTGATACAGCGCGTTTTCAATGCCGCGCAAGATGGGCGCGCAAAACGGATCGGTGACGTCAAAGAGCATCACGCCCACGCTCTGGCTTCGCTTGCTACGCAGGAATCGCGCCATCGCGTTCGGCCGGTAGCCCAGCTTCTTGGCCGCGTCTTCAATCCGCTTCTTGGTCGCCGGAGCGATGTACCGCGCGAGCGGTGCGCTGTTCAGCACGATGGAAACCGTGGCCGGCGAGAACCCGCTGGCCTGCGCCACATCGCGCATCGTGACCATCTTGACTTTTCCGCTATGACGCTTCACTGGTTTGGATTCCTCTGCAGGCACCGTCATTCTTCCAGAGTTCGCCGCAAGGCAACGGTCCTTGCTTGCTACAAGCGGCTCATTCCGGCGGCACCTCAAACGAAAGTTGTTCACGGAACCCGCGGGTCTTCCACACGCCGAACAAGATCCCTGCAAGCATCCAGATGGATCCCACAATCTTTGCTGAGCGGCTAAGGTTTAGCCATAGGAAGAAGCAGATGACCAAGCCCAACATTGGAGGAATGAGATTCGAAAGCGCATTCCGGACCAACTCACCCAGAGACTTGTGGTCAACGCGGAGAAAGTAACGTGCCAACGCTGCCGCATTCACGCCCATGAACGCGATTAGCGCTCCGTAATTCAATAGCTCAACTCCTCGCTCATAGGTGAGCAAAAAAGAGCCATCCGCGCTGCGCAATTGCGACAAAATCAGCGCTATTGCTCCGACAACGAGCACATTGTTTCGGGGAACCTGATGCTTTGGATCAATCGCTCCGAAAAAAGATTTCGGGAGCGCGTTGCTCCTCCCCATGCCGTACAGCAGGCGGGCCGCGCCTATGTGTGCCCCCATGCCCGACCCGAAGTTAGCCACTATCAGAGTGAGACCTAGAATCTTGAACAATGGCGCCCAGGTCCTCGCCGCAGCCCAAACATACGCGGTGTCCGGATTCGGAAATGGCTGCGAGGCAGGCCACACCAGTTGCCCGATGTAGACTTCTGCTGCGGACAAAAATCCAATCACCACACAGGTGAGAACCGTTGCCAGCAAGATATTGCGCCGGGGATTCTCTGCTTCTTCGGAAAGCGTGGAAATAGCGTCAAATCCGATGTAGGAGAGCACGGCAATAGAAGTACAACCAAACAGATTTCCCCAAGTAAAGGTCTGCGGGTCGTAGAAAGGTCGCGTGAAAAATCGCGGATCGCTGTGGGGATGTCCAAGGATGTAGCGAATCGCCGTTACAAACACCACAATCACCACCGCGCTCATCCCAATCGTCAAGCCCGCATTGACGCGCGCTGAGGTCTTGATTCCTTGAAGATTCAGCAGCGTAAACGCAACCGCAAAGAAAACCTTCCAGCCCCAGACGGGAATCCCCGGGGCAAACTCGTGGGCTTGTACTGCGCACCAGATGGTACAGATCAGCGGATTCACGATGTAATCCATGACGAAACTCCAGCCGGTGACGTATCCGATGGAGGGATGGATCTCTTGCGCGACATAGGTGAACGCTGACCCGGCACTTGGATAGGCACGCGCCATTCGGCCGTAGCTCATCGCGGTGAACAGCATCGCAACCATAGCGATCAGAATCGCTGTGACCACATGGCCGCGCCCACGGTCGCTCAGCGCACCAAACACCGACATCGGCGCAACCGGCTGCAGCACGATCGCGCCATACAAGATCAAATCCCACAGGGTGAGCGAACGCCGCAGTCGTGGCCCCGCGCTTACGCCGGTTTCTTTGTCCACGCAGCTCTCCTTTGGAGAGATAAATTCCGATGCGATAGGGACCCAGCTATTTGAATCGTTTCAAGTCAGACAATTCTGCGCACTCTTGGCTTTCTCCGCAACAACTAAAAAAGTCTGGCCCGCCTTGCATCCTCACGGCCTCATTCCGCCAGCTTTTTGACCTGTTCTTTTGGGCAGGTACTAAAATCCGCGGTAAGTGTCGTATGTCGCACTCCTTTTTGGATTTCCGCGCAGCACTGGCCATCGCTTTGTAGTCTAATTTAGTAGACATCCAACCGATGCACGTGGGACAAGAACCAATAAAGGGGACCATGGGCCAAACTCCTCTGTCGCATGCGCGCAACCGCACGACTATCTTTTTGTCGCATGTCGGCGCTTTTCTGCTCGTCATTCTTGCCGCGTACTGGCTGCGCAGCCTTATTGTGCCCGCGGACGCCCTCCTCCAGGGTTACCTCCAGGTCATCAGCAGCCTGCTGGCCTTCGTCTTCGCCGCCGTCACTCTTGTCCGCTTCCAGGGCACGCAGGACCGCATCTCTCTGATTCTCGGCGCGGGCTTCTTCCTTTCCGGCGGAGTTCTGATTGCCACCGGGGTCCTCTTCTTTCAATTTCTCCCGGAGGCCTCCCTTCACCTCTTCTGGGCGCCCATTGCCTGGTGGCTCGGCCGCATCATTCTGGCTGTATTGGTAGTAGCGGCGCTCCTTGTCGAGCATTTCATACCCCGTTCCCGCCACCCCAAGGGGGAAATCGCCGGTGCGTTGTTGGCTGCCGTGGCGGTTACCTACGTACTTGCGGCTTCGGTTCGCCGCTTGCCACCGGAGGTTTCGTTGCACCCCAGCGCCTTCTTCCCGAGTCCGCAGCAGTTGCTGCCCGGCGCGATTTTCCTGGTGAGCCTGTTCTGGTACCGCCGCCGCTTGACGGTGGAAGATTCCTCGTTTGACCGCACGATGTATGCCGCCGTGTGGTTGAACGTCGCCGCTCAACTTGCCGCGGCGCAATCGGCCAAGATTATGGACGCTCCTTTTGTCTTTGCCCAGGGGCTCATGGTTTTGAGCTACACCGTCGCGCTTGGCGGGGCACTGCTCGATAACGCGCGCCTGTTCGAGCGCGTTCGCCACATGGCCGTCAGCGATCCTCTCACCGGACTCGCCAACTATCGGCGCCTGCTCGACGTTCTGGAAAACGAAACCGAGCGTACTGACCGCTCCGGCCGCCCGTTTGCCGTCCTGCTGCTGGACCTCGATTGGCTGAAAACCATCAACGACAGCTACGGGCATCTGGTAGGCAGCCGTGCCATCTGCCGCCTCGCGGATATTCTCCGCATTCATTGCCGCGCCATTGACACCGCTGCGCGCTACGGCGGCGACGAGTTTGCCCTGGTTCTTCCCGAATCGCAGGAAGAGGAAGCGCGCCGCGTCGCCGACCGCATCCGCCAGGTGATGGCCAATGACGATGAGCCGCCTCGCCTCTCCGCGAGCATCGGCGTCGCGGTCTATCATGGCGATGGCGAGCGCATCGAGAAGCTGCTTTCCCAAGCCGACCAGCATCTCTACGCCGAAAAGGCCAAGCGCGCCATGCACACTCCGGCGCTGCTGCCGCCCCGCCGCCGCGCTCCCAGGGCCTGAAGGTCACCAGTCACTGACAGTTCAGTACACGGCGCGATTCTGCGTGGTTTCTTTGGTTGCCAGCGAAAAGCGCGGCTCAGGTTTCGCCGCGTCGAGAAGTTGCCCTGCCAGGTACTCGCCCACGGCCGGGCCGTGCTTGAATCCGTGTCCCGAGCCGCCGCCTGCAAACCACACATTCTCCATTTCCGGGTGCCGGTCGATGAGAAAATCACCGCTCGATGTGTTTTCGTACTGGCAGACGCGCGTCTCGACGATGGGTGCGCCGCGCAGGGCAGGGAACCGGCGTGCTACGTATTTGCGTACGGCCTTGGTCGTCTCCGGCGAAACAATTCGCGATTGCGTGTCCGGATCCACGCGCTCGCCGTGCTCGTCGAATGCAATTTTCAGGCCGCGGCTTTCGATGTCTGGCATGCCGTAAACTAAATCTTCCTGAAAGAGCCACGTGGGCAGAGCCGGGGGAGCAAAGCGCGTCTCGCCGGCGGGCGTGCCGAAGAAGAAAACCTCCTGCCGCGAAGGAAAAATGCGCGCGCCGAGCACATCCGGAAAAATTTTCCCGAGCCATGCACCGCAGGCAAAAACAAATTGTCCTGCACCGATGCGCTCTCCCTGCTTTGTTGTGACGTGCTTCACGGCGCCTGCTTCTCTCGGTTCCACGACCTGCGCGCAACGATACTCGACGCCTAGGCGTATCGCATCTTCTACCACGGCGGCGACCGCGCGCCGCGCCAGCAATACGCCGCTGTGGGGCTCGAAGATTCCCTTTTGGATCTCTTCCAATCCAATTTGTGGATAGCGTTTTTCGAGCGTCGCGCGATCGAGTTCCTCAAATTTCACCCTGTATTGCTTCAGCGTCGCTGAGGTGTCCTTAAGCCGCGCATCGTTATTGCCTGCCATCCATAGAACGCCTGTTTCCAGAAAGAGCTGCTTTTGCTTCGCTGCGAAGAACTCCTTCCATTGGACCAGCGACCGCTGCGACCAACGCGTGTACAACTCATCCGCGCCGTAGCCCATGCGGATGATGCGCGACTCCCCGCCGCTACTCGCGCGCGAATGTCCAGGCCCATGCGCCTCAATCAACAGGACGCGCTTGCCGCGCTTCGCGAGGTGCCACGCCGTCCATGCGCCAAACACGCCCGCCCCAATCACCGCCACGTGGTAGGTTTTGTGCCCGCTCATCGCGCCAGCATCTTATCAACCGAACAAATAGAGCCTCAATCCTCCTTTAGGAACAAGCGCCTCGTTCACGGTGTCAATTAGGCAGCAGAGTGTCCACACGGCGTTCACCGAGCCGATGACTGCACTGCCTGTATTGCTTGTCGCCGCGATCTCCCTTCTGCTCAAAAGGGCTTTTGCTACGACCCACCGGCTGGCCTTGGCTTCCTCTTTCCCAATCACCGCTGCTCCAACGACGGCCACCCCGAGGCCTGCCGCTGACCTGCTCAAGCCGGCTTGTGGGAACTTGACGTGGCCCGGTCCGGTGTAGTTGTCATACGCCCGAAAAACTCTTTCGTTCAGGCGTTGGAAGCGGTAGCATTTTTGAGTTTCGCTCTCTTTTCCGGAGGATTGTGTGAAAGTCTCTCGCCAGCCCTTGTATGTCTGCATTTTCTCTCTGTTCTTCTTTCTTCTGATGGCGCTAGCCGCGCATGCGCAGCAGATTGATCCCATGACCTATGGCGGGATGAAGTGGCGGCTCATCGGGCCGTTTCGTGGGGGGCGCGTGCTCGCCGTCACAGGCGTGCCGAGCCAGCCGAACACGTACTATTTCGGCGCGACCGGCGGAGGCGTCTGGAAAACCACAGACGGCGGCATCACTTGGGATTCGCTCTTCGACAAGCAGCCTGTTTCTTCCACCGGCGCGATTGCCGTGGCCGATTCCGATCCTAACGTCGTGTACGTCGGCACCGGCGAAGCCTGCATTCGCGGCAACATTTCTTTTGGCGATGGCATTTACAAATCCACGGACGCGGGCAAAACGTGGGTGAACGTCGGCTTGAAAGACACGCGGCACATCGGCGCGCTGATTATTCATCCTGCGAATCCGGACATTGTCTTCGTCGCCGCTCTTGGCCACGCCTACGGGCCGAACACTGAACGCGGAGTCTTTCGTACGCGCGACGGCGGCAAGACCTGGGAAAAAGTTTTATATCTCAACGATCGCACCGGCGCGATTGATGTGGTTTTCGATCCGCAGAACCCGCACATTCTTTTTGCCTCGATGTGGGAAGGCTGGCGAACGCCGTGGACGCTCAATAGCGGCGGCGCAAAAGATGGACTGTATCGGTCGAATGACGATGGGGCGACTTGGAAGCGCCTGGAAGGCGACGGACTGCCTGAAGGGCCGCTGGGCCGCATCGGCGTGTCGGTTTCCGGCGGCGATTCGAACGTGGTCTACGCGCTCATCGAAGCGAAGAAAGGCGGGCTGTATCGCAGCGACGATGGTGGCGCGAAATGGTCGATCATCAATGACGACCACCGCTTCCGCCAGCGCGCGTGGTATTTCACGCACGTCTGGGCGGACACGAAGGATGCGAACAAAGTGTATATAGCCAACACGGGCTTGTATCGCTCCATCGACGCCGGAAAAACCTTTGAGCGTTTGCCCGCGCCGCACGGCGACCATCACGCGCTTTGGATCGATCCGGAAAATCCCAATCGCCTGATCAACGGCAACGACGGCGGCGCGACCATCTCGGTTGACGGCGGCAAGAACTGGTCCACGCAAAACAATCAGCCCACCGCGCAGTTCTATCACGTTGCCGCGGACAACGATTTTCTGTATCGCCTGTACGGCTCGCAGCAAGACAATTCTTCGGTCGGCATCCGCACGCGCAGCGATCGAGGCTTCATTGACCGGGGGGATTGGGACGCGGTCGGCGGAGGCGAAAGCGGCTACATAATTCCCGATCCGCGCGATTCAGACATCGTCTACGCCGACGACGAGGGGCCCATCTTCACGCGCTTCGACCGCCGCATCAACCAGGCGCAGAGCATTCAGGAGTGGCCCGAGGATCCCAACGGCTACTCGGCCGCGACGCAAAAGTACCGCTACACCTGGACGATGCCGATTGTCATTTCTTCGCACAATCCAGACGTGATTTATCACAGTTCGCAGTATGTGTTTCGTTCGAACGATGCGGGGCGAACCTGGACGCCCATCAGTCCCGACCTGACGCGCAACGACAAATCGAAACAGCAGGATTCCGGCGGGCCGCTGACGAAAGATCAGTACACAGTAGAGTACTACGACACGGTTTTCGCGCTCGCGGAATCGCCTGAACAGGAAGGCTTGCTTTGGGCGGGCACCGATGACGGCCTGATTCAACTGACGCGCGACGGCGGGAAGAATTGGGCGAACGTCACGCCAAAGGAAATTCCCGAGTGGGCGATGGTTAGCCTCATCGAGGCTTCACCGCTTGATGCAGGAACCGCTTACGCCGCGGTGGACGCGCACAAGCTCGATAATTTCAAGCCGTACATTTTCAAGACCGCGGACTTCGGCAAAACGTGGACCAAAATAGTCGGCGGGCTGCCAGACAATTCTTACGTTCACGCGGTGCGGGAAGATCCCAAACGCAAAGGGTTGCTGTACGCGGGAACGGAGACGGGGATTTGGGTTTCGTTCAACGACGGCGGAAGCTGGCAGCCGCTGCAGCTCAATTTGCCGAACACCCCGATCCACGACATGATTGTTCACAACGACGATCTGGTTGTCGCTACGCATGGGCGGTCGTTCTGGGTGCTGGACGATATCAGCCCGCTGCGGCAAGCGGCCGCTTCGATTGCGGCGGAAGACGCGCATCTCTTCACGCCGCGCACGACTTGGCGGACAAGAATCGGCCACTTCAATCCGCGCCGCTATCCGGTTGGGGAGAATCCGCCAAATGGCGCGATTCTTTACTACTACCTGAAAGCGGAGCCGAAGGAGCCGGGGAAGCTGGAGATTCTCGACGCGCAGGGCAAAGTGATTCGCGCGTTCACCAACGAGGAAAAGAAGAAGGAAGAAGCTCCGGAAGAATGGGAGCGCGACGCTCCGGAAGAGCACATTCCCGCGAAGGCGGGCTTAAATCTTTTCACTTGGGATTTGCGGTACGAGGTTGCAACGAAAATCCCGCAGGTTGTGTATGACGCCGGCGACCCCATCGGCCCGCTTGCGCTGCCGGGAACCTATCAGGTGCGACTTACGGTTGGCGGCAAGGCGCAAACCGCTTCGTTCGAAGTGAAAATGGACCCCCGGGTGAAGACTTCCGCGGAAGATTTGCGCAAGCAGTTTGACTTGATTCTCAAGATGCGCGACCGCACGGACGAAATGAACAAGACCATCATTGCGATGCGCGACCTGCGTGGGCAGCTTCAGGCATTGGAAAAGCGTCTCGGCCCGGCGCAAGCTGCGAAGAGCGATGCGAGCGATCCCCCGAACCCGGTTGTCACGGCTTCCGTCGACCTGCGCAAGAAAATCGGCGGGATTGAAGAGGAACTCATTCAGGTGAACGGCAAGTCCACCGAGGATTTCGCCAACTATCCCACGAAGCTCGAAAGCAAATTGGCCTATCTGCAGAACGTTACGGACAGCGCTGACGCAGCGCCGACGGCGGCCGAAGAGGCGGTTTTTGCGGAGCTTGATCAGCGGCTCGGAGCGCAACTGGTGAAGTGGCGTGACGTGCTGGCGAAGGACGTTGTCGCACTCAATGAAGCCATGCGAAAAAACAATGTGGCGCTGATTGCCCCCGCGTCGGTGACTTCCGCAAAGTAGTCTCGGGCTGCGTTCTTCTGCGGGAACTTATTTCGATGGGATTTCCACCACCGTGAAGGATCCGGGGCTTCGCCGCGTTCACCTTGTCAACAATTTGTGGCAGCACGTGGCGAACAAGGCTCCATTTGTTCTTGTTCAAGATAACCACCGCCATGCTGCGACGCAAAAGAGAATTGGGTGCAGCTGATTCAGTCGAAGGGAGGTTTTGGTCCTTCTATCGGCGGAACGCGGAGGCCATAGGCCATGGCCTTGGCCCAGTGGGAGAGGTGGTTGAGCGAGCGCGTGTGAGTGGCATCGAGGTGCAGGGGTGTGATGGAAACGGCGCCGGAAAAAATGGCGGCGTAATCGGTGTCCGGCTCGACGTCCCTGTCGATTCTTTGCTCGAAGAGCCAAAAATAGCTGCGGCCGCGCGGATCTTTCCCTTCGCTCAACTGGTTGCGCGTGATTTTTCGGGATTGCCGCGTGAATTTCACTTCGCCCTTCCACGGCTCGGGCACGTTCACGTTGAGCAGCACCTGGTCGGGCAAGCCTTCCTTCAGAACGATTTCGGCTGCGGCACGCGCTACGCGAGCGGAACTTTCAAATTTCACAGTTTCTTTCTTTGCGCACAGAGAAACGGCCAGCGAAGGAACGTTATGCAGCGTACCCTCGCGCGCCGCGCCCACCGTGCCGGAGTAATAGGCGTTTTCCCCAAGGTTCGCGCCGTGGTTGATTCCCGAAATCAGCAGGTCCGGCTTTTCCGGCAAAAGCTTGTGCAAGGCCACGATGACGCAGTCCGCGGGCGTGCCGTCAATGGCCCACTCGCGCTCTGCGATGCGGTTGCACACGATGGGCTGCCGCAGCGTCAAGGATTGAGCCGTGCCGCTCTGCTCGCGGCTTGGCGCCACAATGCTCACGGTGGCGAAATCCGCAAGCTCCTCGGCCAGCGCGCGCAGCCCTTCCGCCTGATACCCATCGTCGTTTGTGAGGAGAATGTGCTTCATCGTTGTAATGGCTAGGAACTTGCCTGGCAACCGGCCCGAGAGAATCTCTCGTTGACCGTATCAAGCTTCCTTCTGGTTTCCATGCGAACTGGCTCACGTGGCCTCGTGTACCCGTACGCGGTGTAAGAGTCACCCTTGATCAACGGTAGCTGACGCGCGATACCCTGCCTTGCTTTCTCCTACGGAGCGACATTTGCCTCTGCCAGACAGGTCTCCAAGGAACTCGTAAGAGCGAAGAGAATAGCCTTGGAGGATGGTCCATCGCAGTGGACATAAAAATGGTCGGGACGGCGAGATTTGAACTCGCGACCTCACGCACCCCAAGCGTGCGCGCTACCAGGCTGCGCTACGTCCCGACCGGCGAACTGATGGCGTGCCACCTGCCGGCAGATTGCTGAAGAGCGCTTCACGCATCACCCTGAACAACATCGAAGAGGGATTCCTCGCTTGGCTCGGAATGACGCGTGTAGGGCAATCCTCTAGATTCCGCCAGCACTAACAAGGCTATCACCGGCGTTCGAGAAGCGTCAAGAAAGCGTGCAGCGCGTCGCGCAGATCGAGCAGCATCCTGCGGCTAAGCAGCTGGGACGCGCCGTCCGCGGGGTGATTTGACCCCCGGTGCGAAGGATCGTCGGTACTCCCCTTTTCGCGCAAGTGGCGCCGGGCACCGGCAATCGTGTATCCCTCATCGTAGAGAAGCCGCTTGATGCGGAAGACCATGTCCACGTCTTGCTGACGATAGACACGGCGGCCGGCGTCATCTTTCGTTGGCTGGAGCTGGGGAATCTCCGATTCCCAGTAGCGCAAGACGAACGGTTTCAGGTCGGCGAGGCGGCTGACTTCGCCAATGGTGTAGAGGCGCTCTTCGGTGGCGGTTTTTGTGGCGGTGACGTTGCCTGCCATGCTCCTCCCCTGCCGGAATCCTTCGTGCATCCTCTGGGATCCAGTGGGATCCAGTCAGGATAGGGGGACGCCGCTATCGTAGCAGTTTGCGGGCCATTCCTGTAGAGGGATAGGGGTCGGGTGGTGATGAGTCATTCCTCACCGCGAGATGCAGCGCGGGCGCGCTTCTCGCGTTTGCGGAGGCGCTGCACGAAACGCACGGGGGTGCCCGCGAAATCAAATTTCGCGCGAAGCTGATTTTCGAGGAAGCGCTCGTAGCTGAAGTGCAGCGGCATTTTTTGATTGGTGAAGAGGAGAAATGTGGGCGGAGCGGTTTTTGCCTGCGTAACGTAGTAGATGCGCACGGGGCGCGACTTGGGTGTGGTGCCACGCTGAAGGTCGACATCCTGCTTGAGCCAGTTGTTCAGGGCCGGCGTGGGGATGCGGCGGCGGCGCGCGTCCGCGCATTGGTTGATCAGCGGAAAGAGTTTTTCGGCGCGCTCGCCCGTTTTCGCGGAAAGAAAAACGATGGGCGCATAGCTCAGGAATTTCAGTTTTGCACGAATCATTTTTTCGTAGTCGAACCTGAGCCCACCTGGGTCGACGCTCACCGGATTGCTATTCTCGTTCGTAGCTTGTTTGGATTTTCCTTTGGCGGTGGTTGCATCGCGGAGGGCCGCGTCTCGCGCGGCGGCGAGAGCGAGATCCCACTTGTTAATGACAAGAATCACCGAGCGGCCGGATTGCTCGGCGTAGCCAGCAATCGTCGCGTCGCCTTGCGTGACGCCTTGCTCGCCGTCAATCACAAGCAAGGCCACATCGCAGCGCTCGAGGCCGCGGCGGGCCATCACCACGCTGAGCTTTTCCGCGACGAGCGTGGTTTTGCCTTTGCGGCGGATTCCGGCAGTGTCCACAAAGCGGTAGTCGCGGCCGTTGCGCGTGATCTCGGTATCCACGTTGTCCATGGTGGTACCGGGGATGGGCGAAACGATGGACCGCTCTTCGCCGACCAGGCGGTTCAGCAGCGTGGACTTGCCCACGTTGGGTCGGCCAATGATAGCGACCTCGATGGAAGCGGGTTCCGTTGGCAGTTCGACCGGCGGCAGCTCCGCGCCCACAACTGGCGGCGTCTTCGACGCTGGAAAACAGTGCGCGAGGGCGTAGTCGAGAAGGTCGTCAACCCCGGTGCCATGTTCGGCCGTGAGGGGAAAAACCGGAACACCAAGAGAGTGAAACGGCGCGGCATGCGCTTCCTGCGAAGGCGAATCCACCTTATTGACGGCCAGCACGAACGGCTTTCCAGTGCTGCGCAAGAGACGCGCCAGCTCTTCATCGAGAGGTGTGAGGCCCGCTTGGCTATCCACAACAAGAACGAGCAACGCCGCTTTCTTGATGGCAACCTGTGCTTGGCGAAAAATTTCCTGCGGAATGATCGCTTTTTCGTCAGGAATGATTCCGCCGGTGTCTACGACTTCCAGCGTTTTGCCTCGCCATTCCGCTTTGCCGTAGATGCGGTCGCGCGTGATGCCCGGCTCGTTGGTGACGATGGAGCGGCGCGTGCCTGTAAAGCGGTTGAAGAGCGCAGACTTGCCCACGTTGGGGCGTCCGACAATCACCAGAGATGGTAGTCCCGCTGTCATGAATTCGCTTTGTGGTGCAATCTTTCAATGTACCGCATCCATGCGCCCGCCGCACTGCAAACGCGGGAGCTGGGCGGAAGCCCAGCTCTACAAAAAATACGAGTTAGAGGCCGGAGTAGGTTTGGCGGCGGAGGAATTGGCCGGAGCCGGGGCGGCCGACGAATTTGCCGGAATCGATGACGGCGCGGCCGCGCGAGAAAACGGTTTTGGGCGCGCCCTTGATCTTGATGCCCTCGAACATGGAATAGTCCACGCGCATGTGATGCGTTTTGGCGCTGATGACTTCTTCCTGATGGGGGTCGAAGAGGACAAGGTCGGCGTCGGAGCCGACGGCGATGGTGCCTTTGCGCGGGTAGAGGCCGAAAAGTTTTGCTGGCGCGGTGGAGACAAGTTGAACAAAACGATTCGGCGAAAAATGCTTGCCATGGACGCCGCCGGTGTAGACCAGGCTGAGGCGATGCTCAATGCCAGGCCCGCCGTTGGGAATTTTTGTGAAGTCGTCCTTGCCGAGTTCCTTTTGCTCTTTGAAGCAGAACGGACAATGATCGGTCGAGACGACCTGCAATGTGTCTTTCGCGAGGCCCTGCCAAAGCTTTTCCTGGTGCCATTTTTCACGGAGCGGCGGCGTGAAAACGTATTTCGCCCCTTCGAAGCCGGGCACGTCGAAATTCTCAATGGAGAGATACAAGTACTGCGGGCAAGTTTCGGCGTAGGCGGGGAGGCCGCGGTCGCGTGCTTCGCGGACTTTTTCAAGCGCGTCGTTGCAGGAGAGATGCACGATGTAAACGGGCGCGCCGGCCATTTCCGCGAGCGCGATGGCCCGGGAAGTGGCTTCGGCTTCGGCCGTAGTGGGGCGCGTGAGCGCGTGATACTTCGGCGCGCGTTTGCCTTCGGCAAGGGCGCGCTGGACGATTACGTCAATGGCGCCGCCGTTTTCTGCGTGCATGCAGATGAGGCCGTTGTGCTCGGCGGCCTGTCGCATGGCCTTGAAGATCGTCGCGTCGTCGAGCAT
Organism: Acidobacteriota bacterium; assembly: GCA_003224085.1. Taxonomy (GTDB): domain Bacteria; phylum Acidobacteriota; class Terriglobia; order Acidiferrales; family UBA7541; genus Acidiferrum. The sequence goes on along the minus strand of QHYK01000039.1, from coordinate 26,828 downwards.
GAAGACGCCGGGATAGGCCATGAACAGCTTGAAGCTGGTGACGCCGTCGCGGATGAGCTGGCTCATCTCTTCAAGCTGGGCAGATCCAAGATCGGTGATGATGCAGTGGAAAGCGTAGTCGGTGACGGCTTTGTCGTAGGCTTTTTTCATCCAGGTGTCAAAGGCCTGGCGGAGCGATTGGCCTTTGTACTGAATGGCGAAGTCAATGAGCGTGGTGGTGCCGCCAAACGCCGCGGCGATGGTGCCGGTCTCGAAGTCGTCGGCGCTGGTGGTACCGCCGAAGGGCATGTCGAGATGGGTGTGGACGTCAATGCCGCCGGGGATAAGCAGCAGGCCAGTGGCGTCGATGATGCGGCCGGCGTTGTCAGCAGGAAGCTGCGCGGCAATGGCGGCGACGCGGTCGCCGATGATGCCGACATCGGCGCGATAGGTGTCGGCAGCGGTAACGACGGTCGCATTGCGAATCACGATGTCAAAGCGCATGGGAATTCCCTAGGAGGTAGACTATACAGTCCTTTAGTTCGTAGTTGTAAGTCATAAGTTGAACGGATGAAAGACAAGGCGAGCAGGAAAGCGGAACTGCCTCGCGCCACTCTTCAGGGGACGGGAGCTAGCTATTCTCGCTCGCCGGGAGCGGTCAGACGGGGCGGCGGATGCCGAGTTTGCGCATGCGGGCCTGCAGCGTGGTTCGCTTCATTCCGAGCAAAGTGGCGGCGCCTTTGGGACCGGCGATGCGCCATTGCGTTTGCCTGAGCGCACGCAAAATGTGCTGGCGCTCGGCTTCTTCCAAAGTAGAGATCGAGGAGGTCAACGAAGCAGAGGAAGCCAAGGGCGAAGAAAGATCGGCGCTGGACGAGGCCGCTGGGCCAGAGGCTTCCTTCAGTTCGGAAAGCGGGATGCGCAGCTCTTTCCCGGGAGAGAGAAGAACGGCGCGTTCGATGAGATTTTCAAGCTCGCGGACGTTGCCGGGCCAAGAATAGCGCACGAGCGCCTCCATGGCGTCAGCGGGAATGTATTGGACGGCTTTGTTCAGGCTGCGGCTGAAACGTTGCACGAAGTAGCGCACGAGGAGCGGAATGTCTTCGTGGCGCTCGCGAAGCGCGGGAATCTGAATGGGGAAGACATTCAAGCGGTAATAGAGGTCGTTGCGGAAGGCGCGCTGCGCGACGAGCTTGGAAAGATCGACATTCGTAGCAGCGACGACGCGCACGTCCACGCGCTGCGTGCGAGTGCCACCGAGGCGCTCGAATTCCTGCTCTTGAAGGACTCGGAGCAATTTGGGCTGGAGCTCGAGCGGAATGTCGCCCACTTCATCGAGGAAAAGCGTGCCTTTGTCGGCCAGTTCGAAGCGGCCGATTTTTTGGTTGATGGCGCCGGTAAACGCGCCCTTCTCGTGGCCGAAAAGCTCGGATTCCAGCAGGCCGGAGGGGATGGCAGCGCAATTGATTTTCACAAACGTGCGGTCGCGGCGCGGGCTGAGATTGTGAATAGCGCGTGCAAAAAGCTCCTTGCCGGTGCCGGTTTCGCCGAGAAGAAGAACGGTGGTGCCAGCAGGAGCGGCAAGTTCGACCTGGCCAAGAGCGCGCTTCAGTGCGGCGCTTTCGCCGACAATTTCCTCGAAGTTGAGTTCGCTGCGAATTTCTTCTTCCAGATAGAGTTTTTCGACGGCGAGTTTGTCTTTCAGCGCATCGATTTCCTTGAAGGCCAGCGCGTTTTCGACGGCGATGGCGATTTGCGCGCCGACGGGCTGCAGCAGTTCCACGTCTGCGGGAGTAAAAGCATCGAGGCGGCGGCTGGCAAGATTCAATGTGCCGAAGGTTCGGTCGCGATGTATGAGCGGCACGCAGCAAATCGCCTGCAGCCCTTCGGCGCGAAGAACACGGACGACTTCACTGGGGTAATGGTCCAGTTCAGCCCCGCGCGCAAGGAGCGGCTGACCCGTGGCGATCGCGCGGCCAGAAGGGGTGTCGTCGAGCGGAACAATGGTGTCTGGCTTGAAGATGTTTTGGTTGGAAGGAAAATAGAAGGCGTAGATCCTTAGCGTTTTCGCGGCGGGATCAAAAAGGGCCAGGCTCGTATAGTCGTGGTGGATAACGCGCTCGAGAGTGGAAACAATCCCCGGGAAGAGTTCAGGGAGTTCGCGGCTGCTAATGAGGACGTTGTTGACTTCCAGTAACACGCGGAAGCGATCGCGTTCGCCCGCAAGCTGCTTCTGATAGGCCTGTGAAGATTCCAGATTAAGCACGTTATCCACAGCGACTGCTACCTGGCTGGCGACGCGCTGCATGAATTGCAGCTCGGTGTCGCTGAGGCGGTGAGGAACCACGCGGCCGAAGCCCATGGCGCCGAGCCGGTGCTGCGCGGTCGTTAGCGGAAGAATCGCAAGCGACCGCACATTGTGCTCCCGGTAGCGCGGCAGGAAATCCGGGAAGCGCGTTTCTTTGTCAGTGTCTCCTACGATGAAAGGCTTCTGTGTCTGCCAGACCCATCCTGCGGGGTTTCCTTCGATAGCAGACTCGGCGCCCGCACGCTTCGCGCTGGGCAGATGCGTTTCGAGGACGTGAAGGCGCATGACGTTCTTTGCGGTGTCATGCAGCACCAGGCTGAGAAAATCAAATTCAATGACCGAGTGCAAGCGGACGGCAAGGTCGTGGAAGAGCGCGGTGAGATCGCGCTGCTGCGCAATAGCCTCGCTCACTTCGAGCAGGGCTTCGAGTTGACGCCGGGAGTGCTCCAGCGGGGAAGTTTGAGACACTTCCGGCGGAGAGATGACACGCTCCGCCATAAGACGCAGGATAACACGGGGCGTCGTCGCGTGCTCAACCAGCAGGACGAGTGCGGAAGCGCTCGAGAGCGCGACCGGTCCTAGGGTTTTGGTCTCAGCGTAGGCGGAGCCGGATTCGGCTTCGGAGCGGGCGGCGGAGTTTGCGAAGCGGAGCCCGCGGGAGCCGTCGCCGGCGCTGAAGGTTGGGCTGATGCCGGAGCGGCCGCGGGTTTGGGTTGGACCGAGAGCAGTTCAATTTCGAAAACAAGAGTGGAGTTGGGACCGATGGTGGGGCCGGCGCCTCGAGGTCCGTAAGCCAAGTCTGGAGGAATAAAAAGCTGCCATTTGGATCCTGCAGGCATTAGCTGAAGGCCTTCGTTCCAGCCTTTGATAATTCCACCGACTGGAAAACTCGCGGGCTGGCCGCGCTTGAAGGAGCTGTCAAATTCGGTGCCGTTGACGAGCGTTCCGCGATAGTTGACAGTAACGGTATCGTCCGCCGCGGGTTTTGGTCCCGTGCCTTCCTGAAGAATCTTGTATTGCAGGCCGCTGGGAAGAGTAACGACGCCTTGTTTGATTTTGTTGGCGGCCAAGAATTCGTCGCCTTCTTTCTTGTTGGTTTCTGCAAGCTCCTTTTGCTTTTCCTCTTGTTTCTTGCGCACGTCGGTTTGCAATGCCCCCATCACCGTTTGCGCTTCTTGGTCACTCAAGAGCGGTGTGCTGCCGGCCAGGGCGTCCTTGAGTCCGCGCATCAGGATTGCCGTGTCCACATCTACGCCATCTCTCTTCATGGCCTTTCCTACATTCATACCGATGGCGTAACTGACCTTATCTTTGTCGGTGTTGAGGGTCAGCGGGGCGGGCGTCTTTTTTGCGGGAGTCTGCCCTGACTTGGTGCCCGTGGCGGCAGATTTCTTGGTTGTGTTCGCGGGAGTCTGCGCCGGAGCCGTTGCGGGCGGGTTCTGCGCAGTCGGAGGGGAAGGTTGCTGGGCCTGGGCGGGGGACAGGAAGATCGCGCCGAGAGCCAGCGTGGTCACACATAAAATCTTTCCAAAGTTGATCGGTACAAAGCAGGTTGATTTTTGCATCCTTCTATTCTGGCATTGGTCAAGGCGGTTAGCAAACGAACGCGACGAGAATTTAGTGTCTTTTAGAACAAGACCTGCCGTCACATTTGGCAAGGGAGCCCACCGTGGAGTCGACCCGACTCAAGCTCTATAAAAATCGGAGGAGGCCAAGTGGGGAGATGAGCCGTTCCAGAGAGGAATATGGAAGAAAGATGAGGAAGTTGGGGAGGGAAGTCCCGCGGAAGGCCCTCCCCACCGTTTCATCGAAACAGAAGTGGGATGCTCTTAAGCGCCCCTGGGAGAAACGAAGCCGTCAGGCGGCCTCGATCTTCTGAACGTGGATGGTACGGTTCTGGGCGTCCAGAGTGCCAGTTACCACGACGTTTTTGCCCTCAAACTTCTGGGCGGCTTTCGTGTCGTCGAGATAGTAGGAGCTATTCATGGACTGGTCTTCCAGCACGTAGCGGCCGTTGCTCTTGGTGATTTTTCCGGTGAACGTTTTCGCTTCGGATTCGTTTTGGCTTTGACTTGGATTCTGAGACTGCGACTGCGATTGGCAGATCACCGTGCGATGGGAGCTGTCGGTGGTGTCCCGCGGAGAAGCCACTGCGGCCAGGGGCAGCAGCGCGGACGCCAGAAGAAGGGAAAGGATGGCAGTTACTCGTTTGCCTTTCATTAGGCACCTCGTTGTTAAGTTGGACTGGGTTTGGTTGGACCGGGCTTTGACGGACTGGGAGCGTGATGGTGTGCAAATGGCGGGCCAATTTGGAAAGAAATAAGTGGTGGAATCACAAGAATTTAGATGCGTTTCAAAAATTCCCATAGAGTTTTCGCGGGAGGCCGCGGAAGAAAATTCCAGGAGCGTACAGGGAAAGTCCCGAAGGGTTCTAGAACGGCGATACAGCTCGGGGAGAAACCACTGGAAATTAACGCCGAGGCCAGAGAGGCGCAGAGGGAAAAAACAGAAGGCGGAGAAAGCAGCGGCGATCCCTCAATCCGCAGAACCGACCATATCGCAAAAAGCGTGCTCGGGATGACGCCCCGCGGAACGTCATGCTAGTGGGCGGCGCGACGTGCGAAGACGGAGGGATGGCGCGAGCCAGTGGCGAGGAGGCGCTCGATGGCGTCGACGGAGGCGATGCCGCCACGCGCGCCGACTGCCGTGCAGTTCAGAGCGGCCGCGGCACAGGCAAAGTCGAGCTGCTCTTGCAAAGGCCAGCCTTGCAGAAGCGCGTAGATGAAGCCAGCGTGAAACAGGTCGCCAGCGCCAGTCGTGTCGACTGTTTCCACATGAAACGCTGGCGCGTAGTGGAACTGGGTGCCATCCCAGGCGAGCACGCCGTCGGTGCCGAGAGTGGCGGCGGTGAGGCGGCGGCCGAAGCGGCGATGAACGGCGGTGAGGGATTTCTGCAGATCAGCTGTGGATGCGAGCTTGCCGGGAATGTCGCGGCTGGTGATGAGGTAGTCGACGTTTTGCAAGAGCGTTTCGATGCCGGGATAAAGTTCGTCGAGGTCGGCGATGACGGGAACGCCGGCTGAACGCGCCCAAGCCGCAGCTTGGGTGGCGGCGGCGGTATCGTGGCCGTCGACGTGAAGGGCGCGAGCGTTGACGATCCAGTCGTGCTTCAGTTCTTCGGGGCGCAATGTCAAGCGATGATCGCGCCGCCAGAGGACAGTCCGCTCACCGGGGTCGTCCACAAGAATGAAGGCCTGCTGGCTAGGACAGTCGGGCGCGGTGAGAAGATGCGCCTCGACGCCGAGGCGCGAAAATTCCGTCGCGTGAAGCGCCGCCGCACTGTCTCCGCCGACTTTGCCGACGTAGCGCGTGTGAAGTCCCCAATGTTGGCATGCGACGACCGCGGTGGCGGTTTGCCCGCCAGGCAAAACCGTGGTTGGGCGAATCTCGACTTTCGTGCCGCGCGCGGGATAATGCGCGACGGGAATCAGTGTGTCAGTGGCGTTGAGCCCGACGCCGACGAGGTCGACTTTTTCCACTTTCAAGACGCCTGTCATCTCGCTGGGGTTACTGTAAACGAAGAATGGAAAGAATTGCAAAGCGCGGGCGCGCGGGCGCGTGGAGAGATACAAAGAGAGGCCGTCATGGTGACCGTGCCTCGGTTTAGGTCCAGCCAGGATTCCTCACCCGCTTCGCGGGTTCGGAGTGACGGTTTCGGGGCAAATGCGGGGACCGAGAAGCCAACGAGCGCTCAGTGAAAGCGTGTGGTTCGCCACAGAGTAAGGGTGCAAACGAAAAGCAGAACGAGGAGAGCGGCGGTCAAAGGCGCGGCGGGGCCCCAATGCAAAGATAGCTGCGGGACGCGGGCCATCGCGGCAAATATCACGAAGATGGCCGTGGCCGCTGCGACCAGGAGCCAGTCCCGGACAGTGCGAATTGGCGTGGATTCGCCAGCCGCTTGGCGGCCCTCCATGCGGGCTTGGACGAAATCTTCCGCCACGTTGTAACGGCGGCCTTCGCGTTGCGCCGCCTCCTTCCAGCGCTTTTGCTCCTCGCCCGTTGCGGAGGAAAAAGCGATGGCCCCGACTCCGAGCATCATGAGCAGCGAGCCGCCGACGACTTGCAAATACGTGGAAGAACTGCGGCCGTGCAGTTCGCCAAAGACAAAAATGCCCCAAAGCAGTCCCCAGAGCTGATTGGAATTGGAAAGCGGAATGCCCCGGCTGATGCCCACATATTTGGCTGCATATTGCTGGAAGAGATCGCCGATGACCCAAATGAAGCCGCCAAGCATAAGCCAGAAAATCACACCGCGGGCGCCGAGCAATTCCTGCCAGAGCGGAGCCAAACCAGTGTAGCCAATGGCGAGCGCAGACATCATTCCCACTTCTCCGAAAGTGAAGAATGTGACGAAGGAGAGGGGATTCATGCCCGTGAGATACGCCTTGCGGTAAGGAATGTACATGGTGCCCCAGAGCACGCCCGCGCCGAGCGCGGCCCAAACTCCGCGGAAGGAGTGGCCCGCAGGGCCTGGCGTTGAAGAAGCTATGGCGAGAAGCGTTGCGCCCGCGCACATCACGACTGCGCCACCGAGCACGCCCGTCCAGCGGCGCCAGCCGGCCTGGCGCAGCTCGTTGAAGAAAAGGAAGCCCCAGAAAATTCCGAGCAGGCTGTTGGAATTCCAGAGCGGAAAAGCGATGCTCAGCCCGATATCGCGGATGGCGAAGATAGTCAGCGTGTTGGCCACAGCCCAGAGGCAGCCAGCGAGAACCGCCCAAATAATCAAGTGAGGCGCACGGCAGACGTCCGCGCGAACTGATGAAGTGCCGAGGATCAATGCGGGCAAGCTCCAGCGCGCAAGAAAAACACCGATGACCATGATGAGCGAAATCGCAATCGGGGAGATGCCCATGGATACAAGTTTTGTGGGCGCTTCGGCGGCGCCAAGCCAGGCGCCTGCGGTGAAACCGGAAAGGATACCAAGCGCATGAAGTTTTTTGGAGCGCGCGGCTCTTTGTACTTCCGCCGAATCAAGAGGTTGTGCCGCGGATGTCATGCTGGCTTCATTCAACTCCTTGATGAAGAGGAATGCCTGTCCTACTTCGTTTTTCAGCAACCCATTAATGCATGAAGCTCAGCAGCAACAATCCTGCGAGGAGCACGGCAACGGGCACCCAAAAATGAAGGTCGGTGAGCACGCTCATCAGCCTCGATGTTGCTTTCGGAATTTCAGTGTGCTCTGACAACAGATTCCTCGGTACGCTCGGAATGACAATCCCCATATTTCACACGGCACCGTTGTTAATAGCTTTCGCGTTTGGTGTGCGCGGCGGTTTGTTCGCCCTTGTAGGCTTTCCAAGCCTGATCGATCACATAGGCGTGAATGGCGTCGGCGTCCGCGACGGTCATGTGAGAGTTGGGAAAGGCAAACTTGGGTGGATCGGCGAGGCCGGGCATGCCCTTTGACCAATGCGAGCCGCCCATCACGATTTGGTACCAATCTTTGTGGACTTCCGGCGGAGCGTAGCGAAGATCTGGGACGGCGCCGTCCTCCACCCAGGCGCCGCTGCCATCAATGCCGGGGGAGTGGCAGCCTTCACAATAAAACGAGACGTAGAGTTTTTCGCCCTTGCGAATCGTTTCCAAGGCGGCTTTTTGCTTGGGCGGCTTCGGCACAGGTGGAACCTCAATGTGCGGGTATGGAAACGGGACGTTGCCGCCGAGTTTGAAAGCGTAGAGACGAATCGGACCGCGCTTCGATTCGGGCGTGGCCATGGTGCGTGCGGGCGCGAACAACCGCGAACCGGAACCCCAACCTACCGAAGTGATCACATACTGTTCGCCGTTTACAGAAAAAGTGACGGGGATGGATTCGATGGCGGACTTGGTTTGCACGGACCAGAGTTTTTTTCCAGTGTCCGCCGCATAAGCGGCGAATTCTCCCGTCCCCTGGCCCTGAAAAACTAAGTTGCCGGCGGTGGAGAGAACGCCACCGTTCACAGCGATTTCTTCCTCGACCGACCACCGCGCGGATTCCGCAATGGGATCCCAGGCAATGAGGCATCCAAAGAGGCCAACACCGCTTTCTCCCGCCTCAACGGGCGCTTTGGCATCTGCGTGGCGATCGGTCGTTGGTATGTAGACGAGCCCGGTGAGCGTGTCATAGCTGATGGGCCACCAGTTGTGGACGGTCCACTGGCGGCCGCCACCTTGTGAAGCCGGAATCAAGACCGGCTTTTCCGTCTGCAAGTCGTAAGAGGAAGCCCAAGTGGTTTTGACCAGCGGCTTGGCGGAAAGCAGCTTCCCAGTTTTAGCGTCGAGGATGTAGAAGAAACCGTTCTTGGGCGCGGTCATCGCGACATGACGTCGTTCGCCGTTAATCATAAGGTCGGCCATCACGATTTGATTGTTTTCGTTGTGCACGCCTTCGGTGCCGGTCTGAAAATGCCAGACGTATCTTCCTGTGCCGGCGTCGACCGCAATGATGCACTGCGAGAAAAGCTTTTCGCCGGTGATTTGGGTTCCGGCCAATTCGCCGTAACCGACGTCAGCACCGGCGGTGCCGAAAATCACGAGGCCTGTTGCGTCGTCATACGTGATGGCGTGCCAAACGTCGCCGCCGCCGATTTTCCAGGCCCCTTCGCCGTGCCAGGTCTTTGCGGCCATTTCGAGTTCTTTCGTTTCGAAAGGCTTCGAGGGATCGCCAGGGACAGTCCAGAAGCGCCAGACTTCCTTGCCGGTTTCGGCGTCGTAAGCGGCCAGTGCGCCTCGGACGGCGTCGTCCGAACCGTTATATCCCATGAGGATTTTTCCTTTGGCGACGCGAGGCGCCCCGGTGATGCCGGTTTGCGTGGGTTCACAGACGGTGGCTTCCCAGATTTTGTTGGCGGTGGCAGCATCAATCGCAATGAGGCGGCAATCGCCGGTGCCGACGTACACTTTGCCATTCCAGACGGCCACGCCGCCATTCGTGCGCGCGGAATAGGAACCATTCAACGCCTGATCCAGGCGAATCTGCGGATCGTATTTCCAGATGAGCTTCCCGGTGGCGGCGTCGACTGCATAAACTTTCGAAAGCGGCGCGCTCGCGTAAATTACACCGTCAACCACAATGGGTTCCGAGACTACGCCCATGAGCCCGTCGTAATCGAGATACCAAGCGAGACCGAGATTGGCGACATTCGAGGAATTGATTTGCTTGAGCGGGCTGAAATGCTTGGAATCGTTGGTGCGGCCGTTCACCAGCCAATTGGCCCCGGTTACGGCGTCGGCGGCGATCCGTTCGTCATTGACATCTCCAGGCTTCGGGACAGTGGGAGCTGCCGAAGACGGCGAGAAATGCAGGGCCAGCGCGGCTCCCATGGCGACAAGAACCAAAGTTAGACCCAAGATCCGCCTTGCTTGCATGCTCGAAACCTCTCTCTGAAATTAACGTGCGCCCTCGCCTGTCTGACGGAAGATCTAGCGCTTTGCAGATTCGGCGCCGAGTTGCCGGATGTCATGTTAGGTGCGCGGCCGAAGGGAAGTCAAACGCATGCCGTACAATGGAGGAGCCCGGAACAAGCATATTCTGTGGGCGTTACGATCCATGGATGAAATGAAAAAACGGTTACAGGTAATGAAGTTTGGCGGGACGTCGGTGGGCGACGCGTCGTGCATCGCGCGGGCGGCGAAGATCATCGTGGATGCATCCAAGGAGTGGCGTTGCGTGGCAGTGGTTTCCGCGATGAGCGGCGTCACGAACCGGTTGATCGAAGCCGCCAATCATGCGCGCGCGGGGAACGCCGCCGGAGCCATGGGCATTTTGGAGACGCTTCGCAAGCAGCACGAAACCGCTTTGAGCAGTTTGATTCCGCAGGAAAAGGAACGCGAGGTCATTGGCAGGAAATTGGATGACGTTCTTGCGGAAGGCCGCCGGCTTTGCGAGGGGACCGCTCTGCTGAGGGAACTGACGCCACGCACTCTCGACGCGGTGTCCAGCTTGGGAGAACGGCTTTCCGCGCCACTGCTGGCGGCAGCTGTTAGGGACGCAGGTGCGGCAGGCGAAGCGGTCGAAGCCACCGAGCTGATTGTGACAGACGCGTTTCATGGCGGGGCCGAGCCTCAAATGGAGCGAACGCGGGGAAAAGCCCAGGGGCGATTGTGCCCGTTGCTGGAAAAAGGAATCGTCCCGCTGGTGACTGGCTTCATTGGCGCAACCCCCGAAGGGCAACTGACGACGTTGGGCCGAGGCGGCTCGGATTTTTCGGCAACGATTCTTGGAGCAGCGCTGGATGCGCATGAAGTCATAATCTGGACTGATGTCGATGGCGTGCTGACCGCAGACCCCCGGCTGGTGCCGGAAGCACGGACGATCCCCGAGATTTCCTATCGCGAGGCGGCGGAGCTTGCATATTTTGGCGCGAAAGTGCTGCACCCAAAGACGCTGAATCCCGTGGTGCAGGCAGCGATTCCTGTCTGGATCCGCAACAGCTTTGCGCCGGATCGCCCTGGCACTAAGATCACACCGCAGGGACGCAGCATCGGCGGCGGAGTGAAGGCCCTGACGGCGATTCGCGACGTGACCTTAATAAGTGTGGGCGGGCCGGGAATTGTGGGGTTGCCGGATGTCGTGGGACGAACGTTTTCAACCACCGCCGAGGTGCGGGCCAACGTCTTGCTGATCTCGCAATCTTCTTCGCAGAACGATATCTGCTTTATCGTTGCGTCAGGAGACGCGCAGCGGACGGTGCAAGCGTTGCGCAAGGAGTTCGCTCATGACCTCGCGCACCACAACGTCGAACACATCACCATGGATCCGCATATCGCGATTGTCGCCGTGGTGGGCGAAAACATGCGCGGCATTCCGGGGATTGCGGGCAAAACTTTCAGCGCCCTTGGACGCGACGGCGTAAACCTGATCGCCATTGCGCAAGGCTCCTCGGAGAGCAACATTTCGTTTGTGATCGAAGAAAAAGCGGTGAAGCAGGCGCTGATTACCACCCACCGTGAATTTGGCTTGAATGCGGCTAACTGATCCGGGTGAAAGGTCTGGCCTCTGGACTCGGCCGCAGCGAACCGGGTTTCCTGTCCAAACAGACTAACCCGTGCGGACAATGCTTATTCAAGCTTAGGTGAGGAAAATTCACTAGGCTTTTACCTGCGCTTAACCGCTCACCCCCACGCTGCGATGGCCAGCTCGCACGTTTGCTAATCACGAACATCTTTTGCCGAACAAGGAGCCTGTATGAACAGCTGGAAACATCGTTTGTTTGCGCGTTTCTGGTGTGGGATGGTTGCGTTCGGTCTGATTTTGGCCGCGTCCCCATCTCCGCTTGAGGCACAAAACTTCCCGAAGTACGACCATGTGTTTCTCATCATAATGGAGAACGAGAACTACAATCAGGTGATCGGCAACGCGAACGCGCCCATCCTGAATGCGCTGGCACAAGATTACGGACTCGCAACGAACTACTCGGGCGTGGCCGACCCCAGCGAGCCCAATTATGTCGCGATGCTCGGAGGCGATTTCTTTAACATCACCAGCGACGATCCGTACTGGTTTCCCGGCAACACCGTCAACGCGAACAACCTTATGTCACAGCTCGAGGCGGCGGGAAAGACTTGGAGGGGCTACTTCCAGAGCATGCCGTATCCCGGGTACCGCGGCTATTGCTATCCAGACAAGTGCAATAGCATCCCCGATGCGGACACCCAGTATGTGACGAAGCACAACGGCATTGTAAACTTTGCGGATTTGCAGACGCCGACCGAACTCGCAAAGATGTTCCCTCTCACGCAGTTAACGACGGATCTCGCGGCGGGAGCGGTTCCCAATTTCAGCTACATCGTGCCTAACGAGTGCAACGACATGCACGGCGCTCCTCCCTGGTGCGTGGACTCGGACAATACCGGGACCGTGCAGCAAAGCTGGCTCATCGCGCAAGGCGACAAATTTGTGGGCAGCCTGGTGAATCAAATCACGTCATCTTCTATGTGGCAGACCGGCAACAACGCGATCGTCGTTACCTTCGACGAAGGCAACACGGCCACCGGCCAGATCGTAACAATCGTCATCACGAACCATGGACCACGCGGTGTAACCGACAAGACCAGCTTCAATCATTACTCCCTACTCGCCTCTCTGCAGCAGACTTTCGGCCTGGGCTGCCTCCTCAACAGCTGCACGGCGACTCCGATGACGAATCTCTTTGCGGTCACCGGGTCGACCACTGTGCCCACGCTGCCCCCGCCGTTCAACTTCCCAGCAAGTTCAGACACGATCTCGGCTCAGGGCGCGGAGAGGCAAGCTGCTTCGGCATCGCTTACCGGGAGTGGCTGGATGGTTGTGCCGAGTTACAGCTTCGGCTCGCGTGACAATATCCTCGCGGGGGTATCCGCCGCGTCCTTGACGGACGCGTGGGCGGTGGGCGCTTACTATCCTTCTTCGTCGAATGTACTCGCCACCTTGGCGCAACATTTTGACGGGACGCGCTGGACCGCCTTTCCCTTGCCGAACGTGGGCGTGCAGGAAAACGTCCTCTACGCCGTCTCCATGCCATCCGCGGGCAAAGCTTGGGCCGCGGGATATTCCGTGAATGGTAAGTTCCAGCAACAGACCCTCATCGAACACTTCGACGGAAACGCGTGGTCGGTTATTCCGAGCCCGAGCCCAGGCGCTGAACAAAACATACTTTTTGGCGTGGCGGCTATTTCGGACTCTGACGTGTGGGCCGTGGGCGCCGAGCAAGACGCTAACGGCCTCTGGCACACGCTTACAGAACACTGGAACGGGTCGGCGTGGTCAGTGGTCAATGCGGTGGACGCGGGCTCCAGCGGCAACCAGTTCTATGCCGTCAAGGCGCTTGCCTCGAACAATGTCTACGCCGTTGGACAGCAGTCGGGGGCGGGATTCCCGAGCCAGGCGCTCGTCGAACACTGGGACGGGAAAGCCTGGAATGTTGTTACCAGTCCAGCGGACACGTCGGCCTCGGTGCTGCCTCTCGGTGTAACAGCGACAGCTTCGTCATCGACCATTGTAGGCGAGCAGGAGACAGACACAGCTCCGTACACAACCTACGCAGCGGCCGGTGGGCCGAGTGGTCTGTCCATCCAGACGACACCGAATGCGGGCACCGGCGAGAATGACCTGTTTGCCGTGGCCACCGCCGCCGATGGCTCGACCTGGGCGGTTGGCTGGGACATTGACACGAACACGGGAAATCACGACCCGCTCATTCTCCAAGGCAAGAATGGCGTGTGGTCCCTGGTCTCGAGCCCGAGCCTCGGGAACGGTACCGACAGCGGCTTTGCGGCCATCACCGCCATTCCTGGCGGCGGCCTGTGGGCGGTCGGCGTAACGGCGCCGCCGAAAGGCGCCGGAAGCTACTCAACACTCATCGAGTTCCACCCGTAGCTGTTAGCGCGTCATCCACCTCTTCGTAGCAATCAGATTAGAGGCCCGGGCATCTTGTCGTCTGGGCCTCTCTTTTAGAGCCGGCTGATTCGACTAAATGTTGCCTCGAAAATTCTTTCTTCTTTGCACAAGCATCCCCGGCCGCGCGTGCCTGGGATATGCCCGCATAGGTGGCCCAGTCAGGCCCTCTCCAAATCCCGGGTTGATCCGACATAAATACCCGTTTCACAGATAAGAATCACAGGCAGGAAACCCAGGTTCTGACTGGGGCTGCCGGTAGCCTCGCACACCAGCGGAAATGGATGAGCTCGCCACGTCCGATACCAAAGATCACAGCTCCGCTCGAAACCGACGCTGACTGCTCGGATCGGCGATTACATTGTCAGGACGGCGCGAAATCGGGCCTTGCCCTGCGCCACGCGGTCGTAGGCCTTCGCTGCCTCGGCCAACGGGTACGTCTCCACAATCGTTTTAACTTTTCCTTGCGCTGCGAAATCAAGCGCTTCGTAAAGATATTCGGGGCCGTTTTGCTGGCTGCCAATTAGATGACATCTGCGCCGCCGGCTGTCCCAAGGCCCTTGCCGTGGCGGACAACTTCATCGGCGCCGAGATCCCGGATCATTTTGTCTTTATCCGGGGAATGCGAAACTGCGATAGTCTCGAAACCTGCGGATAACGCTTTCTCCTAGTGCGATTCGATGCGAGCCCCTCCGCGGTCGGTGCATGATTGTGGAGGAAGACTGCTAAGCGAGATGAGAACAACTCAGACGGCATCGAACTGCCTCTCCACAACGGTTATACCTGTTTCACAGGTAGAGACTGTAGGGGAGGTCTTACAGTATCCCGATCAGAAGGCCGCCGCTTATGCCGACCGAGTGTTCATGCCCCGGCCCAAATTTGTACTCGTAGGCCGGTTCGAGATACCAGCCGAATCTATGCTTTCTGGATGACCAGAACATAAAGTCCGGCGCTACTTCAACGCCCACTGAGTGCATTTTCTTGCCGTATGCATTCGCATGAATCCACTCGGGACCAATTCCGAACATGAACTCCTTTTTGTCGGACAGAGTCCAAGGCTTCTTGAAGAGGAGGTCGACGCTCCATTCGGTCGAGTGACGCCTAAAAAGTGTTGTTACGCCAGCCTCGAGTTCCAGCCGGTTTTCTATCGGGGTAAGCTCAAGCGTGACCGTGGAACCGTAGCTCGATTGGCCCTCCCTGAGACTCCGGCCAGTTGCGCCTCCGAGCTCAAGGACAGCGGCAGGCTCTTTTTCCACCGACTGCGCAAGGGACTGCCCTGAGCAAATAAATGCAAAGGCTATGACGATCACCGCCCGCATGTTCTCGCTGTGTCCTCCTCATCGCGGATTTCGCCCGCAAATGCTGACGCCGAGTTGATGTTCACATGGTGAAGTGCGCCGCACCAAGCAAAAACCGCGCGGGGCAGCCAAAGGGACTTCCACATGGACGAATACCTGCCTGTAAGGGGCTGACCGTTTGTCAGTCAAGGTAGGGGCCGTGAGAAACAGAACCGGCGTCAGGTTCGCAAACTCACCTGAGATCTTTGCCCACGGCGACGACTTGCTGACACGGATTTAGGTTTCACATTTTCATTCATGCTCCGCAACATGCACTTTCCACATTCATCCAAGGTGTCGCATTGACACTTCGTCATCAGCTTCTTTAGCAGCGCTCGCATTGCTTTTATTCCATCCATTAGCTGGTCCAGCTCTGCAAGCTTTCTCTGGGAAAGCGTTCGCCAGCGTTCTGAAGCGCGAGTGGAATCGCGGAAGCCAAAGAACAACTCCCGAATTTCAGTCAATGTAAAGCCAAGCTGGCGCGCTCGCTGGATGATCGCGAATCGGTAGAGGACTGTCGGATCATAGCGCCGTTGACCACTCATTCGTTGCGCGCGTGGAAGCAATCCAATCTGTTCGTAATACCGAATCGCAGAAGGCTGAAGTCCAATCTGCCCTGCGACCTGAGAAATCGTTAGCAGAGGCATGACTACATTCTAGAGCTACACTCTGAATTCTCTTCTACCAAATTCTTTAAAGGAGCTCCTTGCCTTAAAGTCGACTTTAAGGTAGACGGTACGCTTTTCGCTTCGCCGGTGATGGCAGGTGGATCGGGCTTATAGCGGAACTGATCGTGGCAGAGCGGGAATGTTGCCCCTTCTTGGTGACGGGCCGGGTTGCTTTTATGGCTTTCCGGCCCGTTCGCTTTTGGCGGTCCGCACACTTGCAGATGGTCAGGCAAACGTCGCGTGCGAAGGGAAAAACCGAAGGACAGGTAAGAAATTTGGCAAAACGAAAATTGGTAGGCCCGGGAGGACTCGAACCTCTGACCTCTTCCGTGTCAAGGAAGCGCTCTAACCAACTGAGCTACGGGCCTGAACTCCGCTCAGTTTAACACGAGTGGCGGCGTGTGGAGAGCCCGGAAAGCATTGCTTGGGGCTCAATAGCGCACGAGCCGTATCAGAATGGGATGCGGGCATGCCAATTTGGGCTTGTCTGCCTATGGCCTTATAGTGTTGCTCCAGCGCCAGCTTTCTGTAACATTTTACCATTCAATAGATTTTAATTTGACAAGTTCGGAATGCAGTGTTTTCGTAATGCCAGCCGCAGCATCATTCCCACGGCCCTCAAACTGCCTTTACAGATCCCCGGGTGTAGGGCGAGCTACCTTGGGGGAGCCACAGAAGTGGGGGTACGCAGCCCCCAAATCACATCCATCAAACCAAGAATGCGTATGCATTCACAGAACCTTGTCACGAGGGT
This sequence comes from Acidobacteriota bacterium, assembly GCA_003224085.1. GTDB lineage: Bacteria > Acidobacteriota > Terriglobia > Acidiferrales > UBA7541 > Acidiferrum. The sequence continues at coordinate 10,369 of QHYK01000039.1, read as the reverse complement.
CAACGTCTTTCGCCCTTTGCAACACATCAGTTTCAAGCCCTGTGCCCAATGGCCCTCCGGTCACCAACTCCGTGCCTGGTTGTACGACGCCGATTCTTAACAGCCCGACTTCGCCTTCACCAACACCCGGCGCCATCAGACCGTTCTATCCGTACTTTGTAGTGGGCGATCCGTATGCTGCTCGCTACTTATTCTTGGGCGTGGATACGGGCTCGGCAAAACCGGAGTCCATGCCAAAACTCGAAGTCCCGCAAAAATCCGCTCCAACAAAAAAAGAACCATAACTCCCTCGCGGGCTCGCGAACCTTCCTCTCTCCGCTGTAGAATGCGCCTGACATCCAGTAAATTCGTGAGGCGATTCACACGTAAAAGTGAAAATCCTAATTGAAGCAGACTTAAAGAAAAAATGCCCGCAAACCGCCCTGGGCTGCTTGATTGCGCGCGTGCAACCGGGCCCTTCTCCGGTGCCGCTGCTCGGGGAGATGAATCAGAGAGAACTTGAAATCCAGGAACTGCCCTTTCCCCGCGGCGTCTTGGAATCGCCTCAGGTTGAGGCAGTCCGCAAAGCCTACAAGTCCTTGGGAAAAGACCCCGCCAGGTATCGCGGTTCGGCGGAAGCCCTTCTCCGGAGAATCGTGGCTGGCAAAGGCTTTCCGCAAATCAATGTGGTGGTGGATGTAATCAATCTCGTTTCGGTCGAAAGCCGGCTGCCGGTCGGCCTTTATGACTTGGCGCATGTCGTGGGAGACATTATCTTTCGCGCAGGACGCGCGGGCGAAACCTACAAAGGCATCGGCAAATACGACTTGAATCTCGAAGGCTTGCCACTCTTTGCCGATGACCTGGGGCCGCATGGCAGCGCTACCAGCGATTCCGAGCGCACCATGGTCACGGCGAAAACCGAAGGCACTCTTGCGATCATCATTTCTTTTGGCGGGCCGGAGGGCCTGGACCGCTGGACTCAGCGCATGTCCGCTCTGCTTACCGAGCATGCCGCTGCGCGAAACGTCGAGATTCGTATCGTCCAATAACTGCGCCAGGGGAAGTACCCGAACTCCAATTTCCCCAACCTGGTGTGCCCAACGTCACAAACGCACTGCGCGAAAGAACAGTAGCATTTCCGTCACAGAACCGAGTCCCATTGCTTGCCGCCAGCCCTTCACCCGACCATGGGGACAATGACCAACGTCCCTTCTCAGGCTTAGCCGCTCGGCGAAATTTGCATAGCATGGCTCTGACCTGCTGGACAGTGCGAAGGCAAGCATGGCGACTCTGAATCGCGCGGAACTGGATCGGCTCGAACGGCGTGAGCTGCAACTCACTGTCCTCGCCGTCGTGTTTGTGCTCGTGCTGGCCGGCGGACTCGCGGCGTTCATGTATCCGCTGGTCTTTCTCCATCCTGTGGGCAACAAGTGGACCCTGCGCGTCTCGTTTTTTGGATTTTGCGGCCTAACGTTGCTCTTTGTCGGCTACCTCCTCGAGCGCCAGCGCACCGTGCGCCAGCTCAAGCAGCAACTGCTGGCAGAATTGGAGCGCAACATGACGTTGCAGCATCAGGCCAGCGTGGATTTGCTTCACTCCATGCCCGACCAGAACTATTTCTGGGACCGCCTGACCATGGAATTCCGCCGGGCCATGACCATGGAGAAAAATCTTTCTGTGCTGCTTGTGAAGGGTAAAGCTGCGGCTGGTTCCGGAAGGCAGAACGAAGACAACGACGCAGCCTGGAGCGACGCCGCCAAAGCGATGTCCCGCAAGCTGCGCCCCACGGATTCCGTCTACCGTCTCGGGCCCGACATTTTCGCACTGGTTTTGCCGGAAACGGACGCTCTCAATGCGAAGCGCGTCGCCGTCCGCCTGCAGGAAGAGCTGCAGCACGTTCGCACGAAGTACGGCCAAGCGTTCGATATCACGCCGCACAATTATCCGCAGGACGTCAGCAGCGCCCACGAACTGGAAGATATCGTGAAGTCCCAGCTTCCCCAGCAGGAAGAGTGGGACGCCCCCGCTCCTGCCCCCGCCGCCGCGAAGTAGATTCTATCTCGCAGCTTCGCTCACCTGGCGGCATCCTTCCACCTTTGTAGTGGCCTGTCTTCAGACCCGTTCTTTTTTTCTTTAGGATTCTCTCATCGCCCTAAATCGGACGAGGAATCTGTCTTTTCGAGGTGCCGCGGCGGTAGTTTTACGCGAGTCACGAATCACGTCATTCCAGCGCCTGCTTCAAATCCTCGATCAAATCCTCCTTGTCCTCCAGGCCCATGGACACGCGCACCGTACCCGGGCTCACACCGGCGCGCTTCAATTCCTCGTCGCTCATGTTGTAATGCGAACTGTAAATCGGCAGAATCACCAGCGACTCCACGCCTCCCAGGCTAGCCGCCATCAGAAACAACCGCACGCGATCGCAAAAGCGCCGAGCCGCCGGCAAGCCGCCTTTCATGTCAAACGCCAGCATCGAGCCGAATCCGCGCATCTGTTTCTTTGCCAGTTCATGGTCCAGGTGCGACTTCAGCCCCGGATAGTGCACGTGTTCGACTTTGGGGTGTTTTTCCAAAAAAGTCGCCACGGCCATCGCATTTTCGCATTGCCGTTGCACCCGAACGCCCAGCGTCTTCACCCCGCGAATCAGCAAAAACGCCGCGCCGGGATCCATCGACCCGCCGAGGTTGATGATCAGGTGCCGCACTTTGTCCATCCACTCCGCGCTGCCCACGGAAACGCCCGCGAGGATGTCCGAATGACCGGCGAGCCCTTTTGTGGCACTGTGCACCACGATGTCGTACCCCAGTGCGATGGGGTTCTGCAGCACCGGCGTGGCAAACGTGTTGTCGATGAGCGAGATAAGTTTGTGCTTCTTCGCGAATGCTGCTGCTTTTTCAATGTCCACCAGCCTTAACGTAGGGTTCGTCGGTGTCTCGACGTACAACGCGCGCGTGCGTGCGCTGACCAGTTTTTCAATGCCGCAAAGATCGGGCTGGACGTGGTGGACGGTAATGCCCATGTTCGGAAACACGTCGCGCATCAGCCGGTACGTGCCGCCGTACAGTTGCGCCGTGGAGATTAGCTCATCTCCGCTCTTCAGCACCGCCAGAAGCGAGGAAGAAATCGCCGCCATGCCCGAAGCGGCCACCACCGCGGCCTCCGCGCCCTCGAGCGCCGCAATTTTCCTCTCCGCGACGGACAGCGTGGGATTGCCATAACGCGTGTAGATATACGCCTTGTTCTTGCCCTCTGCCCATTCCTTCATTTCTTCGGTCGAGGAAAACGTAAAGGTCGAGGTGCGAATAATCTCCGTGGCCACCGGGCCGTTCACCCCGTGGCGTAGCGCCTCCCCGCCATGAATGGCCCTCGTCTGCGGCCCGAGCTTGCTCAGCCCGTTGCCGGCCTGAAGATGGCGGTCGGACTGCGGGCCAGACTTTGTCTGCGTGGCGGGCTTGGATTGTTTCGTGGTTTTCATGTCCATCAGTTTGCGCTCGCCGCCGCTAGAAAAACAGCCTCCAAATTGGCGGCAGGTTGGACAATTTGGGTGGGCCATGGTGCATCGGACACAGTAGATGTCGTTCTGCTAGTCTTTCGGCATGGACAGTAATCGGCTAAAGAGAATTGCCATTGGCGTTTTACTGTTTTTCTTCCTGATCGTCTTGCTGACTTATCGCATTGCACGAACCACCAGATGGGTGCGATAAAACGGCAGACGCTTACCCTGGTCCGCTAGCCTATTTGTGGCGAATCTCCACTGGCGCGCGCGTGCGGTCCAAGGGAAATACCTGGATTTGCCATTTCACCGGCACGGACGTGGGCAGGTAGCAGATCGTCTTGTCGCAAGCCTGGTATTCGAGCTTACCCGAAATCGTGAAGGTCTTTCCTGCTTTCCCCAGCGAGCCCCAAAACTCCGTCGCCGAACTGACTTTCACGTCTTGGCTGATTTGGAACATTCCCTCGAAAACGGGCACTTTTTCCTTGATTGCCGGCAAATAGAGAATTTTGGACGGCGGGTAGGTTGCGGGCTTGAACTCCATCTCTCTCATTTCATCCAGCACGAGCCTGATGGGCTTGTAGCCTTGCGTCCCCGGCGCATACACATGAACGTCTTGGGGCAGGCGCACTTCCGTAACAAGAGTGATCCGCGTGCCGGGAACTCCAGTGCGGTCGGACTGTTCCAGGGCCACTCGAAGATGAGGTGCTTCGATAGTGTCCGTGACCTCTTGCCCCAACTCTGGAAATAGCTTGGCGATCAGGCCGTTGCCGGTAAGGCGCTCGCGGTATTTGGCTTGGAAGAATTTTTCCTCAATAACGCCCTTAGTGTCGATGAAGAAATATCCTGGTCGCGCGAACCCTTTTTGCATCCCGGTTGCTTCGGTGTTCAGCACGCCGTACGCCTGAATGGCCTTCGAGTCCGGATCCGCAAGCAGGGGATAAGTAATGTTGTGGCGATCTGAGAAAAACTTAAGGATTTCTTCCGAATCATAGCTGATGGCTGCGAACTTCAGCTGTTGCTTCTCAAATCGCGACATGGTGCTTTGCAACTCGACCAGTTGTCCCTTGCAGAACGGTCACCAGTCCGCGGAGCGGAAAAAGAGAAGCACCGTGCCGTTCGCCCCTTTCAGAGAATCGAGAGTTTGGGTCCCGCCAAACTGATCGTGCAGCGAAAACGCGGGAGCTTTCTGGCCGACTGCGAGGCCCATGGACATCAGCTCAATGGAGGCCACGCGAATGGTGTCGCCATCGAGCTCACCGCGCACGGTCACCGGGTCTCCGAGGTGACCGGCAGTGAGCTGCTGCGGCTCCAGCCCGTACATCACACGGCTGGTATCGTCGTACAGAGAAAGCTTGGCGCCCGGCGCGCTCAGAAAGCATTCGCGAGACTCGTTGAAGGCTTCGTCGGCGTTGCAACTGCTATAAACAATGACGCCAGACCATGCTCCGGAATGAGGGGCGCTGCCTTGTTCTGCGGCGGCAAGGGATGCGAAGAACAAGACAGCGGCAGGAAAAAAGAGGAGTGGCTTGTTCATATGCTTCTCAGTCAGTCCTTCGGCGGGGCATTGCAGCATGTCAAACAAAAACGCCTGATGGCTCGTTCCTCAAATCAGATTTTTAGGAACAATTTGCGGCGGTACATCCAGAACAGGATGAGCCAGTAGCACAGCAGAATGGCGACGCCTTCAAAGAAGGGTTGCAATCCCGCGCCTGCAAATGCAAAGAAGTTTGGACCCAGGTGGATGCGGAAGGTGCTGACCAAAAACTCCTCCATGAAGTGCGCGATGCAATACGCCACAATCGAGTTCATGCCCACGACTACCAGGGGGAACGCCCATTTCTTGAAGCCCTTCACCTCGATCATCCAACTGAACGCGGCCAGAAACAGGAAGCAAATGCCGCCGCTGAAGATGGTCCAGGAGGGCGTCCAGATGCGTTTCACGACCGGGCAAATGCCCGAGTAATGCAGCGCCAGGCCGAGGACCATTCCCACTACTCCGGCAATGAGCAGCTTCTTCATCGGGACGGTCTCCGCGGGGCGAGAACCTGAGGACCTGGGAACGGAGGGCGCGGACTCCGGGTTCCGGGCTTCGCGCAACCAGCGTCCTGCAATCAGACCCAGAATCATCGTGCCCAGCGTGGGAATGAAACTCAGCGTCAGATATCCGCCTTCGTTGTACACGAAGGGATGTTCGCGCGGAAACAGGTTCAGGAACCACTGGTCGAAGCGGTTGCCGAAATTGTAGTTTTTGTTCCAGTGCGCGGCGAATCCCGTGAAGTTGTGTTGCGCATTCCAATGCGCGGAAACCCCCACGCTCTGCCAGTCGAAATTCGCAGGCGCCGCCGGGTACAGGGCCCACGCCAGCCAATAGGCAAAAAGAATTAAGCCGAGCGAGGTCCAAACCCACTTCAGGGATTTCACTTTCGAGGAGTAGTATCCGAGCAAAAACAGAAACGGATAACCGAAGCCGATCTGCGAGAGCGTATCTTCAAGAGTAAAATAGGTCATGGAATGACCCATCGAGCGCAGGAACACGCCCAGAGCTGCCAGCACGAAGGAGCGCCACAGCGCATGCCAGAATAATTCCGCGAAGCGCGCGCCCTTCGCCATACGGCTGGCGATGGAATACGGCAACGCTACTCCAACTAGGAAAGAGAATCCCGGCTGAATGGTGTCGTGGAGGGAGCAGCCGAACCACTCTACGTGCGTTTGATTGAAAGCCAGGACCTTCCAGAACAGGCTCGTCGGGTACTCCGCCGACACCCGCGACAGCCGCAACACCTCGGCCATCATCAACAGCATCACCAAGCCGCGATACGCATCCAGTGCGACGTTTCGCACCGCCGCGGGTCTTGCGGGAATCGCCTCCTGTACGGCCCGTGTCGTTTCCGTGAATGGGGTTGCTTGAGTCAGCGTGGCCATAAAACCCCTCCCTGCCGGATGGCCCAAGCATACACGCAAAACGGCGAGCGGAACACGATGCTTTGGCTGGTCCGCTTCTTCACTTCTGGAAGTCCTGTGAAAACGTCTGCCATGTCTGCCGAGCGCTTCAGTAATAGAATTTCAGCGCGAACTGAATCTGCCGTGGCGGCCGGGCAGCCGTCAGGAAGCCAAACTGCGGGGTGCCAAACGTTGTCGTGTTGATCGAGTTCTGCGGCCCAGATTTCGCCAGTTGGAGGTTCGCGTGATTGGGAATGTTGAAAAATTCAGACCGAAATTCAAATCGCTTATTCTCGCTCAACGGAAAACCCTTGAAGACCGAGAAATCCCAGATCTGAAAACCTGGACCTCTAAGCGTGTTTCGTCCGGTGTCTCCAAATGAGCCGTCGGGCGGGTTCTGAAATGCGCAGGTATTGAAATAGGTTCCTGGTAGACAGGGCTTGCCGTTGGGGCTGGAGATTTGGTCCGGTCTTTGCTGCCCGTCCGATTGCGCTCCGATGGAGGTAGCACCGGTGACCGTAAACCAGTTGCCAGTGGAAAGCGAAGTGATCCCGCCTACCTGCCAACCGCCAATGACTCGTTCAGCCGCTCCACTGGCGTTGGCTCCAAAATGCTGGCCATGCCCGAAGGGCAGCTCGTAAATGTAGCTCAAAGCCAAGCGATGGCGAATGTCAAAATCGGAATTGCCGTGTTCCCACTCGGGATGAACGAACCAACGGTAGCCATCGTTGTTCTGCGCGCCAAGATTTGCGTTCGAAGCTTCATCCAGTGAATGGCTCCAGGTGTACGCCGCCAGGAAGGAAAGCCCCTTGGAAAAACGCTTCTCAGCGCGCAACTGGAGGGAGTTGTACTCTGAATTGGCGGTGGAGTTAAACAGACTGATTCCTGCATTAATGGTTGGGATGGGCCGCCGCGAGGCAGTATCCGCGCCGGGAACAGCACTGGGGGCAGCCTGATTCCCATTTAAGAAGGCATAAAGTTTTGTTCCCTTGGAACCAGCGTAAGTGATCTCGAAAAGCGTTTCGAAAGGAAGCTGGTACTGCGTCGAGATGTGCCACTGATCCACATAAGGTGTAATGAGCTTCGGATCGAGTGTAAAGAGCTGCGGCGTGTTCGGATCTGTAAGCGAGTTGGCGGGAAAACCTTGCGAAAGGACACTTAGCCCGGGAATCGCGCAATCGTTCGTCCCTGTTGCCGGATTGGCGTCTGCCAAACCGCATGGCGTGGAGAATACCTGGGTGACGAAAAAGGGAGGATTGAACCCTTGGCTAGGGTTTGAGTAAGGACCGTTTTCTTCTCCTCCATAGAAAATGCCGAAACCGCTGCGAACCACCAAGCGTGGAGTAACGGAATAGGCGAAGCCGATGCGCGGCGCGAAATTGTTGAGATCCGGATTAATCAGTCCTCGCGAGGCCGTCGCGCTTAACGGGACGAGAGCCGCGATCGTCGGGGTTAATTGAGCTTTTTGCCCCCTGGGAACAAACAAGATTTGCTTACTGAGATCGTAGGTCCCTTGGTTGTCGAATTTCTCCTTCACCGTCAAGAAGAGTTCGTAACGCATTCCCAGATTCAACGTCAATTTGGGCGTCAGCTTGACGTCATCTTGGCCGTAAAAGGCATAGACCGGCCGAAGGTAATCCACGTTATGCAGGTTCGTGATGTTGCCTCCGTCGGAAATCCCCAGCAGAAATTGCGCGAAACCCGCGGCCACACCGACCGTGGTAGCCGGATTACTGACAAAACCGCCGCCGAAGCTCAGAGTGCCACGCGGGGAGGCCGGCTGGAAAATCGTGAACTCCTCAAAACGAACCTCGGTGCCAAATTTGAAGGAATGCTTGCCGCGCGTTAGGTTAAGGTTATCGGAATAAGTGTAAGTATTCTGGATTTCGAGGGAGGGCAGAAATGTTGGGCTTCCCAGGGTGGAGACGTCGGAGAAGGTGAGCTGGGGAAGGCCGCCGTTCATGGGGACAAAAGGTACTCCGGGAAATTGAAGTTGACCGGACACATCTTTGTTGTAGTTGAACTGAAAGCGCTGCGAATGGATGCGATTGTAACCAGCGCGGAATTCGTTGACGAGTCGCGGATTGAAAATGTGCGTTTCGCTCAGCGCCAGGCTGCGATAAGCGTTGTCTTCCACACCCGAGAAGAACCCGCCGCCATCGGCCAATGAATTCGGGAACGCCGGAGGAATGTTACTCGGCTGGTCTTCGAAGCTAAAACGGTAGAAGGAGGTATCTTTGTCGGAAAATCTGTGGTCAACGCGGATGTCGAAGTTGTTGCGATCTTGATTCAGTATGGGGTTGCTGACGAAATTGAACCCGTTGCCGTTAATATTCGGTTCTGGATAAAGGGCAGCTAAGCGAAGGGCCAGCGGGTCCATCTGGGAAGCAAGCATTTTATTCAAGGGCTGGCCCGTAACGGGGTCGTACTGAAACGGCACCCCGCAAACTCCTGTGGCGCTTGTGGCGCTGTTCTGGGTCAGTCGCGTGTCGAAAATCTCGCCTACGTAGGTGGGCTTGCCGTTGCAATCGAGCGCTGGATTTCCATTGGGATCGAGTGCAGGTGTCGTGTAATCAATCAAATCGCTGAAATCGCCGGCCTTCTGGGCGTCCGTGGGAACCGTGGAGGTTTGAGTCTGGCCTTGCCGGACGCGCAAACCTTCGTAGTCTCCGAAAAAGAATGTCCGGTTATGGCCATCGTAGCCGGGAAGCTTCAAGGGCCCTCCCACCGTGACCCCAAATTGGTTCTGGCGATATTCGGGTTTCGTTTGGTCAAAAAAGTTGCGCGCATCCAGCTTGTCATTTCGAAGGAACTCATAGAGGTCCCCGTGCACATCATTGGTGCCGGATTTGATGGTGGCGTTGACGATCGCTCCGTTTCCGCGGCCAAATTCCGCGCTGTACGCATTGGTCTGGACTTTGAATTCCTGGATGGCGTCCACCGAGGGCTGGATCACGTAGTTGGTTTCATTCAGCAGGTCGGTAAGGTTGGAATTGTTATCGATGCCGTCCAGCAGAAAATTGTTCTGCAACGACCGGCCGCCGTTGGAGCTGAAGCCGTATCCGCCTTCGTCGCGCGCACCGGGCTCGCTCGGAGTGGTTCCCGCGGTCAGCAATGCGAGCTGAGCAAAGTTGCGCCCATTCAAGGGCAGATTCACGACTTGGCGATTGTTCACGACTTGACCGAGCTCTGAGGTTTCTGTTTCAAGCAGGGGGGCTGCGGTATTGACCTCGACTTTGATCACCATTTCGCCCACTGGAAGAGTGACGTTTACGACGGCACGCTGCTGGACGTCGAGCTCAATCGGCCCGGCCACTGCAGTCTTGAAACCTTGCTTTTCAACTGTGACTTTATAATGGCCAACATTCAGCGGGCTGGCCACATACTCGCCGGAAGAATCTGACGAAGTGACGAAAGTGGTGCCCTTCTCGGTTTCTGTCACCGTTATCTTTGCATCAGGAATCAACGCTCCTGTCGGATCTTTCACGGTTCCGACAATGCTGCCCGTATCCTTCTGCGCCCACGTGCTGGCCGCAACCGCAAGGAACAGAATGAAAACCGGGGTGACTCGAAAACGCGCAACCGGGACACGATTCATTGCCGGGCTCCTCCACTGCACACTTCTCTCCTGCGTCGAAAGGGGAAGCGTTTTTTCCGCCCGCGGGGGTTAGTGACTCCCTTGTGGGGATGCTCCCGCGCCACCGCGCTTACGGATGGCTACTTTTACTTTCGTTCCCTTGCGTTTGTCAACACTTAAGTCTTACTCTTCTGCACTTCAGACAGTGGGGAGGGGCCGAAACCCCGTGCGAGCTGAAAGAGAGGATGAAGATAACCGTGGTGAGTGGATTGGAGTGAGGACGTAAAAGTTGTTCGGGGTGTGGTGGTGTGTGACCTAAATAGGTCCGACTGTTCCTCGAATAAACCAAAAACAGAGCGTAGTTTTCCGGCTCG